>NZ_QAJO01000005.1:0-341885 GCF_003852415.1 Chryseobacterium sp. KBW03 | reverse complement strand
AAATTCAAAGAATTTTTGACCGGGTGGTTCAATAACACAATAAAAACCCCGCAGAACTGAAGTTCTGCGGGGTTTTTTATGATGTATTACTTATTAAAGACTTTTCAATAATTTTTCTGTATCAGAAGAATCCTGTCCGGTACTCTTTGCAAGCTCAATAGACTTTTCAGCCCACATTTTTGCATTTTTCTTATCTCCAACCTTATTGTAAAGATTAGCTAAAGTATCTGTATTGGCAAAGTTCTGGTCTTTCTTCACAGATTCCTGTGCCCAGCTGATTGCTTTTTCAAGAGATGTTTTATTGCTTACATTTTCAAAGAAGTTCCATGCAAGAGAATTCAATTCTTCAGAACCTGCTGCAGAATAATCTTTGTAAAGGTCAAGAATTAATTTTTCATACTCAGGAATATCTTTATTCTTTAAAGCTCTGTTGGCTTTCATCCTTTTTAAGATCTTGTCCGCCTCTTCTTTGCTCAGGAATTTCTGAGTTTCAGCCATAAAATAGCTGTCATTCCACGTTTTGGTATCTGCGTTATATGCTTTTTTGGAAACGGTATTCAGTTTGATGTTTTTGTCGAACTTTTCATACTTATCTTCTGGGAAGAATTTAACGATATCTGCTTTTTTATCCTGGAAAATCTTGTACAAAGGGCTGTCTGTAGTCTGAACTCCCGAAAGAAGCATTTGAATATCTTCCTGGTCTAAGCCTGCTTTCTGCTGAAAATAACGGTTAAGTACTTTACCGGCAAACTCAGCATCATTATACATGGTAAGCCCTGCAAGATTCTTTAAAAACTCAGGATCTTTTTCTCCCTTTTCAAACTGCTGCTTCAAAGAAGTCAGTCTTTTGTTCGGATCTTCAGCATCCTTCGCAAACTGGATAAAGTCTTTCTCTTCAACATATCCTAGCGTTCTGTGTACAGCTTCACCATTTCCATCAATGAACAGGTAAGTAGGGAATGCTTTTACATTATATTTTTTTGCCAGTTCAATTCCTTCTCCTTTTTCCATGTCAATTTTAGCATTGATAAAGTGAGAATTATAATAATCACCTACAGCCTGAAGTGGGAAAATGTTTTTCACCATCAGTTTACAAGGTCCACACCATGAGGCATATGCATCTATAAAGACCAGCTTTTTTTCTTTTTTTGCTTTGGCCAGGATAGTGGCAAATTTGCCTTCTTCAAATTTAATTCCCTGCGCCCATACAAGGGCTCCTATAAAGATGGAGGAAAGTATAGCTATTTTTTTCATAAAAACTTTTTATTCCATGCAAATGTAATAAATATGATGACACATAAGCCGTCCATATTGAAAATAATTATACAGGAACCTTAGTTTTAAAGCAGACATCAGCTTATATGAAAGATAATCATCTATTGTTTTAGTATAATTATTAAAATTAATGTAAAATGCTGTTTTGGGTTAAATGATTAAATTTCAATATTATATTTTAATAAAAAATAAAATATCACTAGTTTTGTAAAAAACAAAAAGACACCCCCTGTGAAAGTAATGATGAATTATTATAAAATAAAAATAATAATTTGTTTTTTTATGTCTAAAAATCTTCTGAAATTTTTGTTTTTGCTGGCAACAGCTGTCCCCATATTCGCTCAGAAAAAAAATAACTTTGATCTTATCTGTGAAAGAACTTCTTCTGTTACAGCTTATAAGGATTTACCCAAAGCGATCAAAACTGCAGATTCTCTTTATTTGTCGGCACAAACGCCTTCAGAGAAAATAAGATGCCTTGTTCTTTCTTCGGAACTTTATCATCATGCAGGTGAGCTTAAAAAAGCAATATGCTATAGTGAAAATGCCCATTCTGTCATCAATCAGGTTAATGATCCGGAATGGATGGCTGTGGTAACCCGATTACTTGCCAGACAATATAGACAGGTAGGGTTATACGAAAGGTCCAAAAAATACATTGTAAAAGGGCTGGAAGCATCAGGGAAGATCTCTGATTTTCAGAAAAGTAATGAGGCAGCAGGATTATTGAATCAGGAAATGGCCTTCTATGAAATGGAATTGGGCAATTATTCAAATGCAATACGATACATTGAGTCATCCCTGAAATATTTTGAAAAAATAGACAGCCGTTATGAGGATAGAACGGCAGCGGCTTCTTATCAGGTGTTGGGAGATGTGTATTTTAAACTTAATGAATATTCTGTTTCAGAAAATTATTATAGAAAAGCTGAAGGATTGCTTAAAGATGGCAGCTGCACATTGGGATTGGTCTATAATGGACTGGGAGGTATCCGTTTGAAACAAAAGAACTGGAAGGATGCCGAATTATACCTTAAAAAAGCTGAAAAAATTGCAGATACATCCAGAAGTCTTAAGCTTAAAAAAGCAGTATACTCTAATATTAATGATTACTATGAAGGAACGGGGGATAATTTCAAAGCGTCTTTATATGCGGTAAAATATGTAAGGATGTACGACAGCATTGCTGCCCGTAACCAAAGTTTCACCATGAGAGGTCCTGAGATTTCTAAAGGGAAGATTAATAAAAAGAACGGACAGATGAATTTGGTGAAGAATGTTGCTATTATTGTCCTGTTTATATCGTTGGTTGGCTTACTTATTTTCTTCAGAACACAGCAGAAAAAACAGCGTTCAAAACTTAGAAATATCATAAGAACTCAGTTGAATATGATCAGTAAAAGGAACAGTCACCCTTTAAAACAATCCGGTGGTTCTGAGTTTTCTAATATATCCGTGGAAGAAATTGATGAAAAAGACTCTGAAACAGACCGAAAACGAAATGATTCACTGATGACCTCCGAAACAGAATCAAAACTGCTCGAATTGCTGGAAGAATTTGAGAAAGGAAAGCTGTATAACAATAAAGGAATGTCCCTGTCTTTTCTTGCTGGCGAACTGAATACCAATACAAAATATCTGTCTTATGTCATTAATCAGCATAAAAGTGCTGACTTTAAAACGTATATCAACCGCTTAAGGATCAACTATATTGTAGACAAAATGATCAATGATGAGAAGTACAGACAGTATAAAATAAGCATCCTTGCTGATGAATGCGGCTTCTCTTCACACAGTAAGTTTGCCGCAGTCTTCAAAGCGGTTACAGACCATTCTCCCTCCGCTTATATTAAATATATTGATGCTGAAAATCAATCAGATAAAAATGTTCATTTTCCCGAAAATGATTAAAAAGAAGTGTTTTTTTTAATTCTATCTTACCATTTTCATGAAAATGAACAACCTATTGTTTTATAGGAAAGCCTTGCTATCATATCTTTGCGGCAGCTTTATAAGGGATGAATACAAATACCACAACGGTTTAGCTCTTTTATTTTTGAAAGGATATTACATCTTCTGAAATAAAAGAGTGGTAACACAAACTTCAATTCCCATTTTTAACTTCTAACGAAATATTCTGATTCAGAATATTAATCATATCTCATAATCGGGGTTGATTGCCCGGTTTTTTTTCAGTCAAGTTTTTTTAAGTGCAAATCCACAGAAGTCTGTGGATTTGTGATTTTATTTAACTTTTGTACTGTCGGTTTTTGTTTTTGAAGTATCAGAGGCTGCCGGTGAAGGGATTGAATTGGCCACAGCAGAATCACCCATTCTGTTTCTTAAAGAATCTTTGTTGTGAGCATCTTTATATTCCTCTCTTTTTTCTTTGTTTTGAGCACAACTTCCCAAGAAAAGAAGTCCAAGAACTGCTCCTATCCATATTTTTTTCATTGTAATACTATTTTAATGTTGATGTTAATCAAATATAATCATTTAATTAAAAGATTAAAAGATTAAAAGATTTTATTATCAAAATTCAATAGGTGGGCTTTAGCCCGGCCACTAAAAAAAACAGCACCTATCCACCGGCTTTAGCCCAAACTTAAAACTCAATAACGATATGTTCACCGAACTCTTTATCCTTCTATCTTCACAATAAAAAAATCTGCAGCGCTTTCATCTGCAGATTTTCCATTTTAAATTGAATGTATATTAATACTATTTGACGGGTGATGTCACCGTAGAATCCTTTTTCATCTTGATACTGTCAGGATTTGTCTTCTTTGCAGTTATGGTATCAGTGGTGGCAGGTGATGCGCTTTTTCGTGCATTATCTACCGTCGCTGAATCACGGCTGCTCGATGACATTGTCGATTCTTTGGTTCCACAGCTCACTGCGAATATTCCTATTCCAACGGCTGTTAGCAATAACTTTTTCATACTATTTTATTTTGGGGGGTGTAGTGATTAAAAATCAACAATTATTCCTAAGAGGGTATGGAAAGTCGTAAAGTATAGGTAAAGTTTGTTAAAAGATGTTAGGTAGGAGGTGGCAGGGATTAGGGGGAGAGTTTGAGGGTTAGAGGGTTTGGGAGTTAGAGTGGTTAAAATAACCTTTCTAATTACCACTAACCTTACATTTTAAACCTTGTATCCCGCGTCTCGTACCCCGAACTCATCCCACAAAAAAGCCCCGGAATTGAAATTCCGAGGCTGTATTGAAAGAACAGACAATCATTAGTTATTGCCTATTGCTCATTACTTATCATTATCCCAGGTATGGATATTTGTAGTTTTTTGGAGAAACGAATGTTTCTTTTACGCTTCTTACAGACGTCCATCTTAGAAGATTCATTTTAGAACCTGCTTTATCATTTGTTCCTGAAGCTCTACCACCACCGAAAGGCTGTTGTCCCACTACGGCACCTGTAGGCTTATCGTTGATGTAGAAGTTACCTGAAGCATTTTCTAACGCTTTAAAAGCCTCATTGATAGCATAACGGTCTTGAGAAAATACAGAACCTGTTAATGAATAAGGAGAAGTAGAATCTACAAGCTTCAGCGTTTCTTTCCAGTCCTGATCTTCATATACGTAGATCGATAAGATTGGGCCGAAGATCTCTTCTACCATACTTTCGTAGTGAGGATTTGTCGTTTCGATTACTGTTGGGTGTACGAACCATCCTTTAGAATCATCAACTTTTCCTCCGATCGCTACAGTAGCTTCACCTGAAGCATTTGCTCTGTCGATATATCCTTTACATTTTTCGAAAGAATTTTTGTCGATTACTGCATTTACGAAGTTAGAAGTATCTTCCGGAGAACCTACTTTGATGGTGCTCATCTGAGCTTCCATTACTTTTTTCACATCAGCCCAAAGAGACTTAGGTACGTAAGCTCTTGAAGCAGCAGAACATTTCTGTCCCTGGTATTCGAAAGAACCTCTTACCAATGCAGTCGCTACAGCTTCTACGTTAGCAGAAGGGTGAGCAATAACAAAGTCCTTACCACCTGTTTCTCCAACGATTCTTGGATACGTTCTGTAGTTATGGATATTATCACCGATCATTTTCCACATTCCCTGGAATACTTTTGTAGACCCAGTGAAGTGAAGACCTGCGAAATCACGGTGAGCCAATACTTTTTCAGCAGTTTCTTTTCCATCTGTAAAGATCATGTTGATAACCCCTGCAGGAAGACCTGCCTCTGTCAATACATCCATGATTACTTTTGCAGAATATACCTGCTTGTCAGAAGGCTTCCAAACCACTACGTTTCCTAACATGGCCATACAAGTCGGAAGGTTCCCTGAAATTGCTGTAAAGTTGAACGGAGTTACTGCAAAACAGAATCCTTCTAATGGTCTGTACTCTACACGGTTCCAGATTCCATTGTCAGAAACTGGCTGTTCCGAATACATTTCTGTCATGAATTCTACGTTGAATCTTAAGAAGTCGATGAACTCACAAGCAGCGTCAATTTCAGCCTGGTGTACATTTTTAGACTGTCCGATCATCGTTGCAGCGTTGATCACATCTCTGTAAGGTCCAGCCAAAAGATCAGCTGCCTTTAAGAAAATTGCTGCACGTTGTTCCCAGCCTAGTTCATTCCAATCGTTTTTAGCTGCCAATGCCGCGTTGATAGCGTCATCCACATGCTGCATACCACCTTGGTAGTAGAATCCGAAGTCATGAGCATGATCCTGTGGAGACTGAAGCTGTACTTTTGTATCAGTTTTTACTTCTTTTCCATTGATAATCATTGGGATTTCTACCTTTTCAGCCCACATTTTTTTATAAGTGTCGATAAGGCTCTTAACTTCTGGAGATCCCGGTTCATATGAATTTACCGGCTCGTTTACCGCTAATGGTACTTGCGAAATTGCTTTTGACATATTACGTTTTATTATTTTATTAAATTAAATAAGATGTGTATACAAATTTACGATAATTATAAGGAAAGAAAAAAATACCACCTGATTTTATGGAATAAACTTTATTCTTCAATAATCATTAATAAATAGTGGTTTTTTAACATCTGCTATTGAGAATAGAAGATGTATTTATTCGATATTTTAAATAGAAGGAGAAAATGAAGTGAATGATCTTAATCATAAGAATAGAAACAACAAAATATTTGTCATAGTTCACAAATGATGTTTAAGTGTTGTAAATGAGTTGGTTATGGCTAAATGTTAAAAATGTATAAAATTGCATTTGTTGCGATTTTGAACATTTTAAATAATTTTTTTGATAGCCGGAGTTTTAAGATTGTTCTAATTTTACACCATTATTAATCAGGTATGAAAAAAAGAGTCTTATTTTTCTCTTTTGTCTTATTTTTCTCAGCGTTGTGTGCAGGTCTTTTTGCACATAAAGGGAAAACTCAATCCTATCCTGATCTCCTTTCAAAAATACATCTCCTTCAACAGAAATCCGATCAGCAGACTCAGCCTGAAATGTATAGTTTCACAGATGCTCAGGATGTACAGGATTCCAATGACTGGGAGAAAGTAAAATTTGATTATTCAGTACTTGCACAGCAATGGTTACACTATTTCTTTGCAGGCTATACTTATAATACACAGGTTGCGGCTGTTCAAAACCGTATTTATTTTACAGCACCAAGATACATCCTGTATCATTCTCTGCAGATAGCAGGCTGCTAATCCCTTTTTGAGATTTTAATGATCCGTTATGGTTTGTATTCATGTAAATACAGATCCGTAATAATCATTCCCCATTTTACATTTTTGAACATTTCTATTTGCCTTACAGAAAGGTGAACAGGATAGTGTTTGTCCAACTTTAAATAAAAATATTATGCACTTAACACCGAGAGAAACGGAGAAGCTTATGCTATTTCTGGCAGGCGAACTCGCTCTAAAAAGAAAGGCAAGAGGCCTTAAATTAAACTACCCGGAATCAATAGCACTCATCAGTCACTTTTTGCTGGAAGGAGCAAGAGATGGAAAAAAAGTAGCTGAATTGATGCAGGAAGGCGCTCACCTTCTTACCAAAGATGATGTGATGCCTGGCGTTTCAGAAATGATCCATGACGTTCAGATTGAAGCCACTTTCCCGGATGGGACTAAGCTGGTAACCGTACACAATCCAATCCGCTAATACTATTGATGATGATACCAGGAGAAATTTTTGTAAAAGAAGGTACAATTATCTGCAATGAAGGCAGAGAAACTGTAAAAATAAAAGTAACCAATACAGGAGACCGTCCTATTCAGGTAGGTTCACACTTCCATTTTTTCGAAGTCAATAAGGCCATGAGCTTTGATCGCGAAAAAGCTTTCGGAAAGAGACTGAATATTGTAGCAAGTACTGCAGTACGTTTCGAGCCGGGGGAAGAAAAAGAAGTGGAATTGGTAGAAATAGGAGGAAACAAAAAAGCAATGGGCTTCAACAACCTTGTCGACGGACAGGTAGATTCTGAAGAGCAGAAAAAAGCAAGCCTTGCAAAAGTTGAAGAGTTAAACTTTAAAAATCACTAAGATGAGCTTAAACGTAGACAGAAAACAATACGCCAATATATTAGGTCCAACAGCCGGAGACAAAATCAGACTGGGAGACACTGAAATTATCATTGAAATTGAAAAAGATTTCACCCATTACGGAGACGAAGCCGTTTTCGGAGGAGGAAAAACCGTACGTGACGGGATGGGCCAGAATGTGACGGCCAAAAGAGATGAAGGTGTTTTGGACCTTTGTATCACAGGAGCAGTAATCATCGACCACTGGGGAATTGTAAAAGGTGATATCGGAATCAAAGACGGAAAGATCGTAGGAATCGGAAAAGCAGGGAACCCTGATACCATGGATGGGGTAAGTCCTAATATGATCATTGGAGCTTCAACTGAAGTTCACGGTGGAAAAGGATATATCGTAACAGCCGGAGGTATTGATACCCACATTCACTATATCTGTCCTCAGCAGATCGAAACATCTCTGTACAGCGGAATTACAACAATGATCGGTGGCGGTACAGGTCCTAATGACGGAACCAATGCTACAACTGTTACTCCGGGAAAATTCAACATGCAGAAAATGCTTGAGGCAGCAGAAGAATATCCGATGAACCTTGGTTTCTTCGGAAAAGGAAACTGCTCAGCAGAAGAGCCTATCGAAGAACAGGTGGAAGCAGGGGCTTTAGGAGTAAAAATCCATGAAGACTGGGGAGCAACTCCTGCAACGATTGATGCTGCGCTGAAAGTAGCTGATAAATATGACGTTCAGGTTGCCATCCACACAGATACTTTGAATGAAGGAGGATTTCTTGAAGATACCATGAGAGCGATCAACGGAAGAGTAATCCACACTTTCCATACGGAAGGAGCAGGAGGAGGCCACGCACCGGATATCATTAAAGCTGCCATGTATCCAAACGTATTGCCGGCTTCTACAAACCCTACACGTCCTTACACGGTTAATACAATCGATGAACATTTGGATATGCTGATGGTATGCCACCATTTGAGTAAAAATATCCCTGAAGATGTAGCGTTCGCAGACTCACGTATCCGTCCTGAAACCATTGCAGCAGAAGATATTCTTCATGACATGGGAGTTTTCAGCATTATGAGTTCAGACTCTCAGGCAATGGGAAGACCGGGAGAGGTGATCACAAGAACATGGCAGACGGCAAGCAAAATGAAGGAGCAGAGAGGAGCTTTGGAAGAAGATCAGAATGCAGAAAACGATAACTACCGCGCTAAAAGATATGTAGCCAAATATACAATCAACCCGGCGATTGCTCACGGTATTTCAGAATATGTAGGATCCATTGAAGAAGGAAAATTAGCAGATTTGGTGATCTGGAAGCCTGCATTATTTGGAGCAAAGCCGGAAATGATTGTCAAAGGAGGGTTTGTAATCGCTGCTAAAATGGGAGATCCGAATGCGTCTATTCCAACACCTCAGCCGATTATTTACAGAAATATGTTCGGAGCTCATGGGAAAGCCAAATTTGGTATTTGTGCCAACTTTGTTTCACAGATCTCTATCGATAACGGAACAATTGCTTCTTACAAATTGGAGAAAATGATTCTTCCGGTGAAAAACTGTAGAAATATTTCAAAAGCAGATCTTATTCATAATGATAAGACTCCTCTAATTGAAGTGAATGCTGAAAACTATAAAGTAACAGTAGATGGTGAATACATCACTTGTGAACCGGCAGAAACACTTCCTTTAACACAATTGTATTTCTTATTCTAAGATAAATCTTACCAACCTTATAGGTTTCAAAAACCTATAAGGTTTATTTAAAAATTGAAAGGTTTATTCAAAACAATTTAACACAATTATAGAATTAAGTTTAGAATGAAATATTTAAATAAAACAGTTTTTTCTTTTGCCATAGCCGGAATATCTATGCTTTCAGGGAATGTAAACGCTCAGTTTTTAGGAGGACACCGACTGAAAAGTGATGAAGAAGGACCCAAAGGACAGTTTATGGTGTATGGTTCTTTAGACTATTCTAAAATCACAACACCGTCAAGCAGCAGCAGTACTGTTTCAAGTGCACCGCTGGGAGTGGGATACTTCATCAACAATAATGATCTTATTGGAGTCAATTATGCATACTCACAGAATACGGTTGATCACAATGTCGTCTACAAACAAAATGAAGCCGGTATCTGGTACAGCCCCTCATTAATGCTTGGGAAATACTTTGTATTGATTGGGCAGGTGGATGCCCATTATGTTTGGGGACAACAGCTGTCAACGGCGGCTGATGCAATGCAGAACTTTAACGGATTCCGTCTTCGTGCCTATCCTCTGATCGGAATTTTATTAGGCGGAGGCTGGGCTCTGAAATTCAAATTTGCTGAACTTTCAATGCTTCAGACCAAAACAAAAGAAGAAGGTTGGACGAAAAGCTATGTAGCAGGAATCAGTGGTTCAACATTCGGAGTGGGTATTTCCAAAAACTTAGACTTCAGAAAAAAATCCAAAAATGATAATTAATCAAATCATAGGCAATCTAACCGAAAATCCTACAGGGAAAACCATAGATTTTCTTGATCTGGAATGGTTTGAGACCACCAAAAGAATCCAGCGTAAAAAGACCAGACAGGGAACTGATGTTGCGACCAAGTTTCTTAGAGAAGGTCAGCGTTTGCGTGAAGGAGATATTCTTTTTGAGGATGCCGAAAAAATAATCGCGGTCAATGTTCTGGAAACAGAAGCTATCGTGATGTCACCCGCTTCATTGTTGGAAATGGGTACCGTGTGCTATGAAATAGGAAACAAACATATTCCGCTTTTTATTCAGGAGGATAAAGTATTGCTTCCTTTTGAAATGCCTATGTTCAGATGGTTGGAAGCAAGCGGTTTCAAACCGGAAAAACAATCCGTAAAACTGCTGAATCTTCTTAAATCTAACGTAGAGCCTCACGGACACGGAAGCCTTGGCTCCACAATTTTTACAAAAATCTTAAAAATGGCCGCTCCGAAAGATGAATAATATGAATATAAACTTTCTGTCAGGACTCCTTCATCTCTCTGACCCTACGCTTCCCATAGGGGGCTACAGCCACTCCAACGGACTGGAAACCTATGTACAGGAAAGAATCGTGCATAATCTGGCAACAGCAAAAGAATTTGTTCAGAATATGCTGGAGTACAACCTTAAATTCAATGACGGAGCTTTTGTTAAAATGGCTTATCAAGCTGCTGAAAATGGCGATTTACAACAACTATTGGATTTAGATAACGAATGTAATGCCATAAAATGTCCGAAAGAAATCCGTCAGGCCAGCCAGAAATTAGGCCTCAGACTGATCAAGATCTTCAAAAGAAGAGAAAGTTCCCCTTTGATGGAGGATTTTGAAAAAGCAGTTCAGCATAAAGAAGCCAATTCTCATTACTGTATTGTTTTTGGGGTGTATGCTTATTTAATGAAGATCCCTTTGTATGAAGCACTTCTGGGATTTTATTATACCTCAGTTGCAGGGATGATCACCAATGCCGTGAAGTTGGTCCCTCTTGGACAACTGGATGGACAGGATATCTTGTTTTCCCTCTATCCTGTTATGGAAAAAGCAGTTGTAGAAACGATAGAACTGGACAGAGATATGGTTGGACTTTGTAATACCGCTTTTGATATAAGGTGTATGCAGCATGAGAGGCTTTATTCAAGGCTTTACATGTCGTAAGGAAAAAATAAAAAGATAAAAGGGAGGAAAGGCAAAATGATAAAGGAAGACTGGAAAGCTAAGAAAATGAAGAGATTTAGGCCTCAATGAACGGGATGTTTCTTAGCCGAATGAAATGCCTTTGCATCCCTTACAATATTCTCAATTAATAAAAAAAACAGCGCCTATCGCGCTAAAAAAATAAAGTAAAATTTAAATACAATGGAAAATAGAAAATATATAAAAGTAGGAGTTGCAGGACCGGTAGGTTCAGGAAAAACTGCATTATTGGAACGTTTAAGCAGAAAATTATTCGGTAAATATGATCTCGGAGTGATTACCAATGATATTTATACCAAAGAAGACGCTGAATTTATGGCTAAAAACAGTCTTCTTCCTCATGACAGAATTATTGGAGTAGAAACGGGGGGCTGTCCTCACACCGCAATCCGTGAAGATGCAAGTATGAACCTTGAAGCGGTAGATGAGCTTGCAGCACGCTTCCCGGACATCGAACTGGTTCTTATTGAGAGTGGAGGGGATAACCTTTCAGCGACTTTCAGTCCGGACCTGGCAGACGTTACCATCTTCATTATCGATGTTGCAGAAGGAGAAAAAATCCCCAGAAAAGGAGGTCCTGGTATTACAAGATCAGACTTATTGATCATCAATAAAATTGACCTTGCACCGCATGTAGGAGCCAGTCTTGAAGTGATGGAAAATGATGCCAGAAGAATGAGAAAAGGAAATCCTTTTGTCTTTACCAATCTTAAAACGGATGAGGGACTGGATAAGGTAATCGGATGGATCAAAAAATATGCTCTTTTAGAAGAAATTGAAGAACCGAACTTAGTAAGATAGATGGATAGTCGTTTAAGTATTATTGCAGGATTCAAGGGAGGAGAATCCTATGTGAAAGACCTTTATGTCTCACTTCCTTTCAGAGTAGTTTCTGTAGGGCAGCGAAAAAGTGACAAAAAGCTCTATCAGATGGTGATGAGCTCCTCTCCGGGAATTCTGGATGGAGACCACTATCATCTGGACGTTGCTCTCGAAAAAGGATCTGCACTTCAACTGCAGTCACAATCGTATCAGAGGCTTTTCAACATGAAAGATAAGGCACTTCAGGAGCTTAATGTAAAGATGGAGGATGAAACGTCTTTTGCCTATGTTCCGCATCCTATCGTTCCACATGAAGACTCCAATTTTAAAAGTAAAGCAAATATTCATATTGGGAAAAACAGCCAGATCATCATCAGTGAGATTATTACCTGTGGGAGAAAACATTATGGAGAAGTTTTTAAGCTGAAGCGTTTCCAGAATGTAATGGAAATCTATCATAACAATAAACTTGTAGTGAAGGATAATGTTCTGATTCAGCCTGATATGATTCCGATCAGCAGTATTGGAAATCTGGAACAGTATACCCATCAGGGAACCCTGATCTTCTACAGCACAAAGGAAAATGTAGATAAGAATGGCTTGATTGAAGAGATTGTTGAGGCTGCAGCACAACATCATGAAGAAATGGAAGTAGGCGTTTCTGCAATGGAAGACAACGGTTTTGTAGTAAGAGCTTTAGGGCATGGAGGGGAAATGATGTACAACTTCTTCCTGTATATTCAGGAAATTCTTTGGTCTTTAGAATAAAAAGGGAGCCTTGTCAAGGTTCTAAACCTTGACAAGGCTCCCAGGTAAAAAAATTAAATTAAAAAATGGATAGTACACTTTGGGCGCTTCTTTTGAGTGCCATTTCAATAAGTTTTATACATACCGCTTCAGGGCCGGATCATTATCTGCCATTCATCGTACTCTCAAAATCAAAAAAGTGGAGCGGAATGAAAACAGCCATATTAACAGTGGTCTGCGGATTTGGGCATGTTTTCAGTTCTCTGATCTTAGGTTTTATAGGAGTTTTCCTTGGATGGCAGCTGAATAAGATCTCCTGGTTTCAGGATATCAGAGGGAATTTCTCAGGATGGGCATTGCTGATCTTTGGGGGAGTTTATTTGATATATGGTCTTATTCAGGCGATCAGGAACAAACCTCATAAGCATTTTGATGTGATGGGTGATGATGTTTATGTATACGAGCATAATCACACTGAAGTAGTAATGCCTCAAAAAAGAATAAAAGTGACTCCGCTTGTACTTTTCATGATTTTCGTAATGGGACCGAGCGAACCTCTGATTCCTTTATTATTCTATTCGGGAGTGAAACACTCAATGTCTGAAATTGCTGTACTGGTGACTTCTTTCACAATAACTACCGTGCTGACAATGCTTGGAATGGTACTTTTGGGACGGTACGGTTACTCCACCTTATTCAATACTGAAAAACTGGAAAGATATATGGGCGTGGTAAGTGGAGCAGTGGTAACGGTTTGCGGAGTTGGGATGGTCTTTCTTGGATGGTAATGTGATGCGGGTTGAAAGTTTCGGGTTTGAGAATCGGAGAGTGGGAGTGACAGCGTTTAAGATTTAAGGTTGTTACATCTTTCCTTGATGATCGATAATTCACCATTTCTTAGCGTAGCAAAATAGACTCTTGATATTTAAGCCTAAAATGTCTCTCATCTATCATCTTTACATCTTTTATCTCAATATCTACAATCATTAATACAATTAAAAAAACTATGAACGAATTTTTCAAAAAAATCCCTTTTTTAGATACTATTTTAAAAGGAATCGGGCAGATTATGCTCCAGGAAAACAGATGGACGGGGCTTTTGTTTCTGATAGGCATTTTTATGGGGAGCTGGCAGTGTGGGGTAGGAGTATTGCTTTCAACGGCAGCCGGAACTTTCACGGCGATGAAGCTTAGATACAATAAATCTGAAATCAATGCCGGGTTGTATGGTTTCAGTGCAGCTCTTGTAGGTGTAGCGTTATCTTTTCTATTCGAAACCACATTATTGATCTGGGTTCTTATTGTACTGGGGGGAGCATTAGCTGCTGTTATTCAACATTTTTTTATTCAAAAGAAAATTCCGGTCTTCACTTTTCCTTTTATCATCATTACATGGGTGTTGGTATTTACACTTCATCATTTTACTCATATTCCACCATCTGCGATGCTGAGCAGTGAAGTGGTTCCTACGCAATATGACGATTTGCTTTCCTGTACCAATGGTTTTGGTGAAGTAATATTTCAGGGTGGTGTACTTTCAGGAATGATTTTCTTTCTTGCTGTTTTTATCAGCTCCCCGATAGCTGCTTTATACGGATTGGCAGCCTCTATTCTTGGGGCGGGATTATCACAGTTGAATGGAGAACCTGTTAAAGAAATCCACATGGGATTATTTGGATTTAATGCAGTGCTTTCGGCAATTGCATTCTCAGGAGTTAAGAAAACAGATGGGTTATGGGTACTTATTGCTGTTTTGTTAACCATTGTGATTGATGATCTTTTAATAGATAACCATTGTCTGGATATCGTGGGTGGAGTATTTACATTCCCATTCGTAGCCGGAACATGGATTACTCTTTTAATTCAGAAGATATTTCTTAAAGCGAAAAACTAAGATTTTTAATAGGTTGGAGAATCGGAAGGTTTGAGAATGAGAGAGTGGAAAACTGTTTAAAGTATAAAGTTCAAGGCTCAAAGTTTGAAGCTCTTTCACAATAATTGTATTCACTTGCGAAGCAAAATTGACGATTAGAATCCAAGATCAGGTGTCTCTCATCTCTCCATCTATTATCTCTCCTCTAATTTCTAATTTAACAAAACAAAAAATGAAAATAACAAAAATAGCCGCAGCATTTCTAGTCATGGTATTCAGTAGAAAAATGATGGCGCAGGAAGCAGAAAAACAACTGCTGATAAAAGATGCCGATGACAAATTTCCGATCGCGGATGTTTTAGTAAAATATGACCACGGAAACAGCCATACCCACACAGGAACAGACGGCACATTTGCTATTCCTGTAAAATCTCTTCCTGATACTCTTGTGATCAGCCGCCAGGGATATGATGAGGTAAAATGGGTGGTCGCCAATGATGAAGATAAAAATAAAGTTATTTTTTTACAGCATAAGCCGTTTCAGATTTCTGAAGTAGCCATTAACCACAGTTCCTTTTTATCAGCCATTACCAAAGTAGATCTGAACAAATTTCCGGTAAGCTCAGCGCAGGATCTGTTGAGAAAAGTTCCCGGGTTGTTTATTGCACAACATGCCGGGGGAGGAAAGGCTGAACAGCTTTTCTTAAGAGGATTTGATGCCGATCACGGTACCGATGTAAGTGTGAATGTAGACGGAATGCCGGTAAATATTGTTTCTCATGCTCATGGTCAGGGATACTCGGACTTACACTTTGTCATTCCTGAAACCGTTAATAATATTGATTTCGGAAAAGGAGCCTATTATATGGATCGGGGAGATTTTAATACGGCAGGATATGTAGATTTTCAGACGTACAATGGGTTGAAAAACAGTATGATCAAACTGGAAGGGGGATCTTTTAATTCAAAAAGAGTACTGGGAATGTTCAATATTCTGCATGATGATCTCGGGAGAAAAAATGCCTATATAGCAGCAGAATACAACTATACAGACGGGCCTTTCGATGTAAAACAGAATTTCAACAGAGTCAATATCTTTGGGAAATACAATCAATGGCTTACCGATAAAGACTATTTTAATATCCAGTTTTCAACATTCAATTCTTCATGGAATGCTTCCGGGCAGATTCCAGAACGTGCTGTAGATGAAGGAATCATCGGAAGATGGGGAAGTATAGACCCTACAGAAGGTGGAAAAACATCCAGAACAAACCTGCAGATGAATTTTAAACATATCATTTCTCAATCCGAGCAGATCGATGCTATGGCTTTCTATTCAAAGTATAATTTCAATCTGTATTCCGATTTTACCTTTAATTTAAAAGATAAAGATCATGGCGATGAAATTCAGCAGACCGACGGAAGAAATATTTATGGAGCCGAAGTAAAATATACAAAGACTTTTTCCCTTGCCAACAGCTCTTTGAACTGGACTTCAGGAATAGGATTAAGAAACGATGACATTAATACTTTACAGCTGAACCATGTCTACCACAGAGATCTGCTGCTTGACAGATTATCAGATGTGACAGGAACGGAAACCAATCTTCATGCCTATTCAGGTTTGATCTGGAAAACCGGAAAATGGACCATCAATCCGGCTTTGAGAGTAGATCATTTTATCTTTAATATGCATAATCTTTTGGATGTGGAGCAATTGCCGTCCGGACAATCCAAAGAAGCGACAAGAGTGAGCCCCAAACTGAATTTCTCTTATGCCCAAAATGATAACGTGATGTGGTTCCTGAAAACAGGGATGGGCTTTCACTCCAATGACCTGAGAGTGGTGGTTCCTAATAAAAACGAAAATACCCTTCCATATTCTATTGGCGCTGATTTCGGGGTGAGATTACATCCGTTCAAATCGTTGATCATTACGCCAGCTTTATGGTATATGGATCTTCAGCAGGAGTTTGTATACGTTGGGGATGATGCTGTAGTAGAGCCTTCCGGAAAATCGAGACGTTTCGGAGCAGATCTTGGCGTTCGTTTCCAGCCATTAGAAAACTTTTATCTGAATGCAGATATCAATTATTCCCATGCTAGATTTGTGGAAGAAGAAAAAGGTCAGGACTATGTTCCGCTGGCGCCTGTAGTAACCAGTACAGGATCTGTAAACTGGGATTTCCTGAATGGCTTTTCTTTAGGACTTCAGTACCGATATCTTGGTGCAAGACCAGCAGTGGAAGATAACAGTATCAGAACCAAAGTTTACTTTGTGAATGATCTTATGCTTTCTTACAACCGTCAGAAGTGGGGAGCCAATATTCAGGTCAACAACCTTTTCAATGTACAATGGAATGAAGCCCAGTTTGCGACAGAAACCCAATTAAAAGGAGAGGCAGAACCTATCACAGATCTTACCTACACACCGGGAAGCCCTTTTGGAGTAAGAGTAGGGGTGTACTATAAGTTCTAAGTGGGAGATTGAGAGAGTAAAAGGGTGAGAGGGTTTGAGAGTATAAGGGTTTGAAAGAGGTGAGTGCGGGATACGAGGTCCTCTTTTGCAATTTTGCTTTTTCGCCCTTCTCAGCCGATTGAGTATTGAGTCTTAAAAATATTTTGTATAACTTTAAATAATCATAACAAGGATATGGAAGTTCTATCCAATTTTCAATATAAAAAGCTTTTTCTACCGAATATCACGGACAAGATATTAGCCAATAATGCTGATCTGCAGCTCTATCGGATAGAAAACTATCTTAAAGGGATTCTAATGCCGGTGATTCCGTACCGTACAACGTTTAATTTTATTATTTTCGTTACCAACGGCCATATCAGACAATATCTTGAAAATAAAGAATATCACGCAGAGAAAGGAGGGGTTATCTTTATAAAACAAGGCACCATTACAGCAACAGTCGAATTATCTGACGATATTGAAGGCTTTTTCCTTGCCTATGAAAATAATATACTGTCCGAACAGGAACTGCCTAAACATAAAAGCAGTATTTTTTTCATGACTCCCTTTCTGAATCTTGACAGCCTGACCTATGGTACCATTACACAGCTTCTCCCGATTATGGAGCAGGAATTATGGTTAAATAACCTCAATGTCAATGATGTAGTAGTCACTATGCTGCATCTTATTTTAATCAAGATTCTGAGTACAGATTCTGATACCCATCATAAATCTGCAACACGCCCCATGGAGCTGTCTCTTCAGTTTCGGGATCTTTTGTTTAAATATCACGTGGTGGAAAAACGGGTGGCATTTTATGCTGATAAACTCTCCGTGACAGAAAGTTATCTGAATAAATGTGTAAAAGGGGTAACTCAGAAGTCGCCAAAACAGTGGATCAATGAAATTGATATCAATTACAGCAAGGCATTACTGCATTCCAGTAAAGATATTGCGGAAATTGCTTATGAGCTGAATTTTCATACGGCCTCCCATTTTACGCAGCTTTTCAAAAAAATTGCAGGGATTACCCCGAAGGAATACAGAATTCAGTTTTTGAATAATAATAGAATATCTGTGTAGTGAGGCTGGAGGCGGGATGTCAGATGCTGGAAGTAATGAGGTGCAAATATTTGTCAATAGAACGAATTAAAACTTCCATTCTTCCATCTTCCTACATTCTCTCGTTTTCCAGAATTTTCAGAACCAGTTTTTCCTCTCGGGTCAGATCAGTTTTCCCGTCATTCTTTTCAATGACTTCAAGTTCATCAAGATATTTTTTGATGGTATTGTTTTCGTAAAGATTGATGACTAAAGGGTGAACGTAGTATTTTCTGCATACCGCTGTTGTGTTTCCCAAATGCTCAGCAACAATATCAAGCGCTTCTTTTACCTTCTTTTTATATTGGGTGTCATTTTCTGCATACCCTATTTCCTTAAAAGCAATCAGAGCGCTTACCGTTCCCGACCAGGTTCTGAAATCCTTAGCAGTAAAATCTTCACCACTAAGCTCCTTAATATAATCATTCACCATCCCGGAATCTATAGAGTGGAGATTTCCTTCATCATCAAAATACTGGAAAAGTTCTTTCCCCGGAATATCTTTACACTTCTGAACGAGCCTTGACAGTCTTTTACTCCGAAGATCAATACGATGCATAATCCCCTTTTTCCCTTTAAAAGAAAAAGTGATTTTCTGTCCATTCACCTTCACATGTTTGCCTTTTAAAGTCGTCAGGCCAAAAGAACCGTATAGTTTTTCATAAATGGCATTGCCGATACGGATGTTGGTTCTCTGCATAAGGCTTACAATTAAAGCCAGAATTTTCCGCTTCTCAAAATTTCGCACAGCAAGATCCTGTTCTACTTGCAGCCGGATGTCCGGTAATGCATATCCGAACTGAAGCATTCTGTAAAATTTCGTGTGATTTCTTAAAGCGTTCCAAAGAGGATGGTAACGGTATTGTTTCCTTTGCTTGGCATCAAAACCTGTTGCCTGCAGGTGTCCGTTTTCCAGGGCACAGATCCATACATTTTCCCAGGCAGGCGGAATCACCAGCTTGTTGATTCTTGTAATTTCCTCCTTATTACTTATTTTTTTTCCTTCTTTATAATAGGAATATTTTTTTCCTGTTTTCTTACGGATAATCCCGGTGGTTTCCGCATCGGTGGTATATACAAGATGTACCGCCTTTGCAGAAGCTTCCGGATCCTTCATGATTTTAACAATTTTTGAAGGCTTCAGGTGAGAAATGATCTCCAGATCTGTATTCTTCTCCATAAAGCATGGTTAGGAGTTTTTACCCCTCGAAAATATCAGTAAAAGAATCACTACTATCGCACAGACTAGGATGATTCCCCACCACATTCCTGCCTTAAAAATTGTTTCTACTGCCTCACAGCTTGTTAACATCAACAAGCATAATATCGTAATACTGTATAAGCTTAATTTTTTCATAGGTATATATTTGTTTGAGTGTGTTGGTTAAATTCTCAGCCGATCAGCTCTCCAGTTTTTAATAGACCTTTTAATTTCGTCTCCTGATATGTTTTCATGAAGAGCCCTGTATAAAAGCTCCTTGAATTCATCATCATAGGTAAATCTCAATGCAGCAATCTGATCGAATTTCAGTTTTTCAGCAACTTCATCAGATCTTTTATTGAAAATCTCGAAATAACGCTGTTTAAACTCCAGAATCACCATTCGGTTTTGAAGTCCCAGAGCATAATGCTGCCGTGTCATAAATGCCAGATAAAAAAGCAAAAAAATAACAATAGAAAACAGAATCCATATCAATTGATTTTCCGGGTCAGCCCAGATTTTATAAATTCCTACAATCTCCAATATGATGAGTAAAGGAAGGTAGACAAAATGATGTGGCGGATAAAATTTTCTGTGGTTATTGTAGTTTTGCTGTTTCATGAAGTAAAATGTAGCAATAATCTTTCCAAAAATTTATTATTTTGATAATGTGGTAGCTTTTTATACTGTAAAATGGTTTGTTTTATGAAATATGTTTGAGGTTTTAATGTTTTAAAAGATGCGTTTTTTTGATTTATAAACCGAAATGTTTTTAACTTTCGGAAAACTATTTCAATGAAAAATATCTTATTTATTATAAGTATGTTGTTCTTTACCATAGCTCTCTTTTCCGGGCAAAATCATAAAAAAGAAGTTCTGGAGTATCTTGCAAAAGAAATGAAAAAGGAAAAGATTCCCGGACTTCAGATTGCTGTTGTTAAGGATGGCAAAATCTTACTTTCAGAACCCTTGGGGACAGCCAATGTAGAGTTTTCAGCTCCTGTTACACATAATACAATATTTTCTATCAATTCTATTGCTAAAATATTTACCGCTGTTGCTATTATGCAATTGGTAGAAAAGAACGATCTTGAAATTGAAAAACCCATTTCTGTTTATTTGGATCATATACCAGAAAACTGGGGGAGAATTACCACCAGGCAATTACTGAGCCATACTTCAGGTTTACCGGATATTGAATCAGAAAACGGAGACGGTTTGATTAGTGACAAAGGACAGGATTCTGCATGGGTGAAAGTTCAGACTTTACCACTATTGTCTGATCCTGGAGAGAAATTTAATTATAATGCTACTAATTATCTTGTCTTACAGAAGATCATTGAAAAAATAGGAAAAATTCCTTTTGAAGAGTGGATCGAAAATGGTCAATTTAAAATCGCCAAAATGAATAATACAAAATATGGAAACTCCTATGATGTAATGAAAAATAAAGCTCCCACTTATAGTTTTTATAGGTTAGATAGAGCAACAGGAAAACATCTCAAAGGAAATGAACTCAGAGAATTGTATGAGGATTTTCCTACAAGTTTCAGAACAGATGCAGGAGTTTTTACGAGTGCTGGTGATATTGCACAATGGATCATAGCATTACAGGGTGGTAAATTTTTGAAGCATCAGGAAAATATCAGAAAAATGTGGATACCCGTGCCATTAAATAACGGAATTTATGAAGGTTTTGGAGGATTATTAAATGCTTATGCATTGGGCTGGCCGGTTATCAGGAGAGACGTTCATTTTGCCGTTTCAGCTCTTGGAGGAGGACGTGCTTCCGTAAATATTTATCCTGATGATAATTTGGCAGTGATTCTGCTGACCAATCTGACCGGAGTTGAAACCTATACTATAGGTGATACTATCTCAAAAATGTTTTTTAAAAACTAAAGCTTGCCATTTAAAATAAGAATATACTATAAAAATTTTGGTAAAATTTATAGCTGCATAATTGAGGTTGTTTAAAATAAAACATAAAAAAACAAATTACGGTTTCGTTGTAAAAGGATTCCTTTAAAAAAGATCAGATTATTAAGGAAAATAGGGAATATATTTAATCTGCCGACATCAAATTTTTCGTAACTTTCGGTGTTTAAAAAAGAAAAAG
Source organism: Chryseobacterium sp. KBW03 (assembly GCF_003852415.1). Lineage (NCBI taxonomy): Bacteria > Pseudomonadati > Bacteroidota > Flavobacteriia > Flavobacteriales > Weeksellaceae > Chryseobacterium > Chryseobacterium sp. KBW03. Next base: position 320,073 of record NZ_QAJO01000005.1, on the reverse strand, counting down.
AATGACTTCAAAGGAAAAAGTTGCTGCGCTTCGTGAAGAAATGCAGAAAAATAATGTTGATGCATTTATAGTATATTCTGCAGACCCGCATATGAGCGAATATCTTCCTGAACAATGGCAGGAGAGAGCTTGGTTATCAGGGTTCTTAGGATCTGCCGGTTTTGCGGTAGTTACCAAAGACAAAGCTGGACTTTGGACAGACGGAAGATACTTTACACAAGCAGCTATTGAGCTGGATGGTTCAGGAATCGACCTTTTCAAGGACGGTATGGAAGGTACTCCTAATTATATCGACTGGATCATTTCAGAAATCCCTGCCGGTGGTAAAGTGGCGGTAAATGCTTTGGCTGCTTCTAATGCCAACTGGGAACTGCTTACTCAAAAATTTAATTCAAAAAATATTACTCTGGTAGATTCTCCGCTTTTAACAGAAGTTTGGAAAGAAAGAGGAACTCCATCTGCCAACCTGATCTTTGTACATCCGGTAGAAAGAGCTGGTAAATCGGTATCTGATAAACTTTCTGCCATCCGTCAGAAAATGGAAGAGCAGGAAGCTACTGTACACATTATATCAAGTCTGGATGATGTAGCATGGACATTGAACCTGAGAGGAAGCGATGTAGAAAGCAATCCTGTATTTTTAGGATATATTGTAATTACTAAAAACGATGCGGTTCTATTCACGGGATTAGAAAAAATGGAAGTAGGGGCAAGAAAACAAATGGATGACTCCTTTGTAAAAATGATGCCTTACGAAGAATTCTACAATTTCCTGAAGACATTCAAGAACAAAAAAGTATTGGTTTCTCCCAATACCAATCAACAGATTTTTGCAACATTACAAGCCGAAAACCAGTTTATCAAAGCTGCGGTTCCCGGTAATCTGATGAAAGCCCAGAAAAATGAGGCTGAGCTGGAAGGTTTCAGAACCGTAATGGTAAGAGACGGGGTTGCGATGGTGAAATTCCTTTATTGGTTAACGCACAATGCAGGAAAAGAAACTATGAATGAATATTCTATCGGACAGAAACTGAAAGGTTTCCGTGCAGAAGGAGAAAACTTTGTAGGAGAAAGTTTCGGTTCCATCATAGGATATAAAGATAACGGTGCCATCATGCACTATTCTGCCAAGAAAGAAGGGAGCAAAGAAGTGACCAATGAGGCTACTATTCTTGTAGATTCAGGAGGTCAGTATCTTGAAGGAACTACAGATATTACAAGAACTTTTGCATTAGGAACGCCTTCTGAAGAGTTTAAAAGAAATTCAACATTGGTATTACAGGGATTAATCCGTCTATCGATGGTGAAATTTCCGAAAGGAACAAAAGGAGTGCACCTTGATGCCATTGCAAGACTTCCGTTATGGATGGAAGGAAAAGATTTCAACCACGGGACAGGGCATGGAGTAGGAAGCTTCATGAATGTACATGAAGGGCCGCAGAATATCAGAAAAGATCTGAATCCTCAGGATCTTCTACCAGGAATGGTTTGTTCAAATGAACCCGGGTATTATCTTGAAGGGCACTATGGAATCCGTCATGAAAACCTGATCGCAGTAAAAGAAGCCGAAAAAACAATTCACGGAACATTCTATGAATTTGAAACGCTTACATTCTGCCCGTTCTTTAAAGATACAGTGGCAAAAGAAATTCTTTCAGAAAGTGAAATTGCATGGTTGAATGGTTACCATAAGACCTGTGAGGAAAAACTTGGTCCTTACCTGGAAGGAGAAGTTAAAGAATGGTTCTTACAACTGGTAAGCCCTCTTTAATAAAGTGAATCAGGGTGAAAGTGAATGACAATCATAACTTTAAACCTTGAACTTTAAACAATAAACAGAATATTGTTAGATAAACTAAAGTCCTGTAAGGTATGTCCTGCAGGGCTTTTTTGTTTACACAACCGTATTTTTACGGATAAAAGTTTAGGGATTACCCTGATTGATAAAAACCGGGACTGACCTATCTTTGTTACAACAAAACATCATTCATATCTTCATAAATAACTCAAGTAAATTCAAAACGGTAGATCATCTCGTCCTGAGATGATTTTTTTTGTTGTTAATTGAAGTTTACCAATATGCTCCTGCATAAAAAGAGGTTGTCTCAAAAGTGTCATTCTGACGAATGAAGAATCTCATTAATAACGAGAAGTATGAGATTCTTCACTACATTTCATTTCTTTCAGAATGACAAAAGCCAAATTATTTGACTTTTGAGACAACCTCCGCCTTTGCCCTCTTTACATTAAGACTCTGCAAAAATTAAAACTTTGCGTTTATAAAGCATATTGCCTCCATCTTTTTATCTATTTTCGTAGTTCATTATAATCCCTTTACTTTTAAGAATGATGGTACATGATTATTTTCGAAGCTTTAATCTGTTTTCAGATGATGAAATTGAAGAGTTTTTGCAGCTTTTCGAAATCAGGAAAGTACATAAAAATGATTATTTCATACAGGAAGGCGAGCGATGTCGGGAAGTGGGGTTTATAAAATCCGGAATTTTCAGGTCTTTTTACATTTCTGATGATGGGAAAGATATGACCTATTGTTTCAGATTTCCCAATACGATGATTGCTGCCTACTCATCATTTATTTCAGGATGTCTCAGTAAAGAAAATATGCAGGCCATCAATGACGCAGAGCTGCTGATCCTGAAAAAAGAAAAGATGGATACCCTTGTTCAGGATAATCTGAACTGGACCAAATTTCTGAAAATCATTGCTGAACAGGAATATCTTGAGCTTGAAAATAGATTTTTTCAGCTTCAAAGAGACACAGCCACCCAACGATATACTGCGCTTATTAAAAACTATCCCGACTATATCCAGAAAATCCCACTGCAGTATTTATCCTCTTACCTCGGAATTACACAGCGGCATTTGAGCCGGATCAGGAAGGAGATTACTTTTTAGACATTTGTCCTGTTGATTGGAATAGGAGCGCTCTACTTTTGTCAAAAAAATTATGGAGCAAAATATTCTGATTATTGGAGGAAACGGATTGGTAGGTAAAACGATTGCTAGAATATTGCATTCAAGAAATCCTCATATCACTGTTTTTATTGGGGGAAGAAAAGGAGGCAAAACAGATAAAGACCTGAAGATTGATGTTACAGATCCCTCTTCGTTTAAAGCCATTTCTGATAAAAAAATAAACCTCATCATTCTTTCTGTGAATGATAAAGAAGATCACGTTCTTCGTTTCGCTATCGATCACAAAATAGATTATCTTGATATTACAAAACCTACCCCGGCTTTGGTAAAAGCGTATCATATTGCCGGAAAAGCAGATGTAAACAGCAGGATTGTATTCAGCTCCGGCTGGATGGGCGGGATTGTCCCTGGATTGGTGAATGTCCTTTCGGATTCCGGGGATATTAATGAAGTAAAGCTCTTTGTATATTATTCGGTGAAAGATCTGGCAGGAGAGAGTTCTGCTCACTTTATGGCAGAAAATGTAGCGGTTCCTTTTGTGCATTATAAGAATGATAAACCAGTTTCTATCAGACATTTTTTAGATACAGAAGATTTCCATTTTTCCTTTGGAATAGGAAAGAGAAATGCCTATAATTTTGACGTTCCCGATCTGTATATTCTCAACAAAGTAGAACGAATTTCCGATGTAAGTGTGAAAATGACCTATAATTCAAAATTCATTACCTGGCTGCTTGGGGCATTTCAATATGTAAGAATCTATAATATTTTATCTTTAAAGGAGAGAAAAATGATTTTTGGATCGAGCGGAAATGGGGATCAGGCGGTCTTTGAAATTGTAGTCGACAATCAGTCCGGACAAAAGAAACTGAGCTTGCAGAGTGTAAAAGGCCAGGCAGAACTGACTGCTTTATCTGCGGTTCTGCACGCGGAAGAACTCTTTAGAAACCCTCATGAAAATAAGGTGTATTTCAGTCATCAGCTGCATGAGCCCTCATCATTACTGGCGCAGCTTCATGCTTATGATTCTATTAATATCAGTGTAACACAATGAAAAAAATAGCAATTATCAACGGGCATCCCAACAGAGATTCTTTCAACTTTGGAGTTGCAAAAGCGTACAGAGCAGGAGCCCTGGAAACAGGAGCAGAAGTAAAAGAAATTGTCATAAAGGATTTAAATTTCAATCCTAATCTGAAGTTTGGATACCAGAAAAGAATGGAACTTGAACCAGATTTATTAAAAGCATGGGAAATCATTCAGTGGGCAGATCACCTGGTTTGGATACATCCTGTCTGGTGGGGCGGATTTCCTGCGGTGATGAAAGGATTTATAGACCGTCTTTTTTTACCGGGAATGGCTTATAAATACAGGGAAAATTCTGTGTGGTGGGATAAACTTTTAAAAGGTAAAACAGCACATATTCTTACCACATTAGATCAGCCGGGATGGTATTATCGTTTGTTTTTTGGCAGACCCAGTGTGAATCAGCTTAAGAAATCGATACTTGAATACTGCGGTGTAAAACCTGTGAAAGTAACTTATATTGGAATCATCAGAAATTCTAAAGAAGAGCAGCGTGATCACTGGCTGAAAAAAGTGAAGGCATTAGGTAAGAAACAGAAATAATCCAAAAGAAATTCTTTTCAAAAAATATATAATGAAAACGGTATCCGGCAATAATTTTCTTTTCTATTGTCGGATAACGTTTCATTATTTGAAGAGGAAAGTTGATATTTTCACTTTTTACAACCCCTTCTTCCCTTCAATCCAATACGCCTGAGATTTTATGCATCGGGCAGAAACTCCTTTGGCTTTGAGAAATTTTCTGATGAGAGACATCCTTTCTCCGTTTCCGGTGAGGTAAAAAATGACTTCATCATCATAGATGGTCTCTTTTTCCTCCCGCAGAAAATCGTTGAGAGCTTCTATCATTTTCATCGTATTATTTTTAGGACAATGATAACCATACAGATTCAGTTTTTCCAAAGCAGAAGTTTCTTCCAGCTCGTGAAGGCATATAAATAATGAACCATATTCTTCCACAGCTTCTTTGATGGAAAGAGAACTTCCCAATGAAGTTTCATCCCCTACAGAAAAATGAATTTTGGCGTTGGGAATGAAGAATTGTTTTCCTCTTGGCATTAAAAGTTTTATAGAATCTCCGGCAGATAGATTGGTTATAAAATGACTCCCCGCTGCATGAGCATCATGAAGATGAAATAAGACATCGAAAGTCCCCATTTCTCTGTTGAAGTTGAATGGAGAATAATTACGGAAATCCCTGTCATTGATTCTTATTCCTATTGCATAAGCAGGCTCATAAGGGACGTCCTGTAAATCTGTTTCAAAGCGTATCAGGCGAAGGTCGTCTGTGATTTTTTCTATATGGTTAACGGTACAGTCTTTAAATTTTGAGGACCAAACATTTTCTACAGTGTCATTGATCCATTTTGGTAGGCTTGGCATAAATTATTTTTATTGCAAAGGACGTTGCAAAATCAGAAAATACCGATAGCTGTTTCGGGGAATTGATTGGACTATTCGTGGTTGGGGTGTTATTTTTTATTTTCATCACGAAATGCCGACGGAGATTGATCTTCCAGTTTGGAAAACAAACGGCTGAAGTAGGTGTGGTCACTATATCCCAGCTCGTAGGCAACTTCTTTTATGCTCAGATCCGTAAAAACCAATAGTCTCTTAGCTTCGATTAAAATTTCCTGATGAATCCAGTGCTGCGCAGGTTTTCCTGTTGCTTCGCGGACTGTTTCCGTTAAATATCCCCTTGTAATATTTAAAATTTCAGCATACTCTGATGGACTTTTCAAGGTTTTGAATTCTTTTCGTACCAAATTCCTGAATGCTCTTGATACCTGTAAAGCACGGCTTTCGTTGGAAGCCTGAGTAATATTCTTTTGGGAATACACTAGTGCAAACATTCCCAGAAATGCATTAAGCAAAGATTGAGTTACCAGAAATCCTTCTTTAGAGGAAAGCATTTCATGAGTATAGGAGTCATGAAGTAAACCGGCTGCAGTATTTATTTTTTTGATAAGACCTTTGTCAATGGAGAGAGGTTGTATTTCCACCATCGATTCCTGGAAAAAAGACCGTACCACATCGGGTACAAGTTCTGCTTTAACGGCTACGAACCATCCGTAAACCTCCTTCATCAATAATCCCTGATGTACCTGACCCGGCAATACACAGAAAATGGTAGGACCCTTTTTTTCAATGATTTTAAAATCTACCATCATTTTCACATGTCCGCTTTCCATACAGGTAAAAATGTAATGACTGTCTCTGTGTATTCCTTTGTCTAAAAGAATGTCCTCAGCATCCTGGGTATTTTTATCCATTCTTCTGACATGGAATCTATGGTGGGAAATACCACTCAAATCATAAGTTGGAATTGTATGTTTCATCTTTAAGTACTATAAAAGAAGGCACCGAAAATATAATCTATGCTCTGATTAGAAGAAATACTTAATGGTAAAATTACGTATTTTCACGGTTTTACATTCGCCATATTACCCTCAAATTTGCCGGACATATCATAACGGCCCCCTTAGATTACGTTTTATATGAATATACTTCAGAATTCGGAACAGAATGAAACCTGTTCCGGATTCTATTTTGCTTTTGAAAATGCCATTTTTATCGCTAAGTAGGTAAGTATGCTGGCCATAAACCATTTCTGTACCTTTATCCAGACCGGATTATTGGAAAAGAATAAAGCCACTCTTGCAGCAGTTAATACAATAATAAAATTGATGCTGAAGCTGATCAAAACCTGAATCACCCCCAATTCCAGGCTTTGCGTGAACACAGAACCATACTCAGGTTTGACGAACTGAGGAAAAAATGACAGGTAAAATACCGCCACTTTTGGATTTAATACATTCGTTAAAAAACCAATAGTGAAAAGCTTTTTGGGACTGTCATGAGCAACATTCTTATCAACATCAAAGATATTCCTGCTCTTGGGTTTTATAGCCTGATAAGCAAGGTATAAAAGATAGACAGTTCCCAGTGTTTTAAGAACAGTATAAGCCAATGGTACAGCCAGCAAAACAGCGGTCAGACCAAAGGAAACCATGATGATGTGGAATAAAAATCCGCATACGACTCCGGCTAACGAGATAAACCCAGACTTTTTCCCTTGTGTGATGGATTTTGAAATCAGATAAATCATATTAGGACCGGGACTGATGACTAAAATGAGTGCAGCCAGAATGAAAAATAGAAGCTCGTGGAATGGAATCATGACAGTATTTATTTAATTGAGAAGGTTTCCGGTGCAAAGATACGGGGTGTTCCTGGTTTAATTTTATCAGAAACAGAAGAAAAATTCATTTTTATTCAATTAAAATTCATTTTCCACTTGAATGTGATTTAAAAATAAATATCAGTCTGTTTTTTTTGTAAATTTCAACACATAAAATAATTATCATTCACAAATAAATATTATCATGACTACTGAAAACATCTTTGAAGCTATCAGAAAATGGAAAAATCTTATTGATTCTTACAAAAACGGAATTGATATGAATGGAGCAGAAATTTTGAATTATTTGAATCAGGGAACCCACTTCAGCGTTTCAGGTGAAGAAATTGAACAATGGAAAAAAAATCTTCAAACCGCAGAACCGAAAATGATTCATGCCTATGTAGGGATTCATGATGGGCAGCTGAAATTTTTCCTGATTGATTCTAAAAGTGATAAAGATGCCAACTTCAGTACCATCCTTATCAAAGATTTTTTACGTGATTTTAGTGAATCAAAAATAGAAAGCAGCAATGATATTGTGGTTGAAGTTCCTCCAATTACCGCAGAATCCGCCATTAACCGAAACTTCAGATGGAATATGTTTGGTACTTCGTGGCTGCAGTCTCAGAAAACAGAAGATATCTTTCAGTTGATTTCCATACCGTTTTCAGATTATGAAAATATGGGGATTACAGGAGGGCAGACGTGTACCAGTTTCTTTGGACTTACAGATGATCTGGAAAAAAAGGATCCGGATTTCCCATATCATATCGAAATTATTACAGTGAAAAGTCTGGCGATTAATCATATGAGCGAAACTGCAGAAAATTATTCTACTCCAAGACCTCCTTTTACCATTATTGATACTCTTAATGATTATCAACTTCTGAAGCAAAGCACCAGTGTTTTCGTATAACAGTTTATCCCTGTATTTACAGATTATTATTAATCTCGTTTTATGTACAGGGCTGATTATATTGGTAAAAGAAGGGATAAAATCAAAACTTCCTGTGATTGTGCTTCTTTCAGGAGAATTCATGCTGGAACTGTCTGATTTGGCCGGACGGCTGATGAAATTAAATACATTCAATATCTACAATTATACATTGAGCCAGTTTTTTGGTTTGATGATTCTTACGGTGATCTATGGCAATTACTATATCCAGCTTTCCCGTGAGGTAAAATGGATGATCTATTGTTACGCCATATTAACCCTGATTACGAATGTGCTGTATGTGCAAAATGATATGCAGGTTACCTTTTATTCCAATATTATCACCAGTATTATTATTTGTAGCTATGCAGCCTCTTATTTTATGAAAATAATCAGGGAAGGCAGAGCAGATAGAGACATGTTTGTTGTAAACATCATTGTTTTCCTGTTTTTTTCTATTGAATGCCTCATATCCACTACTTTTAATTTTTTAATCAGCAACCACCTGAATTGGGTAGCCCCTATCTGGCTTTTCAGAGGCACCCTGCTATTGTCTTTTTATATTTCTTTTATTAATCTGGGATGTGGCGTTGGGAAAATCAGGATCAGATAGTTGTATGGATATGGATCGGTATTGGACTATTTTCTTTAACAACGGTATTCATTACGTTATTGGTGATCAGTTATTTAAAAAACATCAGGAAAAACAAACAGAAAGTCTCCCGGATAGTTCGAAATACAAAAAATGAACATTGGGAGAATATGCTGCTTTTACAGGAACAGGACAGGGAACGCCTGGCAGGAGAACTTCATGATAATATCATCTCACAGTTGAATCTCATCCGTCTGAATCTTAATGATAAAAATCCCGAAGAGCTTAATCGTGATTTAAAAAAATCGATGCAGCTGATACGGGAGCTGTCTCATAATCTTACACCCCCTGATCTTGAAGAGATTGAGCTGGCGGATTTAATAGCAGATTATCTTGAACAGGTTAATAAAAATATAGAGGTAATTTTCCGGCATATCACCATACAAATACCCATCAGCAGCCCTGTAAAACTGAATCTTTTCAGAATCGTACAGGAACTGATCACCAATATCCTGAAACATGCTGAAGCGACCAAAGTAGACGTATCCTTAAGAATATCTCTCAACTATCTGATGCTAACCATAGAAGATAACGGCCGCGGTTTTATCGTAGAAGCTCACTCTGGAGGCATTGGTCTGAGGAATATTCAGTCAAGAGCACAAAAAATTAAAGCCATTTATAAACTTAAAACCCAGCCTGAAAAAGGCACCAAATTCATTGCCTGTATGGCAATACAATAAAAAATAAACATGGAACACTCAAAAATTAAAATCGGAATTGTAGATGATGATCTGCTGTTTGTACAGCTTTTGAAAAATTATATCGAAAATAGTGGTGACTATCAGGTTGTCCTGACTTCTACAGGCGGACATCAGTTTCTCACAGAGCAGGGTTCTGTGGCCTTAGATATTCTGATTCTGGATCTGAGAATGACGAATGGTGACGGCCTTGAGGTAATGGCCGAACTCGGTAAAAAAGAAACAGAAATAAAAATCATTGTTCTTTCCAGCTTCTACCGCCGTTCATTCATGGGGCAAATGCTGAAAATGGGAGCCCATGCTTTTTTGCCTAAAGAAATTGAACTGGAGGAGCTCCTGGCGGTCATCAAAACCGTTCATCATACCGGACATTATTTTTCCAACGATCAGATTGATGTCATGAGAACCCAGCTTTCCAATAAACTTCCGGAATTTCATGCTTTCTCCAGAAATGAGCTCACCGAAAGAGAAATAGATGTTTTACGACTGGTTTGCCAGCAGTTGAGTACTAAGGAAATTGCAGATTCTCTTTTTATCTCACCCAAAACGGTAGAAACGCATAAGACCAATCTTATGATCAAGACGGGAGTGAAAAATATGGCGGGACTTGTTATTTATGCCGTGCAAAACAAGGTGATAGATCCCAACGAAATTGTATTATTTGATAAGTAGTTTCTACCTAAAAAAGAATCAGGGAGCACATGACTGTACTCCCTGATAACAAGAAATCTAAAAATACACTATAATTTAGGATTCAATACTTTAGCAATAGAAACTGCATCTGCTACAGTGTCCAGGCTATAGATCTGCAGAATACCCTGAGTAGTCGCTGCCTGACCTAAAATGTTTTGTTGGTTTTGTGCATTCACTGCATTTTCAAACATGATTCCTGTAGAATGTGCAGCAGATTGATATACGTTACTTAAAGCCATTGCAGGAGATTCTGCTACTACTTTTACGTTCGACTGCGTTACTGCGTCTGTGATTTGTTCGTTTACTGGCATAATGATTATTGTTTATTGGGTTAAAGGTTAACCGGATTTTCCGGTGGTTTGGATAATAGTTTTAAAGAGGTCCGCAAAAGTGGATTACGGATTAAGAATTTTAGCCATAGAAACAGCATCTGCAATGGTATCCAGACTGTAGATCTGTGCGATACCCTGTGTAGTAGCTGCCTGAGTGACAACATTCTGTTGGTTTTGTGCGCTCACCGCATTTTCAAACATGATTCCTGTGGAATGGGCTGCTGTCTGATATACGTTGCTTAAAGCTACTGCAGGAGATTCTGCAACTACCTTTACGTTCGACTGTGTTACTGCGTCTGTGATTTGTTCGTTTACTGGCATAATGATTATTTTTTATTGGGGTTAAAAAACAACCGGAAAATCCGGTTGTTCGGAAAATGGAATTCAGCTGTTCGCAAAAATGGATTATGGATTAAGGATTTTGGCCATAGAAACAGCATCAGCAATGGTATCCAGACTGTAGATCTGAGTGATCCCCTGTGTAGTAGCTGCCTGGGAGACAATATTCTGTTGGTTTTGTGTATTCACTGCATTTTCAAACATGATTCCTGTAGAATGTGCAGCAGATTGATACACGTTAGCTAAAGCCATTGCAGGAGATTCTGCTACTACTTTTACGTTTGATTGTGTTACTGCGTCTGTGATTTTTTCGTTTACTGGCATAATGATTATTGTTTATTTGGGTTAAAATAACCGGTTGTTCCGGCTCTAAAATGGGTTGTATTCTGCGGTATGCAAAATGGATTAAGGTTTAAGAATTTTAGCAATTGAGATGGCATCCGCTATGGTATCTTTACTGTAGATTTGAGAGATTCCTTGCGTAGTGGCTGCTTGTGTAACGATGTTGTGCTGATTTTGGTTGTTCATCGCATTTTCAAACATGATTCCTGTAGAATGTGCAGCAGATTGATACACGTTAGCTAAAGCCATTGCAGGCGATTCTGCTACTACTTTTACGTTCGACTGCGTTACTGCATCTGTGATTTGTTCGTTAACTGGCATAATGATTATTGTTTATTTAGGTTAAAAAACGACCGGATTTTCCGGCTGAGAGAATTACTTTTTTCTCAAAAAAGGGTAAAAACTACGGCTTAAGAATCTTAGCGATAGAAACCGCATCTGCTACCGTATCCAGGCTGTAGATCTGCAGAATACCTTGAGTAGTTGCTGCCTGACCCAGAATGTTCTGCTGGTTTTGTGCATTTACTGCATTTTCAAACATAATTCCTGTAGAATGTGCAGCAGATTGGTACACGTTGGCTAGAGCCATTGCAGGAGATTCTCCTACTACTTTCACATTAGATTGCGTTACTGCGTCTGTGATTTGTTCATTAACTGGCATAATTGTAATTGTTTTTTTTGAGATCTGATCTCGGTTAATAATTATTGAGGTAAACTAGTTTTATGTTCTATCTTTTAAACTCACCACAGATCCTCCAGATGAATAGATTTCAAAGGCATTGGTATTGACAGGTTATGAATAAATTAGACTTGAAGGGTGGCTCTGAATACAATGGTTGAAACCCTATCTGTAAAATCTGCGCGAGTTTAAAGCATATTTTTTTTGGATAAAAGGATGCGGTTTCTATTTTAATATATGTCTTAAAAATAAATTCCTGCTGCAGGTATGCCGGCAATGTCGGATTCCTTTGGGCTAAATATGGATTCTGAATAATTGCTTTTGTACATTGACGGCATCTGAAAAACGGTGCAAAATAAATGTTGACCTGATTGTATTATATGGAGGGCACCAGCTTTCATCTTTGCAGGGAAATAAACCGCATCCGTAGTTTTTAGAGACTTAGATTAAAAACGTTCTTTTTTAAATGTCCCGAGCTGCTTGAGTTTTATATTTTTTGGACTCATCTTTTTTACGCCCATGACATAATTGGTGATCCCGGTCATGGCGTTCCGTTGTTGATTCAACGCAGAATTGATCTGCATCTGTCCGGTAGAATGGGCGCTTACCTGTGTGGAAATAGCCTGAGGTACAGCAGTAGACATTCCTGTAATGATTACGTTAATTTCGTCCATATGTATTGATTTTGATGTTTTTAAGGTCGGATATTGCCAAATCGGGCATTCAGTTTATTCATTCGGTCCATGATTTTGAGTTCCTTCTCTTTTACCTTTGCTGATGATGCTTCCTGAAGCTTTTTCAGCTGCTCTTCATAGTTCATCACAGGGGTTTCAGGAGGAGCTTGTGTGGCAATCTGAGTCTGAGCAGATTCCTGCTGTTTTACGGCTTCTTCCAGCTTTTCCAGGAGAGGAGCAAGTGACTTCATGGTCTCTTTGACAGCTTTATCTCTGATATAGCTGATAATTTCATCCTCATGTCTTAACACAAAAGGCATGATTTCTTTTTCTACCATTTCAGGTTCCGTTACGGGTACCGGAGTTTGGGGAACGGGAGCTTTCTTGCGGATTCTTCTGCGCATAAGTACTGTTTTTTATAATGTTTGAAAAAGTAAACGTTTACTTTACAGCAGATAATTAATAAATGCAGCTGCAGCCTTCCAGTCGTGGTTGATATCTTTTACTACATTATAACCTGTTATCTCCAAAGCAATACACGCTGAAATAGCAGTGGCTGACAACATTTCTTTTAACTGGTTGGGAGGAAGGGTAAGGATATAATCATCCGGAATCACAGGAAGCCTGCCGTTGTTTGGAGGGTTTTCATTCACTACAATACTCAGGATTTCCTGGAAATAATGGGCAATCAGCTTAGAAGCCTGGAATTCCAGCTCTCTTTTTAATTCAATTATTTCTTCCTGACTTACCAATTCGGAAATGGCAGCTACATCCACATCATGTACAGAATACTGAGCTTCTCCCGTATCAGATGGGGTGATCGTGATATCTGTTTTAAGAATCCATTTTGCCTTTTCAAGATTAATGGTCAAAAGTTTTGAATCAAGATCTGAAACTGCAATTTCATTTAAGGTTGTAAAAGGTAAAATTCTCACATTACAATAAAAAGCTTTCGGATCATCCAGCTTGACCATGATGACGGCAATTCCCGTTGATCTATCTATAGGTTCCACCACAAAAGACTGGAAATGATTGTATCTTTTATTTCCTCTGTTGATGCAGTTCACCAGTCTTATGGCAGGCTGAATATTAATGTTTGAGGTCTGAAGATTAAATACAGCTCGCTCTGCATTGTGTTCCGTCTTTTTGACATCAGCACTTTTTGTGTCAAAATAAGAAATATCACTGCTTCGGGTCAGATAAAGTCGTTCATTTAAATCATTTAGATTTTCTAGATTTAAAATTTTGGCGGGTTTGGTTGTTGAAGAATAATTCATCTTTTATTTATTTTAATTTTTTCAATGAGTTGGGCTATTATTGTTTTTTTCTTTGGGTGTACTTCAGGCTCTGCTGAAGGAATTACTGCTTCTTTAATCTCTGGTTTTACGAGTGGCTGTGTCAGTTTTACTGACTTTAATACTAGTTTCCCCCCATGATCAGCCGTGATAAAGCTTTTTCTCATATTTTCCTTTTCTGATGAGACTTCTTCCGGAACCGGATCTACTCGTTTTTTTTTTTAGGATCTTCAGTCTCAGGGATTACTTCCGTATAGGATGGGGGAGAAGGAAGAGCTTCTGAGACCGGAAGCGCGTTGACATTATAAATAGTATTGGAAATCTTAGCTTTTACTTCAGCATATTCACTCACCATTTTGAATAAGTCTTTCATCATTTCATTGCCTTTTCCTGCATCCTGACTCTGAAGGTTTTCAGCCATCTGAACAGAAGTTTCTTTACTTCCCGGAGCCGGCCCGAAAGTCGTTCCATACGTCAGTAGATTATTGGCCAGTCTACTTAATGCAATAAGACCTACCTGCTCAAATCCTTTTAAAAAAGACTGTAAATCCTGAACCATCATTCCTGTAGACTGTTCTATCATTACTTTCGTTACTCCGGTCATTGGGGAAGCCTTAGGGGGAGCCAGTACCTCACTGTTCACAAATACTACAGCTTTCTCCGCCGGAGTGGTAGCATTGGCTGCCTGGGATTGTTGGGTTTCACTGTTGTTTTCACTCATGATGATAAGGTTTTAGATTATCCTTTTAAAATTTTAATGGCATCTGCAACAATCGCAGGGTTGAGCTGGTTCAAGTTCTGCTGATTCGTTACAGAATTCTGAATGGAAATTCCACTGGCATGTGTGGCCATCTGGTAAAGCATACTCATAGCCTGTGCGGGAGACTCACCAAGCACGGTAACATTGGTCTGCGTTACTGCATCTGTAGTCTGGGTGTTTACTGTATCTGCCATATTCTGGTTTTAATGGGTTACTATTGTTTTTATTTTCAAGCCTCTTTTTTCAAAGACTTTTCTTTCAACTCAACCTTCCTATTATTTTTGATTAAGTCTTCACTGTGAGATTGTTGATCTCTTTTGTCTGATACAAATTTCATCAAACTGAATAAATCTTTATTAAGGGAAAAAACTGAATTTTAAAAAATAAGGGAATTCTCCTATGAGTGAAATTTTAGATAACCGTCGTGTCAGTAAATAACAGAATCGGAAAATAAAGCAGCATATATAAGTGTATGTCATCATCAGTAATGCATGATACACAAATACATTGTCTGCCCATAAGGGGAAACCCTGAATTTCTAAAAATGGGTAGATCCCCTCTATTTTGTCGGGAGCTTTACCTTGAAATTTGTTCCCTAACGTATTATAATAAACGATATGATAAGAAATAGAAAAAAAGACAAAGCACCTGTGTCCAATACAGATGCTGCTGCTCGCAGACCAGCACCAAGACCTGAACGCCAACGTGGCCCCAAACCTGAATTTAAACCTAAAGTGCTTATCCAGCCTGGATATGCCACAGGGGATATGTTTGGAATTGCCGCGGCTTTAATTGGTGATGAGGAGCTTCATGTTGTAATTTCAAAAGGCGACGGCACGGTCACAGACCATACGGATAAAGCAGATTCTATAAAAAGATTCTATAGAGATTCCGGGATAGGTGAGGACAGAATACATGTTGTAGAAGTAAAACAGTTAAGGGGAGATAAAGCCGGTAAGAAAAAATTAGAAGATGAAGCACGTAAATATCAGCGAAAGGGATATATTAAAGGGGTGAACTATGGGACAGATTATATTGCCAGAAAATACTCGCCGGCCTTACGGATTAAGCTAAAAGAAAGATGGAAGGTCAATATCAATACCTATGAAGATGACGCTATAAAAAGATGGCTGGAACAAAAAGGAATCCCTACCATTGGAACCAACTTACTTATTTTATGGTCCCGTTTTAGTGGGAAAGGAGGAGATATTCATATAGAACACGATACAAGCTATACAGGGATCAGGCAGATTATTTATAGAGTAGCGGAGATGTATGATGCAATCATTATTACCGGAGATAAAGGCTATGTGAAAGAGAGAGGATCTAAGTTTGATGATATTGTCAATGAGGTTAAAAGTCATATTCACCCTTCTAAAGTATTCAATATCACCGAATTTTGGGATGAAAAAACAGAATCTTTATTAGCATGGGGAGGCAATACCCGTTTTGGGCAGTTTAAGCTGTATGAGTATTTTGAGAGACATTTTACCCATGTAAAGCATCTGGGCTTTAGAAGCGGCAACCTGGAAGTAATGGCGATGTTAGGATACACGGTAAGGTACATGGAGGAAGAGGGTAGTGAGAGCGGAGGCAGAATGCTTACCTGGAAGAAGGGAGATGGAGGCAAGACTCAAAAAGGAGGAGATGCCACCGGATATGAACGTTTGTTGCTGAGTGAACCTCCAACACGATCAGGTAAATTTCTTCAGGAAAAGATAAAAGAAATCAATCAAAGAATTGAGAGCGAATTAGATGAAGAGATTAACAAAATAATAATGACCTCAGGAGCCAAAACAGAAACACAGATAAAAGACCTGAAGGAACAGCTTAAACCTAATATAGAATCAAAATTCAGAAGAGAAAAAAGAGATTATATAGGGGCACATTTTGCTCCGCGTAAAAAAGATGGAACACCCCCAACTCCCATACCAAAAGAAGAAAAAAACAGATTTTATGAAGGGTTTAATAACAAAGATATGGAGCTTATTCTCTCATTTTTACGGCCCGAACGTTGGGTCGACAAAGAAATTACGTACAACCCCATAATCCCACCAAAAAGGAAAGTTTATGAAAGACTATTGGAGAGTTCTGAAAAGACTTATTAAAATAAACATACTTATACTCCAAAGAGACAGCATTTTGTATCCGTACAGAATGCTGTTTTATTGTATTACTATTAAAAAATGTAAATTAGCTGACGAAAATTAATTGGAAGGCATACTATGTCCAAGCTAAAAGCCATAAGAGAACAGAACAATCTGACCCAGGAAGAACTATCAGAAAAATCAAAGATTTCTGTGAGAACCATCCAAAGGATAGAAGCTGGGACAGAACCGAAAGGGTATACCCTCAAAACTCTTGCGCAGGCTTTGGAAATACAAGAATCTGCATTGCTGCAGGACATCCCTCAGGAAATTCCAGAAACAGATGAGGTGGAAATAAAAGTAGAAGAAGAGCCAATTCCAATTCCGGTTAACTATTCTTATATTAAAATCATTAACCTGTCATCATTATTATTTACCCTTTTACCCCCTCTGAATATTTTTGTTCCATTGCTGCTGATGTTTACCATGAAACAACGAAATAGTCTCGTAAGACAAATCATTTCGGTTCAGATAATATGGACGATAATGGCACCTATTGTATTCATGCTCGGGATCTTTTTAAAGCCGGGACCAAAGCTTACATTAGTGCTTATGATCATCATTATCCTGTCCAATATATTTGTTATTCTTCGTAATGCTGCAGAAATAGACCGTTATAAAAAATTATATTACAAGTTGAATTTCAATATGATATAGTTCATGTCACGGCTTTGTCGGGTTTTTGTCGGGTTCATTTTTATTTAAAAAATGAAATGAAATTGAATCTTTGTCAAAAAAATAATAATGACAAAAACGGCACAGTTTATCCTTCCTTTTTTTATGCTGCTCTTTAGTACAATTCATGCACAGACAGAAAAAACAGATCCTCTTTATAGAACAATTATGTCGAAAGACAGTCTGCTTTTTTCAGTAGGCTACAATACTTGCAACATCAGGCAGATGGAAAGTATGCTAAGCAGCAGATTTGAATTTTATCATGATAAAGGTGGTTTTGAGGATAAAGAGAAATTCATCATTGATTTTAAAAACGGATTGTGTAAATCTCCGGAAACCTATCAGCTCAAGAGAGTCTTGGTTGCGAAAAGCACTGAGATTTATCCCATGTATAAAGATGGGAAGATCTATGCTGCCATTCAGAATGGAGATCATCTGTTTTATGAAAAGGCAGGAAATCAAGCTGACAAATTAGTAGGGGAAGCAAAGTTCACGCATCTGTGGGTGTTGGAAAATGCTGAGTGGAAACTTAAGAATTCATTGAGCTTTAATCACCACCCAAAGCAAACTACGGATAGTGAAACCATGTTTGATAACGACCAGTCGATGCAAAGCTGGTTGAAAGAAAATAATATTCCTACCTTGGGATTAGGAATTATTGAAGGAGGAAAATTACAGAAAGTAAAAGTTTTTGGAGAATATAAAAAAGGAGTTTCAGCTCCCCGAAATGCCTATTTTAATGTCGCATCGCTCACCAAACCTGTTACAGCAATGGTTGCCTTACGTCTTGTAAGTTCAGGACAGTGGAAGTTGGATGAACCTTTAGATGCCTACTGGACAGATCCTGATATCATCAACGATCCGAGACACAAGAAATTGACAACGAGGATTGTCCTGAGCCATCAGACCGGTTTTCCCAACTGGAGATGGATGAATGCTGATAAAAAACTGAACTTTCAGTTTGATCCCGGTACAAAATATCAATATTCAGGAGAAGGATTTGAATACCTTCGGAAAGCTCTCGAAAAGAAATTTGGAAAGCCATTGGAACAGCTTGCCAAAGAGCTTATCTTTCAGCCCCTCAAAATGACTGACACCAACTATATTTGGGATCAGAATATGGATGAGTCAAGATTTGTGACAGGATATAATGAAAAGGGAAATCCTTATCCAATAGAAAAAATTAAAACAGCTAATGCTGCTGATGATCTGCATACCACGATAGAAGATTACGGAAATTTTATGGCCAGTGTAATGAAGGGGGGAAACCTGAAACCTGAAATATTCCGGGATATGATCAAAAAGCAGGTGAAAATCAAAGAAAATAAGTATTTCGGATTAGGTCTTGAAATCTATGACCTTGGAAATGGGGAATATGCTTTATCTCATGGCGGAGCTGATCAGGGTACAAGATGTATTGCCATTGTATTACCCAATTCAGGAAAAGGGATCGTGATATTTACCAATGTAGATGACGGCTACAAAGTATATGAAAAACTGGTTCTTCATTATCTGGGAGAGCCGGGAAAGAAAATAGTTGATATTGAACAGAAATAAGGATCTAAAGAGATAATTCTGAGAAATATTTTTTAAAAGTAAAATCCCCGTTCTTATTACTTGTAAGAACAGGGATTTTTTTATTGATTTTTAAAATCTATTTTACTTTTTCCAGCAGATAGAGCTTAGCCCCGGAAAATGCCAGCTTAGGCATCAGATTTCCTTCCAGAATCATCGTTTTACTGTTGGCGTCAACCACCGAAATATAATTATTAGAATTGTATTCTATATAATTCTCCTTTTCCTTAGTGGCAGGATTTTTTCCAAACTCTAAAGAATATTTCACCCAGTCTTCTTTCTCAGAACTGCAGTGCACCGGTTTGAATTTAGACTTTTTAGCTTTGAAAATAATCTGATCAAAACCTTCTGCACATTCTGAAGTAAATGAACCATCAGGATTCTGATCCTTTGAGAAATCCTCAAAAGAACCACGATAAACTCCTACCACTTTCCAGGTGCCATCCAGACGGTCTTCATCAATTTTCCCTTTCGCCTTGCTTACTGCCCAGCTGATTCCGTTTACAGTACCTTTTACAGCTTTGTAACTCAGATTTACCGCTCCTGAGACTACCTTAGTCGCCGTTCTTACTACACAGGAACTGAGAACAAGTACAGCTGAAACCAGCAAAAGTGTTTTTTTCATATTTTCGAATTTTGTACGAAGATAATGTTTATTTTAAACAGATAATTGATCTCCTATAAACGGATTGGAACTATTTAAAATATAAAATTAACTTTGCTAAAAGAATAAAAATGCCTTTTGACCGATCCATATTAACAGAAAAATTAAAGGAAAGAGCTTCTGATTTTTTTATTTCTAAGCGTGAAATCGCAGAAGTGATTTTCAATAGAGATGAAATTGTTCTTACCCTTATTAAGATACAGAAAATGGATATTCCGGATTTTACATCATTTATCATTGCTGCCATGGGTGCTTCCGGTTCTGATGAATGGGAAATGCAAAATTCAGAGATCCTGCTGACAGATCAGGAAAAGATGCTTCAGAAGATTGCAGATTTTCAGCATTCCTGGAAACTTAATTTAGCAATAGAAACCTACATTGAAGGAGAAATTCAATATGTTTATGAAATGAAGATTGATCCTGAGAAACCTCGGCATGATAGTGAGATCAGCTTCGTTATTGAAACCGATCGTTCTTTTATTTATTTTTTCACCCATCATTTTTATTATTAAAGAAATTCCTCAATAATTGGGAAATCCTTTATTTTACTTTCCGTCAAAATATTTCCTAAGATCAGAGATACTTTTGATGTGGAGATCTTCAGCCTGCTTTCTTCGCATCATCAATGCATAAGCATTATTAAATCCTAAAGGCTGCAGCCATTGAATTCCATATTGCTTTTCAAACTCTGAATTCACATACCGGTAGGTTTTGTCAGGACTTTGGGAAACATTTCTGATCACCTCTTTCGTAGGTTGTAAAAGCACCAGAAGCCCGGTTCCTGTATATTCAGGATAAAAATCAATGGCGTCATTTGTTAAGGCATCAAAACATATTTTGGTTCCTCCCAAGCCTGTTTTTGTTTCTACTTTATAGTCTGTATAGCCTTCAATAAGCATTTTATACATTTCTGCGAGAATATATTGTTCCCCAAAGATCTTTGAACCAATCCGAACCGTCCCCGAATTTCCCTTTCGTGGACTTTTATACAGATTATTTCTGATTAAAAAATCCTTCGCAATCTTTTCCGGGGTCTGATTGAGATGATCAGACCTGTAATTCAAATCGGTCATGATAGAATCATTGAACTTTCCAGCCAATAGATTTAAGGTCTTTTCCAGTTCCGGAAATTTTTTCAGTGTTTTGGTTTTAATAATAGGAGCCGCAAAATAGGGCGGGAATATCTTCTTATCATCATTCAATACATACAGATCAAAAGCTTTGATTCTGCCGTCTGTAGAATATCCGCTGATCAGATCAAGTTCCTTTTCATAGGCCGCTTTATACATAATGGCATCACTTACCACAAGCGGATGTACGTTGAGTCCATATACAGAACGCAATCCAAGGTCGCCATCCTGCCTTCCCATAAACTCCGGGGTAAAACCAGCCTTGATCGTACGGTTTGAGACAGAAGTCAGTAGATAACCTATTCCTAGAATAATAAAGAGGATGGGAAGTATATATTTCAGTTTTTGAAAGAATTGATATCCCGATTTTTGTATCATGGCAATTGTTTGATCCAATACAACAGCAAGTAATGCTGCCGGAATGGCTCCTGCCAAAATCATATTGGTATTGTTAAGCGAAATACCTCCGAAGATAAACTCTCCCAAACCGCCTGCTGCAACAAAAGAAGCCAAAGTAGCAACTCCCACATTAATAACCGCTGCGGTTCTTATTCCGGCAACAATGACAGGCATTGCCAAAGGAAGTTTTACCTTAAAAAGAAGCTGGCTCCTGTTCATTCCCATTGCTTTGGCTGCCTCAATAACTGCCGGATCTACACCTGTAATTCCGGTATAGGTATTTCGGATGATAGGAAGAAGTGCATAGATCAGCAAAGCTGCAATCGCTGGTTTTGGACCAATACCAAAAACGGGAATCATAAATCCCAGTAATGCGATACTCGGAATGGTTTGTAAAATCCCAGCAATACCCAGTACCGGACTGGAAAGTTTCTTTTTTCTGGCAATCAGGATTCCTAAAGGGACTCCAACAATAATAGCCAGAAGCAGAGACAAAAAAGTAAGCCCAAGGTGTTGAATAACCTGGGTGATCAGCTTTTCCTGCTGTTCAGCAATAAATTCCCAAAGACTCTGCTGCGTCATACAATCTGTGATTTTCTATAATGATTAAACGCTCTGATCAGCTCTTCATACACCTCAGCATTTTGATGACCGGAGCTTAACTGCTGTAAAACATCCCATACGCTTATATTATTGATACTTTCTAGTTCATGATATGATTTTTCAGGACTAAGGAAGGGACTGATATGTTGTAAAGTCGCTACTTTATATTCTAATAAAAGCCGGTTTTCAGCAAAGAAATCACGGACAAAATGGTTGGAAGGATGGTAAAGAATTTCTTTGGGAGTGCCGGTCTGTACAATTTTTCCCTGATCCATAAGGCATATCCGATGTCCCAGATCAAATGCCTCCTGTACATCATGGGTAACCAATACAATCGTTTTGTTTTTAAGATCCTCCAGTGATTTAAATTCTGAATGAATATCAGCCTTGGTAATAGTATCCAAAGCCCCGAAAGGTTCGTCCATCAGTAAAACCGGGCTGTCTGCAATCAAAGCTCTTGCAATACCTACCCGTTGCTGCTGTCCGCCGCTTAACTCGTGGGGGAATCGGGAAAGGACCTCTTCAGAAAGATGAAGTTTAGCCAACAGCTCATGAGTTTTTCTTTCCGTTTTCTTTTTGTCCCATTTCATCAGCTCCGGAACTACCGCAATATTCTGTTGAATGGTATAATGAGGAAATAAACCGGAATGCTGCATTACAAAGCCAATTCCCATCCGCAGTTCCTCGGCTTTCTGATCACGGATATTCTTACCATCAATGAAAATATTCCCCGCATCTGCTTCTATGAGACGGTTGATCATCTTAAGGGTGGTTGTTTTCCCGCATCCGCTGGTTCCCAAAAGAACAAGGATCTCCTGATCAGATGCCTGAAAAGAAATATGATCTACTGCCTTTTTTCCATTAAAACTCTTAGATATTGATTCTACTTTGATCATCGGTAAACAATTACTGAGCAAGCCTGATTCCTGTGAACTGCCATTTCAAATGGGTTTGAAAAAAATTACGGTACGTATTTCTGCTGTGTCCCGGAGGAGTAGCTTCTGAAGCACCCCGTAAAACCGTTTGATTGACCATGAATTTTCCATTATATTCACCTACAGCCCCTGCTTCTTTTTTAAAGTGAGGATAGGGCAGATAAGCAGAATTCGTCCATTCCCAACGGCTTCCCCAATCAAAATGATGAGAAGCTGCTTCCCACTCTGCTTCAGTAGGCAGACGCATTCTTTTCCACGATGCAAAAGCAGATGCTTCATAGAAATTAATATGACACACCGGGGCATTGGGATCTATTTCCTGTAATCCGTTTAAGGTATAATTCATCCATTTGCCCTCAATATAATGCCAGTATAGCGGAGATTTTGCAGAATTTTGTTTCACCCAGTCCCATCCTTCCGCATGCCAGTGTTTGAAATCTGAATATCCACCTGCTTCCATAAATTCTAAATATTCACCGTTAGTTACCAGTTGATTGGCGATTTCAAAGTCTGTAAGATATACTTTATGTCTTCCTAATTCATTATCAAAACAGAATCCTTCCCCTTCAAAACCAATTTCATAGATTCCTTCCGAAAATCTGAGCATTTGCAGATCTCCGGAGCCATACTGCTGAGGCTTTTCTTTTGTATAAGAAGGGAAAAGTGGGTTGTGTCCTAAAATATATTTGATATCAGTGATTAATAATTCCTGATGCTGCTGTTCATGATTAAGACCTAATTCCAACAGTGGTTCTATAGACTCTTTCATAAATGAGCTTTGAAGAAAAGCCTTCATCTGCTCATCTACATATTTTCTGTATAGATACACCTCTGAAACCGAGGGACGGCTGAGATTTCCGCGGTCGGTCCGGATGACCCGTGCTCCGATGGTCTCATAGTAACTGTTAAAAACAAAATTATACTGAGGATCAAAAACCCCGTATTGGGGAAAATTCGGCATCAAAATAAAAGTTTCAAAAAACCAGGTGGTATGACCAAGATGCCATTTCGGAGGACTTACATCTACAATAGGCTGTACTACATAATCTTCGATTTCCAGTGGAGCGCAGATTTCTTCAGAACGTCTGCGGATATCCACATATTTTTTTACAATATCTTTTGTGGTGATCTCTGGTGTCATATCTTTTTGTTTTAGTGCTTGATTTTCATTTTTTCACTCTTGCAGATGTGATGGGCTGCAGGGGTTCATTTATTTTACCTGCCAGACAGTATCTACAAACCATTTTTTAGAATCTTTGATCTCTCCTGTGATGGTAAAACCTGATTTTTCACCCAATTCTTTAATCTTTTCAGCAGAGAATTTCTGTGAAATTTCCATATCAATAAGCTCATTTTCTTCAAATGAAATTCTGGTATTGCCAATGGTTACCTGCTGGCTGATAAGGCTTACCAGAAAACTTCTGCAGGCTCCTGTGATGGGATCATAAGTCTGATAATGCTGAAATTGCTCAAGGTTAAAATCTCCACCCAGTTCGTTGTTGATGCGGGTCAGAAGATTAAGATTAAAGGAAGCGGTGATCCCTTCTTTATCATTATAGGCACTCAAAATAGTGTGGGGATTCTTTTTAAGGTCAAATCCTACCAACACACGGTCTTTTGAAGATAGATTGGTATTCAAATGCAGGCAGAAATCTTCAGCTTCTTCCGGAGTCATATTTCCGATATTGCTTCCTAAGAACAAAACGACTTTTCTTCGGTCAGATAATGAGGCTGCTTTTTGAAGCATCTCAAAATAATCACCTTCCAAGCAGATGATTTTCATTTCCGGAAACTGACTGCTTAGTTTTTTATGGAGAATCGAAAGAATATTTCCCGAAATATCAATCGGCATATAAGTAAAATCAACTCCCTTTCTGATCAGCTGTTCCAGTAAATAAGTTGACTTCATAGCATCTCCCGCTCCCAGTTCAATAAGGTCAAAAGATTCGCTCTCAGGAATGAGAAGGCTGGTAAGTTCATCCGTTTTATTTTTAAAAATATCCAGCTCGCAACGGGTCAGATAATAGTCAGGCATGGCCATGATTTTCTGGAAAAGATGATCGCCGATTTTATCGTAGAAGTATTTTGAAGATAATTTTTTGGGAGTATGCTGCAGTCCATTCAGAACGTCCAAACGGAAATGATCAACAGACTCTTTTTCAGTCTTAGAATGTGGATCTAACTGTAAATTCATAAGCCTTATTTTGTGTGGTTTTTTAGATGGCTGCAATTATCCTGCCTTTTATAACATTCAATTCCTTTGCCTTTTATCTAATTAAATATAAACAATTTTACTTTTAATGGAGTGATTTTCAAAATGTTTTTACAAGATGTGGTATTTTTTTTACCCGTCAGAAAGCCTATCAGTTGATCGTAAAAGCTGAAAAAGAAGCGAGGAAATAAAAAACTTCCCTTACATAATGTATGCAAGGGAAGTGGGTGTAATTGATTGATTAGTAAGTTGTTTTTAAATATTTATTGAGGTGAATAATTTTCCGGCATCCAAAAACACAAAACAGCAAACGATGACTCCCGTCAATAACAGGAAAAGTATTAATGTTGCTACCTTAAAGACATCCAGTTTGAATTCTTTTTCTTCATTTCTTCCATTGCTCCGGCTAAAATCTGAAAGATCATTTCCGTAGGGTCTGTTTTCTCTTGAAATTTCTGTTCTGGCAGAGGGGGAAAGTAAAGTATCAAGCGATTCCGTATTTTTATTCTGATTGAGCTTATGGGTAAATGATTTTTTATTGTCGATATGTCTTTCCCTGGCGGTTTTCACCTGTCCATCCAATTTCAGACTGTTTATTACCTCAGTAATTTTTCCGGAATACAGGTCATATTCATTGTTAATGACATCAATTCCTTTTTTGGATTCTTTTATTTTATCTTCATTTTCCTGGTGTCGTTTTTCATTCTGTGCGATCTGTCTTTTCAAGTCTTCAAGCAGGGTTTTTCTTTCCTCATTCAGACTTTCCTTTTCCTTTTCAAGATCAGCAATCGTATTTTGAACAGCTCGGAGTTTTTCCTCATGAAGCTTTTCAATTTCTTTTTGAAAACCAGCCGCATCTACAATTTTAAAAATTCCTTTTTGCTTCACGAACTCTCCGATTTCATGACTTTGGGTAAAATAGATTGTATCGTAGGCATTCAGAAGTTCAATAGATTTACTGAAAAATTTCTGCAACTGAGAGGCATTGGTTTCACAGTAAACAACCATGTAATTATTGCTGCTTTGAGCAAAACTCAGATCATCTATTTCCCGGAGATTAAATCCTATTTTATCAAAATCTTTAGGCTTTTGAATGGTAAACTGGTCCGAATGATTGATTGTAATCGTGCCTTCCGAAAGGGTATTGTTTTCAAGATTCGTCTGAAAATCATTCAATGCATTGATGATCAAACCTTCGGAGGCTGTTTTATTGATGAAAATAAGACTGGAACCTATAAAAGTACCCCCTCTATCAGAATTCTGCTCTTTGGCAAATGTATACACAGAGTAGGAGATAAGGTTGCGCCCGCCTGCAATATCTTTTCGTACCGAATAGATATTGCTCTGAGGAAATAGCTTAATGGCATCCGTCTTTAAATCAAAGGTTCTGATCTCTCTGGCAATCTCTCTGTTGGCGCCCAGAAAGAATGACTGCCTGAAGCCATTCGGATTTCCGAACGTACCAAATGCAGAGAAAAAATAAGTACTGTCCATTAATTTTTTAAACTAAATTTTAAACGTTCCCAAAATGTTCCTTCATAATCAAGATCATATCCTGCAATACTTCTGTACAGCCATTTGGACAATACTTCAGCCGTAGAAAGATTCAATAAGTTAATTCTTTCTTCCCCGGTGGCATTCTGAACGCTTCCCACGGTATAATAGGTTTTGCTTAGACCATAGGTGTCAATTCGCTGAGCAGTCATAGGCAGTCTGTCTGAAATAAAATGATCGAGCTCTTCAGCACTTTCTACATCCATTCTTCCGGATTTATCCCATTTGGAAACCACCAGTATGGCATTGACAGATTTTAAATTTTTGCCCTTTCTTTCCAGTTCATCCAGAAATTCATTGATCAGGGAATCGTCTTTATAAGCAGATTCATAACTCGTGACAATAATGAAAGTGAGCGGGATATTCGCATTAAGAAAAGACTCAATACTGCTGTGGTAGCTTCCTCCTCTTCTGATATCATTATGATTTTCCCCGGAAGTTTCCAGAAAAGTAAGGTCTATCGGGAATACTTTTTTGGATTTATTATTCGGTTCAAAAACAAGATCCAGACGTGTGACCTGATCTCTCGTAGTCCTGTTGGGAAGAATTCCCTGTCTTATATTTTCAAAAAAATCAGACAGAAGGACGTTGGCTTCTTTGGAATTAGGAGTTCCAAGTTTAGGCCTTAATACACCTGCATACGATCGGAGATAATACAGCATAGAAGACAGGATCACAGATTTCCCTGATTCTGCAGTTCCAAAGAAAAAAACAAAGTTGCTCTCCTTATTTTTGATATCATTGGAAATGGTTTTGGCAATAGGAACGAAATCCTCATTTACCGTATTCTGGAAATCAAAAGACAGCGGTTTTAGAGCATCTTCATTGTTAAGGGACAACGGTTTTAAATTTTCATTACTTTCCATGGCTTAGTTATTAGGAATTATTGTTTTACCACTTCTTTTATTATTGAATACGCTGCCTCCGTTATTTCGGTTATGACCTCCCGGATTGGTCACCAGCAGAATGATAATGACGATAACAAAATCAAGTAAGATACAGCCTGCCAATACCACAAACTGATACATTCCGAAGTTTTTAATAGCATGCTCAAAGGCAAACCCTATTTTTCCTACCTGCTGGGTTTTGGATTCTAAAGGCTCAAAATGAATCTTTTCATTTCCCAAAACAGTCTGTGCTCTGCTTCCCAGTTTATTATAATCCGCTAAAGATTCATCAATCAGTCCCTGTGACATTTCATCCTTTTCTTTCTTGGATAAAAGAAGTAGATCCTGGATGTTTTTATTCCATTTCAGGGAAGCATTATTGATGTCTGTTTTCAATGCTCTTTCTTCGGGAGACAGGTCAGAGATCATATTATCGATCTGCCTTCCCATTCGTTCAGAAAGATCCTCATAGTCATTGCCAACAGGAGTCAGGAGGTCAACTTTCTGACCCGTCATTTTTTCAACATCTCTTATCAATGATTGGGCACGCGTTCCGATTCCTTTATTTCCGGGATCTTTGATCTGCTCCATCAGCTGTTTTTTCTTGATCTCGATATTTTGAGTGGTGATCTTATTGTATTTATAGCTTAATTTCGATTCTACATCGTTTTCAAGAGTCGTGAAGTTTTTATTAATATCCCGAAGTTCATCCGTATAGATATCTGTTTTCATAAACCTTGTGTACAATGCATTAAAGTTGGCAATGAAACAGAAAGAAGCAATAAAAATATAGATACCAACAAGGCTTCCCGTAGGTTTTCCCTCCAGTTTGGCATTTCTGAGCATCCAGCACAGAAACAGAAGAAGTAATGACAGAACCAAAGCGATGACAAATGATGCCGGGCCAAAAATCTGCTGTAATCCGAGCCAGGTCTGGTAAAAGCTTACGCTGATCAGTAATAATGCAAGAATTCCCAAAAAGAGATCTGCAGGAGTCGTTTTTTTATTCATAATGTATCAGTTGTTTTTTGAATCGAGATTGATGAAAACCTCTTGTTTTATAATGTTCGAAACTACAAACAACTGAGAAGGAAAAATTACGGGAAACCGTAAGCTGCTGCTCCTGCCATACCTTAATCTGTATTAAAAAGAAAAAGCCAATGAAAATTATTTTCATTGGCTTTTTTATGCTCACAGCAGAGATTATTTATTCATCTTCTGATGCACTGTTTTTATCTTCTTCCAATTTCAGCTTATTCACTAAAGGATTCGCATACATCGCTAAGAAATACTCTCTCGAAACGGGTTCAGAGGGATCAATACGCATTTCAAGTCTGCGGACAAACAATTGTTTTTCCTGTTCAGTATATTCAGAGGCGTAGATATTGGTGTTGTGAAGCAGGTCATAAGCAATAAACTTCGTTGGCCAAAGTTTATAATTACTGATGATTGAACGGTCAATAACCTGAGCAATCGCTTGCAGCTGTTTGTTTTTATTATCAATGGTGGCTGCAATATCATCCAGTTCCGTATCGATAACATCACCGGCATGCAGATGAATGCGTTTCTTTTGCCCAAGAATTCCACTCAATATATTGGTGAAATCTTCATTTTTACCTTTGATATATTCCTCATCCCTGTGCTGGGCCAATAATTGAGGCATTTTTAATGAATCTGTAGGATCATACTCATAAGATATGGAGATCGGAACAATCTTTAATGTTTTAAAATAATCTATCAGCGACTGGTCTCCGGCTGCCATAGCAAGCATTTTCAAAACGCCCTGCTGGGTAGAATCGTTACCATCTTTTGTACGGCCTTCACGCTGGGCAATCCATACCGAGCGGTTTTCCTGATGCAACAGCTCATCAATATACTCAGACATAGTCTGTGAACTTTTAAGCTGTTCACGAAGTGACAATCCTCTTTGTACTAAAAAGTTACGGTTCAGCTTAGCCAGTACATTCAAAAACTTTTTACGGACAAGGTTATCGCCGATGGCCGAAGCCGTCATAACATAGCCTCCTTCCAGCAATACCAGATTAAGCAGTGAAGTATCCAGAACAATATCCCTGTGGTTCGAGATGAAAAGGTAAGAGGTATTTTTATCCAGCTTATCGAAGCCGGAAGTTGTTAAACCCTCAGAACTTTTCGCAAGGATCTGACGAACGGCATAGGCTACAAACTGATGCTGAAAATCACTTATGGAATGAACTTCTTTAAACTGTTCAAGCCAAACCTGCTCATCTGCACCAGGAAAAGTAAAATTCATAAATGCTTTCATCATGGGATCATGGGCAATACTCCCTAATCTTTCATTCACTTCCTGATCAGAAAAATACCGGATTTCATCAAACTTCGACATGCAATTATTTAAAAATTAAAACTTTTTGCAAAAGAACGAAAATTTATCTGGGGATAGGGTATAATGGATGTTAAAGTATTATGAATGGCGTAGGAGTTGGTGAAAGTATCTGTTGAACTGGAGTAAATTATTTTTTAACCATTAAAGATTATGAAGTTATTAAGGGGATTTAAGATGAAAATCGAAGATTTTATTTAAGTCCACTCTAAAAGCGAAGCTTTTCGTAACATTCTTATCCTCTTAATTTCTTCTTAATGGTTTAAAATAAAGCACTTCATATGTGAGTTTAGATTCCTACCGGAATGACAAATATTAAGCTTTATCTATCCATACACTTTGTCATTCCGCAGGAATCTCTACTATTTTATTTAAACCCTTTTAATTGAAAATTCAGAATTTATACTAAATTGATCCCCATTATTGCACCGTAATAATTCTATAATCATAGTGAAACAAGTATCAATTTTATTGGCTCTATTTTTTTCTGTAGGAATGGCCAATGCACAACAAGCGGATGATCAGGGGAAAATAAGCGGAAGAATTGTAGATTCCAGAACGGGAAATGCAATAGATCATGCCAGTATTGGCTTGCTGAATCAGGATAACAAAGAAATGAACGGAGGTACTTCCAATGAAAAAGGGGAATTCTCCATAGATCATATTGCTTTGGGAACGTACAAAATAGCTGTTTTTTATGCGGGGTACAAAAACAAAACCACTTCTGATATTCAGATCGGGAACAGTAATATGACTGTTTCATTGGGTGATATTCAGCTGATCAATGGGGAAACTGCTTTGGAAGGAGTAACAATTGTGGGGAAAAAATCAGTAGTTGAAAATAAAGTAGATAAAATTGTATTTAATGCTGGCAATGATGTGACTTCTCAAAATGGAGCAGCTATTGATGTCTTGAGAAAAGTCCCTCAGGTAACCGTAGATGCGGATGGAAATGTAGAGCTTCAGGGAAATTCAAATATCCGGTTTTTGATCAACGGAAAACCTTCAAGTATCTTTGGAAACAGTCTTGCGGATGCATTGGCATCTATTCCTGCAAGTCAGATTAAAAGTATTGAAGTGGTTTCCAGCCCGGGAGCAAAATACGATGCGCAGGGAACGGGAGGAATTATTAATATTGTTTTAAAAGACAGTAAAGTAAAAGGAATCAATGGAATTGTGAATGCTACTGGTGGAACTTTATTCGAAACCGGATCATTGAATCTGAATTATAAGAACAATACCTTCAGTATGAATGCTTTTTTTAGCGGAAATGCCCAACTGAAAGCAAAAACTCCTTTTTCTCAGGACAGAACATCAAGAGATGCTGCCTCCAATACAGGTACTCGTCTATTACAGGATGGCTATACTGATTTTGAGAGACACGGATACAGAACAGGACTGGGATTTGACTGGTCAATGAGTACGTCCACTGCTTTAAGTGGCTCGCTATCCTTTAACAGCTTTTCAAATAAAAGTACCGGGCTGATCAGCCAGCAGCAGTATATCACAGATTATAACACCTCCAATGTAGAATCTATTATAGGATCCAGAACTTCTGATAATCAGTCTTCCGTTCGCTCTATAGATGGAAGTCTGAGCTTCAGAAAAGCCTTTAAAAAAGAAGGGCAGGAGCTTACAGCAGACTATGTGTTCAGTTATGGTTCTCCCACCACCAGCTATTTCCAGACACAGAGTCTGTCAGGAGTGGCTTCTCCCTATAACGGAATTTCAGGGAACAACCCCGGAACAGACAACAGTCATAACCTGTCAATTGATTATGTGCACCCTCTGAATGACAATGTTACCTTTGAAATGGGAGCGAAAACCGTGCAGCAGCATATTACCAACGCTACGGATGTGCACATACTGAATGCTTTATCCGGCCAGTACGAAACAGATCCGCTGCAGTCTTACCATTTAAATTATGATATGGGAATCTATGCCGCCTACTTCTCTTCGAAACTTAAATTATTGAACTGGCTGGATGTAAGGGCAGGGCTGAGATATGAATATACCACCCTTAAAATAGATTTTCCCAATACGAATATCCCGTCATATGGTTTATTGGTTCCGTCATTCATTTTATCCCATAAATTTGATAGCGGGGAAACGCTGAAACTCTCCTATACAAGAAGGGTAGAGCGTCCCGAGTATACAGAGCTTAATCCTTTCCTGAACTTTAGTGATCCTCATAATATTACCACAGGAAATCCAGCCCTGAAGCCGGAAATTGGAGATAATATGGAACTGGGTTATACAAAGAATTTTGCGAATGGTGGTAATATCTCTATGTCATTGGTTGAGCGGATCAACAGTCAGGATTTAAAACAGATTACTACATTTTATCCTTCATTTACAGCCAATGGAACAGAATATACCAATGTATCGGTTACTGCGAGGGATAATATCGGTAAGGAATACAATTCCGGAGGAATCATCTCTCTTTCTTTGCCGTTTTTTCATAATGCAATGAACCTGCGAAGTAATATCATGGTATTTCACCGTTATATTGTAAGCCATACGTATGTGGGTAATCTGGATATGGGAATGCGTTACCGTGCAAACCTAAACCTTAATTACCAGTTTCCTAAGCAATTTGTTCTGGAAGTATTTGGAAATTACAACTCGGCCGCCAAAAATATCCAGGGTAAAAATCCACAATCTATTACCTACACCTTAGCGGGTAGAAAAGAATTCTGGAACAAAAAAGCAAGCATCGGATTTACCATTACCAATCCATTCAACAAGTATATCCGACAGATAACTACCGTAGATACGGGAGATTATAAGTCTTATTCTGTGAGAGACCTGCCATACCGCTCTTTCGGAATCAGCTTCAGCTACAAATTTGGGAAAATGGATTTTAAAAAGGAGAAAGATATCAGCAATGAGTATTTGAACGGACCGGGATCGGGGAGTTAAAATCAATTAATGGAATAAAAATACAAAACACCTCTTTGGAATTTTCAAAGAGGTGTTTTGTTGCTAGATTACCGTTACTTCTTTTTTATCATAGACTAATATTTCATGCTTTTCACTATCTGATAAAAACAATCCTGGGGTTTTTTTCTCAAGAAAAGCCAGCAGGTCCATGCCACGGGTATAGGTTTCAGTTTCCGTCCAGTTCATGTTTTTGCTGATATCAATTTCATTGTAAGAACCTGTACTGAACCTGTACTTTTTAATATTCCATGAACTATTACCTAATGAAGCATTTTTACCGTTTTTCAGAATGGTAAGATTCCCAAGAGAATTAAGGAAAATTTTCTCTGCAAAATATTTGTCATCGTCGGTTTCAAATCGGTCACTTACTTTTTGGACCTGTTCCAGCCAATAATCAGAATATTGTTGTGGAATGACATGTTCAATAGTAGTTTCATGGTAGTCAGATAATGAGACTTTATCATTGGATTCTTTAAATTTCGCTTTTAATTCATGTTCATATTCAAAAAGGAAATATTTCAGGTATCCCCAACGGTGAAAACCTTTGGCTCCCTTGACGTAGGTATATAAGGATTTAAATGAATTTACAATGTTCTGGTTCAGAACTTCACTATTGAGATAATCTTGCATTTCTGCTCGAACCTCAAATAATGCAATATCAAAACTGTCATTTTCATTGTATAATTTTCTTGCCCAGCTTGCCGTATTTCGTTCATCCATGATCCAGATTCCGGGAATACGATTTTTGAACAATATCTTTTCCAGGTCGCTTAAAATCTCTTGAAGAACTTCTTTATCTTTGACTTTATAAAAAAGAGTAGCCAGAAGGATTTTAATTTCTTTACTTCTGTTCAGTATCAGTATTTTATTGATAACAGGATCTTTAGAATTATGGATCTCATACCAAATAGGAGCCAGATCAGACAGTTTAAAGATATAATCACTTATTTTTTTATGAGAAACCTTTGTTTCTTTAGCTTCAGATTCATCTAACTCGTATTTTTCAGATTTATTACAAAACATCTTGAAAATTTTTTCTTCAGCTAATTTTTCGGAAAAAACAGAGTCCTTAGGCTTACGATAGAGGGATAAATGACCAGATAAAAAGTCATCTTCGTCCAGATAGTTTTCTGAATCCTGAGCTAAAGCATTGTAAATTTTACCCCATGCGGTATTGATGTCTTTTCTTAATTTATTTTTATCCTCATCAGGCTGAGTTAATTTCTCATTAAGATAGATGAGTCTGTTTTTTAACCTTTCTAAAATAGTCAAAGGTTTCCCACGGTTATTCATCGTTTCAAAAACAGCCTGAACATCCAGATCCTTTTCTATTTTTCTGATATCAAATAATAAAGAACCAGTTACTTTTCTGAAAATAAGATCCTTTTCCTCATAGGTGAGATCCTTAATTTTATCCTGGAAAAGCTTTTTGGCAACCAGCAGATTTTTTGCATATAAATTAATTACCGGACTATCCGACAACTCAGTCTCATCCTCAAAAATATTCTGATATAAGAATTTGTAGTTTTTGTCAGATTCCTGGTATCCGAATTTATAGACCTTACTGTTGCCAGACTGATTTTCCTGATACAGAAACTTTTCTACCCAAGCTTCCTTTCTTTTATCAGCATAGCCTTTGTCTGAAGATTCTATTAATACGAAAAGAAGGATACTCAGGGTTGTTAGTCTTTGCTGTCCATCAACAACATAGAATATATCATCACTTATCCATTTTTCAGCATCATTAGCTTTTGTTTTTTCGAGGAAGATGGTGCCGGTATAGTGTTTTTTGAGATCACCTTTTTCTTCCTGTATTTCGTCTATATCATCCCATAATTCATTGAGTTGTTTTTCATTCCAGGAATAGCCTCTTTGGTAGTCTGGTATTCTGAAAAAGCCTTCTGAAAAGACTCTATTAAGATTTATTGCTTCCATAGTTATTGTTATGAACGGCAATGATAATAAAAAATATCAATTCTGGATTACGGGAAAGCGTAAAATATTCGGTGCGGTTATTTTTATTTAAGAAACCAAACCATTTAAAATTTTTAAAAA
Organism: Chryseobacterium sp. KBW03; assembly: GCF_003852415.1. NCBI lineage: Bacteria > Pseudomonadati > Bacteroidota > Flavobacteriia > Flavobacteriales > Weeksellaceae > Chryseobacterium > Chryseobacterium sp. KBW03. The sequence continues at coordinate 285,327 of NZ_QAJO01000005.1, read as the reverse complement.
AAGGACAAAATCGTTTTTCCTTTTTTTAAAAATTTCTTTGCAGATATTTTTCTCTATTTAACCTTAATAAATGTTGATTTATCATGGAACATAAAATACATCAGGGGGCGCAATGTGAAACGATTCAGGGAAATGTTGGGTATCAAGCAGGAAGCATTGGCTCTTGATCTTGGAGAAGACAGGAACCTTAAGAAAGTTTCTCTGCTGGAACAGAAAAAAAATTATTGAAGACCCTTTACTGAAAAGAATTTCTGAGGTATTTAAATTTCAAGATTTTTCTGGTTTAATTTATACTGATATTATCCTCCTACACATCCACCTCCTCAATCTCCACACCGGCAAATACACAAAAATCACAGACAAAATCCCAGCCAGTACACCCACTACCACAGCCATTGCCGTAGCATCCAGCTTATAATCTTTTGAGAAATTATATTGCCCTATAAAGAGTAGGGAGAGTACCAATGAGCCAGTAATCAGGCCATGTAAGATACTTAGCTTGGTCATTAATTTTTTAATATTCAACTGTTCGTCTACCGTAAATTCTATGGCTTCCTGGCTGGCGGCATCCGTTACTCTTTTGAGGATATCAATGGTAAGCACTACCGGAAGGAAAATAGCCATTGGCAGGGTAAGACGGGCCAGGTTTTGAGTTCCTGAAAAGAAATGCGTGTAGCCTAATTCCTTGAAGCTGGCATAGGCGATAATGAAATTAAAAAATACATTCGGGAGGACATAGTAAATCGTACGCTTGATGAGAAAGCGTCTGAGGGTGGTTTTCTTGATGATTTTTGGCTTTGGAGGCTTTATTTTAAATTTCATAGAGAGGTGGTCAATAGCTCGATGGCTTTATCTTTTATCTGGTGGGCTTCCTCTTTGGGAAGAAAATTTTCATTGGACATGAAGGTGAAGTCCATTTGCTGGTTGTAGGTACTGGTTACTAAAGTGTTCGAGTTCAGCCATGGGAAAGCCACGGTAGGACTGATCACGGTTTCCAGTTTGAAGTTTTTATAATCATTCGGGATGTTTACCTTTCCCATATTGGATAAGGTTACATCATGGCCGCCTTCGCTGGATTTCAGCATATTGATCATACGGTCCACAATGGGGTGCATATGTTCGCCCATCCACAGGAGTTCGCGGGCTTCCATCTTGTTGATTTTCTCTGTAAGATCTTTTTTAATCTGCTTGGCATTGTTCAGAATATCCTTGCTGTCTTTTTTCACAGAAAGCTCTACTGTCGGGGCAAAAGCAAACAAATGATCTTCTTTAATTTCCGGAATAAAGTGGCGGACATCTACAGGACTGATCACCTTTCCTTTAGCACGGTCTCCCTGAATATCACGGAAGGCCTGCATCACAGAAGAACACAGTAAAGCATGTACAGAGATCCCATTGGCTTTACATTTTTCAGTGATAAGCTTGGTGTCTTCAGGGGTCATTTTCCAGTGAATGGCGTAGTTTTTTCCAAGGTTTCTCTTTTTGCTTTTTCGCTGGATAGAAAAGAATATTCTTGCGAACAGCAAATAGAGGCTGGCCTTATATTTTTTAATTCCTGTATTAAAATCCGAAGGCAGAAAATCATTCACAGATTCAAAAGCAATATAAGGAATTAAGGGTGAATAAGGATTATCCAGCAAAGCAAGAAGTTCGCGCATTAAAGTCACTCCGGTTGTCCCGTCGGAAATGCAATGAGGAATGATCCAAAGGATCTCAGAAGCATTCTGTCCCTTTACCCATACAACTTCGGCTAATGGTTTTTTGGAATCTTCAAACAGTTTAAACCATCCGTTTTCAGATTCTTTAAACCAATCCTCGTCTGTTTTCCTTTCTACAATACGAAGCGGAATAGGTTCAATATCCTTTTGCCCTACAAAAAGAGGATAGCGTCCGATTTTGTGTTCAATAGTCGCTCTCAGCATCGGATGTTTCTGCTGGATTTTGGCTAAGGCTGTTTTAAAAGTTTCCTCAGAAATCTGTCCATTGATTTTTGCGGTATAAACACAGTTTAAAGGCGTTTCAGGATCTACATACATGATCCTTTCCACCATCATTAAAGGTCTTTTGATCATGATACTGCTGTTTGTTTTAGTTGTGAATGAATCGTCTGCATGACCTCATCACGGACTGCCAATGCATCGGTATACGGTAAGTAGCCTTCACTTCCCATGAATGAAAAATCCATTTCTCCACGGTACGTTGAGGTTACCATCGTTGTTGTATTCCCCAAAGGTCCAATCACAGATGGACTGAAAATAGTATCTACACTAAATTCCTTGTACTCGTGAGGAATCTGGATACGTCCCAGATTCGAAAACATACAGTCGTTGGATGATTTCCCATTCTTTAAAAGTTTGGTGAAATTATTCAGTGCATCGTGTCCGGATTCCATCACCATCATGGTAATGTAAGGATTCAGCTTTGAGGTCTTTTGTTCCACAGATTTCTGCATTGCACGGAGGTTATCTGTAAAGCTTAGTTTTTCATCAGAAGAAACCACGATCATCAGCCCGAAAGCAAAAATGTGATCTTCCTTGATCTGATTGGCGAAACGTCTGATATCTACCGGACAGGAGACCTTATTGAAAGATTTTTCTCCTCTTACTTTTTTAAATGCCTGCAATACCGCTGCACTTAAAAAGGTATTCACGGTCACTTCCTGAGATTTACAGTAAGCTATTAATTGCTTGCTTACCGTTTCATCCAGTTTCCAGTGGATCAGATAGTCATTCTGTCTTTCAACGCCTTTTTTACCCACAGGGATTAATTTGATCGCCGTAGCGGCCAATCTTCCGATAAACTTAGCTTTCAGTTTTTGTCTTCGGCTGTTCAGAATACGGGCGGGAACTACATCCTGTATTCCCAGTATCGGATTTTCTATCCCGATATCGGCAGCCGGATTGTCAAGAACCTTCAGAAACTCATTCAGAAAGGTCATTGCAGAACCACCATCGCATAGACAATGGTGGAAGGCAAACAGCATATCAGAAACATTTTCCCCTTTGATCCAGATAAACCGGATCAGGGGTAGTTTTTCATAATTAAAGGTCGTGTTCCATTCTCTCCTGGATTCTTCCTGCCACTGATCTTCACTCTGTCTGGCAATGATTCTTACAGGAATAGAAACAGGATTTTCCGGAACATTGAACCAAGGAATATTTTTTTCATCATGGCTGATCAATGCTCTCAGCCATGGATGTTTTTTTTGAATTTGAGCCAGAGCCAGCTGGATATCTTTTAATGCAAAGGTACCTCTCAGTCTGAACGGAATGACCGCGTTAAAGGGTTCTGTTCCGTCCCCCAGTAACATACGTTCACCAAATAGCAATCTTCTTTTCATAGGCAGATATCTAAAGGCTTATACAGAAGCTAATGTTGAATGTTCCTGTACAAAATTTTCTAACAGTTCTACCGCTTTGTCGTTACCTCCGGCAAGGGTGAATGTATTTCGAACCTCCTGGGCTGCAATTCTGTATTTTGGATTTTCCAACAATTCAAAAACGGTTTCGCGAAGCGCATCTACACGCAGTCTTTTGTATCGGATGCTGATTCCGCAGCCTGCCTGTTCGATCAGTTTTGCAATATGGAAATGATCATAAGCGATAGGCGTAATCAACATCGGTAATCCGTTACGGAAGGTATCATTTACAGTATTGAAACCTCCATGGCAAATCACCATATCCATTTGCTGCATTACTGCAGATTGAGGGACGAAGCTGTTGACAATAAAATTGTCCGGCCATTCTTCAAAGATTTCCGGTGGAGTAGCGGCGATCACGGTTACCGGCTGATCTTTAAATGCCGCGATAATCTTTTCAAAGAAAGCTTTTCTGATGTCTACCAGCAGCGTTCCCAATGATACAAATATCTTTGGAGTCGTAGAGGCATTCAGTTTATCCCAGTCAAATGGAGCATCATTCGGACGGCCTTTTACCGGACCTACAAATTTCATATGAGACGGAACGGTTTCAAAACCAGCAAAAGCCTGTGAAGTAAACACCATATTCAGTTTATGAGAATGGATGTAAATGCCTTCTTCATGGATGCCTACTTCTTTTTGAAGGTCTTTGATAAGATTTTGCTGCCATTCCCAGATTTTTGGAGCACTTTTTTCCGTATCTCCCATGACATCTGGTGGAACGGGAGTAGTGGTCACACAAGGAATATTATTTTTATGAGCGAAAAGAGCCCCTCCGAAAGTGATACAGTCATTCACGATCACATCAGGCATCCAGGTTTCTGTGAGTCTGGTTAATCCCGGCATCATCATTTTAGCAAAAGGAACATAGGTTTCTTCCAATGCCAGTTTCATCACTTCAGGTCCGGAACAGGCCGGTCCGTCATCCTGTCTTTTTAAAATACGGGCAATCTCCTCCTGATATGGAACAAGATCTTCTTCAGGGTAGAAATAAGAGCCTCCTTCCGGGATATGTTTGCTGTCTAAAGGCGTAATTCCGAACCATTTTACTTCGTGGCCGCGGGCAATCAGACTGGCTCCCACACTTAACGTAGGGCTTACGTGTCCGAAAAATGGAGGGATAACGAATAAAAACTTAGAGGGTTTTTCAGGTTTTGAAGACTTCAGTATCGCTTGTTCCAATAAGTTGGCTGCAGTAGCTGAACCTCCGGCTTCTACAAAAGACTGTCCCACTTTCTGAGCCGCTTCTTTGTAGCTAGGATTATTCAGAATTTGCTGTACAGCTTCTCTCAGGTGATTTCCTTTAAATCGGTTAAAATTAAGACGTTCACCCGCTTCTGTACGCACCACACGTCCTGCAACATGCGACTGGTCATACGCAATCGGAATTACCACCAAAGGAATACCGTGTGATAAGGTTTCAGATACGGTATTGTGACCGCCATGGCAAACCACACCGTCAAGATGAGGTAGCAGATCCAGCTGAGGAACCTGCTGATAGACCATAAAGTTATCCGGCCATTGCTCAAAAAGCTGTGGATCGGAAACCAGGACAACGGTTAAATCTTCATCCTTAAAGGCATCAATTACCTTTTGGAAAAAGGCTTTTTTATGATCGTGATCGAAGGTCGTACCAATACTTACCAGGATCTTTTTATTGTTTTTGCTTTTTAATTTTTCCCAGTCGAATTCACATGAAATACGTCTTTCGGTAAGAACCGGACCTGTGAATTGATATTGAGCCGGCAGATCATCCATTTCCCCAAAGAAATAATTGGAGGTTAAAACAAGAGTCAGAAGATCTGAAGTCGCCAGAGAACGTTCTTCCTGAAAGCCAAGTTCTTTCTGTAGATCGATGATTTGATTCACTTCCCATTCATGTACTTTTGGCAGCTCATTCATGATTTTAATGGCAGCCGGAGCAGTAACGGAAGTGGCATAAGGAATTCCAAGAGCCTTCGCTGCCACCGGGGCCGCAAATAACTGATGGTCTCCGATAATCAAATCAGGTTGATATGTTTTTAATAAAGAAACAACACCTTTATAGCAATGTCTGTTCAGCGGGATAAGAACCTCCTCGTAAAGGAACTTAACGCTGTCTATGCCGTACACTACTTTTTTGGAAATAATATCGAGATATTGTTCACTTTCTCTTTTTTCTTCGTCGGTCTGATCGTATTGGATCAGTAATAATTTTCCTCCCTCGGGAAGCTTAGCCTCTAAAGTCGGGTCAAGGCTGATCCAGGCTACTTCATGTCCTCTTTCCAGCAGAGTAGCACCGATGCTTAAGGTAGGGTTGACATGTCCTGTCAATGGTGGAACTATAAATGCAAATTTAGCCATGGTTTTGTGTTAAAATTTTAGATAAAAATTGAGAGATCGTTTCAGCAATGAGCTGAGGTTCCTGAATAGGAATATTGTGATCGCCCGGGATTAATTCAAGCTCAGACTGGCTGATTTGAGACTGCAGCCACTCACCGGTAGGCCTGCAATTGGAATCAGCGCCATAAAGCAATAAAGTGGAAGCTGTCAATCCATTGAAATCAGCTTCATCAAGAAAATGTTTTTCCCTGATCATATCCGCTTTTATGCTGGTCTGATTAAACAGAAATTCATACATACGATGGTTCTTTTCCATTTGTCTTTTGCCCATCTGTACTTTGGTGGTATCCGTAAAATTGGCTACATAATGCTCAAGGAATTCTTTGCTGTATTCATCAATGATGTTACGGGCTTTTTCATCCTGAGGATCCGGAGCCTCCATCACCACGAGCTGATTCACGCGGTCAGGGTATTCTAATGCTGTTTTTAAAGCAATAAGACCTCCGAAGCTATAGCCGACAAGGTACACTTTTTCCAGTTGAAGGTGATCTATTAAACCTATTAAATCGGATGACATGTTGTCAAGATCGTACCCATCCAAAAAGCGCTCACTCATACCGTGGCTTTTCAGATCGTACATCACCACATGGAAATGCTTTGCCAGCACAGGGGCAATATTAAAATAATAAATGGACAGGTTGCTGAACATACCGTGGATGAGTACCACGGTTTGTTCGGCTCCTTTGTTGAGTTCCTGTATATGAACTTGTCTGTTATTGACAGTGATTATTGGCATTCGTAGATATAATTGATGATCATACTAAGGTCAAGATTGATCAGCTGGTCAAGATCCATAGATGATAACCAACCTGTAAAGTCGATCTGATCGCCAAAATGCGCTTTGATCTTTTCAGAGAAAGAGACAATCTCAATGCTGTCCATTTCAAGATCTTTGGTGAATGAACTTTCAGGAGTAATATCCATCTCTTCTACAAATTCAGCACCTATCACTTCAGTAATAAAACCTTTTAATAAAGTAAAAAGTTCTTCGTGGTTCATTTTTAATGTTGCGTTTACAGTGTCCATCCGATAATATAATTTTTATGTTTAATAGTTTTGATTTCAATGTTGTTGATCCACAAGTGATCATCTTTTATCACTTCGACTTCGAAGGCTTTAGGATTTCCTTTCAGTCCTGTTCCCATGAATTTTCCGTAAGCTTCTTTTGCTACCCAGAAACGGGTGGTCCATTCTGCCTGATCTCTGTCTTTTAATAAGGCTAATTCTTTGTCGGTAAATACCATGTCGTAGAATCCGGAGCTGCGTTCCTCTATCAGTTCCATATCGATTCCTACAGATTTTCCATATCTCGCGATCCCCACGGCTTCTTTTCCTTTATGGGCTAAAGAAATATGGATGTCTTCTGTAAAATCACTGATGAGGTAAGGTTTCCCCACTTCATCGGAACGGATTTCAAAAGTAATCGGGAAGCAGGCATGATTTTTTTCCTGACGAAGAAGGTTTCTTACGGCATCTTTCACCGCTACACGGCTTACCATCCAGTTTTTTTTCTTGTTGGGTAATAGCTGCTGGTGATGTTGTTTTTCCGTTTGGTTGAAATATCTTTTCAGGATAAAATCCCATGAAGCGACTCTGGTATACGCCTGATGGAAGAAGAATACTTCAGGAGCAATCTCCTCCGAAAGACGATTGTGCAGCGGCGACATGGAAACATTCCATAAGGGAGCATCAATTTCCAGTCTTCTGTTTTGCCATCCGGTAATCGCGCACCATACTTTTCCGTCTCTTTTCAGGATGATATCTGCAATGGCAAATTCATCATTAAGCTCGGTCAGCATACAGGTACATTCAAAAATACCATTCTGGTCATGCATGTCTCCAAAGAATTCAATATCTCTGATTTTTACAGGAAATGCAATACGGTCTTTTACCAAAGTAAGCTGAAGCCAAAGCCCGAATAACTGTCCTGCATTGTCCAGTAGAGAGCCTTTTCCACCATTTCCTTTTATTTTCCCTACGATTCCTTTGTCCCCAACGGCTGAAATTTCAGTAATTCCCTGGTATTTATCTCCATGGAACATGTGCATGTCATAGATTTCTTCAGGGGTTCTTTCGATAGGTAAAAGGTCACCGATGGAAAGATTGAAAGCGGGTGTTGGAACTGGAGAGGTCTTTAAGATTACTTCTGCATTCGCGAAGTTTTCAATATCCAGGTAAGCATGGTTGGCACCACGCCATTCTCCTTTTACGGTTTTTTCGAAAGGTTTGGCTACGTTCATCCATTGGAATACACTTACGTTCATGATTTTATGAACCAATGTTCCCGGGATTTCCGCTTCTGCAATTTCTGCAAGCTGTTCGAAAATCATGGTCATCGGAATTACCGGCTCCATATCAGCGACATGAGCCCATCCTTTAGGCTGTCTCAATAAGCTGTGATCGATCAGGTAAGGATGACTTTCCAGCGTGACATACAAGTCTTTTGAGAAAGTTGTGCTTCTTACTGGTTTTGGAGCTGCATGGGTTACAGGCGCAGGTCTTTGGATGGTGATTTCCGGACGGTTTTGGAATAAAGTCAGTACTTCTTCCTGCATACGGATCATATCGGTAACATTGTCCTGGAATGCCTGTACCAGCGGATGACCGCTTTTGGTAGCAATAGCTGAAGCAGTTGCGGTATATTGTTTTGGCGTATCAAATGATTGAGCCAAAGCTTTCACTTCTTTAAAATTACGGATAATAGGAGAACCTAATTCCAGTTTAATACCTTTTCCTGATGCTCTTTTCGTATGATTCTGAATCTCCAGAAAGTCAAGAGCAATCGTTTTTCCTTCTACAAATAATGAAGCCACAACACGTTGTAATTGAGCCAATGCAGAACGGGTAGGAACGCTGGAAGCAATTGTACTGAAGGCTTTTCCTTTTAAGGTGTCATCAATAAATCCGATCAGACCTCCTGTGCCCACCTGAATGAACACTCTGGCGCCTTCTTCGTATAATCTATCTGTCAGTTCACGGAAACGAACAGGCTGAACCAAATGCTCGGCACTCAGTTTTCTGATGGCTGCCTGATCTGCAGGGTAAGGTTCTAATGTAGTAGCAGACCACAACGGTATTTTTGTCTGCTGGAACTGTGCTTTTTCCATTCCTGCAAGGATCACATCCAGCTTATCTGCGATAAATGGAGAGTGGAATCCGGATTGGAACGGCAATACCTGATGGAAAATCTGTTTTGCTTTTAACAATGGAACCAATTCATCCAGAGCTGTGTTGCTTCCGCAAAGAATCACCTGATTAGGGCAGTTGTCATTGGAAACATAAAGATTTGAAATTTCAGCAATAAAAGGTTTTATCACCTCAATTCCGGCTCCTATGGCGATGAATTTGGAATCTTTTAATTCAAAAGTTTCAGGATTCAGCACATCAATTAAGGCTTTTACAGAATTGGCTTCCGCTAATTCTGAAGAGTAACCTGCCAGCCATTCTCCTAAACTGTGTCCTGCATTCATATCAGGAATAATTCCCAGTTTTTTCAGTGAATTATCAAGGATACTGCAGTTGTTGAAGATGTTTAAAGCATCCGTTAAAAGACCTTCACCTTCTGTTTCGATAGGAGCTGTCAGTCCAAAATAACGACTCACACTGTCTACTTCACCTTTTGCTAAACCATCTAAACCAGGAAATACAAAGGCTACTTTTCCGCCATCTTTTAATAATGGGGTAGAGGTATACCAGATATCCTGTTTGTTTTTCCAGGTAAGGTTTTTGGAAACAATTTTAATCGCTTTTTCTACTCTTGCAGGAGTAGGATCAAATATCGCAACTCTGAAATCTCCTTCACCAATGGCCGTTTCATTATTTTGTAATGCTGAAAGTAAGTCTTGATGAGTAGGTCTTGCTAGAATCAATACATGATCTTTTTTCGGCATATCATAGCCTTCCAAAACAACGTGTGCATTAATTCCTCCAAATCCGAAGGCATTCACTGCAGCTACTTTTGGAAGTCCTGTTTTTGACCAGTTTTTGGCTTCCTGTACCGGTTCAAACCTTGTATTCTGCATATCTGCAGTTGGATTCTCACAATATAAGGTTGGTGGCAAAGTATCGTGATGTAATGCTAAACAGGTTTTAATTAATCCTGCAATTCCTGCAGCTGGCATAGCATGTCCGATATTGGACTTTACAGATCCGATACCCGCTGCCGGAGCAGCTTCTTCTTTTCCGAAGAACTGAGCTAAGGTCTGAAGCTCTGTTTTATCTCCAAGGGGTGTTCCTGTGCCATGAGCCTCAAGATATCCCACTTTATTTTTATCTAAATCAGCATTGATCCAGGCCTGTTCTAGAGCTTTAAGCTGACCTTTTACGGATGGACTCATCACGCTGGTTCCATTACCATCGCTGCTGACGCCCACTCCTTTGATCACAGCATAGATTTTATCCTGATCCCGAACGGCATCTTCCAATCTTTTTAACACGACGAAACCACACCCTTCACCGATCAATAGGCCGTCAGCATCCATACTGAACGGTTTGATCTGCTGCTGATGGGACATTGCTCCCAGCTGGGCAAAAATACTCCAGAAAGCAGCGTTTTGTCCAGTGTGTACCCCTCCTGCGATCATGATATCAGAACGTCCTCTCTGAAGTTCCTGTACGGCATGATCTACAGCGATTAAAGCACTGGCACAAGCGGCATCCACGGTAAAAGCAACACCTCCTAAATCGAAGCGGTTGGCTACCAAAGAGGCAACAAGATTAGGAATTAATCCCATAGCCGTATCTGCTGCGAAACGTCCTTTGCGTTCCTGAAAAGCGTGTTTTACTTTTTCAATATCTGCAGAAGAAACCTGAGGCAGCAATTCCTGTAGTAATGAGGAAATCTGTTCTCCGGTTCTTACAATTTCTATAGCACGGGTAGCACCAGGGCCGGTATAGTTTCCTTTACCGATGATGATTCCTGTTTTTTCAAGAGAAGTATTCTTTTGAAATACCCCTGCATCTTCCAGCGCTTTCTGTACCAGATCAAGGGTAAGCAAATGGTCAGGTTCCGTTCCCTGAACAGCCAATGGTAAAATGCCGAATGCTGTAGGATCGAATGTATAATCAGGGATAAATCCTCCACGCTGACAGTAAAAACGGTCAACGGGACTTGTCGCATCACTGAAATGAACCGGATCTATCCGATCAGCCGGAGCCAGCTCGGTAGAATCGACTTTATTGACAATATTCTGCCAAAAAGTGTTGGCATCCTGTGCCCCGGGAAAGACACAGGATAGACCAATTACAGCAACATCTGTTTTTTTCATACTTAGTTTATACAGAGTTTTACCAATTATTTCCTGACATGATCAGCACCTGGCTTTCAGTTCCGTATTTTATCTCATTAAGGAAGATTTCTTTCCCTTCATCCAATGGAATCATGGAAATACCTCTACGCTCGTATTCGGATTCAAGGGTGGAAGAAACCATTCCGGCTCCTTTCCAGGGTCCCCAGTTGATAGAGATTACTTTTCCTTTTAATCTTTTGTTTAAAGCATTTGCGTAATCATCCAGTACACTGTTGGCAGCGGCATAATCTGTCTGGCCTTTGTTACCGTATACGGAAGCAATACTTGAGAACAGAACTACAAACTGGCAGTCTGAGCGAAGTTGTTCAGCCAATACACGAAGTGGTTTCACTTTGGTGTCGAATACACGTCCGAAAGAACTTGTTGTCTTTTGTTTGAATAATTTATCTTCTAAAAGACCTGCTCCATGGATGACTCCGTCCAGACGGTCATATTTTTCGTAAATACTGCTGATCAGGTTTCCTAAACCTTCTTCATCACAAAGGTCTAATGATTGATAAATAATGGTGTTTCCAAGTTCTTCCATATCACGGATGGTGCGTAGGATCTGATTGTTTTTGAAAACTCTTGTCGTTTCTTTTTCTATTTCTGCAGGAGAAGTGAATTTTCCGGATTTGATAAGGAAACTTCTTATTTCTTCCTTGGTCTTCATCCCTTCAAATTCCTTCAGAATAGATGCTTCATTTCTAGGATCAGCGGATCTTCCTACCAGAATATAGGTACAAGGATAGGCCTGAGACATGTGTTTTGCCAATTCTGCAGTGATTCCCTGTGCACCTCCCAATACCAATACCACCGATTTTTGATCTAACTGGATATGAGCTTCATGTAAGCTTGTTGATAATGGAGAAGGAATAATGTCTACTTTATGTCTCTGATCGTTTTTATAAATAACTTCAGCAGGTTTATCGTTGGTAAGAATCTCTTTTAGAGTGATTTCAGCAATCTGATCTACTTCCTGAGGAGTACTCAGGCTGATGAGTCTGCAGGTGGTATTGTCAAATTCTCTTGCCAAACTTTTGAACAGTCCCGGATATCCCTGGTGATGGCGTAATATACGTGCATCAGCGATTTCCTGAAGATGTGCAGGAATATCTGAGATTAGATATACCCATTTTACTTTATCAAAATCCAGTTTTTTAATCAAGTCAACGTGATCGATAATGCTTGGTTTATCAGTTGCCGAGAATAGGTCCAGCATGATTAATCCGTCAACGTTTGAAAGATCTTTTTCTGTATCTACCAATTCTACGATAGCTCCATGTTTCTCCAGTTCGCTTTTAATCGCTGAGGTTTGTTTGCTGTCATCTTGTGTGATGGCAAAACGTTTTCCCTGCAGAACTTCAGTGTTTTGTACCAAAGAAGCATCGGTTGGAGTGATATCGAAACGAAGGCGTGACAATACATTATTTGTTGTTTCAGGAGTGGCTGTTTCCTTTATTTCATTTTTAACTTCAGGAGTTTCACCGCTCATTTCACTGATCCAGCTTGCCAAACCGCGAAGTGTTTTAATAGCCGCTAATTTTTCCATTACATCATCAGCCTGCTCAAGGTTTTGTCCAAAACCAATTTTGGTTTTAAGATCACCGATGATTTCCATACGTTTAATAGAATCAATACTAAGATCTGCTTCCAAATCTAAGTCTAGCCCTAACATTTCTTTCGGATATCCTGTTTTTTCACTTACAATATTCAGAATAGCATTTTGAAGATCTTCAAGTGATAAAGTAGATTGAGCTTGTGGTTTTGATGCGTTAGAGTCAGCTGCTGAACTATTGTTTTCGGGAGTAGCTGTTTTGTCAGCCCCTGAGAATTCAGTAAGCCATGAAACTAAACCACTTAATGTTTTGATTCCTGCCAACTGTTCCATAACGGTATCTTCGCTGGTATTTCCGTTACCCAAAGTTCCGAGTTCATTACGAAGTGTTCCGATGATCTCCACTCTTTTAATGGAGTCAATACTTAAGTCAGCTTCAAGGTCCATTTCCATCCCCAGCATTTCCTGAGGATATCCTGTTTTATCGCTCACTACCTGTAGTAATAAGGATTTGATATCTCTTGACGGCGCTTGTTTCACAGCAGCAACGGCTACTGGTTTTTCGTGATGAACAGGCTGAACCGGAATAGCAGACATTTGCTGATGAGCAGGAGCCGCAACCGGAGAAGTATATACAGGAGCAGGGAATGCCTGAGGATTCTGTCCCATAAAGGAAAGCATCACATCACGCTGTGCCTGTATCATTAGTTTCATGCTGTTTAAATATTCCTGCAGCATACGTTCAGCGGTAGATTGCGCTTCCACTGCAGGGGGCTGGTTATGAGTAGTAAAATTGTTCATGGGAATAGGGTTTGTGAGTGGCAATGCACCATTAGATGGCAGATTACCAGTGGTTGGGTGGGCAGTCTGCCCGTTAACACGCCAGATGGCAGGGCTTTTCTTATAAAGCTCAGGCTGGTTAAGATCAATAACCTTAACACTTCGGCCGTCAAAAAGTTTATCAATATTGAAACTGCGTCCTGTCCCTAAATATTGGGCAAGCATGCAAAGGAGATGGGTAAACTTATTTCGGCTGTTGTCTTCAACATATAGGGTAAGCTGATCTCTTTCTAAACAGGATTTGGTCAGTCCCGTAAGCACTTTACCAGGTCCTACTTCGATGAATATTCTTGCACCGTCGTTGTACATTGCCTGAAGTTCTTCTACGAATTTTACAGGCTGTACCAAATGATCGGTAAGTCTTTCTTTTATTTCTGATGGATTCGTAGGATATACTTCTGCTGTAGTATTTGAATACACAGGAATCTGCATTTCTCCAAAAGGAACATCTCGTAATACCTCAGCATATAAACCTTTGGATTTTGCCAGTAATGGGCTGTGGAACGCACAGGCTACTTCCAGTTTTTTTGCTGAAATACCTTCTTGTTTCAGTACTTCCAGTAATTTATTGATTGCTTCTGTACTTCCAGCGATAACGCACTGAGTAGGAGCATTGAAATTCACAGGATAGCATCCTTCCACTTTAGCAATGATCGGCTGTAAACGGTCCGGGGTAGCACTTGCTGCCAGCATTGAACCTGGATCACCTCCTTCCACTGAATCTAAGATAGATTGAGCTCTCTTAACACTTAGGTCAACCAGTTTATCTTCTCCAAATACACCCGCAAAACATAAAGCAGGTATTTCACCATAGCTGTGGCCTGCCAGCATATCCGGAACAATTCCTAATGATTCCAGGAACTTAGCTAATGCAAGATCAACAATTCCTAAAAGCGGTTGTGCTAAACGCGTGTCTTTAATGGTTTCTTTTTGCTGTTTTAAATCAGCTTCATTAAAGGTTTTAACCGGGAAAACTACTTTTTCAAGCTCAGGATAATCATCGATAATCTTACGCATAGCCGGGAAGACTACGAATAGATCACGAGCCATATTGATTCTCTGACTGCCTTGTCCAGGGAATGTGAAAGCGACTTTACCTTCTTTTTTGTTGACTGTAAAGGTATCTTTTGTCTCAATCCCTAGCAGTACTAGTTCAAGCTTCATCATGAGGTCCTCAGCGGTATCAGCAACGATACTGAACTGGATTGGTTTTTCTGAGCTGATGCTTAAACTGTAAGCGATATCTTTTAATGGAATACCATCATTAATTTCTAATAAAGCTTTAATCTGACCTGATTGTCCTTTCGCTTCTTCATAAGTATCTCCACGGAAAACAAATAATTCTGAAGGCCATGACTGCATGACGATTGAATTATCCTGCTTAGGGTGATTTGCAATTACTGTATGGAAATTGGTTCCTCCGAATCCGAACGCACTGATTCCTGCATAACGGTTTTTCTCACCCCATAATCCACTTTCTGCATGGAATGCAAATGGACTGGTTTCAGCATTATAATAAGTATTAGGCTGCTGAAGGTGAAGGGTAGGTGGTTTTACACCATGATATACAGCAAGGGAAGCTTTAATTAATCCTGCTAATCCTGCAGCACACTTGGTATGTCCGATCTGTGTTTTTACAGAACCTAAATGAGTCTGTCCAGGTAATGCCCCTGAACGGCTGAACAAATTAGTTAATGCACTTAATTCTGTTTTATCACCTACAACGGTTCCTGTACCGTGAGCTTCCACTAAACCTACAGAAGCCGCACTGATACCAGCTTGGGAATAAGCACGTTCTAGTGCTCTTACCTGGCCTATTTGTCTTGGAGCAGTAAGCCCAAGAGCTTTTCCATCACTGGATCCGCCCACTCCTTTGATGACTGAATAAATACGGTCACCATCGCGTACTGCATCTTCATATCTTTTTAATACCAGGATTGCAATACCTTCTCCAAGAGCAATGCCATCTGCATCACTGTCAAATGTAGCACATCTTCCTTTTCTGGATAAAGCATGTGTGCTGGAGAACATCAGGTAATCATTGATACCGTTATGTAAATCTGCACCTCCTGCAAGAACCATATCAGATTTGCCCAATACAAGTTCCTGGCAGGCCAGATCAAGAGCTGCTAAAGAAGAAGCACAGGCCGCATCTACAGTAAAGTTTCTGCCGCCAAGATCCAGTCGGTTCGTAATCCTACCTGCGATTACGTTGGCAAGAATACCCGGGAAAGAGTCTTCTGTGGTATGTGGGAAAGCTTCTTTTACTTCTTCATGAAGTTCTCCGAAGACCTGTTTATAATATCCTCTGAAACTATAGCTGTTGGCAAGGTCATTACCACCTTCAGCCCCTATAATTACAGAAATGTTGTCTCTGTTGATGTGTTTTTCGCCATATCCGGCATCTTCCATCGCACGTTTTGCAACCAATAAAGTCAACAATTGTGTAGGTTCAATGGCTGCAAGGGATTGTGGCGGAATTCCGAATGCTAATGGATCAAAATCAATTTTAGGAATGAATCCTCCCCATTTGGAGTGAGAGACATCCGGTCCGTCAGAATCAGGGTGATAATACAATTCTTTATTCCATCTTTCATCCGGTACTTCGGTAACACTGTCTTTTCCTAAAATAATATTTCTCCAGTATTCATCAAGGTTTTTAGCACCAGGGAAGATACATTCCATCCCTACGATAGCGATGTCCAGTGGTTTTTCCATTGAAACCGGTTCTTCTGACAACGTAGCATTCTGAACATGCTCGTAATTGTCAACGATGCTTTGATGAAGAGCTGCAAGGGAGATGACACGATTATGCATAGTAGCTACCTGCCCGATCATGTACATTCCTAAGTCAAGTTGATCATCCTTAGGAATATTGACAAGTTTGTCGCCCTGACGTTCTATACCTTTAGCCGCAATACGTAAACGGCCTACATTTAATTTTTCAAGCTGTTCCCATACCTGTTTTTTATCCATTCCTGCAGCAAGAAGCTTTGTCTTTTCTGCACTGAAATGGTTGGCGAATGCAGTGTTTAGACAACGCGTTTCATGTCCCGGAGCTGTTTCCAACAGGACTGTATCTTTTGCCTGCATTGCCTGTGCCTGGAATTCTTCCTGAATGGCTCCGGTCTGTACAGCTTCATGGGTATACAGATAAGCGGTTCCCATCAATACGCCAATTTTTACTCCTCTTGCAGCTAATGGAGCTGCCATGATAGAAACAAATGCCGTTGAAAAACCGTTATGGATTCCACCTGCAAAAAAGACACTGATGTTTTCAGGATGATCTTCTTTTAAGATACGTTCTATTTGTTTTTCCCAAAGCACTGTGCTTGAGAGAGGGCCTACATGGCCTCCGCATTCACGTCCTTCAAAAATGAAATTTTTGGCACCTTCTTTCAGGAAGATATCCAGAAGGGCAGGGGATGGAACGTGTAAGAAAGATTTTATTCCTGCTTTTTCAAACACTTTAGCTTGAGCGGGTCTTCCGCCTGCGATCAAAACGACAGGAGGTTTCGCTTCCAATATATAAGAGGTCTGTTCTTCTCTTAATTCCTGCGGTGCAAATCCAAGAATCCCTACACCCCATGTTTTTTCACCGGCCAGTTTTTTGGTATCCATCACCAAGGATTTTGCAGATTCTCCTTTCAATAAGGATAATGCAACAAAAGGTAAGGCTCCGGCATCAGCAACAGCATTGGCAAATAAAGGAACATCACTCACACGGGTCATAGGACCTTGAGCAATAGGGTAGTGTAGACCCAATTCCTTAGCCATACTGTTATCTTTATCAACAACCTTCAAAGCTTTTGCCTGCTTCAGATGCCCATACATGGCTTCTTTGAATCCGAAAATCAGTTTTTTCAGGGTTTTGAAATCTTCATACAGGTCTGTTGCCAGCGAAATGTCTTGCCCCATCGGGATATAACATGCACTAAGATCCAGACCGGTAAAATATTGTTTCAGATCTTCAGCCGTTGCATTTTCAGGTAATGCAGGTGAGTTGGGTCTTACCAATACGCGATGGTTCGCGATCACCTTAGTTTCTGTACCATTCAGTTTTGAGCATACATCTTTCAGTTCGTTTGGAATTGAACTTTCGGGAAACAGGGCCAGCTGGCTGTCCAGTACAACTCCTGTTGCTCCTAATGCTTTAAACGCCGCTGCGGTATGGAGACCTATTCCTCCCTGTACCCACACCGGAATGTTCTGGATTTCTTTGATCACACGCTGGAATAATATAAACGTAGATTCATAGCCTACCAGCCCACCTGCTTCATTTCCTTTTATAATGATTCCTTCTGCTCCCAATTGTTCAGCCTGTCTGGCTTCTTCCACACTGCTTATCTGATAAACGATAGGCAGGTTGAAAGGGGTAGACATTCCGAACGGAAGGATCGCAAATCTTACTTTTTCAGGAATTTGAATAGATGTGAAATTGTCGTTAGAAAAATAAATACCATACGATGGTACGTCTATCTGGTCAAGTTGATGTAACGCTTCCTGTGCGGCTGTTAAGTCATTTCCTAAACTTAGAACGGGAAATGCACCCGCCTGATGTAGTCTAGGGATAAGGTTAACGTCCGGTTTTTCAAAAGGCGTCAGTCCAATAATGGTTAGTTTTTTCATGGCGTGATAATTATTGAATGATAGCAAGAGCTTCATAACAAAATGCTTTGCCTTTCGGTAATAAGGCAAGTGCTTTCGTTACGATATAATAAAATTGGTTTTTGTTAAATCGTCAACAATGTGTATTGTTTTATGGTAATTACTCAATAATCTACTATTTATCAATAGATTGTTTGATGTAAGGTTGATGTCCGGCTTTTCAAAAGGCATTAGCCTGATTTTGGTCAAGTTTTTCATAGCATTTACGGTATAGAAATGGTTAATGATATCCCTCAACAAAACGCTGATAATACTAGTGTAAGTCGCGATTTGTCGTTATGAGGAAATAAAAATAATAAAATTATAACATATCTTTAATCATAAATGTAATTTGATAATGATTTTTTAATAGAAAAATATCAATTGTTCAAATACTATTAAAGTATATTTATTGTTTTCTTATTCTTAGAAACAGGGCCGGTACAATCTAATTAACTATAACTATAAATATTTATAGTTAAAGAAATGTTAAGCAAATATAGGAATAAAAAATAAAATATTTCAAAAAAGGGAGATTTGTTTTAGGGTATATTACAAAAAGATAATATACCATGAATAAGGTCCGGAAATGTCAGAATACCCTTTATCAATATGATAAAACGGATAGGTGAATTTATGTAAAATTAATCAATATATTGTGATTTAATTTAAATTATTTATGAATTTTATCTATCATTTTGATAAATAAACAGATAGGAATTTTAATAAATAATTAAATTATATTTTCGAAATTCATAAAAAAACAGTAAGTACCTGATATACTTACTGTTTTTGGATATGTTAATCGTTAAGGATTTATCTGATTAATAACCTGTAAAAGGTTGTTTCGGATCAATTATAGACTAATATTGTTTATTAAGTGTAATTTAATAGGTTGTCAAAATTTAAAATATACTCAATCCATATTGTTTTGCCAGGTCTAAGATCATATGGTATCCTGCTAATGAATTTCCATGCTGATCCAGAGCAGGGCTGAATACCCCAATCCCAATTTTTCCGGGAACGCTTACCGTAATTCCACCACCTACGCCAGATTTGCTGGGCAGTCCTACCATTCTGGAATATTCGCCGCTGAATTCATACATTCCGGCCGTTAGCATCTGTGATTCTACTAATTTTGCCATGTCTGTATTTTTATATGTCGAATCACCATCAAATCTTACACATTGGTTGGCAAAGAAATATCCTATTTTCGCCAGATCTTCAGCGGTAAGTTCAATAGAGCATTGTTTGAAATAGTTATCCAGCTGATCCTCGTTTCCTGAAATCAATCCACTGTTTTTCATGATATAAAACATTCCACGGTTACGGTGTCCTGTTGATTTTTCAGACTCATAAACAGATTTGTTATAATCTATTGTTTGATTTTTGGTCATGTATCTTACCATGTCCAGTATTTTGAGGAATGGTTTCTCACCTTCTCCTGAAATTAATGAAGTGGTAAGGATAGCTCCTGCATTCATCATTGGATTAAGGGGTTTACCTGTAGTTTCAAGATTGGAAAAATGATTAAAAGGTTTATCGGAACCGAAATATCCCATTTTGTCAAAAATATGGGCTTCTCCTTTTTCACTGACGGCAACCATTAATGAGATAATTTTGGAAATACTCTGCATGGTGAATTTTTTATTTACGTCACCAGTGCTGAATACTTTACCATTTTTGTCTACCACTGAAAAGGCAATTGCTTTAGCATCCATTTTTCCCAATTCGGGAATGTAATCTGCCACTTTACCTTGTGTATAATAGGATCTGTTTTTCTCCAGAATAGTGTTGAGTGTTTTCTCCGAAATAGTTGAAATATCTGCTGTTTTCTGAGCGTAAACGATTGTGTTTAAAGATAGAAAAGCTGCGGTAAAAATTCCTTTTGCAGAAAATAAAAAGCTGTTGTTTTTCATAGGGAAGATCTTCAAATAAAATATTTATGATAAGCCTCGAAAAACAAAGATAAAGTATTTTAATCTTGTCAGCAATTCTCCTTTACGATACACGTAGATGTTTGTCCTGTTTCGTTATAAAGCAGAATATAAAGATCGAATAGAAGCTTGTTTTAAGAGTAAGTATATTATTTAAAAACGGTCTGTTTTTCTTGTGGTTTTGAATGTGATTAATTTTAATGTAAATATTATTTTTTTTAGGAAAAAATACACAAATTTAATTCTTGGTTATTATTTTGGTTTTTAATATGATTAAAATACGGTATTTTATTTGTTGAAAAACCGTCTAAAGCGTCAGTAATTGAGGAATTCTTAAATTTTTTCGCATAACTAATATATGGGTGAAATAACATATACGCAGGAATTCATCTATATTGTTGGGTATGAACTGTGAAAGAATGTTATTTTTTCACTATTAAATGATTTTTGTATTATTATTTTTATTAATTTGACAAAAAATTAATAACACTTTTTTAATAACTATGAAAAACAACACCTATTTTGGTAGGCAGCACGTCTTCAGATGGCTCCTGCTATGTTGGCTTTTGGTGCCCTGGGCACTACAAGCACAAGCTCAAATTACATGGACCGAACAGGTCGGATGCCAGGAATTCCGCGGCGAAAAAGAAGGTCAGATCCCTGACAACGGAATCGCCAGTTCCTACATCAATTCTTCCCAGTGCCTCCGGGTCTGCGAAAAATCATTAGACCCTGTCAAATATCTGGTTCAGGGTTCCAATGTTTCTAATGTACAATGGTCAGTTTCAGGAGGAACTGCCACTATTACCGGAACCGGGAATACCTTAGCGTATGTTACGTGGGGAGCTGCCGGTAATGGATCTTTACAGGCTGTGATCACTTACAACGACGGAACTGTGGAAACACAGACGATCTGTATTGAAAAAATCAACAGGCCTATTGCTAAATTTGAATTGTTAAATCTGGATGCTACCGTATGTAACAATACAACGGTGTATTTTGATAACCTTTCTGAACAAAACGGAGGATCGGATATTGTCAATTATTACTGGCAATTCGGAGATGGAGTAACTTCCACATCTACCGCTTTTGAGCCGTCTCACACCTATACTACTGCCGGTACTTATACGGTTCAGCTTACTGTAACCAATAAGTGCGGATGTCAGAGTAAATTTAAAAAAGAGATTAAGGTTCTGAAATCATATCCTGTACAGATCAACTGTGCTTCTGTAGTATGCGAAGGAAGCAGAGAGAAGTACAATGCACAGGATGGATGTAATAAAGGACAATGGAAAGTTATCGGTGGACAAATTGTCGCCAATAACGGTAACGACATTGAAGTAATTTGGGATCAGGTAGATCCGCTTGACGGTTTTGGATATGTAATGTACATGTCTGAATGTGCTTGCCCTGAATGGACTACTATTAAAATCCCTGTGATTTTAAAGAATGCAAAAGTGAAAGGTCAGGAAGTGGTATGTGCTGGTAAGCAGTATACCTATTCAATTCCTCAATGGCCTACCACCAAAGTTAACTGGAATGTGTCAGGACCTGCAGGAGGTCAGTTGGTGAATACTCAGCAGAGAAACGAAATTGTTTTCTCAGCAACTCAGCCTGGAACTTATCACCTTGAAGCAACGTATTTCAACACTCTGTTATCATGTGAAGGAACTGCTTCTATTGATATCGTAGTAGAAACACCGGTAACAATAAGCGGTGGTGCAGATGAAATCTGTGCAGGAACAAGCCAGACATTCACAGCTACACCTAATGTACCTGTTATCTGGAAAGTAACCACTGGAGGTTCTACTGTCACATCGGGAGTAGTATCTGGACCATTTACTTATCCTTTTACAACAGCGGGTACTTATACTATTACTGCTGTTAAGCAAGGAGGAGGTTGTGAAAGTAATTCAAGAATTATTAAGGTATTACCAATTCCACAGCCACCTACAGGAACTATTTCAGGAGAGACGAAGGTATGTCCTGGAAAACCTTATGTGTATACCATCAGCTCTGTTGATGCAGGAATGGTACCAGTTTGGAGCGTTACCAACGGAACCATCCAGGGTAGTAATGCAGGACCTTCTGTAACGGTTATATTTAATGCTGGTGCTTCATCATATACTGTGTCTGCACAGAATAAATCGATGAGTAATGCAGGTTGTCTATCGGCTCCAATTTCGTTCAATGTAGCGCCATTGGATCTTAATACGATTACGATTAATCCTAACCCAGGACCTTTCTGTCCAAGTAGTACTCAAACTTTCAGTGCAAATCTGAATGGAATTGTTCCTGAATTTATGGAATGGACATTTGGAAGTTCTAACTTCGGAAGTGTGATAGGAGGACAAGGTACAGCTAATATTACGGTAAATTTTAATGAGATCTCTTCTACAAGCAGCACGACTCTGAACTTAAGAATTGTGAAGTGTGGAGTAACAAAAATTATCAGCATACCGGTATCTTTACTAACGCTTCCAACCGTTAGCTTTACGAATGTTGGTGGACTTTGTTTAGGTTCGAATCTGTCTTTCACTGTAAATCAGGGAACGATCACTTCGGCTACAAATGTTACTTTCACATTTGCTAACGGAACAACGTATACTACAGCTTTCAATCCAGCTGGAAATTATAGCTTCCCAAATAATGGGTATATCTCAAATACTTCAGGAAGTAATGTCTCTCAGGTAGTTACTGTGACTTATTCTGGAACTAACGGATGTAACTACAAACCTACAGCAAGTGCTACCTTTACTATATATCCTGAAACCATTATTACGGTTTCTCCGGTATATAATATTCTAGTATGTGATCCTACAACAATGACACCGTATACTCTTACGGCTAACAGTTCTACAGGACTTACTAATATTGTATCTTGGCAGTGGTATAAAAATAATGGAATCATACCTGGTGCTACAACGAACTCATACACCATAGGAGGTGCAGGTGCTTTTGGAACCTATAGAGTACAGGCAGTAGATATCAATGGTTGTGTGGTTTCCTCACAAAACATTAATGTGAGTCAGCTATGTCCAAGCAGCGGAACTTGTAATACAGATCCTCAGATCAACTTTGCTGCTTCATGGTCAGGTTGTAATACGATTTCTGTTTCAGGTTTAACGTATAATGGAACTCCTAATGAGATCCAATGGTCATCAGACAGTGTACTTACTTTAACTTCACCTCAAGGGCAGCCTACAGCAACATATCAGACTAATCTTGCTGGTGCACATATTGTTTTTGTACGTCTTAGATATGGTACATGCTGGTATAGCAAAGCAGTAGAGGTAAGAAAGAACTACGAGCCTAAATTCAATGTAAGTACAGTGTGTAACGGAGGGGGTTACAATGTGACTCTTTTCAATACTTCTACTATATTTGAAATTAATCCGTCATCTATTACTTATACATTTACTAGCCCGGGACAACCTACTCAAACAGGGCAGACGGCTACTTATAACAATTTGGCGCCGGGTACTTATACCTTTACAATGACAGTGTCTGCACCTGGAAAACCAACGTGTACTACTACGCAGACTGTTACATTGGCACCAGTTCCTAGTACAAGTTTCTTGGTTCCGGCATGGGTATGTGTACGTGAAGCAATTACATTCTCTCCTTTATCATACGTTCCTGGAAATACATATACATGGATTTTTGATGGTACGTCTTATGTAACCGGAGGACCGAATGCTACGATAACGTATAATACGAGCGGAACAAAAACGATACAGCTGAAAATTAAAACACCTAATGGATGTGAATATACTTCTGCTCCAATTGGGATTAATGTGAAAGAAGCGATTCTTGATGGTAATATGGCACCTCCAGCTCTTGTAGCTTGTATAGGAAGTGCTCCTAATATCGTATTCAGCAGTACTCTTGGAACGCCTAGCCAGTATATCTGGATGAATGGTTCTCAACCAGTATCAGGAGCACCAAGCTCTCCTGTATTTACTCCAACTCAATCTGGTAGCTACTGGCCGGTGCTGGTATCATCAGATGGATGTAGAACAAGTGTTATGAGTACTAAGGCGATATCAGTAACGCTTAAAAATCCTCCATATGTTAACATATCAGGAACAGCAAATATCTGCCAAGGATCTTCTACGACACTTAGCGGTCTTGTAACAGATAATACATTAGAATACCAATGGAAGAAAAATGGTGCTCTAGCATCAGCTGCATGGGCGTCTGGTCCTTATCCAATTACTTTCAATACAGGATCACTACCAGTAGGTACGTATGTTTATACATTGGAAGTAAGAACTCCGGGTGCATCAGGATGTGTAAGTTCTAAAAACTTTACAGTTACAGTAAGTGCTCCACCATCACCGGTTACGATAGCTTATAGCTTGGTGAGCTGCCAGCCTTATAGAATTAAGTTAACTGCATCAGGACCATCTGCAGGAAATTATAACTGGAGCAATGGAATGTCAGGTCAGTCAATCACTGTAAATGAAGGAGGTGCTTATCAGGTTATTTATACTGCGCCAAGCGGTTGTAAAGTATCTAATTATGTAGAAGTACCATTAAGTCTTGAAAGTCTTATGTGGGTATTCCCTACAGGATGCTATGACGAATGTCTTAGAGAGAAGAATTATATTCTGGGACCAAAAGGAGTATTTGATCACCATGATTGGATGTTGTTCGGAAACAGCATTCAGACTGGAAACAATAATTTCATTTTCCCATTATATATTGGAGCTCCAGGTACCTACCAATTACAGGTGAATCATTTAGGGTGTCAGTATACATCCGGAACAATGAATTACTATCCAGGTAAGGAATGTGGATACGAAACAGATTGTAAGATTGAAGGAGAAATTAAAGGAATGAAATGGGTTGGAGATCATTACGCTGTTTTTGGTGTCATTCACAATGCAGGAGGTCAGCCAATAAGTCTTAACGTTTCAAGTGTTAATGGATACGGAACTTATATTCCGTCTATTATTACGATTCCGGCAGGAGGGGTGTATGATATGAATGCTAATCCATTGGCATTCTATCCGAATCCGAATTTCCAGGGTGCAGATGAGATCTTATTCTCTAATGAAACGTGTAAGTTTAGTACCAAAGCGGTAGATCCGGACTGGATGGGTATGAGAAGTGCATCAAGAAGCGTTACCGTTACTGCAGTTTCTTCTCTGAAAATGATACCAAATCCTGCGAAGGAAAAAGTGAAAATCTCGTATAATACAGGTAATGAAAAATTACTGGCAAAACAGATTACAGTTTTTGATGCCATGGGCAATATCAAATTCCGTAAAGAAGTGAAAGCGGCTTCCGGTGAGGTAGACGTGGAAATTTCCAGCTGGTTGCAAGGTGTTTACATTGTCATTGTACAAACGGGAGACACATCATTACAAGGAAAACTAATTAAAAATTAGTGACTTATAAATCAGTGCTCTCTTCGGAGAGCGCTGTTTTTTTATAGTATATGATAACTAAAAGAATTTTTATGATACAATTAAAAAACAAGCTGTGGAGACTTCTTCTGATGCTGCCAGCTTTATCTTTTGGCCAGACCTACCAATGGCAATGGGGAAAACAGGCAGGCGGGATAACAGGTTCGGCTGATCCGGGGTTTCATTATGTATTTGATGAATCCATACGGGATATTGTAGTGGATAACAACAATAATACTTATTATCTTGCAACTATGCGGGAGCAGGGGCAAAATCTGAATGGCACCTCTGTAGCCAATTATGGGCTCAGTGACCTTTTTTTATTCTCAACTGATTGTGAAGGGAATATAAGATGGTCCAGACCGATAGGCGGTACGGGAGACGGAGAAAATGCCTGGCATATAAAGGTGGATAATAATGGAGGATTATACATCATGGCTACCATTTATAACAATTCGTATATCGGAGATCCTAATGCTATTCCTGTACATTTTGATGATACTCATACACTGCCTTTGTATACGCATTATGATCAAACTATTGACCCTGCACACAAAGCGGCTTTTCTCTTAAAATACAATACTTCTGACGGTACATTGGCGTGGAGTAAATCTTTGCAGGGGGATGTTAATTATTCCTCCCGTATGTGCGATGTTCAGATGATGTATATGGATGCTTCCAAAAATATCCATGCAGTGATGGGCTTTAGAGCAGGAACTCATTTAAATGGTTTAATTACGGTACCTTCAACCTATACTTCTACTTATCAGTATTATGCCGTTAAGTTCAATTATGATAATGCGAATGGGAATATGACACCGGCAACTCCAGTGCTTCTTCCTATCACAGGAGATGCTATAAATGCTGTAGGAAGAGAGGGAAAAGTAAATGTGGTATATGATGAAAGCCTGAACCGTTATTATATTGCAGGTAAAAGAATGGATGCAGGAGCCAGTAACTTAATTGATCTTTCTTACAATAATGTTCCATTTACAAAAGCAGCTTATGTATTGGCTTTTGATGGTACTACCGGGGCAGAGGTATGGAGAAAAGAATTGAATAATGGTACAGCGAGTAATGATGATGAAATTCATTCCATCATAAAAGATCCGGTTACTTCGGATATTTATATTTCAGGACGGTATTTTAATGGAATATCGGTACCTGCAACTTTTGGAAATTATACTTTTCCTTTGAGAAATTATGTTGAAGCCGTTCCGTTTGTCGTAAAGATGAATGCTTCGGGTTCTGTGCAGTGGGCAAGAACACCTGAGGGAATGTCCGGTCTTCAGTTTGGGTACCGTTTTACGAAAGGTACAATTGCTATTAATGGAAATGAAGTGGCATTTGCCAAAGGAAGCTGGTCTGATATCTGGGGAAGTTATACAATGACACGCCCTGATGGAGATAGATCAGATCCTTTATTGGTAAGGCTTAATAAAGATACGGGAGCTGTTTTGGGAGCAGGAGAGATTCGCAGTAACTTTAATGTTATAGATGAATTTACGGCAGTTGCTGCAGATAAAGATGGTAACTATATAGTAGGAGGTTTTTTTCATGACCAATTGTTTACAGACCCTAATGATAATGTCAATACAATGGCTGTAAATGTACTTGGCGGAAAATCTCAATCATTTTTTACAAAATTTGCTAAATCAGCATGCAGTCAGATGTCGGTAGAAGAAACGGCTGTTCAGGCAGGAATACAATTGTATCCTAATCCGGTTCAGGATGTGCTTACTATCAGAAGTAAAGAGCCTTTGGTTTCCTATGAAATCTTTGGTACGACAGGACAATTGATAAAACAAGGAACTTTGAATATGATGCAGGAACAGGTAGTATTATCTTCTCTTCAGACAGGAGTATATTACATTAAACTTAAAACAAAATCTTCTACAGTAACAGAAAAAATACTGAAGAAGTAAAAACAAAACTTGAAATTAATAACCTTATATACGAACAGCATTCTCCGAAAGAGGATGCTGTTTTTTTATATTTTAAAACGATGATTTATGCTTTTCTTTTAATGTTTACGGTAATAATATAGCAGTACCTTTCATCTATTCCTTACTTTTGCAGAGAATTAAATAACTGAATTTTTTATTCTGAAATATGAGCAATATATTTTCTGATAATCATCAAATTGAAGTGGTATCCAACTTTTCTGAACTGGTGAATACAGGTTTTCAAGGAGCGATGAATGCAATTTGCTGGTACAGAAACTTAGCAGGAGACTTTAAAGAAATTGTGTCTCAACTTCAGTTAGATGAAAATATTACCGAAGTTTCCGTTGAAGACCTTTTATCATTAAAGCTGTCGGAAAAAGGGAATATGGCAAGGGAAATTATTTTAAATGATTTTCAGTTATTGACAGACTTTGGAGCTTCCCCGGTTCTTAATTTGCTTAAAAAGTATGAACGCGATGAGGAGCTTGGTTTCATTTCAACCGATGTATATTCATATCATGTTGATCGTTCGCCTGTTGCAACGGACACTTTTTTATGTACCTATTATGGGGCTGCAAGTGATATCATCCCAAATGATCAGGTGGAACAGAAAATCATGATTCCGGAAATCCGGGAAAAGCTCAAAGAATTACATGACGGTCCGGAAGAAGAATTTGAAGATTTTCTGAAAGAGTATTTCTTCGATCTGCATTATCAGCCTAAACCTGATGCAGAACCCGTTAATTTAGAAGTAGGGCACCTTTGGCGGATCGCTGTAGATCATCCGGCACAACAAGCATTGCCATGTGTACATAGAGCACCTGTAGAAAACGATGGTGAATATCGGTTGCTTCTGATTTGCTAATGATGATCAATATTTAATCTTGAATAAAGCATCCATTAAGCTTAATAAAAAAATCCAATATCGAAAAGATGTTGGATTTTTTAAGGTTGACAGTTTATGTTGAAAATAATAAAATAGAATGTTCTTTTACTCTTGCCCAATTGCTGTTAACCGGGCTAAATAATCTTTACTTTCAATATTCCCGATTGCGAATTCGTGTTCCAGAAGTTTAATCTTTTCTGTCTTGGTATAATGACGGTTATAGATGATGTCCAATATACTGGCTTCATCCATGATAGGATCTAAAAAGGTCTTAAGATCACGGTATGCATGGTAATATCTTATTCCTAATAATCTTTGTGAATGAGCATTGAAATGAACCCCATCAGGGTTCGCCGTAAGCCCTTTTGCACTAACAAAATAACAGTTTTTATGAGATTGGGCAAAAAGCTCCAGTTCCTTATTGACCAAGGGATAATGAGTGAAGTACTGACCAAATATTCCGCTTGATAAATAATCTCCTAAGCCTCCAATGATAAGCGGAACTTCAGGAATATTTAATTCTTTTCGCAAAGCATCAATAATTGCAGAAAACTTTTCCTGGTATCTGCCTGCCTTTTCAGGAGAGCAGTCACTTTCACCTTGATGCCATAAAATCCCTTTGATCTCGCTTGTCCGCTGGGCAAGTCTGGCTTGTGACACTGCGTTTTCAAATAAAGCACCCTCTATAGCCCAGTCATCAAGGCTCGTACCTCCATCCGCGCATGGAATCAATCCAATTTCGTTTTGTTCATTATCCAGTCTCCAGGAAGCAGCAAATGAGGCGGCAAGACCGATACCTGAACTGGGACGGTCATAGTTAATAGGCTCAGACATAATCTGCCATAATCCGTTTCTCTGCATTTTAATATGCTCATCAAAGATAGGAGGGACTTCATTTGCGTAGCCACGTCCAGCCATATTGGACTGACCTATCATTAAAAAGGAATGTATCATTTTTATTTATTTAATTGTAAGCCTATGCTTCTGCTGAATGAATTCCAGGCTAGTTTTTTTACTTCATTGGGAGCAATATCTCCGGATCTGTACGCGGTGATGGTTGCCGTAATAACGCTGGTGAATAGAATTCTTATCCAGGGTAATGGCAGCTGGTTATCTATCAGTTGCTCTTTTTGCAGTTTCAGTATTGCATCGAATAAACCATTTCTTGCTTTTAAATAGTCCTTACTTATTTCAACTTCGTAAGTAGCTTCCACTTCATTCAGTTTAATTAAAAAGGCATACTTCGTTCCACTGTCAATGCCGGCATATAACAGATTCTCCAGCTGTATGATGGGATTGGTAGAGCTGTTACAGGCTTTAATAGCTTTTTCTTCCCAAGCGGTCATCATATTTCTGTTGCAAGCTTCCAATAGTTCGTTCCTGCTTTTAAAGTATCTGTGCAAAGTTCTGCGGTTAAGGTTACAGCTTGCTGCGATCTCTTCAATTGTTGCCGAAAAATTCTCGTTTAAGACTATTATGGCTGTATCAATAATTCTTTGTTGGGTATCCATTATTTTTAATTGCCTCAAATTTACGACAAATGTCTCAATATTGAGATATTTATTTTTTGATTTATCAAATCGATGCTTGTCTTTCCTGCGGATTATAAAATTTTCATCAATTTTGTTTATAAAATTCTAAAAGCTTGCTGTTTATAGAAAATGATCTGCGTTTTTAAATCAATCGACTTAAAAATTTGCTTACATTTATTTTTTCACATTAAAAATATATTATCATCTGTTGAGCCTTTATTGGCTTATAAATTGATAGTACAAACCTTATTGAATTTTGATTATTAATGAACAAGTCAGCTATAGTTTTAATTTTCTTTTTAAGTGGTTTTTTTTCTTTAAAAGCACAGGAAAAAAAGGATTCGCTTTATTATAAAATAGAAGAATTTTCAGATCAAAGAAAAGTTACCAAATTTATTCACCGCCTCATATTCCGAAGAGAGGCGGATTCTACCTCCGTTAAGTCCCGGACTGAAAAACTGTCACAGGAAACCTATAACAAAAAATACATCAGAAAAATCCGGATAGAAACCATTGACCCTTTCGGATACAGTTCAAAAGATAATAAAGAAAGATTGAAGTGGTACGACTGGCTGACAGATCATCTCCACTCCAAAACAAAAAATTCTACGGTGAATAATTATTTACTTTTTGAGGAAGGTGAACAATACAATGCTCAGAAACTCTACGAATCCGAACGTTTGCTCAGAACAATGCCTTTTGTAAACAGAGTTAATATCAGTGTTTCCGACAGTACTTCCAGTAAAGATTCCATTGATGTGGTTGTAAGAGTTCTTGATTCCTGGAGTCTGAAACCGAGAGTCAGCTATTCCGGAAGCAAAATCGGATTGGGCGTTACTGAAGAAAATGTATTGGGATTGGGTCACACATTTGATTTTCTTTATAGAAATGATTCCAAAGAAAGACAAAATTATGTTCAGGGAAGTTATACCGCATATAATCTGTTTGGTTCTTATATCAATGCCCAGCTTCTTGGGGAGCGTGATTTTTTGAGGAATGAAAGAATCAATTTTAATGTCCGAAGAGACTTCTTTTCACCCCTTACGAAATGGGCAGGTGGGTTTACTTTTGAGTATTTTAAGCGAAATGTTTTACTTCCGATAGAAACAGATACTACTTATCCTGAAGTTCAGATCAAAGCGTACAGCCAGGATCTATGGGGTGGTTATCAGATTCCCGTTTCCTCTGGTGCAAGCGAAAAAGTGTCCAGTAATATTGCCATCATAGGAAGGGTTCAAAACTACCAGTATAAAGACAGCCCGGAAATCGACCAGTATAAATATTTCAAGTCTTACAACAGTTTTCTGATGTCTGTAGGATTTATCCGCAGGAACTTTTCAGTTCAAAAGAATATTTTTCAATATGATCTGCCGGAAGATGTCGCCTATGGTAATTCGGTGAATATTATCGGTGGAGCATTATCAAGAAGCAGTAATGTGAAGCCTTATGTAGGGATTTCTGCATCTTATGGGGATTTTACACGCCTTGGGTATTTCACTGTGAAAGCTCAGTTCGGAAGATTCTTTAATGAGGACAGCCAAAATCGTGAGTCATTCCGCCTGGATGGGACTTATTTTACCAATCTTATGGACTGGAAATTTGCCAAAGTGAGACATTTCTTTTCTCCGACTTTAGCGTTAGGAAATCCACAGCATAATTATTCTTATATCGACCGGATCAATCTTTCTTCTGCAGATGAATTTCCGGTGTACAACTCGGATTACATTGGAACTAAAAAACTGGTTTTAAGATATCAGCTTCAGCTGTTTATCAATAAGACCTGGAAGAATTTCCATTTCAGTCCTTATCTAACAATGGCTGCAGGATGGCTGGGGATGCCGGATGACAAACTGCTCAATACAAAAATGAACACCAAAATAGGAGTTGGTGTCTTAATTAATAATCCGTTTCTGGTTTTCAACAGGATTCAGATTTCATTTACCTATTATCCCCGTGTTCCTTTTGATAATAATTCAGTCTTTGATTTCAACAGCAACCGAAATAATCTTTTACCAATGAACAGTTTCGCGACAGAGGTTCCGCATTTTGTGAATTTTGGAAACTGATAATGAAATAGAGGAGTATGTAAGAAAGAATGCTGATAGAAGATTTTGGTAATAGAAAAGTCAATACTCAACCAGGAAGTTATCATAACTTTTACACTGATTAAGTATTGACTTTTTTTATTGTATTGTTGAGAATTACTTTCCGATACAGAACTTGGAAAATCCTTGTTTTCAGTGGTTTGTCACCATTGAGGGACATATAAGGGATAAATTCACACAAACCAATAATAACTGTTACAAATTTACGGATTTTATAAAAATGAACAAAATATAATAGAAACAAGTTTTATTATTTCCCATTGTAATTCAAGAATTTATTGTCAATTTCTAACGAAGTAACATTGTCAAAAAGAAGGGTTTTATTTTGATAATTTGATAATAACAAACTATGCTCATTTCATGCAGTTTTTCAAATTTACAGCTCTCTTCAAACTAACTATTTTTGAAAAGAAAGGGACAAAATGCTCAATTTTAAAAAACTTTTTTTTGTAAAATACTGTAAATCAAATATTTAAATTAATATCGAGTGATTTTATAACTAACTGAACTTAAGGTAGTTGCGGATTGTAATTTATTTTATTTTAGCCAAAAATATCTTTATGTCGGTGGTGAAATAATTGGTGAATTCACTACCTATATTGGTAATTAAAGAATGTATTTAATTTGGGATGATGAAATGTTTGTCAAAAAGTAAATGATGTTTTTGCTAATATTTTATAGTCACGTTTTGTCCTACATTCTGTTGATCACTCGTAAATTAACAATATATATTTTTCCAATTTTTAAGATATAATGAGACAGTCTATTTTTAACGGGTCATTATTTCTTATACAATCATAAAACTGTGCTTGATTTTTTTATGCAATGTTTGAGCTAAGTTGCGGATTGTAATTTATTTTATTTAAACCAAAAATATCTTTATGTCGGTGGTGAAATTATTGGTGAATTTACCACCTATATTGGTAATTAAAGAATGTATTTAATTTTGGATGATGAAATGTTTGTCAAAAAGTAAATGATGTTTTGCTAATATTTTATAGTCTCGTTTTGTCCAACATTCTGTTGATCACTCGTAAATTAATATTATATATTTTTCCAAATTTTTACATATAATGAGACAGTCTATTTTTTTAATGGGTCCTTATTACTTATATAATCATAAAACTGTGCTTGAATTTTTTATACAATGCTTGAGCTAATATAGAATGATTTTTTATCGAATCTTGAATATGTGAAACTTATGGCATAATTTGGCATTCAGAAGCTTTATAGGTAATAATATTATAAGGTAATACCTACAACAATTCATATTATCTTACGTTTCAAAAAAAGGAAAACATACTAAATTCAATTTATTAATTTATTTTGCTATTATGGAAGATACGATAGGTTCAAGTTTTGAAAGTACCGCCGGACAAATTTTTAGGATCACATATAAGAATAGAGATTTTCAGATTCGACTTTTAAAAAGAGGAATTTCAAAAGACGACACCGAAGTAGATCTTCTACTAGATGGAGTAATTCAAAAACTTGTTAATAGAGATAAAGCTTGGTTTTTTGAAAACTCTGAGGCGGATCAAGAACTTGCTAAAGATATATGGAGGGCTATTTCATTACGCTATCGATTATAAGATCGATAATTCCTTACGGATCTCTGTAAAATAAAGATATGTATAGTAGTCCAATTTATACAATTTTGTACGCACATTCTTATTTAAGCTGTAAACCCCTAATTATCGGGGTTTTTTAGCTTTATTTTATTCCTATTAAATATTAAAGAATTCAATATCAACCTGATACCGTGAAAACACCCATTAAAAATATGGGGTTTTCCCCCATACCGGGTATCGATTTTTTTTATAATATTGCCACAATACCGCTAAGAAACCAGATGTTGATTATTTCTACCTGTATCGTATAATAATATGATGCATAGAGCTTTATTTTCATAGGTTTCCTAGCACTAACCAAAAACATTTTATAGCCTATGAAAAGAATTGATTTTTCCAGAGTCATGCTCTGTGCGTTTCTTTTGGGATCTAATTTAGTCCTTAGTGAACTGGTCTCAATAGAAGAGGAAAATGCATCGCAAGTCGATCTAAAATGCCTTCATCCACCAGAACTTCAGTTTGCAAATATTTTGGTTCTTTATTGTGGTATGAATAATAAAATCGGTGTAAATATTTTTCAACCGATAAAAGATCACTACCAAACTTCTAATATAGTTACGCTCCTTAAAAAAAATCCATTTACATGAAAACTACAATTATTTGCACATTTACATTGTGCATGGCAATTTCATTGTGCGGTCAAAAACTGCTTTGGCAAAAGGATATAGTATCATCCACTCAAAGTTTTCTAAACCAAGTTACAGTTACACTAGACGGGCAATATTTGGTTTCCGGAAGCACCATTCAGCTTGAAAATTCAAATTCAACGAAGAATCAGCAAAACAAGGGTTATGATTTCCACCTTATCAAACTTAATCAGAATGGAGAACAGATCTGGGATAAGTACCTCTCTGGAAACAATCACGATTATTTATCATCTACTATATCGACGCAGGACGGTGGATTTTTTCTTGCCGGCACCAGCTATTCCACTAATGGTTTGGATAAGAAAAATGATTCAAAAGGGGGGGCGGACATCTGGATCTTACGCCTTAATGAATTTGGGGACGAACTATGGCAAAAAACCTTGGGAACATCTTTAGATGAAGAAGCGAGGGCAGTTATTCAAACGACGGATCTGGGATTCTTTGTTGCAGGAAATATATTAAGGTCTTCAAAAGGTTATGGTTCCAAAGATGTCTGGATCACAAGATTGGACAAAGACGGAAATGTCGTTTCCCAAATTATTTTAGGAGGAAAAGGTTTAGATGAAGTTGAAAAAATGATTCCTACAGCTGATGGAGGAGCATTACTCGGAATATACTCTCGAAGTAATGCAAGCGGAATGAAGAAAACTGAAAATTATGGAGAAGGAGATTATTGGGTGATCAAAATATCTAAAGATAATAAAGTGGAATGGGAAAAGAACTTCGGAGGAAAAGCGGATGATCATGTCAGAACGTTGGCTTTAACATCAAATGGTTTTATCATTGGTGGAGAATCCAGATCAGAAAGATCAGGTAGCAAAACAGTAGGTACCGAGGAGGGAACAGACCTATGGTTGATTTCTTTAAATGAAAGAGGTGATGAGCAGTGGCAAAAATCCTACAATTTCAAAAACAGGGATATTCTTATGAGTATGAGTGTACTTCATTCCGTAGACGACAGATCTGCGAAGGGAATTTTACTTGGCGGTTATACTCAGGCCGAAGGAAGAATAGAAAAAGACGATGAGACCTTCTGGATGTTGTATTTAGACGTTAACGGCAATGAACAGTGGAGAAAGTACATCACAGGAGAGTCAAGACAAAAAGAAGAAAGACTTTCAGATTTGAAACTGAACAGAGATGGTTCTATTATCCTGGCGGGAACCAGTGCTACAGAATTAGGCAAAGAAAACTGGAAGATTGTAAAGCTTGGAGATAAACAAGTTGACCAACTTATTGAGAAATACGATATCAAGATTTACCCGAATCCAGTTTCAGATTATGCTTATGTAGAAATCGGCTTTGATTTTAAGGATGCAGATATTCTGTTATATGATATGAGTGGAAGACAGCTCCAAAGTATTAAAACTAAAAACAGCGTAACTAAGATCAATACCCAAGCTTTAGTTCAGGGAGCGTATCTAGTTACGATAAAAACGGATGCAAACAAATCCGCAAATGCCAAATTAATCAAAAAGTAAAATGATGAAAACACTATTTTCTACGCTATGTTTTTCAATCGCGACAGTATTTTCTGCCCAAACTTCAACAGATGCTGTATTTGATGCTCCAATTGATAATAATCCTTTTCGTTCCACCAATGTAAATTTGGGGTCTGTAAATACTTATACCGGTAGAGCCGATACTTCTATTCCTTTGTATACTATAAATTTTGGTGGAATCGAAATTCCTATCAGGTTGCAATACAATGCGGAAGGAGTTCAGGTAGACCAATACGCAAGCGAAGTTGGTTTAGGATGGACTCTTTCTTCAGTAGGGGAAATTTATAAAGAGGTAAATGGAAACTATGAGGATAATGAAGGTAGGGATAATTGGAAAGCCTATTTAAGGATGCATGAACCACCACAACCATTTCCAACCGATTTTCCTGATTATTACACTATCAATACACCTAACTTATCTGGTAAATTTTTTATTGACAGGGAATTCAAAGTAAGAGAAATTGAAGGCTATAATACAGCAAACATAACTTTTCTCAGGTCACAGCCTTTGGAGGAGGAAGCTTTAAAATATGGTGTAGTATCGAATCGGAAACGGATACAAGATTGTCCAATGCCCCCCGCGGGTCCGTTTGTATACTATCATTTATTTACAATGACAGGAAACTGCAATTCATATACACCAGGTAACGATTTTGACACTCAGCAAGTTAAAATAAATAAAGACAAGTTCACTTATACCTTTTCAGAAATTGAACGAATTGCAATTAGTACAAATACAAAGGATGTTAATTTTAGAGGAAGTGCACTGGGGTCCAGCACTACCAATATGAGTTTCAATACTGGATTAAAATTATCAGAAATTAAAGATAATACTACGAAGAATGTCTTACAGGTTACTTACAAACCTTTAGCCAGAATCAATGAAAATGTTAAATATGACAAAGTATGGGATAAACTTATTCGAAGGGTAGATAACGGCTCTGTCACAAACTACTTAAGAGCAATCAAAGAGTTTGATGTGACAACCAAAGAAACCTATATTAAAAAACTGCCGTCCAAAATCAAGACAAATGATGCAGAGATAATCTTTAATTATGAAAATCTTAGGGAGGATAAAATTACTAGGAATATGATCCTTAGTGAAATACCACTCGCTCCTGATGTTGAATATATCGGCGAAATTTGGGGACAATCTATAGTGAACCCTTTCGTTAAGGAACCCCTTTTAAAATCAATGCTGATTAAAAATAATCTGGGTCAGATTGTAATGCAGTATAATTTCGTTTATAGCTATTTTGATTCAGGCTGTGGCAATGCTGATGTATGCAAAAGACTTAAACTCACTGCAGTTGAAAAAGGTTATGGAGAAAATAATCTTAATAAGGAAATTTATAAGTTAGATTATTATGAGGATATTAACCTTCCTAAAATTACATCTTTAAATAAGGATGTCTTTGGATTCAAAAATGACATCATAGAATCCTCCATAAAAGATTCTTATGGATTTCCAGTAAGACCATATGTTTATCAATATACAGAAACTAGAAATAATATTAATTTCTCTTATTTCTCCCCGCTAAAGGTTCCTTCGCTCAATCCAGTAATGACATCTGGCCAATTTGAACAGGGAATTTCAGGATTGGAAAATATCCGTGCATGGTCCTTAAAAAGTATAACATATCCAACTCAGAGCGTCCAGTCCTTTATTTATGAGCCACACGAGTTTAACTGGAAAGGATCTAAAATTAAAGGTGGTGGTTTACGTATCAAAGAAATAAATTTGATAGATCCTTTTATTAATAAGACTCTTACCACAAAGTATACTTATGGAGATGGGCTGGTTTCGAGCCTTCCAATGGTTGCAGGAGATGAAGATATTGCACTTGGAGGCGTTCCGGTTGGGGTTAAATCAAGCGTATCACGTTCTTATAGTACATTGGTTACTAAATCGAAAGGAAGTTATGTTATTTATCCTACTTCAAGAAAAATAGATCCAGATGGAGGTTACTCCGATTATAAGTTTAGCAGTTATTCGGACTATCCAGAGATTCAAAGTTATAAATGGCAGATTTCCGGAAACAATGTAGACATGGATATGGACAGTTATCTGTTTTCTAAAACAAGCCTCGCTTCAAAGATGTTTAATTATGATTATTTACGAGGAAATATCGTAAACACAAAGTTATATGATAAGTTAGGTAATATCGTTAAAGAAATAGCAAATACTTATTCAACCACAGAGTATGTGGGGCCAAATCTTGTAGAACCTGGAGTTTACCCACGAACACGGATTTTATTCTACCCAACTGCTTCGACTTTAGATGCGAACTTTATGGGGGCAACTGCTCAGTATACGCATTCTTTAATTAAGCGTAATAATATTTCCAATATTATTGAAAAGAATTATTTGTCTGGTGGTTTAGTTCAAAGTTCCAAGAGCTTAACGTACACAGATCGCTTTAATCTTCTTAAAAACATCACCTCATCAGGACCTGTAAATAATGACACGCAAATTAATAATTATGCTTTTGAGAGCACTGATCAATTAATTAATACAAATGTAGATTATGAGCAAATTAAAATCGGCCATGACAAAAAGAATGGCAGTGACGAGGTAGAAAAAACCAAAACAACCTATTCAACAACTAATGGACTTGTACTTCCAAATGCGATTTATACGTACGATTATGCTATGAATGATTGGGATAAAATTCTATCATTTGACAAATATGATAGTAAGGGAAACATTTTGCAGATAACAGGTGCTAATGGACCATCAGTTATGGTCTGGGGGTATAATCAGAGTAAAGTTATTGCAAAAATAGTAGGAGCAACTTATGGCGAAGTTATGAACGCATTCGGGCTTGACCCGCAGAGCAATTCCTCATACTTACAGCTTGAAATCGTTAAAAAATCCAATTTGGATGTTGATGAAAATACTGAAAACCAGTATTTGTCAGAACTATCAACATTTAGAAATAGTCCCAATTTAAAGAATTTTCAAGTAATTACCGACGTTTATGATCCTTTGGTTGGCTTAAAAGTTAGAACGGATGTTTCTGGTTTAAGCTCAAAAAATATTTATGATAATAGCAATCGAATTACCAAAGTTCTGGACAATGAAGGCAAAACATTAAGTGAGTACAAATATAAATATGCCTCGGCCAGATTTTTCAATGCTGAACAAAGCAAATCCTTTGCAAAAACCTGTGGTAGCAGTGCCTTCGGAAGCACTATAAAGTATACAGTTCCAGAAAATACTTATTCTTCAACTTTTAGTCAGGCAGATGCAGATAATCAAGCTACAAATGATATTAATGCAAATGGGCAGAATTTTGCAAATAATAATGGCACTTGCACACCTTTTTCATGTTCTATCACTCAAGGCCCTTCTATTAATTGGCATTATGGTACTATTGGAATTTACCCAGGATCTGGTCTGAATTTTAGAATTAAAATGGAATATGTTTTCAATTCAGGAATGAGCTGGCAGAGTGGAAACGGTGTTCTGGTAGGTAAAATTGTTGGAAATTGTTTATCTCCAAATGTGAGGACCAGTTCCGCTTATTCCACCGGAGTGTGGGGAATCACGGTTCAGCCAAATGGTGAAATTTATGTGAAATTTGTCCCTGGGGCAACCTTTGTCCTTCCGCCAAATAATACAGTTATCAATTTAGACTTTGCACTTTCCATTAATTAAAAATTCCACAGATGAAAACATATATTTTTAGTCTGCTATGCCTTCTTTTAGCCATAGCTTCTGCAAATGCACAAACAGGATTGTCGGATACGGAAAACTATATTTATTCTAAAGAATGTCTGGACTCAACCTGTGTCAAAAGCTCTGAAACCGCAAAATACTATGACGGTTTTGGTAAGCTTCGCCAAATAATTGCGATAAAGGGTTCACCGTTAGGAAGGGACGTTGTTCAGCCGATTGTTTATGATGGTTCAGGAAAGAAAACAAGAACCTACCTTCCTATACCGCAAACAGGGTCAACAAACGGTTCAATTTACGCTCAGTCCTCAAGTCTCACCGCGTTTCCTGTGAATGATGCAAACAATTTTTACGCTAATGAGAAGATCTATTCTGAAAAAACTATAGAGAGTTCTCCTCTGAATAGAGTCCAACAGCAGGTACAAATGGGAAATGACTGGACAAGTAAACCAGTTATCTTAGCATATTCTTCGAATTCTACTTCTGAACAAATTAGATATTTTAAAACATCAACTTCATGGACGAATGGTGTATCCGTTACCACTTTAATTGATGCTGGATTTTTTCAAGCTTCCCAGCTATTTAAGAATAGTGTTAAAGATGAGGATGGAAATGAAAAACTAACTTTTAAAAATACTAAGGATCAGATAATCTTAGAGCGAAGAGGAGATCCGGGAAACTTTTCTGATACTTACTACATCTATGACAAATATGACCGTCTGGTTTATATAGTGCCTCCATTAGCAAGTCGGGAAACAGATATTAGCACTAATACTACTAAACTCGCAAATCTTTGTTATGAAAATAGATATGATGGTAAAGGACGTATTGCTGAAAGAAAGCTTCCGGGTAAAGGTTGGGAGCTAATTGTTTATGACAAACAAAATAGACCGGTGGCATTTCAGGATGCAGTTTTAAAAACAAAGGGACAGTGGTTATATACAAAATATGATAGTTTTGGGAGAATAGCTTTTACTGGTATTTCGACTGGCGGTGAAAGGAGTGCTGAACAGTCAAATGTTGATGCTTTAGGTCTTAATAATGTAAAAAGAACCCCGAATATATTCTTCAACCGTGAGGGCATGGACGTCTTTTATGATCCCAATGGAACTTATCCGACTGGCGGATGGATAAAACTTCTGTCTGTGCAGTACTACGACTCTTATCCACCATACAGTTTTAACCCACCTTTTCCAGTTTCAATTTTAGGTCAGCCTGTAATTACTGAAATGCAGTCCGTCAGTACTAAGGGAAAAGCAACTATGAAGCTTGTTAAAAATATCGAGGATGATAACTGGACAAAAAACTATGTCTACTATGATTCGAAAACAAGAGTTATAGGAACTTATTCAATTAACCATTTCGGAGGATATACCAAAAATGAACTACTATTAAGCTTTGCGGGGGAAAAGCTTAAAGTTAACACAATACATCTTAGAAAGCCGGGGGAAGTTGCTATCTCAATAAGTGAACGTTTTGTATATGACAATCAGAATAGGTTGAAACGTCATTATCATAAGGTCGGAAGCAAAGCAGAAGAGCTTCTATCTGAGAAAACATACAATGAAATTTCCCAGCTTGTTAATAAAAAAGTTGGTTATGATCTTCAAAGTATCGATTATGGTTACAATATCCGAGGTTGGCTTACTGACATTAACAAAGATCAAATGACTGTCACTGACCTAGGCGGCAAGTTATTGTCTTACAAGATCAAATACAATCAAAAGGATGGTATTACCAATCCTGATCCTTCACTTTTTCCCGGAAAGGACGTAAAACCTAAATTCAATGGAAGTGTTTCAGAAATAGACTGGAGAGCTGTAGAGTCCATTGGATCTAATCCCCCTCTAGTCCCAAAAAGGTATGGATATGCTTATGATAGCCTAAATAGGCTCTCTGCTGGATATTATCAGAATCCACTGAACCCCTATAGTAGAGAAAATACAGAATCATTGAGTTACGATGTTAATGGAAATATTACCAATATGTATAGGACATCTGTAACAGAAAATTTAAACACTACGGCAACTGTCATCGATAATCTTACTTATGTCTATAATGCCGGCAATAAGATATCAAGTATAACTGACAATACAGGAAATCCGGCAGGTTATGAAGGAGGTGGCGGAAGTATTGACTATGACTTAAATGGCAATATGTTCACGATGGCTGACAAAAATATAAGCCGAATTACCTATAACCACTTAGATCTGCCCAGTAAATTTGAGTACGGAACTTTAGGGGTTCTTGGTAGTCAAAATTATCTATATGATTCCGAAGGTGTCAAACTGCAAAAATCAGTTCCTAGATTCGAATGTGGAATTATTAATTGCTACACTACGACAGAAATAACAGATTACCTCGATGGCTTTCAGTATCAAAGCACAGTTACAAGTAATGATGGCGGTGGAAGTGTTG
This sequence comes from Chryseobacterium sp. KBW03, assembly GCF_003852415.1. Lineage (NCBI taxonomy): Bacteria > Pseudomonadati > Bacteroidota > Flavobacteriia > Flavobacteriales > Weeksellaceae > Chryseobacterium > Chryseobacterium sp. KBW03. Next base: position 243,497 of record NZ_QAJO01000005.1, on the reverse strand, counting down.
AATTGCGATCTACTCTGGAAAAAGCAAAATATGCCTACGAGAATCAAGCATTTAGCATTGATGATACTGATACCAGGCTAAATCCCCCTCCGGTAACTGCTGAAGCAAAAAATTTAAATTTACGATTCTTCTCCACTGACGAAGGGTTTTATGATTATCAAAATGATCAGTATATTTACCAGTACAAAGATCATCTGGGTAATGCCAGAATAAGTTTCATCAGAAACAGCAAAGGTGCTCTTCAAATTGTCGATGCAAATGATTATTATCCTTTTGGGATGAATCATCTGCGGACTGGAAATTCGTTTTTTGGCGCATCCAGCTTTAAAAACTATAAGTTTCTAGGAAAGGAATTGCAGGAATCAGGCTTCTATGACCTTGGAGCACGTTTCTATATGCCTGATATTGGAAGATTTAACTCGCATGATCCTTTAAGCGTAACAACTCTTGACCCCTATGGCTATGCATATAACAATCCGTTGTTTTACTCCGACGCCACAGGACTAAGAAGTGATCCGATTAACGGTGGAATGGAGATCGGTGGACCACAGGGATTAGATGGTCCAGGTGAAGATCCTAAACCTAATGAAATTGGTGGGGCTAATAAACCTTATCTTATCCCAGAAGTTGTTTTGAATGCACCGATTCGTGCAATAGCTTCAAATCCAGGCTCCATCATGCCTTCAAATTGTTCGGTTTGCTATGGTGGAAGAAATGATCTTTCCAACCTACAACAGAACATGCAGAATGCGGCAATAAATATGGCCGTAAGGATGGCAAATTATAATATTCCCACAATTGGGCCAATACCTGATTCAAGAGGTAAAACTGAAATTCAGATGCTAGTTGCAGAAAACCCGCTAGTACAGGATGCAGTTGTGGGAGCTGTGACAGCCGGAGCTGGAAGCCTGATTGCGCGTAGTTTAAGAAGCGCACCAATAATACAGAAATCTTACTCTGTCTATTACGGTATTGACGCAGCTGGTAGTATAAAATACGTCGGGATAACAAATAGAATTCCTGCACTGCGTTGGGCAGAACATGCTGCTGCTGGAGGAGAAAGGGGGGCTCTAATTTTTCAAGAATTAAATGGGGCCTCAAATTTATCTAAATCAGGGGCACGGGTTATAGAACAGAATTTAATTAATCAATATGGATTACAAAAAAATGGCGGGCAATTGTTAAATAAAATCAATTCAATCGCTCCAAAAAATTGGAAAAATTTTGAAGGAATAATTTCGCCAACAACACATTAGATAAATTTAATATGGCAAAACGAGTAATTACAAAAATTGGAGACATATTCTCTGTAGAATTAGACAATGGAAATAAAAAATTCTTCCAATACATTGCAAACGACCTTACCCAACTAAATAGTGATGTGATCAGGTCCTATAAACAGGAATATTTAAAAGATCAAGTACCTGATTTTAAAGAATTACTTTCAGGAGAAATTGATTTCCATACCCATACTCCAATTAATATTGGTGTGAAGCAAGGCTTATTTAATCCTGAAGGTAACTATGCTGTTTATCCTAATATAAATAGTGTCCTTTTTAGAGGGACTAATGATGCCGGCCATGGCCCAGGAAAACCTCAGGTTTTTATTTCTGAAGACTGGTACGTTTGGAAGATTAATGACAAAAATTTTAAAAATGTTGGAAAATTGAACGGGGAAAACCGTAACGCTGAAATTGGTGCTGTTATACCTCCTCTCATGGTTGTAGAGCGCATAAGAACTGGAAAATTTAATTTTGTTTATCCTGACTTTCAATAAACAAGTATATGTAATTTATTCACCCCTGCTTAGGCGGGGGTAATATTAAAATTCTTTGTTCTATTTAATGATACTCAATATCTGAGTATTAAAATGGAGTCGAATGTTAAAAATAAATATATGCGTAACCTAATTTTAATCTTAACTGCTGTCACAATTAATTTTTCGTGCAGTAAGAAGAATGATACTCAAATTATTAACCCACCTAATATCATCACCACTGCTCAGGCAAATTCTAACTTGCGAAAACCAGATTATAAATTAATTTCTAACGCTATAAACAACCTATATAGAAACGGTATTGTTGAAAACTCAAAACACAAACTTGAATATTACTTTTATTGTTCCTCTGACAGCAAAGCAAACAAGGTGGTATCTAATCTAAAAACGATGACATATACTTCAGAATATCATCGTTCCATTGATAATAAAGAATTTGTAATTACAGGTCTTACCTCGCCTTTGTCGATTAATGAAAAACAGATATATTCTTGGAGTGAGGCAATGTATAAAATAGCTGATAATTGCGAGTGCGAATTTGATGGTTGGCAAATGAGCTTTAAAGAATGATAAGCAAATTGCGGAAAAAACAGTAGATTTAAAGTAAAAGAACTGTTCTTTCTAAGGAACTTGAAAATCAAGGTATAATTAGTGTCCAAGTAGTTGTACCATATTTAAGCAAGCGTATTATTGATGCCTTTAATGAAAACCAGATTATTTGGTTACAATAAAATAGAAGTCGGGTATTTCAAAATAGATCTGAAATTCTCGTAATATATGTTGATGTGAATGTTTTTGGGAACCACCGAAAGGTGGTTTCTTTTTTTACCTTTCAAAAATTAAAAATGATTAACTTTAATCGTGGTAAATCATTGACAAATAATTACATGGGTAATATTTTTGAAAATATAATAATTGAAATTATATCAGAATGTGTAAAAATTGCTGTATCTGAACATACAGTAAATGATCAACAGATATATCGGCTGATCTTTTCCGATGATAGATGACCTCTTGTAATTACGCATATTTCCACTTTGAAAAATAATCGCTTTCGCAGGATATTGCTCATAAAATGCTCCATTTTGCAGCAATAAATTCTCATCAGTGATCATACTAATAATATTTATGGGTCTAATAAACATCTTAGAATAAAATCGGTCTGTTAGCAGTACAAATATCAAAACGTTTGAAACTTTCCTCTAGGTACTACATTAGCTGTCATCTTTTTTTTCCAAAACCTACTAGTCTGTATTTTATCGGAAATGATAAAACAAAAGGAAAAGCCATACGTTATATACTTTCCATGCTGTTTGTGGTTTTTATGTGCATACCAACGGTTGTTAGGTTTTTATCGAATTGTTAAATTCTTTAATACTAGAGATATGAATGGAATAATTTTTCAGCATAGTAAGGTCTATGTCGGATGTTCAGCTAAATTTTTATTCAATCCAGATCCGGATCAAAGGTCGATTCCTGCAATCGCTGAATTTGAAGGTGGTGAAAAAGCATATGCTGCAATTGATGAGATATTTTCAAATGAAGTAATTATAAGGTTGGGTGAATACTCAACAGGTGACGGCATCAAAGTCCCAGAGAAAATATGGCGTTTGAGATACGATAAAACTGCTGATGATTGGAAAATTGTAGAAGGTTTATCGCCACAATTCTAAATCAATTTTAACTATTTACATAATAGGATTATTAAATGCCATAGTCAAGTCAGCAAATTAGGACCAGAATCACATCTTCGCCACTAGGAAGATTAAGTAATCATCCCGATGTATTAACGGAAATGTAACACTTCTTAGAATATATTATTTTCTTTACAGGTATTTAATTTTCTTTTTCAATCTAATATTCGTAATTTAATCATATAATTCATCATTGATTGAAATAGAGCTGTAGCATTTCCCGGTCTTCAACCGTTACCTTTAAAAATAATTATAAACCAGGTCATTCCTGTCAGTTAGCAGGTATGGACAAAATTGTTACTCATTTATTAATTTATAGCCATGAAATTATTCAAAACAATGTCAACGTTAATTATTGCATCTTCTTTTTTTCTGGGATGCTCAAAAAGTAATGACGAGAAAATAGGTTGTACCTTTCAGATTACGCCAGTTTACCTTGATTTTAATGTCATAGGTGCTCAATCGGGCAAAGATCTATTTTTCTCTACTGCGCCCACTTACCAAATAAAGGATATCTATTTTTTTAAGGTAAAAGACACAGCTAAAAAAGATACTATTCGGCCTTCCGTTGAAGGAACCGGAACTGAAAGATCTTTTAAAATCTCACCCGATAATAAACTTTTGGCGGATACACTCATGATGCATATCGGTGAGACACCAGCAGATAAATTGGTGGTGAAAATGAAAAATTCCGATGGCCCATGTTCCAATCCGATTGTAGGTGAAGTGCTACTTAATGATGTTAAATTGAATTACGATAAAGGCAAAGTCCAGCTTATGAAATAATTTTTTAACCAAATAAATCAATATTATTATGAGAAATTTATCAGAACTATTAAACGAGACGCGCAGGTACTATTATTATAATGGAAAAAGGGTTTATATGGATGTTGACCCAAACCTTTTACTTATTACCTTTAAAGAGGAGAAGGAACCTGAGCAACAGATCCAATTGTTAAATGCATTTGCCAAAGACTCTTCTGTATTTAAAAATCTAGATGCTGAAAATCTGTCAAAAGATAAATATGTCTGGGTTACATTGGATAGAGAAGCAGCTTTTATCTACAATTTCTCTAATGATTTTGATCAACCTGAAATAGAAAATATAAGTCAGGTATTTATTGGGGAAGCCAACACGAAAATGGGGTTAACACCTCAGATCTTGGTACAGATAGAAAGAAGATTTCAGCTGGAAAATGTTTCAAAGCTTTACGAAGAATATGGGGTAAGTAAAACAGAGGCAATGGGAGATGATATATATCTATTGACCTTGGATTTAAAAGGGAACCTCGACCCAATGGATATAGCTAACATTTTCTTTGAAAGTGGATATTTTGCATTTGCAGAACCTAACTTCTTCCGCTCAATTAATACGCTAGTTTATACGCCCAATGATCCTAATCTTTCGTTGGAATGGCATATTCCAAGTATAGGAGCAAACAGCGCCTGGTGCTGGAAAAAGGGAGAGAATATTAAAATAGGTATAATGGATGTAGGAATCAACACTTCCCATCCCGATCTTCAGGCAAATCATGCAGGTAGCTACGACCCCACAGGTAGACCACTAGGAGCCGATGGACATGGAACACCCTGTGCTGGATGTGCCCTCGCAGTGGGTGATAATAATATCGGGGTTGCAGGTGTTGCTTTCAAATCACGCCTTTACCAGATCCGGGTAGGCTATAATCCCACAAGTAATCCTAATAATCCTACCTTTTCTTCCCTTGATTCATGGGTTGTCGGTGGAATGGATTATGCTTTTAATAATGGCATCGACATTATAAGTGCTTCAATAGGATTAGGAAATCCGTCTAGTTCTCTTGATACTAAAATTAACAATTTTACAATAAATGGCAGAGGTGGAAAAGGTGGTATTATGCTCGGAGCCACGGGCAATGACGGAGGGCTTTCGCCTATTCATTACCCCGCCCGTCACGCCAATGTTTTCGCTGTAGGATCATCAGATAGCAATGGCGTCTTATCAACCTTCTCGAATTATGACGGATATGTTGAGTTCTTAGCACCTGGTGAAAGTATTTTTACAACTATTTACGATGGTAGTTATTGGTATTTTTCAGGTACTTCCGCAGCTACTCCAGTGGCAGCAGGTTGTGCAGCACTGATATTATCAGCTGTACCTTCAATGACCCGTGTTCAGTTGCGCGATGCAATAGATTTTAATTGTGACAAAACTCATGTTGCTACTGGTGTTAAACCTACCGATAGAACATTGGAATATGGTTATGGTGTAATAAATGTAGCTAACTTTTTTGCTTCGTATTACAGTATTCAAGGTTCCACCCCCTTTTGTGGTTCACAATCGCAATATAATGTTGCGAACCTACCAGCTGGAACAACTGTGACCTCTTGGAACTCTAATAATCCAAATCTTCCAGTCAATGCGGCAGGATTGGTAACAAACCCAAGTGGTCAGGCAGGACGTACAGTTTTAACAGCTAACTTATCTAATACTTGCACAGAACCTCGACAGAAAGTTGTAGTTGCAGGTTCGTATCCCCAAGAAGTTTGGGCGGTATCCTCAAATCCTGCAGATGTACTGACACGATACTGGGCAGACGGAAACAACCCAAATAGAACACTTGGTATACTAAAAAATTATCCTAGTGGTGTGCCCCCAATAACAATCCTATTTGGATATGCCCCCTCAGTCGGGAAAACAACACTTAATCCTCCTAATACCGCGACACTTTATTTTGATAACCAGGGTTGGTCAGACAGTAACAACGGGGTAACATCAGTGGAGGTTATTTCAGCACCTCCAACGCTTACTGTTTTTCCTTATTCTAATGCTATGTTAGTGTATACAACAGGTGATCCCACAGGTATTTTAGAAGTAAAACTGGGTCTTCCTTGTGGACCAGTTAATGTTAAGTTTTATCTTACTGGTCTTCCCAATCCGTGGTCTTAAAAACAGCCATTCTTCTTAAAATTTATAAATATTAAAGGGCAGAAATAAATTTCTACCCTTTTTCATTTCTTACATTTGGCCTTATGGATTCTCATAATGTACTTTTTTCTGCATTTTGATGTGTTTTAATAAATAAGTATCCAAGAGATAAAGTTGAGTATCTTCATTAACTCTGGTTCGTTCATAATATTGAGTGTTTGTAAATTTAAGGTAGTTCAAAAAACCTTTTAAGGGCATTTTTTTTAAAGTAGCATATCTTTCCAATACATACTTAGCATATTTTTTTTTGATAACAACATTGTCTTCAGCAAATTCCAAAATAAAAAAATCATGCGTGTGATCTCCCTCATAATCTTCGGATAAGAAACCCGCTTGTTTAAGTTCAGGAATTATTTTCCTAAACCGCATTTCTCTGCTGAAGAGATTTCTGTCCAATTCATATTTGATAACGTCAACTTCTACTACTGGTACTTCCAGAAATTTAGCAAGACATAAACGATGCTGACCCCCAATTGTAAAATAATGATTTCCATACTGGACAACTGTTTTTGCTTCTTCCGCTAAATGTATATGATGAATTACTTTCACTTTAGTTGGGAAATTATCTATGACACGATCTAGCCTTCGAAGATCAGTAAAAAATTGCAGCCAATGATAACGCCAATCTTTAGGTTTGTACATGATGCAATTGTACCCATAAGAATAATCAATTCCGCAAATTTTCGCAGGATCTATTTTTTCTTTAAACGTCCCAGTTTGTCTAAAGAACTGTAAATGACGGATATGACTGAAATGGACTACTACTTCACCATACCAGTCCTGCTCATTAAAATTAGGGTTTAAGTTTTTCAACCATTTTATTCTTTCTAGATCTGAATATTTATATGCCATTAAAAGGATCTTTTATGAACTTAATACTTACACATTTAAAACCTTAAATTACAAAAACTGATTGCCTATCTTTTGCAACGCAAATTCCATTTTTTACAATATAACATTCGACATAATGGTTTCCCCAGAAGCTGGTTGGCTCCGTTCTCGTATCAAAACCCTTCTCGATCTGACCACGTATACAGTCATTTTTTAATGCATCATCTCCGCGGTTCAGTACTTTCCAATAAATATCATATGGTTCCGGTACGTTGCATCTAACGGAGAATACAACTGATCTTTTTTTCTCTACTCGACCGCCTCTTTCTGCAAGAGTAAACGTACGAAAGCCATTCTTCTTTGTTACTCTGCCAGTTAATTTAACTTTATAAGCAGGGTTAATCTCCAAAGCAATATTTTTGTCAGCAAGCGTTTGCTCTGTATCTGTGAATTCCACATAACTGTTGTCCGTCATTTGCTTAACATTTGAACTTTCAGTTTCAGCCTTTTTAAACCCTTCACCGAAAATTGCCTTCCATTTTGCCAAGCTGGAATTTAAATCTGGATCTTCGTATGCATCTATTATTTTATCAGCATAATACATCATCTTATTTCTGAAAATTGCCCAACCGTCCTGATCCCACCTGTCTCCAAAGTTTTCCCCTGTTTCCCCAGGATCATCAATGGTTGGCATATAATAATGAGATGAAACATAATTTTTCAGCTTCTTCATTACAGTATATAAAGTAGTAGGGACATCATCATAACATTTAGGATCTTCCATTAGTGCTACATCATCAACCTGCATCCCTAACAAAGTGTTGAGAATAATTGATTTCACAGAAAAAGTCTTTTTGTAATCCCTCAAATATTTTATGATTCTTACAACCTTGACAAAGTGGTGTTTCGTGATTCTTCCTCTTTCATCTAGCCATTCGGTAAATTTTTCAGGGTCAGTTACTTCAAACCTATCCTCATGTCGGTTCGTTACCCATTTTTTATCATTTCTTTCAACAAAAGGTACAACATCCATGTGAAAATCATTCGCATAGGTAATAGTAACACACCTCGATTTTCTGCTAACTTTATTTCTGTAAATTGCGCTATCTCGGAATAAAGAATATAAATTTTCTACGTATTCACATGGCTTCCAATCCTCAAATTCCTCCACAAATAATAAAACGTCTGCATCATATTCATCATAAGAATTTACTGGCTTAATAATAGTCTTATGGGCATATGAACCTTGCGGTATTACATCAATGAAATTATCCTGAAATAATGTGCTGTTTTCAAGAAAATTTGTGATTGCTTCTGTTCGTTCATCCAAATTTTTGATCCTGGTCGGGTTTAAATTTACCTCTTGCTCTAGAAAGTTTTTAAAGTATTTAATTAGTTTCATGAATATTGACAGTTAGGGTTGGTAAATAGTCCTTTCCGGTAAAATCGTAAATAAGTAAAGAAGGGTGAACATTTCTCATAATTCCCCTTCCGCATGCAACTGCTGCTAGAATAGGTATAGCTGGAAAGACATGGATTGAATCACAGCCTTTATGGTCTACTTCCAATTGACTCAGAAATTCATGATATCTCCTGACAAAATTTTGATACGTCTTTTTTGAATTAAAAATATTCCGATTTGGGATTACAGAAGAGGGTTTGATGACATAAATATTCGATTTATCTACCAAAGTTTGCGGCAACCTTGCATTGTCAACACTACCACTTATGCTTAAAATCAATATCACATCGTCTGAATCAACTTCTTGAATTTTACTTATTTCAAAATCAATATTTTCATCCTGATCAATCCAGCCCCATGTTTCTTCTTCACCTCTGTGTTTTTGATACAAAGACATCGGGATTTTGTCGCCCAGTTTATATCCCAAATAAACTAAAAGTGGAATTCTAGCTATAGCAAAAACTGAAAGATGCCTTATTGATCCTGAACGGATTCCTTCTTCAAACTTGCTAAGTTCTCGATCTATTGTTTTTTGTCCGAGACTCCAATATCCGTCCCAATCTTCTTCTGGCTCAGGAAGTTTGGTAAGGTCAATTTCAATGCTTTGTTTATCAAAGCTATCTATAAACACAGCAGCACGATTTTCTTCCTTGAAGACAACATCCAAAGCATGCCTTTGTGACAATTCAACAGCAGTTCCCCGTATATTTCCAAGCATTCTTAAAACTACAGTGTCTGAATCTTTGGGCAAATTTGTAAGATGGTGAATTCTACTTTCATGTTCCTTTTTTGTTGCAATTAGTCTTTCAACCGTATAATCATTTATCATTTTGGCATCATCGATTTTTTTATGGTGTTCAGGACATAGAAGAATCAAGTTAGTTTCAAAGTTCCGTTCTTCCTGCGGCATGGATGACAAGCCTCTTGGTGATCCTTTTTTATTCGTCCAACCAACGATATGAGCCATTTCTCCAAGGTTGATGCCAGTTTGAAGATCAATTAAATACCTGTTGCACATTGCACATCTGCCTCCAGACCTAACATATAGTTTAAATTTCTCATCTTGTTTGATAGGTGGCCGATCTTCAATTATAAAATTTTCAGTTTCAATTCTGAGTTTTTTCTTTGCCATAAAGGTTAATAGTTTTTCTTAAAAATACTAAAAATATTAGATATAATTTGAATTTCCTACTAAATATGAAAACACTTTTTTTAAGGACTTTTATGTCTTATTATATGTTTCTATAATAAGTTGGATGCTTATTAAATATGCAATTGTGTGCTTTGTTGATTTTAATTTTAATGGCGTCTGTATTTCTATAATAATAAGATGGTTCCTTGATTAAAAATTTATAAATCTTGTCCGGAACCATGTGCATCTGACCAACAAATATATATTGTGGTTGATCATGGCTTTAATGGTTTAATTTTACGAATGTTATAAACTTCTTTATTAAGGATTTAAATGGAAGCAGCAACGTAGAAGTGAAATTGAGAAAGGAGGGATGTTTCCTGAATTTTAATAGACCAAATGAACATTGTTGCTATAAGCATTCAGTTATCAGTCCTAATATGGGAGAAGTAACGTTTTTTTAATCTGTAAAGCGGTAAATCACAAAGACCACTGATTTGTGGTCTTTGTATATCTTAATGCGACTATTTTTCCAGCTGTAACTTAATAGGTTTAGATCTTAAATCTACAGGTATGTTTTTTCCATTTAAAAATAAGTCGGAATATCCAAGGCTACCGCCATTTTTTTGAACCTTAACCTTAATTGTTATATCATCATAACCTTTAACTTTTAATATGCTTTCAGCATACTCATTATTTTGTGCTTCTACATTTGCAAACACAATCAACATCTTCGCCTGCCCATCATTTACAATATTCATATTCTTTGGAAAATCCAGGTTTTCATGATTTTGAAGGACTTTATCACCAGTACTTGTGACGTAATATAGATCCAGATCAGCTATTGTCAACTTTGAATTAAGGACATTTACACCATTCTCATCTACTAAATTTAGCTGAACCTTGTCATATAGGTTTGTTTGCTTAGCTTCCTCTTTCTTACATCCAAAGAAAGAAAGAACACTTACGATTATTAACAATAACTTGTTCATATTGATCTTATTTATGAATATTATAAACCATTTGTCGTTTATATTGGTAATTACCATTACCTGAATTTGCATCGGCATAACCGAACCAGCCGTTATGCGACCCCCCCCATCCCCAATTCATGTGGAACCACAGATAACCCCCTCCGCCAACTGTTGAACCATCAGGCAAAGTTTCAGGACATGTTATGAGGTGGTGTGCTCCGTCTACTACCCATACATGTCCGCCGCTGTATGTAGGAAAAAGTGATCCGCTTTTGGTACTGTAACCTGATAATATAGCGGGCCTGTTACTTGTTATTTCACTCAAAACTGTCGCAGAATTAAAATCACCCGAAGTTGCAGAAGTGGAATACCCAATACTTTTAAAAGTAGAGGAAATATCACTTATATCTGCAGCCGCTCCAGTTCCATCACACTTATAATCTGAACCAACTGCATCCGCTGCCAGCCACATGAGTTTAGAGATTTCATTTGCTCCTGCAGAAACATCTGAATAATTTGGCACACTACTGGGCATAATGCTATAATTAAATGTAGTTGGATACTGATGATATCTCATGACCTGTGCCATTGCAGTGCCTACACAACCTGTAAAAGCTTTACCATTGCAATAATAAGGAGTGCAACTTTTCGCCGGCATATAATTATTATAGCCACCGATTTGGTCCCAATTTGTTGAAAGAAGTGGACCTTTTACAAAATCACTATCCTCACATTTTGGGGGTGGCGGTTTTGCGACATTTCCTCCAACTGCCTTTGTTTTTATAGTAGAGACCATGTTACCGGATAATAGCTGTGTATATTTGGCTTTCTTCAATAGAATATTCGCAACATTTGTTCCCTGGGTTCCTCTTGCTTTTATAGCATCAATTTCAAGCTTCGTGTCATTCAGCCATGCATCTGTAGCAAGTGGCACAGTATCTGAAGAAAAGGAAGTTTCGTCTGAATATGCGAGCACAGGGTTTGCTCTTCGGTCAGCTGCTAAAATAATAAAGCCGCCTTCGGTATAGTTAAATATACGCATGACAACCGTTCCATCACTACCTACTATTTCTTTCTCTAGAACTGTATTACGGCTTTTATTAATTCCCGCACTGGCTTTTGCTTTCCTATGTAATATGTACTGCTGTAAAGAGTCAGCAATTGATTTGCTCTCCTTTAAGGTAACATAATTCTCATCATTTGACTTATCCGTATTAATATCCTCCCTGGTACATGAAAAGAAGATAAGAATAGCTAAATACAAATAAATTTTTCTCATAATCTAGTTTTTATGGTTAGTATTATAAATATACAATAAAAATAATCATAAACTTTAATTAAAGAAATAGATAACTTGTTTTTAATCTATAAAAGTTAATGAAAACAATAAATCAAGTACGATTTCGCAATTTTTTTTACGAATTGATTTTAGGGCTTAGAAAATTAGAAAGTCCAACAATTTCATAACAAATTTTCAGGTTCCTCAATAAATGAAGCATGATCCAATTTTTATGATTTTTCCTAGGAGCATGTTGAAATTATGGTATAGCTTCTTTTTAACTGGGGCGTGTCTAATTCAGACCGCGCTTTTTGTTCCAAGTCCTCGCTGAGCTGTGGGCTATCCACTTCAATCGCTCACGCATTATTGTATGTTTCCCATCACGCACACCAAAGCACATTTATTTCCTGGCTTCTTTCCGTCCCATAAAAGAGCTTTTGGCTCCCCATGATCAGAAAATTGTAAGTCAGATACCAAAACAGTTCCCAACATCTGCCTTTCAAATCTCTGATGTCCGGACAACTAAATATCCGGATTTTTTTATGCATAGAAATTCAATGAATATCATTTTCAAAGAAAAGGATAAAAAGGCAGCCAAGTTAGTTCATCCATCCGACCCACATCCCACCAAGAGAAAAAAGTGAATGAACGGTTTCCCCCCAAAGGGCCCCCCCATTAAATCATTTTTTCTCTTGGTCTACGCAGTTGTATGATCTGTTTGTCTGCTTTCTTTTTTTCCTTTTTTTCTTTTGAAAATAATATCGGGGCCGAGCCTCGGAAGGACTGGAAGAACATAACAAGCAATGTAAAACAATAAAACAAAACGTTATGAACATCACAGCAAAAATCACAAGAACAGCAGAAGTTAGAACAACTTCAAACGGCAAAGAGGTCGTCAATTTTGGCGTAGCGATCAGGCACACCTTCCGAAACAAAGAAGGCGAAAAAATCAGTCAGCCCACATTTTTTGACTGCGCATATTGGAGAACCCCAAACATCGCCCCATACCTCACAAAAGGCACTATTGTAGAACTTTCGGGACGGGTCAGCCCTAGAGCGTGGGTAGACAAAGAAGGCAACCTAAAGGCAGGACTGAATTTTCAGGTATCAGAAATAGTTTTTCACGGTGGCGACACAAAACAGGGCGGAGAATCTGTAAAAAAAGAAACCGTAAAATCTGGCAACTCTTCGCCCGTATTTGCGGGAGATAATGACGATGATCTACCATTTTAAAACAACCCAAATCTAAAATTCATTATGAAAAAATCAGCCCAAAATACAGGGGTACAGATACCCGATAATATAGCACACATTGCCCTATTGGTCACAAAAGACTGGAAAAACGTCTATTTCGGGGCTGTGCCTTATTTGGATGCAATGCGCTCACTCAGTAGCGTAAACGACAACTATTACGAAGATTCGGCAAGCTCCATAATTAATTATTTCCTTGCAAATGCGACAACTTGGCGCGGAGAGGTTGCAAGGGCGGTAAAAGCCAAATTAAAACAGCTTGTGGAAAGTGCAAACTAATCTTTAAACCTTCAAAAATTTAACATCATGTCAACAATTCAAATAGATATAACTCAGGCTAGTATTTACGTAGGAACATACGCTAAATATAACGATGGGTCAATTTTCGGAAAATGGCTAAAACTGTCTGACTATTCGGATAGAAACGAATTTTACCAAGCATGCGCCGAGTTGCACAGTGACGAGGAAGACCCAGAGTTTATGTTTCAAGATTACGAACATATACCCAAAGGCTTAATAGGCGAATCATGGTTATGTGAAAACACTTTTGAAGTATTGGAAGCCCTCGGAAATCTTGACGATAACGATCTTGAAGCATTTTTAATCTGGTGCGACAACGATCACAAGGACTTTTCCAAAAGTGACATTGACGAGCTTATCAGTGATTTTAAAGATGATTATGTAGCCCATTACGACAGTGAGGAGGATTTTGCACGGGAACTGGTAGAAGGTCGTTCAGACCTCAGCGATTTTGCGAAAGAGTATTTTGATTATGAAGCCTACGCAAGGGATCTTTTCTGCGGAAGCTATTGGAGCCAGGACGGACACGTATTCTATAACTAAACATTAACCACAGGCGACTGTGAAAGCAGTCGCCTTTAAATCTAAAAAAATGATACTGGAAACATTCAAATTAACATTGAAACATGATACAGGTTTTTTCAAGGTCAAAGTAACCTCACTCAGCGGAGAGCAGGGAGCAATTCAGCAGGTAATGGCCTGTGAAAGCTGTCCAATAGGGGCAATAATCAGGATTAAAAAAATCGGTCAGAAATCAATCATTTAAAATTTACCGCAATGAATATTGGCGTAATCACCTATAAAAAGTACGACGAAAATGTGCTACTGAATGCACATTTCAATGTAGATGAATTATTCAGGATCATCCTGCACGACAAAGATTTTGTACGCTTTGAAATCTTCGACAGGGAGAAGAAATTACTGGCATCTACCTATTACCCGAATGTTGACGGAAAAGGGCTGTATATCCATCCTGTCAAGGTGTTCAGGGACGAGGAACTTAAATGGATAGACTATTACGCATTTAGGTCGCCTTCTACAATCAGGCATTATAAAGTGACTTGGAAAGTAGACGGTGCGGTTTTCCGAACAAGGAAAAAAGCTACTGAATACGCAAATCTTGTCAATAAAAGGGTTGCATACAGAATTGAACCTTTCATTGACCGAAGCACTTACCGCAGGTCGCAGAACTGAATTTTACACATCAAAATTTATCAAAATGAAACCATTGGACGAAATGAACAATATAGAAAGGGCTTATGTACTAGCCCGATTATTTCCCAAAGATTTAAAAGACCTTATCAGCTTTGTTCAAAAGGAGATAACCCATTTTCGGGAAAAGCAGGAGGATATTAAAATGGCTTGGCCACCCCACTGCCTGATAACAGCGAATTATTGGTACAGCCTGATCGCAGAAATTGAAAGGCTATTGGAAAGGCTCAATGTTCAGCTTCACAGAAACCCTAAAATATTTTCCGAACATCTTTTTTGGGGACACAATTCAATTTTTATGATACACTGCTTAGTGCGCTTTGTCGGGTGTGAAAATCCCCACCATAGCCTGAAACTGGCAATAGAACTACTGTTCGGAGAACAAGAAATAGTATCCATAGAATTTACAGAAAATACGGAAGATTAAAGTTTAACCACAGGTGACTGTGAAAAGTCACCTGTAAATACAAACAAAATGACACAGGCAGAATTAAAGGAAAATTTCAGCGAAATGATCGCAGGAAATCCGCCCCTTAAAAAGATTGAAGAACTGTTCTTTAAGGCAGTAAATAGTGGTGCTTTGAATTATGAAGATGAAGAACAGAATAGTTACAGGATAGCAATGATTATTTACCATGCTATTCTTTATACAATGGCTAAAGACTGGATGCCATTGGTAAAGGAAAATATAGAGGAAGCAGAAAATCTTAAAAAATTCTTGTAATCATGGCAAATTGGTGTAACAACACGCTTGTCTTCGTGGGAACTCCCGAAGCAATCCAGCAGATAACAGCTCTTTTTAACACAATCGTTCAAATGGAACAGCAGATAGATTTTGAAAAACTGCCCGATTTTCTTGGCGGTACGGAAGATCATTTTTTCTGCGATATCAGCTATAACCATGACGGCATGTTGGAGTATGATACGAGATGGACACCCAACATACAAGCCGTGGTGCGGATAGCAAAGCATTATAAAGTTGATTTTGTACTGGGCTATCAAGAAATAGGCAATTGTCTATATGGGATGGCAACCTATGCTAATGGTGTTCTCAAAACGATCTGTTTAGATCCAATGGATTTTGGCAGATTCTAATCTGGGAGAACTATAATTTATTTGAAATGAAAATAACGGATTTAAACGGTCTTGAGATCACAGTGACCGACTTAGATAAAGCGATTCAGCAGGCGGAACTCTTTAAGGACATGCACCATGTTCCGCCTGTACCATACGATAAAGTAAGACAAAAATACTGGACTGACGTTTACAACAAACTTTTGGAACTAAAATCAAAAATATCATGAGCAATCTAGCAGATAAAACAGAATATCGGGCACTTTCGATCATAGCCCGAATGGTGAAGGATTTTGAACGTTTGCATTGCCTGAATATGACGGCAACGGACGATTGGGATGCCACAGGAGCAAGGAATCTTTTGGAAGGCATCGTGCAGAGCAACGGCTACAAGATAAATTATGACCGTGACGGAAAGGGAAATAGACCGCTTCTCAAAGATGATAATATTTCAAATGCTAAACACAATTATACACGGTAAATAACATGGACAAGGATAATCAATTTATGGACTTTCTTTTCAATGAATTTTTGATGATGGAAAGAAAGTTCGGAAAAAGCCGATCACATAAATATTTGACAATTATTTCAAAATATATAGAAGTCGGTTTTAGCTACAATGACCCTGAAAAAGCACAGCAATATGCCTGCATGACTTATTCAAGTATTTTATATGCGATCTATAACTGGAAAACACATTTACTTGACCTCAAAGGAAAAGACGAGGAAGGTGTACGGTTCGCAAGGTATAAAAAGCGATTAAAAAAATTGGGTTATTCCGAGGACGAAATCGCAAATCTTCTCATAGATAGATTTAAACTCAATAACCCGACTGAAATCATTTCCCCATACGGGCAATTATAAATAAATCAATATTCACAAACAACAATATTATGGAAGCGAATTTTTTTAAACAGATAGCAAAAATGGACTTGCAGAGCAAAGTAACGCTTACGATTGCCAAAGCAACAGAAGATAAAATAGTTGTCTCTATTTTGGTGCAGAATGACGGATGTGGAGATAAAGCAAAAAATATAATCCCCCCACTTAATCTCAAAGGAACGGCAGAAGAACTGGACGCTGAATTTTTCTCACATATCAAAAAACCGATTGAATCCGCTTCGGGGCTTATGTCCAATATGGAAGCTTTTATGAAGCAGATGGAGGAAGCAAAAAAACAGTCCGCTATGGAGAAAGAAAAAGCGGATAAGGCGAAAAAGGAAAAAGATGTGAAGATTAAAAAGTACAACGATGCAATGGCGAAAGCCGAAGCACTTGAAAAAGAGGGAAAATTCAAAGAAGCATGGACTGCGTTACCAAAGGCTTCCGAATATCCCGACCATGCCGAAACAATAGGTCAGAAGCAAAATTTGTATCAGTCCCACTTTGCAGGTGATCTTTTTGCCTCACCACAGAACCAAACAGACGAGCCATTGACAGAAGTGAATGTTTAACAATAAAATTGAAAGAATATGTTATTGAGCGTTGAATTAGCAAGAGTGTTTGTACTCGTGGACAAGGGATTGAAAATAATCCTTGACGACCCCGAACCACGTTGGAGCGTGGATGCAGTGATGAATTTTTATGCAAATACCTATCCCATTTTGACGACTTCAAAGGTTTCTGCGCCAGTAATTAAGGATGATTCTGTCGTATACACTTTTGAAAGTGTGATGGGGACGAAGGGTTAATTATTAAAGAATTAAAACAATGAACAATGCGAAAACAGATCATTTCGGGAACAATAAAAATTCCCGACAAAGAAAAAGAAACCAACCTGCACCGCAGGATTGCGGAGTTCGCCCGATGGATGGAAAAACCAAAAGACGCACAGGAAATTTTCAGGGACAGAAGGAAGTCCGTACCGATAGCCATGTTGCCAATGGTTTACTAAACTGCACATTTCTGCCCAAGTTCAGGCAAACAGAAATGAATCAGGTAAATGAAACCTCTGCTAAACTTGAAAGTGACTTTTTCCGGTCACTTTCAAGACTGGCAGAACACTACAAAATCGAACCGTTTGCTAAGTCCGATAATTATAAATTTCCCTACAATATCAATCTTGCAATCTCCGACATAAAGGGGAAACTAAAAAAGAACGTGCTGAACTTTCACAGTTTGCGGTTCAAAAAAGAAAATGATAAATTTTATGTGGTTTCCGAAGAACGCTGTGATACAGGAGCGACACTCTTTTACATTCCTGTTATCCCGCTTTTCAGAATGATTAACGACAAAAAACGGAAAAAAACAGCCCATCTTTTATTATCCGTGTTTTCCTATCTCTATCACATTGCTGATATACCCTATTACAGACAGGAGGGAAGCTATTTATATTATGAGTATGAAATGTTGAAAGACTGGATAATGGATGATCCCTACGAAGACGAAGAAGACAACCGTGTAAGCGAAATCGAGATTGCGGAATGGGTGGGAGATAAAATTGAACAGAAAATTTACAACCGTGAGAACCTCACTTTTTTCGATCAGCGGATTGCTCGTTTCGATCCCAAAGATGATTTTGACACCAATTGTTTGATCTTGGCACAAAAAACACTGGCAATTTACCGTGAATATCCCGATGCCAGTATTTTTCGCAATGCAAGTAGTATGTTCGATGAGGATGAAGAATATTTGGAAGATCAGATCATTCCGATGGAAAAATACATTTCATTCTATGCCGATAATAAAGGTTGGCTCGCAGAAACCGTATTTGAATCCGTCAATAACCAGTTTCAGGAATACAGTGAAACGCAGGAACCTGCCCTGATCCAATGTTTTGACGGACAGAAAAACGAAAGTAAAGACCTTGCATTTGAGGAAAGGCTCTTTGACCTATTGCATGACCTTACTGATTTAATTTACGATTATAGACAATTGAGCGATGAAAAACAATAACACAGATATTACGCAGGATTTTGATAATAAACTTTATTATCCCAAATGTGCATTGGTGCTTTATGAATCACAGGGACTTGACCCTGATGTATATGTAGAACATTTTGATATGGACGATAACGGAAACCCTATAAACGCCCATCCGCTGACAGTGATGGAAGCCGATATTCTGGCGAAAACGCTAATGCTCGAACATGAAAAAGAAAGCGCATTTTTAAAACCTAAATCTGTCCTTCCGAGCAATGTTTTGAGCCTTGACCCGAACACCGAAAAAGGAACAGTGATCTGGCATACCAAAGCACAGCAAAGAGAACTGTTTTTTGTCGAAAATCTAGGGATTCCAAACGGCAAAGCCTATGTTCCGCCTATGCTGTGGAAGGCTAGCAAATCCAGTCTCACGGTATTTGCGCTTAAAAACAATAGAAGACCAACTTTAAAGTCACAGCTTTACCATTGCCCTTTTTTCAATATATACGCTGACGGAAAAGTATGTTTGGGAACAATAAAAATCGACATTAAAAATACTACTTCGGTAGAGGATTTTATGAAAGCATGGGAACACTATTTTTTCCACAGCTATTTTAGCCATGCCCTTGTTACAGGTGGACAGTGCAAAGAAAATTCTGTGACACTATGGAAAAGGCTGATAGAACAGGGAACGGTTTTTCCAACAGAGGTACTAATGCCCCATATGTTAACCCTTAAAAATATATTGCTATGAATCAGGAGAAAACAAAAATGCATTTTACAGATAACTACCTGTTAGCCCCGACAAACCCGATCACTGTCAATTTGGTGGGAGCAGGCGGAACAGGCTCAAAGGTACTGACTGGATTGATGGAAATCAATGAAAGCCTATTGACTCTAGGACATACAGGTCTGCAGGTCAGGCTATGGGATGATGATATTGTCACATCCGCAAATTTGGGGAGACAGCGATTTTTTGACTGTGAGGTCGGATTGCCGAAGTCCGTGGCTCTTATTAACCGTATTAACCGTTGTACGGGTTCTAACTGGAAAGCCGAGACAGTCAAATTTGAAAAGGATAAGTTTGGAAAACTACCCAAACAATCAAATGCGACAATTACGATTACCTGTGTCGATACGGTACAGGCAAGATTTGGAGTTGCCGAAATACTCACATCGGTTAACCAACAGCGTAACCGTGTTCGGGATTCGCCCAAATATTGGATGGACTATGGCAATAGTAAACATACAGGGCAGGTTATCCTTTCCACAGTGGGTAACATCGTACAACCGGAATCTGAAAAATATATTCCTGTGAACAACCTGCCATTTGTGACCCAAGAATATGGCGAACTGCTGATGCAGTCAGAAAGGGACGACAATACGCCAAGCTGTTCCCTTGCAGAAGCACTTGAACAGCAAGATCTCTTTATTAACGCTTCCTTAGCGCAGTTGGGGTGCAAGTTACTGTGGAGTTTATTCAGGTTCGGAATGACCAAGTACAGAGGATTATTCCATAATCTTGAAGATTTCAGGACTAGCCCGATATTGATAGACTGATCTCATCGGGCAAAAAGACATTTCCTTAGCAGGAAAAGTCTTTTTGCGTAAAGCGAAATAGCCGCTTTAGGATATGCCCATTAATTCTCGCCCTACTCCGGGCACTAGGCATATCTTCTTTTCTTGTCGTATGGGCGACCAAAGAAAAGATTCTGTGTTATTTTTCAATTTTTTTTTAAAATATTCTTTTATCAGTTTGTAAAAAGTTTAATTAAATTGTTATTAGAACACTTAAAAAAGTGAATATAAATTTTCATATTTTTGCAGAATGAAGTATCTGTCTTACATATCGGCTATAATGATTTTGCTGTTATCTATAGCACCTTGCCTTGTAGAAGATAGTTGTATGGATGAACCTTTTGAAACTTCAAATAGTCAACAAAATGACGATAATTGCAATAAAAATTGTTGTTCACCATTTTTTAATTGTAAAACTTGTGCAGGTTTTGTTGTAAACTCATTTCATTTTTCAATATCGGGTTTCGTGAAGCAACCTGAAAAAAAGATAATGGTAACAACTATTGCTGCTATTTCCGACTTCCGATATTCAGTTTGGCATCCCCCGAAATATGCTTAATGTGTAGTGCTTTCAGCACAAATTAATTAATAACGATGTCTTTGCATCGTTAAGTTTATACAATCACATTAAATATCATTTTATAATGAAGAAAATGCTCATATTGTCGTTTTTTATGACAATAAACCTTTGTGTATATGCACAAAACACATTAAAAGCCGTTGTTAAAAATAACGAAACAAAAGAAGTTCTTGTTGGGGTAACAGCTTCTATAAAAGGCACTTCAAATGGTGCAATATCTGATGAAAAAGGACAGATTACATTGTCAAATATCCCCGATGGATTACAGGAAATACACTTTAGTTACTTAGGCTTCGAAGAGTTTACTGAAATAATAAAATTCCCATTAAAAGAGAACGGCATAATAGAAATTCTTCTTAAAGAAAACTCAGAGGAATTAGAGAGTGTGGTAATTACATCAACAAGAAGTACGAGAAGCATTCAAAATATCCCAACTCGGATTGAATTTATCGGCGGCGAAGAACTGGAAGAAAAAGGCAATATGAAACCCGGAGATATCAGAATGTTGCTTGCTGAAAGTACTGGAATCCAGACGCAGCAGACCTCAGCAACCAGTGGAAACTCTGCCATACGTATCCAAGGACTCGATGGTAAATACACGCAGGTTATCCGTGATGGTTTTCCATTATATTCCGGGTTTTCAGGTGGTCTGGGTCTATTACAGGTAGCACCTTTGGATCTTCAGCAGGTTGAGGTGATAAAAGGATCATCTTCCACACTGTATGGTGGCGGAGCAATTGCAGGCTTGGTAAACCTCGTTTCAAAAAAACCAACCGAGCAAAGACAGCTTAATTTTCTGCTCAATGGAACCTCTGCCCTGGGACTTGACGCCAGTGGCTTTTATGCCCAAAAGTTTAATGGTATAGGAACAACAATATATGCGGCATATAATCATGGGACTGCCTATGATCCTGCTGATATTGGACTTACGGCTATTCCTAAATTTGACCGTTTTACGTTGAATCCCAAAGTATTTTTCTATTTCAATGAGAATACCACATTAATGGCTGGAATCAATGCAACTTCCGAAAAACGAATTGGTGGAGATATGGAATATATCAAAGGCAATGGGAGTACAGATCATTCCTACTTTGAGGAAAATAAAACCGGACGTTACAGTACTCAGTTAGAATTGGATCGTAGAATAAATGACAGGGCTAAATTTGTGATAAAAAACAGTGTCAGTTACTATGACCGTACCATTAGCTTGCCTGCTTATCAATTTTCTGGTGATCAATTGTCTACGTATACGGAAGCAAACTATTCCCTTAATGGCGAAAAGACTGACTGGGTGCTTGGTGCAAATTTTTTGACCGATAAATTTACGGAGAAGCAAGTAGCTGGAACTCCTGTAAGAGATTATAATTACACAACTGTTGGCGGATTTGTTCAGAATACATGGAATACCTCAGATAAAATTACCATCGAATCAGGTATTAGAGGTGATTATCATAACCGCTTCGGGTTCTTTTTTCTTCCTAGAATATCTACTTTATGGAAGATCAATGAACATTTTTCAACACGATTGGGTGGTGGTCTTGGCTATAAAGCACCAACTGTATTTACCGAAGACGCTGAACGTATCCAGTTTAGAGGAGTTTTGCCTTTGAATTTGGATGATACAAAAGCCGAGCGCTCTTATGGTGCGAATTATGATATCAATTACAAAACAGCATTGTTTGATGGTCAGGTACGTTTCAGTATCAATCATATGTTTTTCTATACCCGTATCAACAATCCGGTTCTGCTAACCTCTACAACAGGTAACATGTATCAGTATGTCCAGCCTTCCGGAAATTTTGATACCAAAGGGATGGAAACAAATGTCAAGCTTACATACGGGGATTTTAAACTATTTGTGGGATATACCTATGCCGATGTTAATCAGCATACGGATGGTACTTCAAAAATTTATCCGCTTGTTTCCAAACACAGGCTCAATAATGTGCTGATGTATGAAATCGAAGAAAAGTGGAAAGTGGGTGCTGAGGCTTATTATTTCAGTCCACAACAGTTAAATGATGGAAGTACCGGTAAAGGTTATTGGACAGCGGGATTGATGGCAGAAAGAATTTGGGAACGTTTTTCAATCTTTGCGAATTTTGAGAACTATACAAATACCCGTCAGACCAAATTCGGACCGATTTATTCAGGACCTATTACAAACCCTGTTTTCCAGGATATATATGCGCCTGTTGATGGGTTTGTAATTAATGTTGGCATAAAGCTTAAATTCTAAGCGATGAAGAAGTCGACTTTCGAAATTAAGCGAATGGACTGCTCTGCCGAGGAACAGATGATCCGTATGAAACTTAGTGAGATTACAGGCATATCCAGATTGGATTTTAATCTGGCAGCCAGGAAATTGGAAGTATACCATCTGGATAACATGGAACAGATCAAGGCGGCTATCAGTGAACTGAATCTCAAGGACCGTTATATCGGTTCCGTCGATTCACATGATCATAATCCAGTTCAAAAAGATGAGCGCAAAGAGCGAAAATTATTGTGGCTTGTTCTACTGATCAATGCCTTTTTCTTTGGTCTGGAAATCATTACAGGTTTTATTTCAAATTCAATGGGACTGTTAGCCGATAGCTTAGATATGCTGGCCGATGCACTTGTTTATGGACTTAGCCTATGGGCAGTGGGTGGATCAATTATGCGAAAAAAGAATATTGCAAAGGTAAGCGGATATTTACAGCTTATTTTGGCTGTTTTAGGATTTTTCGAAGTCATACGCAGATTTATGGGATATGGAGAAACACCTGTGTTTTCAACAATGATTACGATATCCCTTTTAGCTTTAATGGGTAATGCTGCTTCATTGATCATTCTCCGTCGTACAAACAGTGATGATGCTCATATTAAAGCCAGCCAGCTTTTTACCTCAAACGATGTTATTATAAATATAGGTGTTATCCTTGCAGGAATTTTGGTATATGTTACTTCTTCCCGAATACCAGACCTGATAGTTGGAACGGTAGTCTTCGCAATTGTAATACGTGGCGCATTTTCTATTATGAAACTAGCAAAATAATATCTTATAAAAAGCCGAATACTAATCTATTCGGCTTTTTTACTTTTATCCATTAGGAAAAAATATCTCTTAAAAAGTTCAAAAAGATCGGAATGTAAAGAAGGTAGGTATCCACTGTATCTTTTTCTGAGCAATAGATTCTGTATTATAATCCGAACAATTCTTAAAACATTTCAATCAATATTTAAGCACTTGCTTAAATAATAAAGTTAGCTATCTTTGCAAGATGGAAAATACTTCGTGTATAAGACAACAGGCGGATATTAAACAGATCAATCGCTGTAAAAATCGAGTTTTAGAACTCCAAGACCCCTTTGATTATTTATCAAGTGGACTTGAATTAGCTGGAAATAATGTACGGCTGAAAATCTTGTTTCTTTTACATGAAGAAAAACGACTTTGTGTATGTGATTTAAGCGATATACTAGATATGACAATTTCAGCAGTTTCCCAGCACTTACGAAAGCTTAAAGACCGAAAGCTAATTATAACGGAAAGAGAGGCACAAACCATTTTTTACTCATTGACAAAAGAGTACGAAAAATTGCTGGATCCATTTTTTAAAATACTAATTGATAATAAAGTTTTAGAAACAATATGAAAACGGATAAAAAACTTATCGGTACTGGACTTCTAACAGCTATTGCAGCTTCTCTGTGTTGTATAACACCTGTTTTGGCGCTTATAGCTGGAACAAGTGGTCTTGCTTCAACTTTTTCCTGGCTGGAACCTTTCCGTCCATATTTTATCGGTTTAACAATTTTAGTGCTTGGATTTGCATGGTATCAAAAATTGAAACCACAAAAGAAAATTGACTGTAATTGTGAAATAACTGAAAAACCAAATTTTATGCAGACAAAATCATTTTTAGGAATTATTACTATCGTGGCAGCTTTACTTTTATCATTTCCAATTTATGCCCACATCTTTTTTCCAAAGACTGAAAGTAAAGCAATTTTTTCCGAAACTTCCAAACTTCAGAAAGTTGAGTTTACAATTAAAGGAATGACTTGCTCAGGCTGTGAAAATCACGTTAAAACAGAGATCAGCAAACTAAAAGGAATCGTCGAAGTTGTAGTATCTTATGAAAAGGGCAACGCTATTGTTAAGTTCGACAGTAAACAAACAAGTATCATAGAAATTGAAAATGCTATCAATTCAACAGGATATAAAGCATTAAATAGTAAAACTGTATCGTAATGGAAATAAAGTTACAAACAATAATAACTTGTCCAGACTGTGGTTACAAGAAAGAGGAAACAATGCCAACAAACGCCTGCCAATATTTTTACGAATGTGAAAAGTGCAAGAGAGTTTTAAAACCTCTCAAGGGTGATTGTTGCGTATATTGTAGTTTCGGCTCTGTAAAGTGTCCGCCAATTCAAGAAAATAAAAAATGCTGTTAAACTCTGGGTATTTATTTAAACCTAGATACAATTACAAATTCTTGGATAAAAACAAGGAGTAAATTATAATGACAAACGCAGCCTCTTTTACGTTAAACTTCAAAGAAACAATTTAAATTATCCCTTTTTTTATATTTAAGGTTTGCGGTAACATATAAAAAAATATCATCATTATCTTTTTATATCAAAAATAATATCGTAATATTGCAATATAATAATTATGACATGGGAGCTACAAAAACAGAGCATTTTACTGAAAGCCAGAACCAGATTGCGGTTATTGCTAAAGCTTTGGGACATCCGGCGAGAATTGCTATTATCGAGTATTTATTGAAAGTCAATACTTGTATCACTGGAGATATTGTGAATGAACTACCATTAGCACAGCCTACTGTATCACAGCATTTAAAAGAATTAAAAAATGCGGGTTTGATACAGGGAAGCATCGAAGGTAACTCAGTTTGTTACTGCATTGATGAAAATACTTTTGATATATTGAAAGAGTATTTTTCAAAAATAATCTTTACAGTAACCAATCAAAAATGTTGTTAAGCATATGGAAATTGCTTTCCTAATATCGTCGATATTGTTGATCAGTTATTCGCTGCTGGCAGTATTTGATGGTGTATTTTTACACTTATATAAATATCGCCTCTATCAACATGAAGAAAGCCGTTTTGAACATCTTACACATACAATCAGAGCCGTATTATTTACGGGTATCTTAATCTCACTATTCATCAATATTGAAAACAACAATTTGTTTTTATTTGGCTGCATTTTGATTGGAGCTGATATTATCACCTTGTTGGTCGATGCCTATGTTGAAAAAGATAGTAGAGCATTTATGGGAGGGCTGCCAAGATGGGAATATATTGTTCACCTTTTGGTAAATGGTTTCCACTTCGCTGCTATCGCTGTTTTTTTAGTGATTAAAATAGATGTAAATGCTGATGGCATCAGTTTAACGGAAAATTTTCAGCAGATAGAAAACTATCAAACTTTTAAGATCATCGCATTGAACCTTTTACCGGGTGCGATAATCATCAGCCTCGTACATATTATGGTCTATGTTCCAAAATTCAAATGTTATTTTGAAAAGATACAGATCAAATGCTGTTAAAAAAATTTGCTAACAAATATCGCAATATTGCATTATAACTATAAATATTAAAACAATGAAATTATCAGAAATCAAAGAAATTCTTCCAACATTAGAGAATGTTGAATTTCAATTAGAAAACGGAACATTTGTACCTGAACATTTCCATGTTACAGAAGTGGGTCAGATCAATAAAAGATTTATTGATTGCGGTGGTGTAATCCGTGATGAAAAGGCTGTAAACTTTCAGCTTTGGAATGCAGATGATTATGAACATCGTTTAAAACTAGGTAAGTTGTTAAACATTATCAGACTTTCTGAGGAGAAATTAGGAATCGAAGATTCGGAGATCGAAGTTGAATATCAAAGTGATACCATCGGTAAATATGATCTGGAGTTTAACGGAAAAACATTTGTGTTGAAAAGCAAAACAACAGCATGCCTTGCCCAGGACGCTTGTGGTATTCCATCAGAAAAGCAAAAGAAAAACCTTTCTGAGTTAACGGTAAATCAGAGCAATACATGTACACCCGGAGGTGGTTGTTGCTAACTATCCGAAGAATGTAATATATAACTTCTAAACAGTATTAAAATCCGATGGAAGAAATTTTTGATGTTATTGTTATTGGAGGGGGACAGAGTGCCTTAGCTTGTGGATATTATCTGAGACGGGCAAAACTGAAGTATATTATACTTGACAAGCAGGATATTCCAGGTGGTGCATGGCTCCATACCTGGGATAGTCTGACTCTTTTTTCTCCCAGAGAATACAGTTCATTACCGGGTTGGCTAATGCCTAAATCTGAACATCAGTTTCCGCTAAGACAAGAAGTAATTGATTACTTGGGCAAGTATGAAGACCATTATCAACTGAATGTTCAAAGGAGTACTGAAGTTACTGAAATTAAAAAAAATGAAGGTTTATTTTACGTTCATACTCTTCAAGGGATTTTTAAAGCCAAAACAGTTATTTCAGCAACCGGAACTTGGGAGAATCCATTTATTCCAACGATTGATGGAATAGAAGATTATAAAGGTTTACAGATACATTCGGGAAAATATAAGAACCCTGAAAAATTTATCGGACTGAAAACATTAGTAGTAGGCGAAGGTAATTCAGGCGCACAGATTGTTGCAGAGCTTTCAAAAGTTACCACTGTAAAATGGTCAACCAAAAAGGAGCCTGAATTTTTACCTGATGATGTAGATGGTTATTATTTATTCACTGTTGCCTCTGCCCGATACAAGGCGGAAAAAGAAGGAAAACCGTTTGATTCATCGCAATACAATTTAGGTAATATCGTAATGGTTCCAACCGTTAAGGAGGCTAAACAAAGAGGCGTATTTGTATCAAGTGGTACATTCCATCAGCTATACGATAAAGGGGTAATCTGGTATAATGGTGAAAAAGAGGAATTTGATGCTATTATTTGGTGCACAGGTTTCGGTTACAATACCTCTTATCTTAAATCACTTATAGAAACGGATGAAAAGGGCATTGCAAAAACTACAGAAAGCAAGTCCTTAGAAGTGACCGGACTATGGCTTGTAGGATATGGCAACTGGACTGGTTACGCCTCTGCAACATTAATAGGGGTAAACAGAATAGCAAAACAGACCATTGCTGAAATCGAAGAATTTTTAAACCAACAAAACTAAAATGAAAATTGCATTATTCAGTGATATTCACGCAAATTTACCGGCACTGGAAGCTTTCTTTAAAGATGTCGAATTCCGTGATCCGGATAGTATTTACTGTTTAGGAGATCTTGTAGGTTACAATATTTGGCCCAACGAGGTGGTCAATGAGATCCGGAAGAGGAAAATACCAACCATTGCCGGAAATTATGATTTTGGCATTGGGCGTATGAGCAACGAATGTGGTTGTGCCTATAAAACTGACGGTGAAAAAGACAATGGTAACATTTCCATTTCTTTTACAAACTCCATTATGATGGACGATGAACGCTCCTATCTGCGAACACTTCCTGCACACATCAAAGTTGAGTTCCAGCTTAATGAAGACAAATTAAATCTTCTATTAGTACATGGCAGCCCAAGAAAAATCAATGAATATCTGTTTGAAGACCGGGAGGAAAAAAGCATGCTCAGGATCATGGAGCAAGCGGATGCGGATATTATGTGTTTTGGACATACCCATAAGCCATATCATCGCATTTTAAATTCAGGTACTGAGGATCTTCCGCATTATCGCCATGCAGTTAATATCGGTTCTGTTGGAAAACCAAAAGATAATGATGTGCGGGGAGGCTATGTTATGTTAACGATCAATGACAATAGTTCTGTGCTTAATAAAGACAGTATCAAAGTTGAATTTATTCGATTTGATTATGATATTGAAAAAGCGGCACAAGCAGTTGAAAACAGCCCACTACCTAATGAATATGCAGAAAATTTAAGAAGAGGCTATTAATTTTAGAATTTAGAAATGAACCAAACACTTGTAAAAAATATCGAAGCACTCTCAGCTGGTACGATATCAGAAGAACGAAAAATAGTTTTGCAACCTTTAGTTGATTATGTGCAGAGGAAAATAGAAACTGACCAGACGATCCGTTTAAATTTCATCTGTACCCATAACAGTAGAAGAAGTCATTTATCGCAGATCTGGGCGCAGACTATGGCTTATCATTTTGACGTTAAGAACGTATATTGCTATTCAGGTGGCACTGAGGCAACAGCGATGTTTCCTAAAGTAGCAGAAACGTTAAGTAACCAAGGTTTTCAGATCCAAAAACTTAGCGAGAACGAAAACCCTGTCTATGCAGTAAAGTACGCACAAAATGAAGCTGCTGTAATCTGTTTCTCCAAAGAATATAACAATGACTTTAATCCAAAAAATGAATTCGGAGCAATTATGACCTGCAATAATGCGGATGAAGGCTGTCCGATTGTGTTTGGAGCAGAGGATAGATTTCCAATAAAATACGATGATCCCAAAGCTTCTGACAATACCCCGGAACAAACTCAGGTCTACGCAGAAAGAAGTTTACAGATAGCATCAGAAATGCTTTATGTCTTTTCACAATTAAAGAAATAATATGGATATAATTTCATTTGGTAAAGAACAGTTTAGGGAAATTGCTGAAATCTATAGACAGGGCCTTGAAACTGGAAATGCGACTTTTGAAACCTCAGTTCCCAATTGGGAAGATTGGGACAAAAGTAAATTAGAGCATAGCCGTTTTGCTGCTGTCATTGACAATATCATAGTGGGATGGGCAGCGTTATCTGCGGTTAGTGATCGCTGTGTATATGGCGGAGTGGCTGAAGTGAGCATTTACATTTCCAATGACCACAAAGGAAAAGGAATAGGAAAAGCCCTGATGACAAAATTGATAACGGAAAGTGAGATCCATGGAATTTGGACATTACAAAGTGGAATGTTTCCAGAAAATGAAGCTACAATAGCTCTTCATAAGAGTACGGGATTTAGAATAATAGGTCACCGTGAAAAAATCGGAAAGCTTGGAGATACCTGGCGTGACACAGTAATCATGGAAAGAAGAAGTAAAACAATAGGATTAAATTAAAATAGTATGCAACCAAAATTAAAATTTCTTGATAGATACCTGACCTTATGGATATTTCTTGCTATGGCCATCGGCGTGGGCTTAGGTTTCTTATTCCCTGGTATTTCAAAGGTAACAGATTCCTTATCCATGGGTACAACCAATATCCCATTAGCAATTGGATTGATCTTAATGATGTACCCTCCACTAGCTAAAGTGGACTATTCCCTTTTACCGACTGCCTTTAAGGATAAAAAGGTAATTAGTATTTCACTATTGCTAAATTGGGTTATAGGACCAATTTTAATGTTTGTTCTAGCCATTTTATTTTTGAGAAATGAGCCAGACTATATGATAGGATTAATCCTTATCGGATTAGCAAGATGTATCGCTATGGTCATCGTATGGAATGATTTAGCAAAAGGAAATAGAGAATATGCTGCTCTTCTGGTAGCTTTAAACAGTATCTTTCAGGTATTTACCTACAGTTTTTTTGTCTGGTTATTTATCAATGTTCTGCCTGGTAAATTAGGTCTTGCTAATTTCAATGTCAGCGTATCCATGAAAGATGTTACAGAAAGTGTACTTATTTATCTTGGTATTCCTTTTCTAGCCGGATTCTTAAGCAGATACATTCTAGTAAAGTCAAAAGGGATCGAATGGTATAATAGAAAATTTGTTCCAAGAATTTCCCCGATTACATTGTATGCTTTGTTATTCACGATTGTTTTAATGTTCAGCTTGAAAGGTGAAAAAATCGTAGAGCTTCCAATGGACGTAATCAAAGTTGCCATACCATTGATAATCTATTTTATCCTAATGTTCTTCGTTAGTTTCTTTGTAAACAAATCCTTAAAAGTACCTTACGACAAAAATGCATCTATTGCCTTTACAGCGACAGGGAATAATTTTGAGCTGGCCATTGCAGTTGCGATTGCTGTATTTGGTATTAATTCTCCACAAGCTTTTGTTGGTGTCATTGGACCTTTAGTGGAAGTTCCTGTACTCATACTACTGGTCAGAGCAAGTCTGTGGCTGAAGAAAAAATACTATTCTTAAGATAATGCAATAAAATTCAGGGGTAGTAGTATAATCTAAAACCTTTTAAATAAATTATAGGGAGGTCGATTTGGAACTGATAAGTTTTAAATCGACCTCCCTCTTTTTAATTTTATGGAATAATCTACAAATTGCGGATCATAATATGAATTATTTTTCCATAAAATAAAAGTCAACTCTAATAGTTTTCTTTGAATGGCCACAACAGCTTTCATTTTAATTCCATGCTTTGAAACTAATCTTAAAAAAATCTCTCTGAACCTTCCGTCGGTTCTGATTGCAGCTAGAGCAGGAAAATGCATTACCTTCCTTAAATAGCGATTACCCCGCTTGGAGATTCGGGGTTTCGATTTCACTGAAGTTCCAGACGTCTTTTCTTTTACATCCAATCCTGCATAGCTGACTAACTGTCGTTTATTTTTTATCAACTCAAAGCCATTTGTTTCGGCTATAATTGTCACAGCTGTTAGGCTTCCTATTCCCGGAATAGAAGATACTATTGTCATCTTATCCGCTAAAACGTGATCTCCTTTGATAAGTACAGCTATTTCTTCACGTATTTCTTTTTCCTGCAGATCTATTATGGATATTCTCTTTTTTGTTCTCTTCACTGAACTGGCATTTGAAGTTTCAGAAGTATGGTCAGCATGCAGTTGATTTTTTAACATTGTACGCTCCTGTATCAACTGTTCACGCTCTCGACAAAGTTGCTTCAAATCATTGTATATTTTTAAAGGAGGTTCCCAAACTTCCAATTGTCTTTCCAAACCAAATCTCGCAATGGCTTGTGATGCACTCTTGTCCGTTATCGTTTTTATGTCTAGTGTTCTCGAATAATTGCTGATCTTATTCGGTAAAACGATACTGACTTGTTTTTTAACATTGTATAGATAGTATGCCAGGGATTCATGGTAAACACCTGTCGCTTCCATTACATACCGTATCTCTGTTGAGGTCGATGTCTGCTTATTGACCCACGATACAAGAGCTGAATAACCTTTTTTGGTATTTGCAAATACTTTATAAGCATAAACTTCTATACTGAGATGCTCATCCATTCGGCCAAGTGATACCACCAATTCGTTTTGTGCCACATCAATGCCTACCGTTTGTTTTAATAATACCTTCATCTTATTTGTTTTAGATAAGTGAAAACCTTTCGTCATCTTTTCTCCTGAGTGGATATACTGGCTATACGACTCTTGATAATGAGTGCATTCCTTACATTCTGTTCAGATTCTAAAAGGTAAAGAAGAGGAGGTAGTTTCTTTTCCCGAATATACCGTATGGCTATTTAAAGCAAAATCTACTCTCACTCTTCTTCACTTAGATTATAATTATACAAACATAGGAGAAGCAAAAGAACGTCGCCTGATTAAAATATGTAGCTTTTAATTTCTTCCATTATTCTATTTCGAGTTCAAAGTAGGTATCTTCCCAATTGAATTTAGCCTTTAAAAATTCCCAGGCTCTATCGAGTACTATATCCTCGTCCTGACCTAGGTTCTTTGCTTTATTTATAACAAAAAATCCCGTGTAATTTTCTGTCTTATACACAAAGTCTTTATGTTTTGATGTAAATTTTTGGGGCTCTCGTCCATTCATATACAGGAACTCGATCAATGATTCGCTTTTTAGGTGATAGACCCAGGTTCTTTCATCCTCAATATAATACCCACCCACTAGCGAATCCGATTTCTGGGACACAAGCTCACCGTCATTTTCGTAATCCTGTATGCTTTTTTCGCACAAAAGAAATTCTGGTTGATGAAACTCGATATTTTTCATTTTTCTAAAAAAGTTATAAAAATTATTAATGGGGTGATATGGCTTACTTTATTAATAAAGTTTTTGAAATTTATGGAATTTGGATCAGTTGATATTAAAATCATTTCCGGATCTGATGGATTTTAAGTGATCTCTTATATTGATTGTTTTGTCTTCCCATATAAAAAAACTTTCTAGATAGTCCCAGGCTAGATCTAATACCACATCTTCACTCTGTTTAGTAATGTTGCAGTTGTTCTTAACAAAAAAACCTATATAGCGATATTGAAAATAAGTGAATTCTTTATGTTTCTCATTGAAATTATAGGTTCCCAGTTCGTTCATAAAAACAAATTCTACGAGTGACTGGCTTTTTAGGTGATATACCCAGATCCTTTCATCGTTGAGAATGTGATCCCCCAGAAGTGTGGAATCCTTTATACCTATTTCGCAAAGAAGAAACTCAGGCTGTTTAAATTCAAAACTATTCATGACAGATATCGTTAATTACTCTCTACTAATCTACGATATTTCTTTGTTGTTTTTTTTGATATTAATCCCTGTTTCCAAATGTTTCCTTAAATTCTTCTGCCCATTTACGCTTTCCGAGTAAAAATGCCCAGGCTGATTCCAAAATCAAATCCTCATCAAATCCGAGACGTCTTGCGTTATTCTTGACAAAGTAACCGGTATATATGTCTTCCTTATAAGAAAACGTTTTATTCCTGGTCGCGAAATATAGCGGGGAACGCTCATTCATATATACGAATTCGATTAAGGATTCGCTCTCCATATGATATACCCAAATTCGCTCTTCGTCAGTGTCAAAACTGAATGAATTACTTTTTGAATAATGATATTCGTTTTCATAATGATAATCCACGAGTCCCGTTTCAATTACAATAAATCTAGGTTGTTGGAATTCGGCTACTTTCATTTTTCCTTTAAAATTACATTTTTTTTTAATGTGTATCTTAAAGCATTCAAAGGTTTCATCTAAAATCTCTGTTCTAAAATTTCACCTTTTAATTCCTCAAACAGTTTCAGAATTCTTTCTTTATCGGCTTCTATCTTTAATATATCGAATTCTTCAGTCGATATACTGCATCTGAATTCCCATATTTCCAGTATATTCTCCTTTGCTATTTCATAGGAGTTATAGAATTTATTGTCAGCGCCAACTTTAATCTTGCTCGAAGATTGTTCTTCGAGTCTTTTATAGGTGATGCCTTCACGGGTTATGAATATATAAGATTTTCCTAATTTTAAATCACTGAGAGATTCAACATATTGTCCTATAATAAAATTTCCGTCTTTGTACGGTGGCATAGAATCACCCTCAACAGGAAATGCCCGATACTTTCCGTGATTGAGAAATGGAAGGGACATTGTCTGCAGATTTTCAATATAGTCTGGATCAGAATAACCAACCAGATAACCCATCGATGCTTTGAATGGAATAACTTCGATTTTATTTTCACCTTTACTATCCGTTTTGATAGGCAATAATATTCTGTTGTCAGGCAGCTTTAGCAACTCCTCCAATTTATATTTTCGTAAATCTATTGAAATTAATAGATCCACACTTACCTTATAATAGCGGGATATCTTAAGTAGAATGTCAATGGGTGGATCACTGGCACCCTCCTCATATTTGCTATATCTACCTCTTGTAATATGAAGCGCATCCGCAACAATTTGTTGTGAAGCATTAAGTTCGTTTCTCAGAAAACGCAGATTATCAGCGAGTAATAACATTGCTATAATTTATAGCAACAAAGTTAGTGTATTTTGCTAAAAATCATAGCAATTTTGTAAAATAAAACTTGACAGTATGCAAAGGGCGATAGTACATATGGATCTGGACACTTTTTTTGTGTCCTGTGAGCGGTTGGTCAACTCAGAATTGAAGGGCATACCCCTCATTATTGGCGGTGGTGACAGAGGTGTCGTGTCATCTTGTTCTTATGAAGCGAGATCTTTCGGCGTTCGTTCGGCTATGCCAATGCGAATGGCGTTGCGCTTATGCCCCCAGGCCAAGGTCGTCAAAGGTGACATGGAACTTTATTCAAAAATGTCCCACACAGTAACCGAGGTGATCGAGGAAACTGCACCACTTATGGAAAAAGCATCAATAGACGAGTTTTATCTTGATTTGACCGGAATGGACAAGTTTTTCGGGGCATACAAATGGACAAACGAGCTGGGAGCAAAGATCGAAAGAGAGACGGGACTTCCGATCAGTTATGCATTGTCAGTTAATAAAACGGTAAGTAAAATAGGCACGGGCGAATCTAAACCACATGGACATCGTGAAATTCCCTCTTTGGGCGTTCATTCCTTTTTAAGCCCATTGTCAATAAGAAAGATGCCGATGGTGGGAAATGCAACATTTCAGCTTTTTTCAAGAGTTGGAATTAGAACCATTGGGACGCTGGCCGAAATGCCTGTGGAGGTATTGCAACAAATGATCGGAAAGAATGGTATTGACTTGTGGAAGAAAGCAAACGGTATTGATGAAACTCCTGTTGTCCCATATTCAGAAAGGAAATCTATATCAAAAGAACGCACCTTTAGCAGTGATACGATGGATGTCAAGGAAGTAAAGGGGCTCATTGCTGGTATGGCGGAGCAATTAGCACATCAATTGAGACAGGAAAAATGGCTGACCTCCACTGTGGTAATCAAGATTCGGTATTCAAACTTTGATACAGAAACCAAACAATGTCGGGTGACATATACCTCGGCAGATCATACCCTTGCCAGGGTTGCTGTGGAACTTTTCGATAAAATTTATTCCAGGCGAATGCGGCTTCGATTGGTAGGCTTACGTTTTACAGATCTGGTACACGGTAGCTACCAAATGAACCTGTTTGAAGATTCATCTGAATTGATCAGCTTATATCAGGCGATGGATAATATCAAGAATCGGTTTGGAAGCTCTGCTGTCGGCCGGGCAATAGGCTTTGACTTTTTACATTAAAACGCACAAGTATGTTTTTAAACTGTCATTCTTACCATAGTCTTCGATATGGCACATTATCCATAGATGACCTTGTATCCCAAGCTTCGGCGCTGGGAGTAAGGGAACTTGTATTGACCGATATCAACACCGTTACGGGTATATATGAATTTAAGAAGAAATGTGAACAACATGGTATAAAACCAATAGCAGGAGTAGAGGTTCGAAAGAATAATATCCTCCAATATATTTGCATTGCGAAAGAATTTGATGGCTTATCGGAAGTGAATAGGATATTGTCATCTTATAACTGCGATGAGGTTGATCTTCCAGTAAGACCGAATCTTCAGAAGAACTTTATAATTTATCCGCTCAATAATATTCCAGCAGATCTTAAGGATAACGAATTTGTTGGGGTAAGGCTAGAAAACTTAAACCTTTTGATTCGCGCGGAATACAAAAAGCTAATTCCAAAGATGGTCATCCTACATCCGGTAACATTCAGTACTAAAAAAGAATATAATCTACATCGGATTTTAAGAGCTATAGATAATAACGTATTGCTTTCGAGGCTTCAGGAAGATGATGTATGCGCAAAATCTGAATATTTTAAGCCCTCGGATATTATTTTAAAAATTTATGAAAATTATCCTCAGATTATCCAGAATACCGCGTCATTACTAGCAGATTGTGAGTACCGATTTGAATTTGGCACACCAAGGAATAAAAAGCACTATACCGGAACAAAGGCTGATGACTTGATGTTATTGACACGATTGGCCCATGCGGGGTTAGAAAGACGATACGGAAAACACCACCAGCTAGCTAAAAAACGGATTGAGAAGGAATTAAAAGTAATTGATGAATTGAATTTTAGTGGTTACTTTCTGATAACATGGGATATCATCAGGTACAGCAACAGTATGGGATTTATGCACATCGGCCGTGGGAGCGGGGCGAACAGTATTGTTGCATACTGTTTGGGAATCACTGACATATGTCCGCTGGAGCTTGATCTCTACTTTGAACGTTTTCTGAACGAAAACAGAAAAAGTCCCCCTGATTTTGATATCGACTGGTCTTGGCAGGAACGTGATATTATCCTTGATTACATTTTCAATCGTTATGGGAAAGAGTTCGTGGCGTTCTGCGGAACAAATGTTGAATTTAAATACAGATCAATTATCCGTGAGGTCGGTAAAGCATTTGGTTTACCAAAGGAAGAATTAGATGAACTCAGCAAAAATCCTGAAAAGGTTTTTCGTGATGAGATTGTCCAACAGGTACAGAAATACGGAAAGCTTTTAGAAAAATTTCCAAATCAGAGAAGTATGCATTCCTGTGGGATACTGATTTCAGAGGAGCCACTGACGAATTTTACAGCACTCGAAATGCCTCCTAAAGGGTTTCCCATCGTGCAATGGGATATGCATACCGCTGAGGAAATAGGTTTTGAAAAATTTGATATTCTATCTCAGCGTGGGCTGGGAACTATTAATGACACTGTAAAACTTCTCGAAGAAAAACGGGGAATAAAAGTCAACATTAAAGACACTTCAATTTCTAAGAATGAAAAGCAATGCAATGAGTTCTTAAGTCAGGGCAAAACTATCGGCTGCTTTTACATAGAGTCACCAGCAATGCGTGGCTTGCTTCGGAGATTGAAATGTGATAATTATAAAACCTTAGTAGCAGCCTCATCGATCATACGTCCAGGAGTCGCACAGTCCGGTATGATGCGGGAATACATTTTCCGCCATAACAATCCAGACCAGTTTGAATATTTCCACCCCGTATTTGAACAGCAGCTGGGAGAGACATATGGGATAATGGTGTATCAGGAGGATGTCATTAAGATCGCCTTGCATTATGGTGGCGTATCTGCTGCCGATGGGGATATACTGAGACGGGCAATGAGCGGAAAAGGCCGTTCGCTTGCTGCGTTACAGAAGGTTAAGGATGATTTTTTTGATGCCTGTAAGAAACAGGGACATCCAGAAGAATTAAGTAAAGAGATCTATCGACAGATAGAATCTTTCGCTGGTTATTCGTTCTGCAAAGCTCATTCAGCATCCTATGCTGTAGAAAGTTACCAGAGCTTATTCCTTAAGGTCAATTATCCCATTGAATTTATGGTAGCTGTAATCAACAATATGGGGGGATTCTACAGAACCGAAGTGTACGTCCATGAGGCAAGAATGTCGGGAGCAACAATATTAAATCCATGTGTTAATCATAGTGAGTATCAAACTACGGTATTTGGTGACCAGATATATTTAGGTTTGATGCATCTTGAAAAAGTCGAAAAAAAGGTAGCTGAACTGATTCCCGAAGAAAGGCGCAGAAATGGGGATTATAAATCAATGGAAGATTTTATTAAAAGAATCCCGATAGGTATTGAAACAATTCAGATCTTTATTTTCATTGGCGCTTTTCGTTTCAGTGGTGTTCCAAAAAACGAGTTGCTTCTAAAAGCGAGGGTTCTGCTCGGTGAATTTAAGCCGGAACGTCGTTTTGAAACTTTATTTGAGCAGCCGGTAAAAGAATTTAAATTTCCTGAATTGAGACGTGATATCTTTGAAGACGCTTTTGATGAAATCGAGATCCTGAGCTTTCCTGTTTCATGTACTCCGTTTGACCTACTAAAAACTAAATATAGGGGAACCGTAATGGCAAAAGATTTGACCACCTACCACAAGAAAGAAGTGAAGATGCTCGCATATCTGATTTCAAGAAAGCATGTTCCAACGAAAAGGGGAACGATGTATTTTGGTACCTGGGTCGATGTTAATGGTGACTACTTTGACACAGCACATTTTCCAGACTGTCTTGGGAAGTATCCATTTCAGGGCGGCGGATGTTATTTGTTGCTGGGAATTGTTGAGGTGGATTTTCATTTTCCAACGATTACAATTACTAAAATGGCAAAAATGCCTTTCATTCCTGATCCGAGATATGCCCATGATGAAGCAAAAAAGTTTGAAGCACAAGAACGTATAAAAGAGGATGTCAGCATGACCTTTAGGGCTCCTTATCCACAGGAGAATGAAATTGGCTTACCCCGGTATAAAGCCAAATGATTGGCAATCTATGATTTTTTTAATCATTTAAATTATCGCGATATTTTACCATCTCCAGTGTCTATCATCAATGTATTGTAGCGAATGATCGGAACAAAATCCTTGTATGTAATCCAAAAACTCAGGCAAATCTTTTATCTGGTCTTTTGGGAACACTAGATAGTTTCCGACAATAAGTTTAATAAATATATTATCAATGGTTTCAGAAACATAGCTAAAGTTGTCATAGTTATGTTTTGAACTTGCCATAGATCCCACAATTTCAAGATAATTACCTTCAAAAGTTACAGTAAATTGTTCCCCAAAGAGATTTTTATGCTCATCTGCTTTTATTAATTTTTTAAAGGACCGCCAATAAAACCACCGCTGAAACCTTGGGAAAATAATAACAGCAATGGCGCCGACAATAGTAATAAGTAGTGAAAGTTGCTTGTTGAAAAAGAATAATATTATGGCAAACCCAATCAAAATAAATACTAAAAGCTTTTTATTCGTGCGTAGCAGTTTCTGAAACTGCGGAGATTTTGAATTGGTATACAATAAACCTTCAAGCTCTAATTTCTCTGTTCGCGTAAAAACTAATTTCATCATTATTCGTTAGCATATTAAAATCCAATTTTATTTTTGTTCAATAAAGATTTACAGGCATAAAAGCACTTAAACAAAAATAAAACTATCCATGTAACCGTATTTACTACACCAGAAGTCAGCCCATAAATGAAATGCTTTCTCAGTAGAAACTTGTTTTAGCCGCTGTAATCTTTCTCCAACTTCGTTAGGATTAAAGCCAGGTCCATTTATTGTAAGCCAAGCTTTGTCATATTCTTTTTTTACCATGTAATATTCAAATAATTCCTTCTTTTCAATATCTGGTTTAAGCCAATCAGGAATATTATCTAGGGGCTGATATTTAGGTTTCCTATTAAAAAATGAAAATCCTCTATTTTTAATATCGTATCCAAGCCATTCCTTTTGAAAAATTTCAAAGAAAGAAGCCTGTAAAATATTTCTTTCAATAATTACTGATTCATTGCTAGGATGACTACCGTCATAGTTATTTTTATTGTAGATGCAGTTTAATGGTTGATTCTCAATGAAAATTGGAAGAAAACATTCAGTGTTATTAGTTTCTCTTTCACTAATTTCATAAAATTTAGATAAATCTTCCTTTGAAATCTGCAATTTTTTAGCAAGACTAAGAAATTCATCAGTCATTACATAATTAAATTGATCAATAAATTGTTCAAATAACATTCCTTCGATAAACTGCTCATAGCTTCTGGCAGACTCACCTATTAGAAAACCGTTTCCAAAGTCAATATATCCAAATGTATATTCTCGCTCACAAAACCAATGCTTAATAATTCCCTCAGCTACTGGAGTAGAATTATAATCAATTATGATCGGAATAAATAACGGAGGAAAGGGAAAGTCTGCTTTATCATTTTTAGATGTAGCCCCATAGTATTCCCAACCACTATATTCACTAAAGGGTCTTATTGTTCCCATTGAAATCTCAGTTATTCTGGGATCTGAACAAATTTCATTTAAAATTTCTTTCATTCTTTAATTTCGCCTCACACTTATATGAAAATAAAACTATCCATATCCCCATACTTTTCACACCAAAAGTCCGCCCATAAATGATAGGCTTTCTCATTGGTGAATTCTTTCAGACGGTATAGTCTTTCACCTACTTCTTTGGGGGTAAAGCCAATACCATTAATTGTGAACCAGGCTTTGTCGTACTCTCTAGAAATAATATACTTTTCAAATAGCTCTTTTTTATTTGTATTGGCTAAAAGCCATTCGGGAATATCGTCGATTGGTTTATATTTTGGATGTTTTTTAAAAAAAGGAAAACCTGACTTATCCTTATTGTATCCAATCCATTCTTTTTGAAAGATTTCAAAGTAACAAGACTTTGGAACATTGCTCAAAATTATCAGTTTATCGTTAGAGGGAAATTCACCATCATAAATTTCATTTTCTTTTAGACAGGAAAGCGGTCTATTTGTATCAATTATCGATAAATTACATTCTGGATTTTGTTGATGGCTCTGATTTGCTTGTTGAAATTCTAAAAAATTTTGATTTCTCAACCCCATGAGTGCCGCACATTTTTCTAGTCTTTCAGTAACAATACAATCCTCGCTGTTCACGAATTCGTTAAACAACAATCGCGAAAACAGTTGCTTCTCGTTTCTGGCAATTTCATTTGTTTGAAACCCAGATCCATCTATCATATCTCCAAAACTAATTTTCCTGTCTGAAAACCAGTGTTTAATAATTCCCACATGATAATGGTCTGCGTCATAACTATACATAAAAGGTATGAAAAACGGTGGATGAGCAAATGAGCCTGTTTTTGGCTCTTCAATATAAAACCTAAACATGCTATACTCATCAATAATCGGAATTTCACCTTTATACAATGCTTTAAGTTCCTTTCCTAAATTTAATTCATTTAATATATTTTCCAACATAGAATAACAGCACTTAAACAAATCTAAAGAGTAACATACGAAAAGAGGGGATCTATTTACTACCAACTCATAAAACCAAAGTCATTTGGTATTTGCCAATTTGGATTATCAAAAGCAGATTTAATTATATCTACACATTGATCATAATCGCATTCTTTCTGAAAGGAGCCCCGTTTCTGCGGATCGGGAATATCCGCCATCCATAGATTATCATCGTTCCAATCAAATTGAATTATTTTATCATTGGTCTTAAAGCCAATAAAGCTTCCTTTTTCTTCCGATAGATTATAGAAAGTTTCTAATGCATTTTCTAAAGTCATTTCACGGGCTTCACTAGATTCAATTCCTTCGTCTGAGGATGAATCATAATAGAATGTCCTAATCATAATAAATTAAATTTTTTAATAATTTTATCTTTCGAACCAATTATGTTTCCTGAAATCTCTCCTGAAATTGGGTCTTCTTTTAGACCATATTTTATCTTTGTCAGATCCTGAATTACAACAACGATTATAGCAATCAGCTGTTCATTTGATTCTGACTTTAACTTTTCATAAAGGAAAGGTAATATCATGTCTTTAGCAGCTGGAATCCTAAAATATATCTGACGCATTGCAGTGATCAGAAAACATTTAAGATCCAGTTCTTTTTCCGTTAAAAAATGATTTTGTAAAATACTTATCATGTCTGTATCTCCTAACCATCCAATTGCGATAATAGCCTTATACCTTAGATCATAAATAGTGCTGTCCAAATATGGAGTTATATCGCTGAGATATTTCTTAACGCCGGATAATCCTAATAGATGAATTACATTTGATTTTTTTGTTGTATCGTTTTCATTTTTAAGTTTTTCACTTAAAAAAATCAAACCAGCTTCGCCTCTTTTTAAGAAACCTTTTCCTAGAATTCTTTTTAGATCTTTATTTTGACTGTCTTGGAATAACTGATAATGTTTTTCCATCCCTTCATGGGAGGTATCTAACAATAGTTTGTTTAAAAAGTCATTATGTACTTTGAAACTATCGGTTTCATTAGCCTTTTGATAGTTCAAATCTATATTATCATTCATTTTGTTAAATTACTAATTTATTTAAGAATTTTGGGTTTATTGGCAGGTCCGAATTCGTGATATTGATCTCCACAAATTTTATGCCTAGCCCTATGGGTGTCTTTAGGCTGAGTTTTCATATTATCCGCCACGTCTATTTCAGATTTACCCTCATTCGTACTTCTTGTATACAAAGGCTCTTCATGAGAAACTTCATAACCTTCAGGAACTTTATTTCCGTTATTATCTTTAATAAATTGACGGGCTTCCGGTGTTAAATCCGCATTTGGATCATCCGCATCTCTCAACAGGGTTTTCCTACGCTCAGACATACTTCTATTGTATTCATCCCCTGTACGGGACTTGCCACCAGTTGCATTTGGATCTTTAGCGTATGTTCCGTCTGGATTCCTTAGCTTTCCGTTACTATCTCTAAATGTACCAGGCGGATCGGCTGGCGGGTTTGATTCAAATGCATCCCCTTTAAGATTAGCTGAATTTTCAGTAGGAGTTTCAGTGTTACTGTTGGGGCTTTTAGCTACAGGCTCTTGCTTATTCACAATACCATCATCTGTAGCCGGTTTCGCACTAGCAGGGTCGGTATTAGATTTACCTTGCGCAGCGGCCCTTGCTTCCGCAGCTGCAAGTGAAGGAGCTGTTTTAATATTAATAAATGGGCCAATGAGATCTGAACCGAAGAGAAGAACATCATTTAATGTAATAGATTGATATCCATTTTCTTGAATTCTCTTTATAGCTTCTTTTTCAGGTATTGCCATGTCCCATTTCTGTTCTTCACTTAAATCCCAAGCTTCGCCTCTTTGGTATTGATTGTATCCCGATGTACCTTTTACAGCACCCATAATACCTAAATTTATACCAATGCTTGACCATGTTGGCCAAGTAAATGCAACAGACTGCGAAAGCGTCGCTACTCCGCTCATACCCGTAAAGGCACTGGCTCCAAGTCCTCCCAAAAGACCAATTCCCGCACCCCCTAATGCACATTCCAAAAAGGTAGTAAAATATGAAAGACCAGCTTGCATGTAGGCATCATTCCAGGTTTTAATGTTGGGCGCGTATTTAACTACTCCACCAACATCACAGGTCATAACACAATCACTTGTAATCGCAGGTGTATTGGTTAACAAAAGATCTCCTTTACTGTCTGACCAATGTCTCACCTGAGCATTCTTTTGACCACATTTCATATTTCCCTCGACCATTCCTATGATACCTCCGACAATACCGCCCCCAGCACCAATGGCAACTAACGCTAGAAGACCAAGCCCTGCACCGCCAGTTGCAATCACAAAAGCTGAAATAACAACAGCCGCAACAACAACTACTATTGCTGTCAATATAGCGGTCATTAGCATGGATTTAGTGCATCCAAAATCAATGGTACTCAAAGTGGCCGTATCCGCTACCGTAATATACGTCTCTCCACCACCTTCCTTTGTATTGCTCTTTCGGGTTCCTTGTACAGGCGCGGGCATTGCGCCGGAAGAACACATCCAAAAATCTTTTTCAGTTATGATCTTTCCCATCCTCCTTTCTCAAAATCCGTTTTCTTTTATAATAATATAGCCTAACTCGTTTCTCGAACATTCTCATTTCAAAAAGATATGAGCGTAAAGTGATAATTTCTCCACTTCGATGAGACAGTTCAATAAGAAACGCTTTTCCATTAAATTTTTCTTCAATAGCCAAATTGCTGGTAAAATTTAAAGACAGTCGGAATTTCCCAAAACTGAAAGTTTTCGGGAGTTTTTTATCTTGATTTTTTATTGCTGTAATATTGGTCATAACGTCTTACTCAATGGTCAATTCAATTTGTTTAGTATCCAGTTCCTGTTCTTTCAATAATTTCTCTTTTAGGATCTCCTCACACACAAGAGTATAGGTCATTTTCATATACAGATCGTCATCAGCAATCTCATTCCTGTATATCTTGGCCTGAATCAGACGACCTGTTTCTTCTTCAATTTCGTATTTTCCGGTTTCATCAAGTTCCGTGGTAAGTTTTCCTATGTCTTTCATTTGACTAAATTGCAGGTAGGCACGTTGATAGAATCCAGCCCCAAGAACTACTGACGGAATACCTTTTACCTGTAAAATTATATTCCTGTCCGAATTACTGTAATCTCTAATAATTTCGTACATATAGCGCCAGGTTACATTTGCAGTCTTGAACCAGTTCGTTCCTGTCAGTATTTCGGATTTTGGTAGATTCTTTTCAAAAAATTTATTAAAATAAATCATAAAGAATTCACCATACTGAATCCCTTGTATCAATCGTGATTCATCATTGAAAATACTGTCATGTAGCTGAATCGCGTTTTTAATATCAGGAGTACGCTCGGCAATTGCTACCATTTCTTTTTTTACATCTTTCCATTTATCAAGGACAACATGAAGGTTTAGTATTTTTTTAATTACTCCGGCTTGATCAATAATCAGATGAAGTTCATTGTACATACGGGAAAATACCTGTGTCATAGT
Organism: Chryseobacterium sp. KBW03; assembly: GCF_003852415.1. Classification (NCBI taxonomy): domain Bacteria; kingdom Pseudomonadati; phylum Bacteroidota; class Flavobacteriia; order Flavobacteriales; family Weeksellaceae; genus Chryseobacterium; species Chryseobacterium sp. KBW03. The sequence goes on along the minus strand of NZ_QAJO01000005.1, from coordinate 198,532 downwards.
TGCCGTTTCTTTCACAATTGGATTATCTGTATGTAATAAGATATGGTCAAGTAATAGCAACTTTACCTCAATTTCTCCTTCGTTGACAGAAACAACGGTGAAATCCCATCGAAGTTTTGTCTTACTCTCCATTTTAACATTGACACCATAGAGATCCGTATCAATATACATCGTGTACTGTTCTGAAAATGGCCGACGGATCTTTATTATTTTGCTTTTCATCGGTTAGTATTTATCAGTTAATGAAAGCATCACCACCATCGATTTTTGTCTGACCACCTCCGATATGATTTGATGGTGAAGTCAGATTGATTCCTTCCTTAGCTGCAAGACCGATGCCCTCAGCTCCAATTCCAATTATTTTACCACTGAGGACAATCTTACCATCTGACATAAGTGTCATCGAACTGGCTCCTGTTTTAATGGTAATGTTGGTATCACATTCCAATTTTATATTCCCCGCATTATCCATTTTAAACATCGAATTTGCACCTCCGCCTTTTTTCCCACCAACATTTATGGAACTTGTACTTCCTGCATTAATTTTATGACTTGCATTCACATTTGTATCGGCATTCCCAGCACCGTCAAATTTCATGTTTGCTCCACCTTGGTCAGTAAGAAAAACAGAACCCTCTCCGTCGTTGAGCTCCAGTTTATTTCCGCTTCTGCTACTAAGACTTTTAATATTATTTCCTTCGCCTCCTCCGGCTCCGATTCCACCGTGATACATTCCGCCCATAACAAAAGGACGATCAGGGTGAAGATGCACATAATTAACAATTACCTGATCTCCAACTTCGGGTATAGACATAAATCCCCTGTTTTTTCCAACCTTATCACTACTTCCTGCATCGGGTGACATAACACGGATAAATTCAGTAGTATCCTGACCTTTTTGCCAGTCCAGCTGTACCTGTACTCTTCCCTGATTTAAGGGGTCTGTATTAGATATTACTTTTGCAAATTGTGGCTCCGCTAATGGATTGGTATATTCTGGTCTTGGCAGAAAGCCCGTATCGGAGGCAATTGCTTTAAATGATCCTTCATAATAGCCTCTGGCATCTACCTGATGAAGAGCTTCAATAACCATTAATTTCGTAAAGAAAGTAGTCTCATTGGAGTCCCGCTTTCGCATTTCTATATCAGCGACGCAGCCAGGATAAAGAAATGGCAAACTTGTTTTTCCAGAAGTAACCAATACCTCTGCAGCTTTGCTTCCGGCAGTACCTTTTTGGGAAGCATCAATATCCATAAAAGATGTTGCTTTGATCGGTGCAACCCGTAAGGACGGTGTTTGAAATGTCCTTTCAGAAATCTCGTAGGCACGTTTGGCAATATCCGAGGTATGGGTGATTTTGGAACCGCTGCCTTGAAACTTTTCATCTTTACTACTATTATAGCCGTAAAATGTCGGTTTTACATGCTCAGCTTTCATTTTGATCTTAACATCACTTAAATTACTTCCGTAAACCAGTTTAACAGATTGTTCCTGTGGTGGCATTTTCCCAAAATGGAGAATTTCGCCGTCATAAAAGAACTGCTCACCATAGGCTTCTGCAATTCTTGCCAAGTAATTAAAATGTGTTTCTTCATACTGACAGCTGTATGGAATATTACCGTGCTGAGCATCAACACGAAAATCATATTTTCCCTGATCCAGTGCTTCTTTAATTACTTCAGTTGCAATGCTGTTCAGGCTGATTGGCTGCATACCTCCGAAACTCTGGATATGGGGTGCTGCATCTAATAAAATTGTTGGACTATATCCTGAAAATACAATATTTCCCAAACTGCCTTTTTCCTGACTAAAGCCAACCTCTGTTATAACACCGACAAAGTTACGCTCAGGACTTTGCTCAACTTCTTTATATTTAAAAACAACTGTAATTCTCTTACCTAAAAATTTCTGTGCATTTTCCAGGTTATGATTCTCATGATCTCCCAATGTATCATGGGCCAGGATAAGTTCAAATTTATGATGTTTTGAAGCTCTCTGTTTTAATTTGAAATGTTTGAAATATTTTATCGGCTTGCCTTCAACATGAATGTCAAGATTCACCACTCGATTTATGCCTGCAATTACATTTTCGGGAATTGCTTTGGCATTATAGATCTGTGAAGTAGGTTGTTTGCCCCAGATTTTTTCTTTTGAGATCTCTGGCTCATTGGGTAATATCGACTTATTGAACATCTGTTTCCCTGTGCTGATGGCATTTTTAACTTTAACGGCATCTTGGTCTAGATCTTCAACATTTACATTTTTTTTGAATTCGTTCTCATAATTCATCTTATCTGAATACTTTCCGGTATGGGAAAGATCCTTTTCTTCTTGAAACATGATAATAATTTTTTCGGTTGTGTTTAATTAAAATATAATCCTTTGGGTAGGATTCTTTGAGGACAACTGCAAACAAAAAGGTAGGCCCTGTTCCATTTACATTAATTTCACTTGCTTGTAATTGTAGCGAAAACTAGCGGGAATACCTCAACAAGAGGTGATTTGAAAATTAAATAAATGATTCATTAGCGGTTTTTAATAGGTTAATAATTAATGACTTGGTAAGCCAATATATAACTATAAAAATTTCTGACAAAATTTTATACCACATTTTTGAGAAATTGTCGTATTTCTACGACTGGAGATATAAGGATAGGATTATATGGAATTTTAGCTTTTAAATGGCTTACTTCTGATAGGCTTCAATACTCTTTTGGCGTCTTTCCTGATCTTTTTTGAAAGTTCTTGCTGTCCATAAAAAACCAATACCTAAAATGATCAGAGCATACGCTATCCATTTGCCAAATCTTTCCACTAAGGTTATAATGACAGATCGCTCATAACTGGAAAAGCCTTCAGCGCCTGCGGGACCACGACGGTAGAATTTACGTCTGTTGATCCAATAACGTAAAGCCAGTCCGAGAATTAAAAAGCCAATGCCCATAACTAATAAAGGTGTCATATTCAGTGTTTTGGTTTCTATAAAAATACGAATTTTTTTTTTTCTTCATTGGATATGACTAGGAAAAAATGGGGTTGTTTCACTGTGAAACAACCCCCACTTCTATTTCCTCAACCGTATAATCCTGCAATCCTGATTTAATCTATAATCTGAATCTTCTTCTTTTCCGTTCCGGTTTCCGGTTCTTTTTCTGATCTGAAAGACTTTTGTTTTGTTTATCTTTTTGCTGAGAGACTGGGTTTTCTTTTTCAAAATGTCCGACATGCTCCAAAGTTTTTTCTTTTGGGTTATTTTTTTCATTACTGATCTCCTTTTTTTCAATTTTTGTTAGTTCGTTCTCTACTTTGTCAGCATAATAAAAAGCTGTCATTTCCACATCGATTAAGTTTCCCTTTCTTACAAGTATGGTAAGATCTTTTATGCCTTCCAGCATCGCTTTATAAAACCATTCTACCGATAACTGAACCACAAAATCACGATCCGTGGTGTTTTCAAAGCAATATTCTGTCGCATCATAATTAGTTCGGAAAGTAGGAAGTGATTTCAGGTCTTCAAGGGTGCATAATGTTATCCAATCACCATAGGCTAAATATCTTTCACCTTTATCAAGTGTTCTTTTTAGATAGTCGATTGTAAGCAAATAATCGTATTCTGAAATCGTCATCGTTAAGTTTTAATGGAGGAAAAATAAATGAGACAGCTTTAATCATAAAGCTGCCCCATTACATTAATTAATCAATACTGTTAAATTGAAAGCTCAATTGTCTTTCATTTCCAAAATTATCGAGTATCCAAATGTCAAATGATTGCTGGACATTGGATTGCGAGGTGTAATAGAAGGTGATCTCCGAACTTTTGGCATCGGAAAGAAAATATACCTTATTGGGTAAAAAGGCTTTTTTCCCTGTCTTCCCAATCTCATAGATCAGATTTCCATTTCCGTCATACTGAAAATACCGGAAGAAATATTGAACGCCAGAAAAACTGCCTGTATTTTTGATTTTCATTGAAATTGCCTCCGTCTGACCGACTCCAATTGCTTTGTTAACAGGAAGGACGACAACTTCAAATGGGAAGTTCTGCTGAATATCAAGATCATCATTTTTACAGGAAAATAATAAGCCAATACTCAAAAGTAAAATGAACCAGCTATACTGGAATTTTGTATCTAAGAATGTTTTCATATAGATAAAATTTAAAGGTTAAAACGAAGGCCAATACCCGCGGAAGGACGGAACTGATTAAAATTTGTTCCCCAAACGTATTTCGCTCTGGCCTGTAAGGATAGGATAATAAAATTGGTCAGATATGTCTCTAGGGTCAGCCTACCTCCGGCACCGTACACAAAACTACTTTCATTGTTGATCTGAGAACCATCCGCTAGCAATAGTTTGTTGTGATTGACCAACTGATAACCACCACTGGCCTCGACTGCTGAATATAAATTCACAATTTTATTTGGTAAGCCTATAACATGGAAACTATATCCGCCCGATAATAAATAAGTTTCTATCGGAATGGGGTTTTCAGTATAGAATGTTGTCCTGCGCTGATATTCTGCTGAAAAGAAATGATAGTTTCCTTTTTTGTGATTTTGTGTCAGCTCTAGATTCACAAAATAATTGTCCTTTGGCTGGTCATTGGAAAACATGCCAGCAGTGACCTGTAAACCTTTTTGATAAGGTAGTAATCGTTGCGCCAAAATTGACGTAAATGGCAATAGAACCATTAAGAATATGCTTAATATCTTTTTCATATCGTTTTAAATAAGATTATTATTTAATTTTCAGTGGTAGATCCTTTAATAGTATTGCGCGGAGCAGATCCTCATTTTCAACTTCAAGTCGTTGATGCCTTCCACCATTCTTTTCAAAAAGCTCAATTACAAGTATTTTATCATAATCTAGTGTGAACTGATCCAGCAGATAAACTTCACGGCTCGTTTTATTGTCCGGAACTTCGGCAATATCACTGTAAGTCCGTACGATATTTAGTGGTTTCTCCTGAAATACAGTACGTTTTGCTACTTTTTTATCGACTATCTTAAAATTTATAAAATCTATCTGGTAGGAAACATTGGTTTTATTCTGGATCTGTGTATTAAAGTAATATTTCCCCTGGTATATGTAAATCCCTTTCAGACTAAAGAGAATTCCAAAACTTCTGGAAGCAATGTGCCTGATATTGTTCCGGTTTTTCTTATAGATAGCTTCCATGAGCTGATCGGGAACAGAAGGAGAAAAACCCAGATCCTCCAGATGTATATTGGCTCTGGAATTTGATACGGATTTATCATTTGGATCAAGGTTATAGGTTAGGATCTCCGGATAAGAGCTGTAAAAAACACTGAAGCTATAAAATTTTCCGTCATCCGTAATCACTGAGAAATTGGATTCATCTTCAAAATCTTTCACTGCTGCTTTGATCCGTAATACATTCTCCGCATCATCAGCTTTTCCCGCAGTAAGAAATTCACTTCCCAGATCAACATAACGGATCGCAGATGGAAAGATAAGGTGCGTTGTTTTATTATAAGTTACAGTGATGTGATAAGGCTCAACGCGTTCTGAATCCAGCTTATGATTTAATGAGTCTGTATTTGCTTGTGCATGCGAATAAACAAAACCAAGCATTGCACAAATCGTTATTAATATTTTTTTTATGATCGATTTCATTTCTATTTGATTTAAGAATTAGTATTATTTTTTTGAAACTAAAAAGACTTGATGACCGGCCTTTAACATTACTTTGGGTGTTCTTACTTTCTTTGAAAAATACCCCGAAACTCCCTGAACCAGACCACGTGAGAGGTCGCCCGCTATCTGCTGGCCTGCGGACCTGCTCATCATGATAGAAGTACCGGAAGACTGGCTCATGTTAGCGGCAATTTCATTGATTGCACTCATTTCGGAGGAATATGGCACATTCAGCCCCAATTGACCGTCAAGGTCATAAATGTTGATCTCTACCGGGAAAATATTTCCGCTGGCTTCTATTGAAGAAACCTTTAGGCTTAAACGTCCATTATTGAATTTTGCTCCCGCAGTAACGATAGAACCAGAGGGGATAGTGAAATCAGGAGTCTTTGAATCTTCAAGCAGCCGCAATTTCACGGTTCCATCACCAACAATGGTTGTGTTTTCATGAATACATGCCCGAATACTATTCTTAACTTTGGTAGTCTGTTCGGGTACACCCACAGTGTAGAATCCACGGTTTCTTTCTCCGTTAATATTTTCCAAAAACTCCCGATCTGTAGGTTCACGATAAAGTGCAGATACCACATTGGCGCGCATAGGCGAAAAAGCAACAAAGGATGCTTTCTGACCTCCGATATTTCTACTGGTTGTACTGTCTGACTTTTTTTGCTCACCACCATTATTTGGAAGATACTTGGACGCCATCTGGTAAGATTTTTCCATGAGCTGCAATTGGTCATTAACTGTCAAAGGAGCGGGGTTCGCATCCCTTTCATCAAGTTGCCTTTTTAATCCTGCAATCTCTTTGCGAAGTTCATTTGATTCATAATTTTCATTACTGTTATAAAATGATCCTAAAGTCGCCTGCGCGTTGCGATAGGAGTTTAATGCAGGACTTTCGGCCTGATAGCTCTTTCCTGATGGATTATTTGTTGGATTCTCATTTAATCCTGAATTCGGATCGGCGGCCTGCATCGTACTGTCACTGTTCCAATAATCGGAAAGTGATGTGAGCATATTCTTTTTTTGCTGGTTTTTCTCGTCCATCATTGCCTGCTCATAGGCTTTTTGTTTATCGGACTGCATACCTATTTCTGTTGCCTGCGGAACAGCACCATTGAGGCCCGAATCTTTGTTCTCATCCTTATCGGCCGATGGTTTGAAAATCAGATATAGACAGACAAGGAAAACAATTCCCATTAGAAGATAGATCAATGGCTTTTTTAACTTTTCCAGCTTGGATTTGTCATTCCCACTGATTAAATCTTCAGATTTCTGGTCAGATTCTTCGACTAGAATACTGATCCTTTTATTCTCGTTATTTTCCATTATTCTCATTTTTTAAGTTAATTGATACACTGTCCTTGCCGATAAGATCGGACTTTTCTGTTTTTTCGACAGGATTCTCAATATGCCGGATGGCAACTTCCTGATCTACTTCTCCCGTTTCCACACACACGTTCACCACAACAATAAGCGTTAAAATGGTGTACAACAGGAAAAAATAAATAGTATATTTTCGCTGCTTTTTTATGGGCAATTCGCGCCAACAGTCATCAAGATCATTGATACGATTTTCGATTTTTGTTCTTAGATTCATAATGATAGATTTAACGTTCTACAACTTCCAGATCCCTGTTCTCCAACACGGCGAATTTCTCGATGTTGAAGCCTTGTGGGTTATTATCTGACCGAACGGAGTTTAGCAGATTACACGAAGTGACCAGATTACGCTTGGTCACGTTGCTTGAACGGATGATAAATTGTGTGGAATAAGTTTTTACTGAATAGGGGTAAGAATCGAAGTTGCAGATTACACTGTCAACTTCGACCCTTTGCTGTACATTTCCACTGATGATACGATTATAATATCCCTTTTCCGCAAGGTCATTGTAATAATCAAATACGCTCTTGTCGGCAAGATTAAAAGCACGCTTCATATTGCTCTCAATAGCATTTTTGTCCGGGGCCAGGGTAAAAAACAGTTCGTGAAAACGTCTTACATGCTCTCTTGCCTCAACAGGGCGGTTGATGCTGGCATCCTGTGAAAGCGCCAGCATCAATGATTTGCCCTGATCCAAGACATAGATTTTTTCACGTTGCTTTTCCGCGAAACTGTATGACTTCCAGATTGCGTATCCCACGATACCAGTGCATAACAAGGCGAAAATTATCGCATAAAGCCTGATCTGACGGAAGCTATTTTCTATATTTCGGAGGGTTTTAAATTCCATGTTTTTAATTTTTTAGGTATGTTATTTTTTAAGTAATCGCCCGCCAATATTTCCGGCAACGGCCCCGGCACCACCACTTGCAACACTGGCCGCCTGCTGAATATTTCGGGTGAAATTTGTAGCGCCAGAGGCTTGAATGATCCAGCCAGTTACCGTAGGAACCGTAAAATACCCTACTATCCCGATGATCATAAAGATGATATATACGGTGTTGGTCGTATCCGGTATAAAGGAAGGGTCGGATAAATTCTCGATATCCCGCTCCAAAATAAGAGACTGTATCCTGGCAAGGATGGAGCTGAACAGGTCAGCAACAGGTAGCCATAAATACACACTGACATATCGCGTAAACCACTGATTTAATGTGGACTGAAAGCCATCCCAGACACTAATGGCAAATGCGATTGGCCCTAGAATTGAAAGGACTATCAGAAAAAATGTTCTTATGGTATCAATCACCAAAGCCGCTGCATTGAATAATATTTCCAGAAACTCCCTAAAAGAATCTTTAATACTCTGTCCAAATTGGAACATTCCCCGCTCAAAATACATAGCGCTCATGGTGGCAAGGTCCCCAGGCGACCAGCCAAGTTCTTCCAGTTTTTTGTCAAATGCTTCGTCAGAAACCAAATATGCTTTTTCAGGATTTCGGATCATTGCCTCATATTCCAGTTTGTCTTTCTTTTCCTGTAAAGCATTCAAGTCAAGAACCTGATTTTCGAGCATGGCATGGGTTCCTTTTACAACCGGGCTTAAAACAGCATTGATAGATCCCAGCACAATTGTCGGAAAGAACATGATACAAATGCCCAAAGCGAACGGTCTGAGTAAAGGAAAAACGTCGATAGGTTCAGCACGGCTTAATGCTTGCCATACTTTTATAGCCACATAGAAAAGCGCTCCTAAACCGGCTACACCTTTAGCCACTCCCGCCATATCAGCTGAAAGTGGGATCATCTCATCGTATAACGACCTTAAGATTTCATGTAAATTCTCGTATTCCATGATTTACCAATATTTTTGATCAGGATTTCCATAGAGTTCAAGAACTCGTTGGGTATTGTTTTTCTTTTTGGCACGGATGATACTCACCGAAATATTTTTGTTGGTAAAGTATTTTACAAGTGCATGGTATTCCCTTACTTCCTTGTATACTTTATCAATAACTTCCATTCTTTCCTTGTCATTCAGGGATAGGCCGTTGGCAGTGATAATCTGCTTTAATTCTTTTAAAAGCTCAGTACTCTCATTAAGCAAGGCAGAATAGCCGTTTGCAATGGCTGCCAGTTCATTCGGTTTAAAATTGGGATCGTTCATCATTTTACCAAAATTGGTAACGTACATTTCAGATACATCGCCAACGAGTAAAACTGTTTGCTGAACTTTGCGCGCGTCTTTTACTAGATTATTTACAGCTTTGAGCTTATCGTAGTATTCTTTGCCCTGTTCATAAACGCGTTTTACCTCGTTGAAATTCTTGATTACATTTGAAACTGTCGAGGATGTCTGGACAATCTCGTTTGCGCTGTTGACAATACCCGATGCAAGATTTGTCGGATCGGTGACAACCCACTGCGCCTTTGCTGATGGTGTGAAGGCGAATGTAAATGCCATCATCACCATGAAAATGATCTTTTTCATTGTTTTAAAATTTTAGAGATTAATTATTATTTTGATTTTCGGTATTTTTGAGAACAATGCGTTTTATGGCGTGCTCAACATTCCCGCCGAGTTCCTCAGCCAGTTGCATGACCTCCAGTTTTTCGGTTTCTTCCGTGGTATAGGCATAATATTCGGCCATTGAAACCTCCGTTGCGTAGACTGCAGAGTGAGTGCCCCCAAGCCCGATCCATACTTCCTTATATTTTCGGGAAGGATCATTGTTCATATTGATCGAAAGTATCTGGGATTTCTCTTTTTCGGTAAGACCTAGCATCGCTTGGATGTCATCGAACTTATTCATATATTTACGCTGATCAAGGAGAATTTTGCAATCAGAGTTGTTGATGATAGTCTCTTTGACCACAGGTGAATGAATGATGTCATCTACCTCTTGGGTCACGACGATTGCTTCTCCGAAGAATTTTCTGACCGTTTTAAAGAGGTATTTTATATATTCCGCGAAACCTTCTTTTGCTATCGCTTTCCAAGCCTCTTCAATCAGAATTAGCTTCCGGATACCCTTTAACCGCCTCATCTTATTGATAAAAGTTTCCATTATAATAATGGTCACAATGGGGAAAAGAATTTTATGATCCTTGATGGCATCAATTTCGAAAACAATAAACCGTTTATTCAGTAGATCCAGCTCCTTTTCGGAATTTAGTAAATAGTCATATTCTCCTCCTTTATAGTAAGGCTCTAGCACGTTCAGAAAATTGGCAAGGTCAAAGTCTTTTTCTCGGACTTCCTTAGCTTGGAGAACTTGCTTGTATTCGTTTTTGACATATTCGTAAAATCCATTGAAGGATGGTTTAACATCGCTGTTTTTAATATGTTCGATGTAACCGCTTACCGCATTCGACAATGCAACTTCTTCTGAACGTTTTGGAGGTTCATCATCTCGCTTCCACAGTGTAAGGATAAGTGTCTTAATGCTCTCCCGTTTTTCAATATCAAAAACGTTATCGTCGGTATAGAAAGGGTTAAAGGATATTGGATTATCTTCGGTGTAAGTGAAATATACGCCGTCTTGCCCCTTGGTCTTACCCTTTATCATTTCACATAACCCCTGATATGAGTTTCCTGTATCGATCAATAAAACATGCGATCCCTGTTCCCAATACTGTCGAACCATGTGGTTAGTGAAAAAAGATTTTCCAGAACCCGAAGGACCAAGAATGAATTTATTTCTGTTTGTGATGATACCTTTTTTCATCGGAAAATCAGATATATCCAGATGAACTGGTTTTCCTGTAAGCCGATCAGCCATTTTTATCCCGAAATGAGAGGGGGAATCATGGTAATTCGTTTCCTCCGTAAAAAAACAGAGCGCTGGTTCAATAAACGTATAGAAGCTTTCCTCACTTGGAAAGTCGCCTGAGTTGCCGGGCATTGCTGCCCAAAAAAGTGTGGCAACATCAACCGTGTTATGTCTGGGCTTGCATTCCATTAGAGCCAGTGCACTGCCGGTATCATTTTTTATTCTTTTCAACTCAGCAGGGTCATCTGACCAAGCTATCACATTGAAATGTGCCCTTATCGAAGAAAGTCCAAAAGAATGTGCTTCATTGAGATACTTTTCGATCCATTCCCTATTGATCTGATTGCTACGGCTATACTTTGCCAACGAATGCATGTTCCGCGCGGATTTCTCAAATTTTCTGAGGTTATCGTCAGAATTATCCAAAAAAATGTACTGATTATAAATGTGGTTGCAGTTCAGCAACAAGCCAACAGGTGAAGCAAATGACAGTAAACAGTCACTACGGTCCGTTGATAGTTTCTCGTACCTGCTGTCTATTGAAACCGTACCCGGAAGATCATCGGTGTCCGATAAGGTGTGTACGCAGAGCCTTTTATTACCAATGCGCACTTCTTCATTTCCAAGAGATATGTCCTGTAAAGGTTCATCTTTGGCTCTGGAAAGTGTTAAGTATTGGTCAAGGAGGCCCGGATTACTATCGGTACCAGTAATTTCCTCACTCGTAAGTCTTTCAAGAGATATAAATCCACTGTCATTTAAAATCCGTTCAAACTGTGCCACGGCCTCCATGAACCTATGGATGTTTTCTTTGTCACGTATTTCCTTGGGTATCAAGACACCTTTGCAAAGCGAGGAGAAATTAGATTGCATCCGCATTCGTTCCTTACTGGTCTTGGTCAGAAATAGATAACAGTAATGGTTCAAAAAGGGGCGTTCATTAAAATGCTGTTGGTAGGATTTCCCTAAAAAGCTTATATCTTCTTTGGAAAGATCCGGTTCGTAACTCTCTTTAATGAACCAATCCTGTTTTAGCACGATTGAATGATCGGGCAAGGTTTTAATCGCTTTATTCCAGGCAGAGTGCATTGCATCATATTCAGCAGATGATACCGTAAATACTTCCGGAAGAATAAGTTTGAAACATACAGTGATGTCTGCTTCTTTCGATATAATACAGTTCTCTTCAACTGCAAGTAGCGGAAACCTTGATTCCAAAGTCCTTGTCTTTGCCATATTTCTCATTATTTGATTGATTTGAAATTCAACTTGGATTTTAGTAAGCGATAAATCCGCTTTTGGCTGATAATGAACCTTGGATGTCGCTTTTTTGAAGCGATTTTCATAAGTCCATGTTCACCATACTTCCCATTAAGTGAGAAAGTCTGCCAGATGAGAACTGATGATCCCGTAGTTCCCAGCACAAGGCATACATAGGAGTTTAGGCCAATCATGTACATGATCATGACCAGGATCAATACCCCCAGTAGACCTGCCGCAAAAATGAAAAGGTATTGGGCTTTAAGTCCTTTAAATTCAACCGAACGGCCCACACCTTTATTAATATTAAATGTTTTCATCGGCATGGTCTAAAAGTTTATAGTACCCTGAATTGCGTTCAGGTCGTAATTCGCCGTCAAAACTTCAATCTTCTTTTTATGCGGTTTTCCATGCGCATTATCCACCATTATACTGGACTGCATCTGTAAAGTGTACCAGCCCTGATTTTTTATGTATTGCTTTAACTCAGGGCTCGGATAACTGCTCAGAAGAAATTTCCCGCTGATCTGGGACAGGCACCGTAGGAGTGAGGCATAATCTTCTCTCGAATAGCCGTCATAATGGCCACAGTCAGAATTGTAATATGGAGGATCACAATAATGAAATGCAGAAATGTGATCCCTTGAATTAATGATGCGAAGAGCGTCGGTATTTTCGATCTGAACATTCTGTAATCTGATCGCATATTCCTCTGAAAATGAGTTGCGCTTATTGCTGATCTTTCGAGCGCTCGTAGAACTGGTTTTGTCATAGCCCCAGGCGTCTCCGATAATTGAACTAAAAGATTGGTTGCAGAGAACCCAAACTGCCCAGGCACGCTTTAACCTGTCAAATAAATGAGGGTTATTATAAATTACAAGCGCGTCGTTATGTAAGGATCTACTGTGGAGACTTATTCTGATCAGCTTTTCTAATTCTACGAACTGGTTTTGGACCATTTCGTAGAAATTGATCAGTTCCCTATTGTAGTCGTTGATAACTTCAACTTCGGTGATAGGTTTTGACCAAAATATAGCCCCGCCACCGACAAAAGGCTCAACGTATGTCTTGTGTGGCGGGATAAGAGGAATTATCACCTTTGCGAGTTTTTGCTTACCTCCATAATATGTTAATGGAGTAACTATTTTTTTTGCTGTCGTCATAGCTGTTGATTTGAAGGTTTGAATTGAAGGCTACAGGAAGAATGATCGTAAGATCGTAGCCGCGACAATTAAAAAAATACATGCTCCAAACCAACTGGCAGCAGTCTTACTGGTATCGGGGTCACCGGAGCTAAATTTGTTGTAAACCTTGACACCTCCAATCAGCCCGACTACTGCGCCGATAGCATAAACCAATTTCGTTGCAGGATCAAAATAAGAAGTAACCATTTGAGTTGCTTCCTGAATACCGCCCTGACCGTTTCCCTGGGCAAATGCGCCAAAAGTTGACATCATTAACAATGCTGTCAGCAAAATTCTTTTTCTTTGTTTTTCCATGTTTTAATCGAATTTTTTGTTATTCTTTTCCTGCACCCTGCAGGCTTACATGGCAAATGTGAGACAGAATTGAAAGCACTCTTTTAAATTGGAAATCCGTGGAATTATTTGGCGTTTTAAGGTTGTCAGTGGGTACTTTTTTGACCTAATAATGAGTATTTATAACCATACGATTCTGGTCAAAGGATGGGAGGATTTTTATCTTTTTAGTGAAACAAAAAAAAGTGCTGAATCCTAAGAACTAGCACTTTTAATCTTATATAATTGAAATGTTTACAATTTCCGGCCTTTACTTTTCTTTGACTGATTATTGGTCTTTTGATTATCCTGACCTTTTTGTTGTTTTTCCTTGTTTTCTTTGATGACGTCAACAATAAAAGTTTTTTCCCAGGGAATTTTCTTGGCTTCAAAATGGCTCTGTACGCCAAGCCATTTTAAATCACTTTTAAGATCCCACCCACCTTCACGGTTCCATCCAATCGGATCAAGTTTTGTTTGAAATGGAAATTCAATGGCGATCAGATCTTTTGGGGTGCTGGAAATATTTGCATAGTCCAATTCACGAAATTCATGTTTTTTGGGATCGTACGGAATGAGATAAGCATCTTTCTCTTCCGAATAATAATGGTCAATATCATCAAAATTTATCCCTTTAGACGCGAAATCAGTGGCGGAACGTAGCATATTCATCCTGATGTCAACAGTAAAGGTATGACCTTCAATTTCAATAGTTGGAAGCTTGCCCTGCATCCGGCTGTGAAAAGCCTGTTGATCAACCATAAAATGAAAGTCATCATGCGCTTCCACTTCCTTGATGGAAACGTTATATTTTTTTGCCATGCCCGAAGGGTCAAGTACAACAAATTCAGGTAAGTGAATATCCTTGTCATTATATTCGATCAGATAGCCATCACCGCAGTCCTGCATTTCTTTTAATGGAATTACATTACTTGGATTGGACTTGTCACGGAACTCAAATCTGTTGATATCAACAATAAATGTAGTCCCCTCGATCAGTAATTCCAGTTGGCCCTGATCATTCCTATGAGCTGGAATAACCTGGCTAATTTCATCGTGACTATAGGCAAGTTCGTATTCGAGCTTTAGGTCATGATATATAAGGCCAAATTTTAGCGGTAATTTTGCCGCATGGTTTTTACCTATGGGGTCTATGGTTCTTATGTCTGGAATCTCCACAAGCCTTACCGATTCAGTGTCCATGACACTTTCCTTTTTGAGATCAATAACCCGTCCGGTTGCCGGTTCATATAATATATTATAGGCTCTGTTTTTGTCACTATAATAATCTCTCAAACCTTCAAGTTCAATATCCGGTTTTCCCTGAATCGACCATAAGATATCATTGTCAGGATCAACTACATATTCATTGTCGCAAATGTTTACTTTTACGGGATGACCATCAATTCTCTTATTGTAAACCTCCTGGTTAACCATCAATTCAAAGTCAGTCTTCTCAACCATATCTTTGCTGGTGCAATTGTACTTCTGGCTAAATCCCAATGGATCAATCTCTGTAATCCTTGGAATCATCACATTAACACTGGTCTCAAAATAAGGATCAAGGATTATTTTTCCAGTGTCGTCAAATTCGGGATTGATAACGATAAAATCGTGATTTTTAGAGATTGGGCTGTAATTAAAGGAATAGTGTGTACCATGATCTTTCATGTAGGCAAAGCTGATCGAATTGCTTGGATTATCCTTTTCAATGAGCGCCAGTCTATCAATGTCAAATTGAAAAATTGTTTTCTCAATTTCAATCTCCGGTAATTTTCTGTTTTCTTTATCCATAATTTTCTTTTTTATTTTATGGTAAAAATGATCCGAAAATTGATGACATTGGATAAAGATGAATTCCTGGGAATTATTTGGCTTTGAGTGGCATATTTGTGTGGATTATTGCAATAAAAAGGCGCCAACAAATCACGTTGACGCCAAAAGTTAATATTATAAATATTTATTTGGCAGATTTACAATTTTGGTCCTCTCTTAAGCCTAGCATTAAAACTATTATTCTATAGTTTTTTCATATTGTAATTTTATGTCAACCAGATGAATAACAATACTTCCTGAATCACTACAGTAAATAACAAAGGAATAATTTTTTTGGTCTGGCACTGTAATCGAATTTGTAATGTGTTCCATATTCAGTCATGCAGTTGAAGTAGATTCTATTGTAGGGATTAGCTTTTTCAATCAGTTCAATTCTATCAATATCGAATTGGAAAATTGTCCCCAGAATTTCAATCTCCGGTATCGAAAGGTTTTCGGTATTCATAATTATTGGTTTAATAATTACTGCGATAACTATTGCTACAACTTTGGCCCTTTTAACTTTTTAGGTATTACTGCCAGGGCCTTTTTCCTTATTTCTTTAAGCTCCCTATCAATATGAAATTTTGCATCTTCAAGATTGCTTGGGTACATTACTCTTCCTCCGGATGATTTACTATCATCAAGACCTAGCACATATCCATAATGAGGGAAATCAAATTCTTTATAAATTAAGATGAAATTATCAACATGCCTTTCAGCCACATTCCGTTTATGGCTAGCAATGATATATCCCTTATATTCCTCAAATATATAGTCCGGGTTATCTTTTGATCCTACCATAGTTGTAATATTTTAAATTTAGGTTATTATGGAAAGACAAAGGGGATCTTAAATAAAATCCCCAATGTTAAAATCATCACTGTTTTCAGAAATTTTAGGTTCTTCTTCGCTTGGCAAATTCTTATTCAAAAGATCTGCGATCTTACGGGATGAACCCTCCATAGCATTTTCCAAAAGATAAAACAGGTCGGTACCTTCAATTTTACGAACTACAGCGACCGCCTTTTTAACTGAAACAGGTTCCGGATCATTGTTCCTCAATACCTGCCCGGCATCATTGAGCTCTTGAAAGGAAACCCCTTTGGCATACCCTCTGACCTCTTTCGGAAGTCCCATGTTTTTAAATTCTTCCTCTTCTTCCTCGTAGTCAATTTGCTCTTTGGAAGTCTCATCAGAATTTCCATCTGAAACAGGATGTTCTAAACCCTTTCCCTCGGTTTTCATTTCAAAATTATCCCCTTTATCTTTTCGCTCATTTATTTGGCTTTCAGTGGATACACTTGGCGCGGTAAGTCTTCCATCATAGGTGGATTTGCCCATGATATCCTTCTGATCTTTCTTAGGAGCGACGACCTGAGTTCTTGCAATTTTGTTTATAACCAATTTATCTTTCAACAAAAGAATAATTATTGTTAAAAGAAAGATTAAAATCAATACTTCCATCGTTATAATATTGGTTTTTGGTTCAGGGCATGGATCGTGTTTATCTCGTCAGCGAAATTTTCAAAATGCTGCTTCAGAACATTATGGATATAGTCAGTGAGCGTAATTTCACCATCCCCAAGAATATATACGATCCGGGTAAGTTTTTTGTGAAAATCTGAACATATATAAACCGATTTTCCACATCTGGCTACCGTACTTGTCGGCTTTAAAAAAGCACATTCATACTCATCTATATGAAGTGTTTTTTTCAATTGGCTATTTTGTTGTTTTTTCATTTTGATATTCATTGTTATAAATTGAAATAATTAGAAGATTGGTTTAAACTTATCATTGAAGTCATCTGTAATTGCCTTTTCAAATAGTTCAAAGTGGTGATTCAGAATATTGTCTAGATAGGCATACAGTGGGATTTTATCTTCGCCAATAACCTGTACTATTCTTGATAAACGTTCATGATATTCCGGCCTGATATAGATACTCTTTTCACCTCTTCGGTTCATGGAATGATTCTTAAGAAAAAGTTCCCCGTAGCTTCCTTCTGGCTGTCTTTTTCCTCTCGGTTTATCTTTCACCGCAGGCTTATTTTCAAAGGGAGGTTCTTGCTGAACTGGCAGATTTGGATCCCGTGTACCCTCAGCCATAACTTGCATAAGATATTCTTCATCAACTTTTGGGAGGTTCGCTTTTTTCTCATTTTTATCCATTATCCTGCATTTTTATTGTTTTTAGAAATTCCTCAATGAACAAATCCATTTTACAGGACTTTATGAGCCTTCTATCCGGTGGGAGCAGAGTTGACCTAAAAACCGTTTTTGCCTCTGATTCACTTTCTTTTCTGAATCGTTTGCTGTCAGTAACTCTAGTTTCCATCAATGTCAATCCCAGTTCATGAATTATTTTATCATAATGGTTATATAGAACAGATCTTTCCCTACCGTCTACCTGATTCCAGAAGAGTCTAATTGTTTTAATCGAGGTTTCTCCATTTTTAATCAAAACATTGGTCATGACATCGGTAAAAGAAAGTGTACTTTCAAGCACAACACGATCCGCTGTTATCGGAGAAAAAATGTGGTTCATTCCCGCAAGAGTGCTTAGAAGGCCGGGAGTGTTAACTGTTCCCGGTAGATCAAAAAATATGATATCAACAGGAATGGACGACAATTTTAAAAATTGCTCTGCCTCTTTTAATGCAAGTTCAGGCTTACATTGAAATATGGGATAAGCTTTCTTATTTATTGTCTTAAATTGTTGGAAAGCCAATTTTTTAAAGGTCTCATTTTTCATAATTGCGGATTGGTCTCTCTGCCTCATCTGGGCAAGACTGTGTTGGGGATAGTCGCAATCAAAAACAGCTACATTAAGTCCTCGACTATAATGTAATGTACTCGCTAAAATCGCAGTGAAAGTGCTTTTACCGACACCTCCCTTTTGGCTGGAGAATGCCACAAATAATGTTTTTTTCTTTTTTTCCATTTTTCTTGATTTTTAAAAATTATTATAAAGTAGTATTTGGTCTATACTGCAAGCCGGATCTGCCGCGTGATCGCTTGCCCTATTTATTCTTCTCTTTCCGGAAAGCATGACTGACTGATTTCCCAAAAGGAACCCGTCAGGCCTGCATGCTTGCCGATTCTCATCCTATCCTTCAGACTTTCTATCCATCCTGCCGATCTTATTTATTTCCGGAAAGCCATCTGTCCTTCATTTCTTCCCTCATCCCTGAATCCCAGATATTTTTCGGGCGGGACAGAACTTTAACCGGACTGTCATCTTGAAACCTTGTTTTCTGGCAGGCTTGAAAACAGGTTCGCTGTATAACTGGCCTGATGATTTGCCCTCATGAATTTTTGCCTGCCTGATATCCGGAAAACAATCAGCTTATCTTGCTTGATAGCACAAAGAAGAAGTATTATTTAATGCACTATAATTACCTGGAATTGATTGACCAGAAGCGGCGGTTTTTGGCTCTTATTGATATGGTGAGCCTTTGAAAAACTAGCCTTTACTTTGTATTGAATTCGTGGAAGGAAGGTAATACGCTATTTACTTTTGATGGATTTAAGAAATCAATCCATTAATCTTTGTTACTCAATCCGCCATTGCTGGCGGAATCCTTTCATCGGAAAGGAGCAAGTTATCTTTTGAGCAGCTCGAAATAAATTCCACCGCTCAAAACAACTTGCCCTAGCGGGACTTTAAAAACACTCTCCGAAGTCGAGGTTTTCATTAAAACATTAATTTTTGACAATGGACAATCAAAAAAAAGAGCAAATCAAAAAGTCTGGGCGTAAGCCCAAGGTTGATCCGGCAAGACACCGGTATTCCATAAGTTTGAACGATAAGGAAAATGATCGTTTCTTATCGTTATTTGAGAAGTCAGGTATGAAAGTAATGGCCCATTTTATCACAGCTTGCATGTTTGATAGAACAATAAAGACAGTAAAAATTGACATGAATGCAGTGGATTATCATACCAGGTTAACCAATTTATATAGCCAATTTCGATCAATAGGCGTAAATTATAACCAGATAGTAAAGATTTTGTACCGCAATTTTTCAGAGAAAAAGGCCGCGGCATATCTTTTCAAATTGGAAAATCAAACTGCTGAACTTGCAGAACTTTGTCGAAAAATCATTGACTTAACACTCGAATTTGAAAAAAAACACCTTGAAAAATGATCGCTAAAATTGGAAAAGGGGCAAACCTTTACGGAGTAATTACTTACAATTTTCAAAAAGTAGCAAGTGAAAATGGGCAGATTCTTGGTCTTAATAACATGCCGGAAAGTTTCGATGGAACTTATTCGGTCAGTTATCTGATGAAATGTTTTGATCCATATCTTACAGCTAACAATAAAACAGAGAAACCAATCCGTCATATTTCTTTAAATCCTGATCCGAATGATAAAGTAGTGGACGATGATCTTATTGCTATTGCAAATGAATATATGGAAAAAATGGGATTCGAAAATCAGCCTTATATTATATTTAAACATACAGATATTGAAAGAACACATATGCATATAGTCACCACTTGCGTAAAATCTGACGGAAAGAAAATTCCCGATTACAACGATCACGGTAAATCGATGGCCATCTGCAGAAATATTGAAAAGGATTATGGGTTATTGCCCGCAACTGAAAAATTAACTAAAGATGAGCTTAATTTCAGACCTGTTAACCATAAAAAAGGAAATATCAAGAGCCAGATTTCGGCGGTGGTCCGATATCTACCCCAACACTACCAATTTCAGACTCTTGGGGGGTATAACGCGCTTTTATCATTATTTAATATCACAGCCGAAGAGGTTAAAGGAGAAATTCAGGGACAGCCTAAAAGTGGTCTTGTTTATTTTGCGTTGGATGAAAAAGGTAATAAAGCGAGCAATCCTTTTAAAGCTTCATTATTCGGAAAAAAGGCGGGAATGGAATTTCTAAACAGTCATTTTGAAGAATGCAAAGCCTCCATGAAATCCAGACCTGCAAAATCTATTTTAAAAAATACCTGTGAATCTGTTCTAGCAATTACAAATAGCGAGACAGAATTTAAAAAACAGTTGGCAAAACAGGGAATCAATATTGTAGTACGCAGAAATGATGAAGGTAGAATTTATGGTGTAACTTTTATCGACCATGAAAGTCATTCTGTCTGGAACGGTTCACAGTTAGGGAAGAACCTCTCTGCAAATTTCTTTAACGAGTATTGGTCGATAGGGGCAAGGCCATTCAGTGATGATTACGGTATTGATCAAAAAAATGACCTGCCGATCCATAAATTATTTGATTTCATAGATGAAGGAATTTTAACCAATCTTACCGAGAATTTTATTGAGGGAACGGGCTCAATGATACCAGGGTCACAGGGAGAAGATTTTGAGGAAATTGATTTTGAAAACCGGATGAAAAGAAAGAGTAAACGTAAACGTAGAAAACTTTGATAGCTACATATGAATTCAAAGATTTACTCGCTGATCACTATATTTCTTTCTTTCCTTTTTTAATGAGGTTAACCATTCTAAATACATTCCTTGTGGCATATTTCTATAACCGATTTTATGTATATAACTGTATTCAGTATTTATTACTGACAGTAGCTTAACAGCAGATGAAGAAGTTTTTTCAAGCTTTAAATATTGGTTTTTATGCGTTTCCGCTTTTAGAATCAAGGCCGTTATCAGATTCGGAAATATTTGTACCGCACGATCAGCACATTTTAAAGCGAAGCTGCCATCATTATCCGGAAAAGACCTATTAAATGCAATTGCAAGATCTACCAGGCACAACGCTAAGCTTTCTTTATCATCAAGCGCTTTCATATAAACACCATTTTCAATGGCATCCAAATGGATAAACCCCGATGCCATTAGCCAGGAATCCTGCGGGAATATACCACTGGTAAGTTCGGTGTTATACCATCCTATTGACTTAATGTTATGCTTTATATAAATATGATTGGGAGCCAGGGCTAAATTAGCATTTACACCAATTTCTTCGGCGAGGATCTTATATAGATAGGGCAACGAGTTGCAGTTTCCTTTCTGTGTATTTATCAGTTTGGAAACAAACAGATTTGCGAGCTCTTTGTGTCCAAAGACATCCTCAAAATCATAAGAAAATGGTTTGTATCGAATTGTGTCCTGGTTTAATAAAATTGGCGTTTCCTCGCAGATCACCGAAAAAATCGCAGCATATTTGCTAACCGTCTCCTTATCTTTTTCATTGTAGGTAAGATCTCGGCCCTTAATAATTGTTCTACAAAAGTTAGCCATAAAGCGAATTTTCCTGTCAAGCTCAACCGTATCCAGTTTGCCCTGATAATATGCATTTTCCACACTCAACACAGCAGTTTTAAAACTGTATTTCTGCTTATCGCCCAGCATATTATCAATAGTCTGGTAGGCGTCGTTATAAAACTGGTTCTCCTGGGCTTTGATTAAACCTGCGATAAAGATAAATAAAGAGAGATATAAGTATTTCATAAGTTTGGTTCCCAACATGGGGTACATTTAAAAATCTGGATTTTGAATATGGTCGATAATGTCAATTGCTAGTATGTCATCTGTCTTTCGATCATACTTTGAAAGATAAAAATCAATTAGAAAGCGAAGTTCTTTTAGTGAACAAAGACGTTCATATGTCATTCCATTTTCATTGAGTATTTCCTTCATTCCCCTTTTAAATTTGAATAAATGATAGGTTGTGTCAATTCCCACTGAGTATTCTGCATAAAGAATTATTTTCTCATGATCCATTTCGCTCAGGTCTTCAATAAGTAAATCATTGATTGTATGTCTTCTAATTGCTTTTATAATTTCATCTAATTTCATGGCTACATACATTTATTTTTATTCGACAAGATTCAACACTTTCCACCCATCAGCTTTTGTTAAACCTACCCAAAATTTATTGACCGATATAAATCCGTCCGGATAGTAAAGTGTTTCTTCAATGAGCTCCTGGTCTTTTCTTCTTTCTAAAAGGTTGAATACGCGCTCAATGGTCTCAAAATTTGGAAAACCGTTAATCTCCAATTCTTCTAACAGAGAAACTCTCAGCACACTGGCTACTTTAGAATGGATTTTTGAATCCCAATGCATATTGTGTTCTTGCATCACATTTTCCGCTTCCAGATGAAAGTCCTTACAGGATAGAATACCTTCCATATTATTTTCACTGTAAAAATTTTCCAACGTTATTATCGCACCTTCAGGGGTTGAACGGTCTGATCTGAAGAAGTCATTCCCATGATCAATACGATATCCACAGTGTATTTCGAAATTTATTCTTTCATCGTCTGATAACATATTGTAATAATGGCGTATGGTGTAACCTCCAATCATTCGTTGATTATCTATCAACATCCAGTCAACAGCTTCACTTCGGAGTATGGTTTCCGCCAGACCCGTTTCAACTAGGGTTCCTACATAATATACGTCTTCGATTCTTATATTTTCTAACCAAACAAAAACATCATTTTTATTTTTGAACTTTATAGAATTATACCCAGTAAATCCACTTTCGATCAAATTATCGAAATGCCATAGGGTACTGTTGGCCTTGTATAAATTATATATGAATTTATCATCAACCTGAATTGTTATGTGATTCTCCATTTGTTATCTTAATGCTTTGGGAACATTACCTGGCTACTATTTAAGCTGATCGTACCTTAATGCTGAATTTTCACCCCAAAAAGTCTTTAATCCATTGCGCTGACTTCAAAAATCGTTTTGCCGTATCGTCGGCCCATATCGCTCCATAATCAAACTCGTAGTTTTTACAACTTTCATTTTCCAAAACGATATGTGCAACTTGTAAAAATATTGTATTATCAATATTTCCTGAAAGTTCTTGAAATTTTTTGCACCAACTTGCGGTCGGATTTGCGCCCCGAGCTGTATCCAAAAAATTAATTAGTTGAACTTTGATCTCAAAATCATCCCAAGCATTTTCAGCAATAGCCAAATTTAAAATATCATTGATAATCTTATAGCAACCCTGTTTATTTATCACTTCAAACTTCTTCAAATAATCTATCAATGCGACATCTCTTTCAGTTACTAATTTTAAAATCTTTTTAAAGCAGATAATATCATGGTGAAAGGCTTTTTGATGTATAATGTGAAGTATGTTTTCCAAGGTTGAAAATTTAATATCGTTTGTAGCCTGCTTAAAAATGCCACGAACATGTTCAATTTTTAGTATGTCTTCTATAAAATTGCTATTGGGAGATACAAAATTATTCTCTCTGAGATAAAAGGAAACAAATAAAAAATCTTCTGCTGAATAGACAATCCTTTTGTCATTAACAAGTTTTGGTATTAAATTATCCGCAAGTAAGGCGCCTAATCTCGCTACATATAATGATCTTAAAAATGCACCATAGAATTCGTTATTGTAATACAATAACTTAGGGAGAATGTATTTATAACTTTTCCTTTCGATCTCTGATGAAATCAGCTCATAGAATTTGTTTTGTAAATCTTTTTCTGCTTCTAATTGTTCTTCCCTGTTACTACTTAGCTCCTGATGCTTACAAAGTAATAAATCAAACCAATGCTGTATTTTATTAAAATCATCCTCAGAAATAGTCAATTTACAAGCTAAAATTCTAGATTTTACAAGTTCATCGTTTTTAAATTTAAGATATGTATTATTTGTCATGATTGTTTGAATAAATTCTCACCAAATATTACTTTTTTATCATTTATTTGGTAGGGATAGAGCTGTTGATATACCTTTTCTGGAGATAGTATAAATTCAATTACTAAAACATCCTTTTCTTGATATTTTGCATCCATTGCAATAGCATAAACTCGAACATCTTCATCTTTTAAATCATCATAGGCTCCCGCTAATAAAAGATCATACATTTCTCGCGAGTCAGTTGATTCCGAGTATGCAGAAATGTAAGTTAGTTTTCCACTTGCTCTAATATAGGTTGCATATGGCGCAAATTCACCGCTTTCTAGTAAAAACTTTTCTGCTTGCTCTTTAATCGCTTCAATCAATTTTTCAATATTAGTCATTTCTAAATATAATTATTTTTAAACTATGTGCAACCTGTAATGCCAGCGCAGGGGTTTTTCGGTTTTGCAACAGGCATAAGTTTGGGGGCAGGAGCAGGATTGACTTTAATATTATCCATTTTGGGTCTTGCAGGAGGAGTGTATCTTTGAATATTAATTCCAGAGTTCTTAAGCGGTTTACTTACTTCTGCGCTCTCATTAATTTTTAATAATGCTTCCTGCCCATTTGCTTTTGACACCTCAAGTTGACCTCTCAACTGTTTTGTAAAGGATTGTTTTACTACATGTTTTACTTCAATGGTTCCTCCTTCATCTGTCATCGCATCCGGTATAGTTTTTCCAGTTTTTCCAGTCTTTGGATCGGTGTATTCATAGGTTTTGGTATTTTTCTCTTTTCCCATTTCGGCAAGTTGTTTTTCTTCAACATATCTGCCAAAATTGAAATGTTCCTGCTGAGTTTTTGTTACTGCTTCACTTTGCTTAGTTCCTAATTCACCAGTCTTGGTAACTGTTTCAATTAAGTTCGGTTTTATTGACGATTCTTCAAATAACGGCATTAAACGTAGCCACCAACAACATTCAGTAGCATCTTCCGGCGCTAAACCTGTGGGATCTTTAAATCTTACAGGGTTATTGAAGGACATACTGTACGGGCTCCAACTCGGGAACTCTTCACTCAGGGGGTCAGGACTCATCCAGCGTCCATGAGTATCTCCTATCGGTTGTGCGTCCGGATCTTCAAGATTTACTTCAATGAAATCAACAACCTCACCTTTCTTGACGTTGAATTTTACTGATCCTATCGTAACAATACTGTCCTGATCATGAAATTCAAGGTATTTTCCCTTACTTAGGGTAGCTACTTTCGGATAGTAACCATATTTTTTAAAAGGGTTGCCTGCTTCTATATTTTTTCTTCTTCTTTCAGCTTCTGCAGGACTTAAACTATCTCTGGTTTTGAGAACTTCCAACATATACGGGCGGGAACGCTCTTCTTTAGATAGATTAACCGGATTTACCCATTCTTTCTGTTTAATGGTTTTTTTCTTTTGTTTTAACTGTCCTTGCGAATAACTCACGAGAAGCAGGAAAACAAAAAATAAAATCTTTCTCATAATTTATTTGTTTTTTGATTATCTGTTATAAAAATTCCTTTGGAATTTTGTAGATCTTAGGGGATTCTTTTTTAGTTGTGATAGGTTTAGGTTTATTTTTGGCTTCTTTCTGCTTTTGGGCATTAATAATTTTGATCCTTTCGGCAATTTCATCACTTTTTTGTTTGTTCTCCGTACTCCTTAATGAGCCGAGCCATTTTTCATATTGATCTAGTGGCATCTGGGTAAAACCCGATTGATCAATATAGTCAAAGCTCAAATTTATTTGACGAAATTGGTCTTCCAATGGTGGGTAATTACGGATATTTTGCAGCTGCTCCTTAATCTGAGGATCAATTCCAAATCTTGCGCAAGACTGCATAAAACGCACTTGATCCGTATTGCTTTTCCATAAAGTCGCATTGATATTCTGCGGATTTAAAAGCAAAGCCTTATCAAGAACTTTCGAAACAAATTCATCATAGCCAAATTTATGAATATAGCCACTTGCCAAATCCACGTATGTCTGCGATAAAACTTCTCGTTTATTTAAGTTTTGCATGTATATCTTATTCTTTAATGCCTCTGCTTTAATATATCCTGAATTGAGTACAAAGGAATTGGCAGAAAACATTCCATTGGTCAATTCAATACTCAGTACTTCTCCATCATCATTTTTAAATCTGATATAGGAGTGATTCGGCGACATTACCAAATATGCATCCGCTCCAATTTGCTCTGCCAATATTAGATATAGTAACGGCATTGAGTGACACTGACCAGAATTGGTTTTCATCAGTTTGGATACAAACATTTTTGAATAATCTTTGGCGCCCATATAATCATCAAAATCGTATTTCATTGCCTTATGAACTACTTTGCCACCCTGTTTACTGTCCTCAGCGAAATACCTAAAAATTGATAGATTCTTGGAAACGTTGTCAGAATCTTCCACACGGTTTTTCTTTAGATCATTTCTTAAAATGTTCGTTGCTTTTTGGATTTAATTTTGGTAAGATTCATGGAAGTTTTTATTGTTATCGTAATAGGCGTTTTCAACTATAAAGACAGCATCAGCTATGGAATAGCTTTCGGGATCAAGTTGTGACAGATTTTCATACGCTGCATAATATGCGGAGGTACCTTTTTGATTTGCTAATGAAGCAAGTTTAAAGTTTTTAGCGAAGGATTCGGCCCTTAGGTCAGCAATCTGACGTTCAACCTCCTTATTAATCTGCTCTTGATCTGCTTGTTGATTTATCCGAGGATCGGCATGGGAATTAATTCGAGAATGATTATAACAACCAGGATTGGTCGTTTGGGTCTCCTGCACCCTAAATAGATTATTCTGCTGGGGCATTTCAGGAAACTTGGGTATTTGTGCGAGACAAATGGAACTGACATTAAAAAATAGTAAAATAATATATCTCATCGGTAAAACTGTGCTTTTTGTCGGAGGGATTTGCAATTTAATTCTATTTATGTTTTTCGGCTCTAGGTATTTTCACGGAATTTTACTTTTAAATTCTCATTCAAAAAATATATGGAGCGAAATTATAACTAGAAAACGTCAGAACCTGTCGCATTTTAAACTTTGGGAAGTTTAATTATCTTTCTTACATATTTATTGGGGATAAACAAAGAAAGGCATGGTACTGAAGCCAATCGTCTAAGAGGTACCGCTAAGAACCCAGATGCCGAAAAGACTTAGCCCATGCCAATAGTAGGCACAGGCGTAAGTCTATCGAATTGCATCTGTTTTTGAAAATTAGCGGTTTTCTTAGATTAAATTTTCGATAGCTTACGCTCGTTTATATCTTAATATTCTATTAAATATTCCGACTGCTAATATATTGATTTTTTAGAAATAAATATTCCAATTGGTAATTGTGTTTTATTGTTGAAAAAATAATTATGAATAATACTGATGTTGTGGCATATTTTTCCAGTATAATTAAAAAATATTTCGACAAATTTAATTATCTATTAAAAAATTACTAATTTTGCTATTAGCACAATGTGGTCTCTTAACCGACATATCAGAATTGAAGAACAACAATATCATAAGCTTCTTCATAAATTTAATCCGCTAATATTTTCTCTCATTTATAAAAAGATCAGTAATAGGGACGATGTTTTGGATGTCTTTCAGAATGTCATTATCCATATATGGGAATATCGGTCTAAACTGGACTCTACCAATATTGAAAGCATCGTCATAAAAACCTGCCAACAAGAAATAGCACATTTTTATAGGAACGCAAAAATCGATAAAACTAGCGATCTACCCATACATTTATCTGATCCTTCGCATGAAGATTTAGTCATTGCACAAAATAAAGAGGAAAATCTCTCAGAAATCGAAACAGCGATTGAAGAGCTTTTTCCTCCGCTTCGCAGAAAAATTTTCAAAATGAATAAAATAGATGGAGTTACGCAAGAGAAAATTGCCGCTAATTTTAAGATCTCCAAAAGAACGGTTGAAGAGCATATCTCACAATCTATGATCTACCTGAAAAGCAAAGTGAAAATTACTAAATGATGTTAAAGTATCATAAAATAAGTTAATTTCCCATAAAAACCATGTGGTTTTTTCCTCTTTTCTCCTATACATATAAAAGGCTCTTTTTATGAAAGACAATGTTCCCTATCTCACAGAGGAAGAAGATAATAAAGTATGGACAAATGCTTTAATCGCTATTCGTCGTAAAGAAAAGCAAAAGAGGAAGCGTAAAACTATAATGTACGGCGGCATTGCTGCAGTAGTGATCTTTAGCGGTTGCGTTTTTGGCTATAATTTTTTGATTAGGCCAGATGTCTATATGGCTGTTTCTGATTCCCGTAAGATCTTACTGCCCGACAAATCAGAAGTAGTATTACAAAAAGGAGCGAAGCTGACCGTTGAAAAGTCATTTCCTTCCGATACACGTGAAGTTACACTGGATGGAGACGCAATCTTTAAAATTTCTAAATCAAAAGAACATCCTTTTATAGTTCATGGTAGAAATTATGAGACTAAAGTATTGGGAACAGTTTTTAAGATTTACCAAAATGAAAAAACTTTCAGCGTGGATCTGTATGAAGGTAAGGTATTGGTCTATAGATCTGAAAAGCCTAATGAATCATTTGAACTAAAGCCAAAAGAAACGTTTTCAAATTTGGGAACTGCACAAGTCGCAAGAATATCTGCCACATCAAGATCAACTGAATCTCATCTTAAATCTAGTTTGTCCTTTAACGATTGCTCCCTAATTAAAGTAGCCCAAATCATAGAGGAAACTTATAATGTAAAAATAATAGTTCCTGATAAAGATAAGGAGGTTAAGATTACGATTTCTTCCACTAATTCTACCGCTAAATCCCTTCTTGAAATAATTGCTTTCCAGCTGGATTTCAACATAAAACAAATTAATGATAAAACATTTCAATTGGAGTGAAAAACTATGGGCTTTAATTATGCCCTCGCTCAATGACTACACATGACCCAGTAAAATTTAAAATGTTGGATAAGGAAATGACCGACGGTTGGCCCCGTCGGTCCTGTATTCAACTAAAATCTCGGTTAGATATTAATTTAAAATACTTTACAAAAATATGAAAATTTTGTACAAAGCCGCCGTGTTCTTTTTGATCGGATGGCAGGGCCTCTATGCCCAAGAAAACCTCTCTACCATGAGGGTAAATTATGAAGCGGAATCACTACCTGCAGTAGATGCTATTGAGCTTTTTTTGAAGGAAAATAAAATACGTCGCTTTTCTTACAAGAAGAAGTCATTTATAAATTACAAAGTACCAGGTACAAAATGCAATAACGAACTTTTAATGGATTGCCTTGCGAAGTTATTCAAGGAATTACCCTTTGAAACAACCATTTTTAATAACACGGTTGTCATTCGCGAAAAGAAAATCAAAGCAATTAGTCAAATAGCTCCACAAGATCAAAGTTTACCTGTTGACACATTAAAATCCGAGTCTTTTTCGGGTAAAGAAACCAAAATTGAAGAAATCACTTTAAATGCCGGATACTATAAAGTCACCGAAAAGAACAGAACAGGAAGTATTGCAAAGGTTACTGCAAAAGATATCGAAAATCAACCTGTAACTAATGTATTATCCTCTTTACAGGGGCGCATGTCAGGAGTTAATATTACGCAAAATTCTGGTATTCCCGGTGGAGGATTTACAATACAGATCCGGGGACAGAATAGTTTAAGAACAAGTATGAATTCCTCCATAGACGGTAATCTACCACTCTATGTCGTTGATGGTGTACCTTTAAGTGAAATAACAGCTGAAAACACGCAAATAGGTGCTACAGTGATGCCTTCCGGCAAAATTGATCCATTAAATAGTATAAATCCCAATGATATCGAGAGCATCGAAGTATTAAAAGATGCTGATGCGACTGCAATCTACGGTTCCAGAGGAGCAAATGGAGTTATTTTAATAACCACTAAAAAAGGTAAATCAGGTCGGTTAAACGTACGTCTTACAACCAATTACGGTATAAGTGAGGCTATTTCGAACCTCAAATTATTGAACAGGGATCAATACCTAAACATGCGCCGTACAGCTTACCATAATGACGGAGTTGTAAACTATCCTGCAACAGCCTATGATCTTAATGGAGCTTGGGGAAACAATGAAATAGATTGGCAAAAAACATTGATCGGAAACAAAGCGACCTATAGTAACACCCAACTTTCATTGAGCGGAGGTAGTGAAACAACCAGTTTTTTAGTCAGCCTCGGACACAACGAGCAGACAACTCCTTTTGGACAGGGTTATAAATATCTCAGTAATACTTTTAATTCTAATCTGTCCCATCGTTCAAAGGATAACCGCTTTCAGCTCAGTTTATCCAATATGTTTACCAATCAGAAAAACAATGTTGTTAGAACTGATATTACTGGCAGTAGTTATACGCTACCACCTGTATCACCTCTGCTCTATAATGAAGATGGAAGTTTAAATTGGGCCGGAAATACTTTTAACAATCCTTTAGCGGCCTTTAATGCCACTTATAGTAACGATACCAAGCTCTTTCAAACTAATATAAACGTTGATTACAAACTTTATTCGGATATGAAATTTAAGATTAATGCAGGTTTAAATTACACTGCAATAAATGAATTATCTCTACTTCCCAATACGGTCAATAATCCATCCCTTGCAAGCGGTGCTTCCAGCGCTACTTCCCAATCAAGAAAAAAAGATCAGGATATTTTTTCTTTCATCATTGAACCTCAATTAAACTGGACAAAAAATTGGGGGAACCATAAATTTGATTTTTTGATAGGGGGAAGTTTTCAGAGAAATGTAAGGAATACTGATGAAATTACAGGAATAGGATTTGAAAGCAATCAGTTTATTACAAATGTTTCCGCGGCAAAAACGATAAGAATGGGTGACCAATCATCTACTGAATACAGATATGCCGCATTATTTGGTAGGTTAAATTATCAATATAAAAATCGTTATATACTGAATGTTACTGGACGACGTGATGGTAGTAGTCGTTTTGGACCAAATAACAGATTTGCAAATTTTGGAGCTCTTGGAATTGCATGGTTATTCTCAAAAGAGGAATTTCTAAAAGATTCTAAATGGCTATCTTTTGGAAAGATTCGCGGTAGCTATGGTTCGACAGGAAGTGATAATATCGGGGATTTTCAATTTTTGGACAATTATACTGTTTCCTCAACATTAATATACAATGGAATTACTGGACTTTTACCTGCCAGACTATTTAATCCCAACTACAGTTGGGAAAAAACAAGAAAGTTTGAAACTGCTATTGAACTAGGCTTTTTTGAGAACCGTATTACTACTAATTTAGCATATTATCGTAATAGATCTTCAAATCAATTGGTTGGCTACCAACTTTCTGCCGTCACTGGATTTCCAAGTGTGACAGCAAATCTGGACGCCACAGTGCAGAATACCGGACTGGAATTTGAAATAAATGCAAGGCCAATTTCAACTAAGAACTTTAATTGGGAAACTAATCTTAATATAACATTCCCGAAAAATAAACTGTTATCATTTCCAGGTCTTGCCGGTTCACCTTATGCAAGTCAATATTCCATTGGCTCTTCAACGCAGATTGTTAAGCTATATCAATTGGAAGGTATTAATCCGCAGACAGGACTTTATCAGTTCACTGATTTTAATGGAGACGGTAAAATATCGTCGCCAGATGACCGTCAGGTTATTGAAGATCTTCAAATTAAATTTTTTGGTGGTATAAATAACAGTATTCGATATAAAAATTTGGATTTATCTTTTTTATTCCAATTCGTCAAAAAGAAAAACTATAACCAAAATTCAATTATGCCTCTTCCGGGTACAATGGTTAACCAACCTGTGGAAGTACTGGATGTCTGGTCTGCCGAGAATCCTAACGGAACATATATGCCCTATAGTGCATCAAAAAATTTGCTAAGTCATAACCTATTTAAAGGAAGTACAGCTGCTGTTTCAGATGCATCCTTTGTAAGATTAAAAAACCTAGAATTTGGTTATAATATACCGATGTCTTCAAGTCCTTTTAAAAGTGCTAAAATTTACTTTCAGGGCCAGAATTTAATAACATGGACTAAATTCTTTGGTGTCGATCCAGAGGCAATAATCTCAGGTTTTCTTCCTCCCTTAAGAACATACTCTTTCGGACTACAGTTAAATTTTTAATTTCTAATCTCATGAAAAATTTTAAATATTTATATACATGCATTTTCGCATCTTTCTCATTGTATTTTTCGATTTCGTGCGAAAAATTGATTGACGTTGATCTACCGAATAATCAGATTGCCAGCAACGAAGTATTTCAGGATCTTCAAACAGCCAACGCTGCGTTATCTGCTTTATATGCCGATGTAATGTCAAATTCCCCGATTTCAGGTGTGAATCTTGATGCCGCCCTAGGCGTTTATACGGATGAACTGGATGAATTCAGTACAACGATTACTTCAACTAGGGAACTTTATCTAAACCAACAAACTGACACGAATCAAACTGTATACAATATCTGGGTTTCATCTTTTAAACATATTTATACAGCTAATGCTATTATTGAAGGTGTTGATAAATCTACCGGGATTTCACTGTCTGACAAAAGGTATTTGAAGGGAGAAGCTTTATTTATTAGAACGTTAATGTTTTTTTATTTGAACCAACTTTGGGGGGATATTCCATATCCTCAAACAACAGATTACACAATAAATCAGATCCTAAATAAAACACCTTCAAATGATGCATTGAAAAAAATGATAGATGATCTTCAACAGGTCATGACACTATTGCAGGATGACTATCGAAATGCTGAACGGATATATGCCAATAAAATGACGGCAAGGCTTCTACTGGCAAAGATCTATATGGCACAGAAAAATTGGAATCAAGCAGAGCAATTGTTAAAAGAAATTACCCAATCTTCGCTTTATCAAATAGAAACCGATATAACAAAAGTATTTCAAAAGTCAGGTAAACACATTCTTTGGCAATTAAAACCTATTAATAATGCTTCACTGAAACAGGCTACCTTATACTATTTCTCAAATGCAAAGCCTAGTTCTTATGCTTTGAGTATGAATCTTGTAAACTCCTTCAACTCTAATGACCTAAGAAAACAGCAGTGGGTGGCGTCAGTATCCTATAATGGATCAATATGGTATAGAGCTGAAAAATACAAAAATCGCGATAATACAAATGCTAATGAGTATTCTATCATATT
The DNA here is from genome assembly GCF_003852415.1 of Chryseobacterium sp. KBW03. Classification (NCBI taxonomy): domain Bacteria; kingdom Pseudomonadati; phylum Bacteroidota; class Flavobacteriia; order Flavobacteriales; family Weeksellaceae; genus Chryseobacterium; species Chryseobacterium sp. KBW03. Next base: position 165,293 of record NZ_QAJO01000005.1, on the reverse strand, counting down.
CAGGGTGGAAGAAGCTTATCTTTTATTGTCAGAATCTTTGGCTCAGCAGAGTAAACTCACAGAAGGGCTTATTTATTTAAATGCGATAAGACAAAGGGCAGGTTTAGCGGCATTAAGCAACTTAAGCCAAGCAGATCTCCTTAATGAAATCCTTTTGGAAGATAGACGTGAATTCTTTACTGAAACAGGACATAGGTTTCTTGATCTGAAGAGAATGGATAAACTCAATTTATTGTCAACTGCAAAGCCTAACTGGAAGGATTTTCATAAACTTTGGCCAATCCCCCAAAATGAAATTCTACTCAATCTAAATCTCAAACCTCAGAATAATGGCTATTAAGATCAAATATTTACTGTTATCCATAGTTTTTAACGGTTTCATTTTTATACCTGCTCAACAGCAGGGGGATACCTTAACCCAATGGAAGGCAAAATTTGCAACATTGGGTGGGGTTCCCAAGATTTCACCTGAAGGAACATGGATAGGAATCAATAAGCAATATAAACTCGGTGGTGATTCGGCTTATGTTGTAAGCACAAAGGACAAGACAGTACATAAGATTATATCGACGGGAATTTTGGAGTTTCTTAAGGAAGAAGGAGTTTTTGGAAGAAAAGCCGATCAAGTACAGTTTGTGAACCTTAAGACTGGTAAATTATACCAGTATAATAATATCAACAATTTTTATCGGCTGGTCAACTTAGATAAATATGCTATTTACTCAAAAGATAAGCGACTTCGTTTTTATGATCTTACAGGAAATCAGCTGCTGGAAATAGCAGACATTGATGGTCTTCTGGTAACAGACTCAAAAAGTAAACTATATATTGTAAAGCAGCATGAAGGAAAAACCAAGATCCTTGAAACTGCAGGTACAAAACAGAAGGTTGTGTACTCGACAGAAAATCGAATTACAAAGATCGAACTTACGCAATTTGGCAAACAGCTTATCATTACAGAAGTTCAGGTTCAGAAAGGACATAATCAATTGACTATACTCGATTCAGAACATGACTATAAAAAGGTAATTCAATTAGAGGTTCCAACCAAATCAGAAGTAAGTTTGACGGAAATTCAGGATGGAAAGTACTTTCTCATCAATTCTAGAGTAAGATGCTCCGAAGAGCAGTCTTCCTTGGTTGACATTTGGTATGGCAATGATCCATTTGTCAACCTACATAAAAGAATGTACGTAAATAACGAATACTGGATATGGGATACGATAACGAATAAACTGCAGTCATTAAAAATTCAGGAGAACCATGTACTTGAATCTTTAAATAATGATCGATATTTTCTGACCTATCTACCTAGAAAAGATTACAATTTTATTACGTTTACGCCAGATATCAATGATGCCTACATATTTGATAAAGCAACAGAAAGTTTAACTGCAATCGGTAGCTTAAAACAAATACATACTTTAACAAAAGGTTGGAGACCCGACTTTGTGGGAAATAGGTTTTTTTGTTCCAAGGATGGCAGGTTGTTCCTAGCGAGCAATGATGGTAAAAATTGGTCTTTGTTCAGTGCTTCGGGCAAGAAAGAAGCCCTAATAAAACAAATTGGTCTTGAAAAACCTGTTTTTACGGCAAACAGCAAGCAAATTTATTTTGAAAGCAGTGACGACCTCTGGAAATATGACATCAATAGAAAGAAGTTGATCGCTTTGGGCATTGCAAAAGGAAATAAAGTCAAAATTAAAAATCAAACTAACGAATTTGGTGAAAGTACATTAAATTCATTTTTACCGGAAGATTCCATATTGCTGGAAGTATATGATAATTATTCAAATAAAACTTCTTACAATATGTACCGCAAGGGAAAATGGAAAGAGGTTGTACCGGAAACGGAAAACAGGATTGACTCTGATCATCTACTTTTCAACAGAAATATGACAACCTTTTATACGTTGGAAAGAAATTTCAACCATCCACCTACATTGTATTCCTATGTCAATGGACATAAAAATAAACTGTTCAATGCCGGAATTAAGGATGTTGAAGCACAAAGGGTCAAACAAGAAATCTATAATTTCAATGCCGTAGGTAAGAATCTAAAGGGCATTTTATATTATCCAGTAGAATATGATGCAAAGAAAAAATACCCGATGGTAGTCCATATCTATCAGGTACAACGCACTTTAAGCAATGATTATCTTTCTCCAAATAATGTATCACCTGTAGGATTCCAGATCAGGACTTTATTGGAACGAGGTTATTTTGTTTATCTTCCTGATATCGAACAAGGCAAGGATGGACCCGGCATATCTGCGCTGGAATGCGTGAACAATGCGCTGGATACTGTAATGAAAAACCCTCTAATTGATCAGGACAGAATTGCGCTTATAGGACATTCCTATGGTGGTTATGAAACCAATTTCATCGCTACCCACTCGCATCGCTTTAAGACATATGTTTCAGGAGCAGGTTTAAGTGATTTGATCAGCAGTTATTATTCTTATAGCTATCAGTATGTTAAACCGTATTATTTTTATTATGAAACTGAGCAGTTCAAAATGGCAAACTCAGTAGCAGAAGATAAACAACGCTATTTATTGAATAGTCCCGTTCTAAACGTTGAAAATGTCAATGCCCCTATTTTATTATGGGCAGGAAAGAAAGATGAAAATGTACCATTGGGGCAAATAATGGAATTTTATATTGGTTTAAGGCGTTATCAGAAACAGGTTATTGCCCTCTTTTATCCAAAAGGAGATCACGATTTTCTTCATCACACATCAGAAGAAATAGACAGGGATAGGAGAATTTTGGAATGGTTCGACTACTTTCTGAAAGATCAAAAAGAAGTTCCATGGATCAATAGGCAAATAAAAAAGAAGGCGCTTTTTTAAACGCCTTCTCTCCGAAGTTACGGTGTAGTTCTGAATAGTTCGACTGAACATTGTGTTTCACTATCCATAAACTGATGTAATTGCGAAATACCGTCTCCATCCCAAGTACAAACAAATCCAGTTGTGGCATTACAATCCTGTTGTACCTGAACACATTTGTCGTTCTCGTCAATACGATAGGTCGGAATTACTTTAGAGGCTTTACTTGCCATATTGGTAGCGAAAGCAGCTCCTGCACCCATTGCTACAATAAGTGCTGGCAATAATATCTTTTTCATATTAAGTGTTTATTGGTTTATGCCTAATCTTTTCAAGGTTTTCGGCAATCCCTTTTTTGGGTTCCTTATCAACAGGCTGCTCCCTGAGTGGCCTGTTTCGTTTTGAATTCATGTCAAAAGCACCATCCCTGATTTTATAACGAACCAGTTCATTTCCAATGAGGACGAAAAGGTTGTTGTCCTGAACGATCATTGCAGACATTGGTATATTGTTTTTGTGTCGAATGTAAAAACTACCAATATATTGCTGTTGATCAGTGCTGTATACATCAATTATGGAAGATGTTTTCCAGGATTTTGCGGGCTCATGTTTGCCTTTCAGGTTGGATTGATTAAATAATAAATTACCCGAAACCAGTGAACCTTTATTTACGCTAAAAGGCGGAGCACTCATTTTATTATTGCCATTGGATAAACGTACTACAGAAATTTTTGCACGGCTTGTTGTATCAATGGTATTTAAACGATTCAATATCTTCAAATTGTTATCCATCACAATGTATTGGTTGCGATAGACATAGGTGTAGACCAGTTTTCCGCTCTGACTATCAGAACTCAAAATTCCATCGACATCAAAAATTCCGTCAATCTGTTTTTCTAAAATATCCGGTTGCAAATCCAGTTTTTTATTTTTATCTAAATCTAGTGAAGCTAGAATATACCGTTTATCAGACCTCCGCTGAGTTCTAATGGCAAATCGCATTGAATCAAGTATGGCAAGCTGATTAAAATATGCATCACCAAAGCTTATTGTTTTTGCTAATGAGTCCTCCAGCTTCCCTTGATAAATTACTGGTACAGAACCATCATACATATAAAAATATGGTTTGCGGATTGTTAACTTTAAGTTTCGGAATGCATGATTTTTATTGTCCAATTTTACCTTTATATCTGACATTCCTCTTAGTGCAGTGTCAATTTTTGTTATGAAAAGCGGTGCAGTTGTATTTCCCAAATAGATATTTCCATCCTCCAACCCAGCAAAGTAGTAAGAATTTACTCCCAGGTCATAAATCTGTTCTTTAACAAGTGGATGCGGTACAAATCGCCTTGTAAAATTATTCTCCTGCTTAATAATGTGTTCGGAACTTAAAAATAAGCATACAACAATTCCACAACTGACAATACTTATGGCAATAGATTTGGATAGGGGTAAGATCAGTCGATTTTGTGGATTCTGTTTTCTTTCCCTGTAAAGAATTGCTGTAAAAATTAGTAGCACGACCACGATATTAAAAATCAGGTGTTCAGTCCACCCTAATTTTTCTAATATTCCGCCGCATGAACACGGAACAAAATCACTATAATTTATTATCAGATATATATAGATAGTAAAAGCTGTCATTAAACCCAAAGAGCCATATAATGCAAGTAATTGATAATCTGGAACACAGACATAAACTGCCAACGCAAATTCAACTATAATTACGGCATAGGAAATAAATCCTGCATAGGCACTCAACAGTGGGGATTGCGCGAGTTGAACCTGGAAATTTTCAAAATCCAATAGTTTACTCATAGCTGCATATACAAAAAGCAGTGCTATAAAATAAGCTACAATACTTGCATAGTCTTTTCCAAGATACTTTTTCATCACAATCGGTTTAATGATTATTTATAATCAAATTTCCAAAACCTTTTGTGAAAAAAAATATCTAGAATGAGCTAATGTATTTCAAAAAAATGCTTTTTTATTATAATAAATTCCCACTAATAGGAATATTATTATCGATAATATAATATTTGTTTGAATCTAGGTATTTCATCCAGAGATATTTTATAATGTTGATTAAATAATCTATATAGGTTTAAATAGTCTCCGAATTGATTATTATAGGCAACCTCTTTCATTGTCATATCTGAAAAAAGGATATCGAGATTAGCCCCAATCATCTTCAATTTTATATAAAATTGGTAAAAGGTATCTTCAAGATAAATCTTACAGTCTTTTTGGAACTTCTTATAATTCCGATTAAATGAGGTTACAAAGTCCTTTAAAGAACGTGCTAGCTTTGCATCGTACAAGTCAAGAAGCCTTTCAATATAATCAAGATCCTGGGCAATTATAGCAATTAGAATCCTCGGTATTTCAAATTCATGAAGCAAAAATGTAATAGTTTTGCCATAAGAATCAGTAGCTGCAATTCCTGTCAATAATGCTAAATTTTCGGGCTTACGATATTGGGTATGAATGGGAACAATACGGTTTTTAACATTATCTTCGATTTCTTCGATGACAAACGATAAACCCAATAAAGTTTCATCATCTTTTACCTTCTTGAAGTCTTTTATTCTTTTTTCAATAACGCAAGATTTTTTTGCTATATCCAATTCTTTAGGCAGAAATCCTGTTTTTTGAAAGAATTCAATATAATAATCCATGAGCTTATTCAACTGTAGCTGAATCACATCAATTTGATTAGTGTGAAATGCAGGAGAGACCCAGGGAAGTTTTGCCAACTCTCCAATAGCGTCCTTAAACGTACTTTCGACCAGTGATACTAAATAAGTGTTCATAATTATTGGCCAGTTAGTATAACAAATTTCTTATAGAAAAGAAAATCCAATATTTTACTAAGTAATGAAATAATTTTGATTTTCTAAGAAAAAAATAAAATTAATCTTTGTTATATCAACTCTTTAATATCTTAAGAATCCTTTTTTATCAAATGAGATAATGATGGATCATTGCTTATGCGATCTAATTCCTGTTCAATAATTCCGTTAATATCGACTTTGATCTTTTTGTAATTCCCCTGTATTATTTCCTGCATATTATCTATACCATTTTCATCTTCAAAAGACAGAATTTGCGGAATTTTTTTAAAGGCTTTTAGTTCATTAGCAACTTTTTCGTTATCAACTACTATTTCAGCGTGAAATATTTTTTGTTCAATGCGTTCATCAAAATTATCTGCTACGGCTCCAACAAATAGCCCTTGGGTTAAAGTTGATATTTTTGACGCTGGGATCAGGCTATCCAACTGGGTAGAAATAGACGTTGATTTATCATTTCGGTTGATGGTCATACTTTGTCTTTTTTGGAGCACTTTACCAAAACGCTCTGATAAGTTTTTAGCGGTTTCCCCTACAACTTGTCCGCTAAATATATTACCCACTGTATTTTGGATGACTTTAGCTTCTTTATCTCCATAATCCCTGATTAGCTGTGAATAGTCCTGAAAACCCAGACAAACGGACACTCTATTACTTCTTGCTGTAGCAATGAGATTATCAAGTCCCCTAAAATAAATGGTAGGTAGTTCATCAATAATTACCGAACTTTTCAGCTGTCCTTTCTTATTGATCAGCTTTACAATCCTCGAATTATAGAGACCCAGCGCAGCTGAATAGATGTTTTGCCTGTCCGGATTATTACCTACACATAAAATCTTCGGGTCCATCGGATTATTTATGTCCAACGAAAAGTCATCACCAGTCATAACCCAGTATAGTTGCGGGCTGATCATTCTTGATAAAGGAATCTTCGCGGAAGCAATTTGTCCTTGCAGTTGGTCCTGGGCTCCGCCTTCCCAAGCATCCATAAAGGGAGATAAGTAGTTTTCTAATGCTGGATACGAGGTCAATATTGTAAAAACATCTGCATATTTTTTGTTAAGAAGTTCTATAGCATGAGGAAAAGTACAATATCTACCATTATCATAAATTTTAAGATACCATATAATTGCGGCCAATAAAATAATTGGTGACTCCACAAAAAAATCGCCTTGTTTTTGGATCCAGCTACGATTGAGATTGAGCATAATCGTGTAAGCTGCCTCATAAGCATCCGAAATATCGGACATAAAACTTGGATTAAGGGGATTGCATCGGTGACTACGGCGAGGATCATCAAAATTAATTACATAAAATTTAGGTTTAACTTTATAATTCCCTGAATGTTTTAACAAATGGTTATAAGCAATTGTAGAAAGATCATCGAACTTAAAGTCGTAAATATACATGCTGAAACCCTTTTCAATATGTTGCTTTATGTAGTTATTAACCACAGCGTATGATTTTCCAGATCCGGGTGTTCCTAAAACGATTGTTGCGCGAAAAGGATTTACTATATTTATCCAGCCGTCATTCCATTTCCCTTTGTAATAAAATTTAGTTGGAAGATTAATGGAGTATTCATTCTTCATTAATTTTGTTTCTTGCTGAAAACTTTCATTTTCATTATTAAAAACATCATCCATGAGATTATTTTTCAATAATCGACTTAACCAAATCCCGCCAACCATCAATGAAATGTATCCAATACTTGTCGTAAGAATGTATAGAAAGAAGCCTATTTCGGGAGAAAGTAATAGTAATGATGTGTTAAGAAAATAAAATACAAATCCTACTAATAAAACGGTATTAATTTTTGTCCAGGTAATTTTTTCATTTTTTACTCCTTTCGTTCCCAAACAGCTTAAAGCAAGAAGTAGGAATGCAAAAGCCTTTGTATAAAGAGTATGTGAAAATAATCCTGCTGTCCTTTGGAAGTTGCTTAATATTCGGTTGACCACCTCTATGTTCCAGCCCTTATCTGCAAATGCACTATAACAAAACCAATAAAAATGCATAAGTACCAGAACGATACTTACTGCCCTCATAAAAGCAATAATTTTTGCTAATCCTCTTAAATCATCATCTCCTTGCATATCTGAAAATTAAATTTGCAAGTGAAATTATTGGGATTCTGCGCCCGTTTAATAAATTGGCCTTTGAAGGAATTTTAAGGAATAATTTGGCATTATCAGTTATGTTTCTGACAAAAAAAATAAAAAAAACTGCTATCAAGTAGTATGTAGCAGTTCTTTGGATTTTCAATAAGCTGATGTAGGATGTTTTTTATTAGAGATTATAAATTAAAGTTTATTTTAATCCATTCACTAATAAAAACTTTGATATCGTTATAAAGATAATCATAGTCAGTACTATATGCAAAATCGTCCGTTAGATCATATTTCTCAAATAAGTCCCCGCAGACAGTCAGCATTTTAAGGGAAAATGGTCTTATCTCTTCATCCATAAAAAAGGTGTCAAATTCGTAAGTGATAACTTGAAAGATCGTATTGAACTTGGAAAAATAAAGATCTTCAAAAAGAATAGAATTTGCTATTCTTTCAGCTTCTTCCTCGGAATTCTCCCCCTGGATTGCACCTTCATAAGCTTTGAAAGCCCAGTTGGAACGTTGAGAAATAAATTTGGAATCGTAAGCTTTTTCAGGAAAGTTGGTATGTAATAATTCTTGAAGGTTTGATCTAAAATACGAGAGGTTTTTAAGTAAAATATCCATACAATAAAATTTTTATTATTCATAATGGATAAACTTAAAAAAGTAATGTAAACGCCATTAAAATATGGCATAGACTGGCTTTCTAAGGATAAATTTGTCTCTGTACCAATCTATTTCTGAGCTTTTTTATATGACTATTTAATTTCTCAAAAGATCTGTTCGTTATATATGCATTGCGCACTGCATATACACAAACAGTCGGATTATTTATTAATTTTCCACTGACCACCATTTTTAGGAGGTGGATCTTTGTATTCAAATTCGCCAACACCAAATTCATCTGTATTCGATGCTTGCTGCAGACTATCCGCATTTCTGTTGCTTAGTTTACTTCCAGATTTTTCAATCTTAAAGTCCTGGTCTAAAGCTTGGTCATCATCCTGCTGTCTACATGAATGCATAAAAACAATTCCCGCTAAAATTGTAATTATTGTAGAAATAATTGAGATAATCTTTTTCATAGTCATAATATTTAGAAGATTTATCCCCGGGGGTTTAATAGAATTCTGACATCGAAATTATAGGACTTTTCTCGGCCTGAAAACCATTGTATGATACGCTTCTAAAAGATTTGTGTACTTATTCTAGAAAATGTACAATCGTAAATATTTATGTTTCTGGGTGTTGACTTAATTTATCGCTAATTTTAATGTTTAATCATTAAAAGGTCATATATGGGTGAATTTTTATAATTTTATATGAAAGTCACCAACCATGAGAGCCTCCCTTAAACTATATTTAGTATTTTTTTCAATTTTTTTTGCGTTGTCCGTGAAAGCACAAGATGCTAATGAGTTCAGTGAATATTATTTTCTGCGGAAAAATTATGAAGGTCTCTCCGAAAACGACCCACATGCTTTGAAGTTTATACATCAGTACATTGCTAAGGCTAAAAAAGAAAGAAACTATCAACAGTTGGTACAGGGGTATTTAGATGGAATTTTATATTCGCCTTCACCATATCAAAAACTAAAGTTTGCTGACAGCACAATTTATGCGTCTAAACGAACAGGAGACAATGAAAAAATAAGCGCAGCCTATCTTGAAAAAGGCGTTGTTTATTATTTCCAGTTTAAAAAATACGATCTAGCATTAGATGAATATCTGAAAGCCTTTAAGTTTTCTAAAGATATCAAAGATGAATTTTATAAAAACAGATTGGTTTACCTAATGGGCGTTGTTAATAGCTATACCGGCAATTATGACCAGGCATTAGAACAATTTAAAACCACATGTAAATTTTTTAAAACAGAAACCCAAAAGTCACTGCATCCAAACTTATTATATAATAATTTTAGAGGATACTTTAACTCAATGCATCAGATGGCGGTTTGCTATCGGAATCTTGGGCAATTCAAAAAGGCAGATTCCATAGTTTCCGAAGGGCTTTATCAAAGCGCATCCAGCAAAGAATATATGCAGGAATATGGGTATTTTTTAAAAGAAAAAGGAATTCAGCAGTTCAGAGACAAGCAATATGATCAAGCTATTTCATCAATAAATTCATCCATAAAATCCATTTCAGCTGTAAATGATTTTGCCTGGGTAACAGTTTGTTATTCTTATATAGGTAAAGCATATCTTGCAAAAGGGAAAGATGATTTTGCGATCACATATTTTAAAATGGTTGATTCCGTATTCCAAAAACATCATTTTATATTGCCTGAAGTGAGAAACAATTATGAATCATTAATAAACTATTATAAAAGTGAAAATAATCTTCAAAAACAATACTTCTACACAACGCAACTAATAAAAGCAGACAAGGTGTTAAATAAAGATTTTAGATATTTAACATCTAAGATCCACAAAGAATATGATACTCCGATGCTGCTGGAAACTAAACTTTGTTTAGAAAAGAAGATATCCGAAGGAAAGACCTACACGGTATTAATTATTGCCGGTTGTCTTTTTATCTTATTGCTTATGATAATAAGGCATAAACGACAGCAGGATCTTTTAATAAAAAATTATAATGCCCTTGAACAAAAAATTTTGAATAAAAATGCAGAATCAACAAATGATAATCCACCAAAGGTTAATAAGTCTGCTAATCCCTATGTTGCACCACATACTATTGATGACATTCTTAAAAAATTGGAAAAGTTTGAGCAAAATAATGGCTTTCTTGCAAAAGGTTTGACATCTGTAATTCTTGCAAAACAATTTGATACAAATTCTAAATATCTAACGTATGTTATTAAACAATATAAAGGACTGCATTTTCCGGATTACCTAACCAGATTAAAAATAACATATATAACGGAGAAACTTTATAATGATAAAAAGTACTTATCATATACTCTTGAAACCTTAACGGAGGAATGTGGTATCGGTTCACGAGACAACTTTAATAAGAAATTTTTAAAAATTAATAAATTAACGCCTGCTGATTTTATTAAACAGAGAAGAAAAGCTTTAAAATTAGATGACGATCCAGTTATAGAAATGACTTTATGAGAATTATTATAGTCCGTAAGTTCTAGGGGTTAGTTTGATAGCTTAGCAATTATAATTTTTAAATAATGGAAATAATAGCTAATTTTATATATTATAGCCACCTAAATGATGAGGAAAGATGAAAATATGGCCAATGAATTACTTTTGCAGGGGTTGCGAAATGGCGATCATTATGCTTTTCATCAAATCTTTCAAAAATTTCATAAGGCGATAGTCTATTTTGCAAACAAATTTTTATATCCGGATACTTATTCAGAAGCCGAGGAAATTGTTCAGGATATATTTGTTAAGCTCTATGAAAAAAGAACTTCCTTCAGTTCCTTTGAAAATATTAAAGCTTTCCTCTATATCTCCACAAAAAATGCATGTTTTGATAGGATAGCCAAAGAAAAAGTCCGCTCAAACCGATTTGAAAAATATATTCAAAATTTTAATGAATCGGAAGAAAATATCTTAAAACATATTATTGATTCAGAGCTTATTAGCCAACTCGGAGCAGAAATAGATTTATTGCCCGAAAAATGTAGAATTATTATGAGGCAGTTTTTAGATGAAGATAAAAGCGCCAAAGAAATCGCAGAGGATCTTGGAATTAGCATCAGCACGGTGAATAATCAAAAATCACGAGCAATATCTATCATTAAAAAAAGGCTTGGGAGTGCTGGAATCGCCCTTTTACTATTTTACCTTTAATTTTTTTTTAATTTCTTTAGAGAAGCCTATCTCATTTTCCGTTTCTAATTAAAAGTGGAATCATGGAGAGGAAAGATATCTATATCAGTTTTGAAATAGGTCGAATATTAAAAAAAATCGTTCAAGTCGATCCATTAACTGTCGATGAACATATTGTTTTAAATTCTTGGCTTAAAGAGGACAAAAAAAATGAAGATTTTTTTCAGAAGGTACAAAATCCGGCCTATCTCGCTGAATCGATAAAACAACTATATAAAACTGAATCCGAGATTCAATTTAGTATTGTAGAGTCAAAACTGAAGCAGAAAAAAATAAGAAGAATTATCCGCCATATCAGTGTTGCTGCCGGATTTCTGGTCATTTTGAATATAGGTCTATTGTTGTATATTCAGAAATCCAGATCTGAAAAAGAAACATTTTCCAATACTGCGATTAATGATGTTCCTCCAGGTTGCAATAAAGCTTCAATCACCTTTTCAGACGGTAAGTCAGTTGATCTGCAAGATCTAGACGGAATTAAAGTTTCAGAAAAAGGTTTTATCTATACTGATGGTAAACTGGTGCGCTCACTAAATGATATAAGCTCAGCCGTCCTTAAAACACCGCGTGGTGGGCAATACCATATCATTTTATCTGACGGAACTAAAGTTTGGTTAAACTCAGGTTCTTCATTAGAGTATCCAGTAGAGTTTTCAGGAAATAGAGAAGTAAGATTGAGTGGTGAAGCATATTTTGAAGTTCGTCATGATCCAAAACATCCATTTCTCGTCAAGACAGATATTCAGCAGATTAAAGTTCTCGGAACAAGATTTAATATTCGCGCCTATGAAGACAAACAGTTCACAACGCTTGTCCAAGGAAGTGTAGAAGTTAAAGCGAATGGCTCTACATCTACAATGAAAATGAAGCCAAATGAGCAGGCTATAATAAATAATTATAGCCTTTCTATTCAAAAAGTAGATGCTTTGGATTTTCTCACTTGGAAACAAGGTTTGATATCATCTGGAAGCATTTCACTGTTGGATCTATCTAAAGAGATCGAGCGCTGGTGGGACGTTGATTTTAGATTCTCACCAAATTTTAAAAATGCTGAAAGAGCTTACTTAACTATCAGCAAAAACGAAAATCTGTCCTCTGTTTTAAAGGTAATCGAAAAAACTTATGGTGTAACAGCTGAAATACATGGAAAGGAGGTTGACATCAGATAAGAACGTTTCATATGTGTTTATGCCCGTAGTTCTTAAGAATATACCGTCCCGAGGTCCAGTCGGGACGGCTGCGGGTTTTTAAAAGTTAAATAAAGCAAATTACTAACCCTAACTCAAATGTAATGAATAATACCATTATCGACAATGGTAAATCGATTTCTATTCCCCAATGGAAACTGAAAACCATTGATAAACAATTGAAAAAGAGACAAGTCATGAAAAACCTGATATTTTTTATATTAATTTGTTTTTTGGCTTGCACAAAATTGACTGCACAGCGAATAACTGTTATAGAAAAAGATGTCCCTTTTAAAACGGTTATTAGGCAAATTAACCAACAGTCTGGATATTCTTTTTCTATAAATGAAAGGCACATGAAAATCGCTAAAGATGTCACTATTTCAGCCAAGGACAAGGATTTAAAAACTGTATTGGATGAAATTTTTAGCGGACAGCCCTTTAGTTATAGCATAGAAGGAAAAATTATAGTTTCTATAGATAGGGGAAAAGAAACTCAGTTAAAACGACCAATTAAAAAAGAAGATAACCCCATCAGAGGTCAAGTAACAAACGATAAAGGCGAGCCTCTTGCGGGCGCCTCCCTGCGTATCAAGGGAACAAACATTGACTTTTCAACGGATGGGAACGGTATATTTTTGATACCTGACAAATTTGTTGAAGAAATTCTACAGGTATCTTTTGTAGGCTATACCTCAACAGAAATCCCTGTTAGAAATGCAAACAATATTGTTTTGCACATAAACGATAATACTATTGGCATTGTCGATGTTGTTTCTACCGGTTATCAAAGTATTCCAAAGGAAAGAGCTACAGGATCATTCGTTCAAATTGATAATCAACTATTAAACCGACGTGTTAGCACGAATATTTTAGACAGATTGGACGGTATAACAAGTGGATTGACATTCAGCAAAAGCTCAAGTTCTACTGGTCTTTTACCTTCAAATTCTAAAACAGGCATTTCAATTAGAGGTACAAGCACAATTGATACAAAAGTGAGTGCCGATCCCTTAATAGTTCTGGATAATTTTCCATATGAAGGTAACATTGATAATATAAATCCAAACGATATTGAAAGTATCACCGTACTTAAAGATGCCGCTGCCGCATCAATCTGGGGAGCAAGGTCAGGAAATGGAGTTATAGTTATAACAACAAAAAAGGGTAAATTGGATCAACCACTAAGTATAGAATTTAATTCAAATTTTACGCTTGGGCAAAAGCCGAATCTAAAATATTCTCGTAATTACATCCAATCTTCGGATTACTTGGATATAGAAAAGTACTTATTTAATCAGGGATATTATGATTCTGATATTACCAATACAATGACATATCCTGCATTATCAGGAGGAGTTGAAATATTCTCAAAACTGAGAGCAGGAACAATTACGGAAAATGAGGCAAATGAACAGTTGGCAATATTAAAAAATGTTGATGTCCGTGATGAAATTGAAAAGTATTTTTATCAAAAAAGTCTGAACCAACAATATGCATTAAATGTCCGCGGTGGAACACCAAAATCAACCTACGCCTTAACCTTTGGTGTTGACAAAAATAGAAGTTCCTTAATCAACAGTGACTATAATAGGACAAGTTTCAGCTCATCTAATACTTTTAGACCAATAAAAAATCTAGAACTTTCCGCAAATATAATCTATAATCGAAGTAGTAGTATTTTGGGGTTAGCTTATAGTTCCAATCTTCCATATAATAGATTAGCCGACAAAAATGGTATTGCATTAAGTGTTCCATATTATTATTCGGATTCCTATAAGAAATCAATGCAGGATCTTGGATTTTTAGATTGGGCTTACCGTCCATTAGAAGAAAGAGACTTCTCCGAAAATAAAACAACCTTTAGTAATGTCTTATTAAAAGCAGGAGCAACCTATACATTTACCGATTTCCTGAAAACCCAGATTCAATACCAAATGGAAAATGAAACAGGGAAAAATACGAATTTCAATAATGTAAATAGTTTTTATGCTAGAAATCTAATCAACACTTATACACAATATGACAATGTTTCTAAAACATTTCAATACCCATTTCCTAAAGGTGGAATTTTAGGTCAGGTAGATATGGAAACAAAAGCCAATTCCTTTCGATGGCAATTAAACTATGATCAGATTTTTAAGGGAAAACATCAGATAAACGCGATAGCTGGTGCAGAAGTCCGTCAGGTAATTAATAGCTCTAGGACTAATAATCTCTTTGGGTATGATGAAAATCTTGGAATCTCCGTAACAAATTTAAATTATGACACCTATTATAGTGTAAATCCTGTAGCCTATGGAACAAGATTACTTCCTGCGGTAGATGGGGATGTTGATCCTACAGAATTTACAAATCGTTTTGTCTCATATTTTGCAAATGCTTCCTACGAATACAATAAGAAATATATAATTTCATTAAGCGGTAGAAAAGATGGCGCCAACATTTTCGGTGTCAATATAAATGATAAAGTTACGCCACTCTGGTCTACAGGATTAGCCTGGAATATAAGCAACGAATCATTTTACAATTTTAAATTATTGCCCTATTTAAAATTAAGAACAACTTATGGCTACAATGGTAACGTATATAATGCTTCTGCATATTTAACAGCAGAATATTCTACCAGTTCTTTAACAAGAGCAAGGATAGCTACAATTAAAAGTCCTCCAAACCCTGAATTGCGTTGGGAAAAAATCAAAAACTTAAATTTTGCAGTCGATTTTGCCTCTGTTAATAACCGAATTACAGGTACGGTTGAATGGTTTGATAAAGTTGGAGATGACCTTATACAAAATACTATTTTGGCACCATCGACAGGATTTACCACATATAAAGCGAATTCAGCACAGGTTGAAACAAAAGGCTTAGAAATAAATCTTACATCCCAGAATATTAAAGGTAAGTTCAACTGGTCAACAAACTTTATATTCAATTATATAAAAGATAAGGTCAAAAAATATGATACAAAATATTCCAATGCTGAACTTGCTCTTTACAGTTCAATACTAGCATACA
Organism: Chryseobacterium sp. KBW03; assembly: GCF_003852415.1. Classification (NCBI taxonomy): domain Bacteria; kingdom Pseudomonadati; phylum Bacteroidota; class Flavobacteriia; order Flavobacteriales; family Weeksellaceae; genus Chryseobacterium; species Chryseobacterium sp. KBW03. The sequence goes on along the minus strand of NZ_QAJO01000005.1, from coordinate 149,473 downwards.
ATGGTGGGCTTTTTCCAGTAGAAGGTAATTCTTTATTTGGTTTATATTCCTATAAATGGGCAGGTCTTGATCCTTCTAACGGAGATCCGCAAGGCTACCTAAATGGTGAAGTTTCAAAAGATTATGCGTCAATAATTAATGAAAATGACAATAGCATTCTAGTATATCATGGTTCCTCTCGGCCGACTACTCTGGGGTCGTTTAGGAACACATTTTCCTATGGAGACTTCTCAGTCTCAGCGAATATAATCTATAAACTAAATTACCATTTCCGTAAAATTTCATCCAATACGAATTACACTGAAACGTTAAGGTCTTTAAATTCAGATTACAGTAATCGTTGGCAAACGACTGGTGATGAATTGACGACCAATGTTCCTTCTTTTACATATAATACAAATCTTAATAGAAATAATTTCTATCAAAGTTCAGAAGTACTTATTGAAAAAGGCGACCATATTAGACTTCAAGATATTTCTCTAGCATACAATCTTTCTAAAAGATGGTGTTCCTCAATGGGATTGAAATCAGTTCAATTATATGGCTATGTAAACAACATAGGTATTTTATGGAGAGCTAACAAATCAGGTATCGATCCAGATTATAATCAGAACCTTTATTCAGGATATACCGGAAATATTGTTTCACCTCGTACTTATGCATTAGGCATTCGGGCGAATTTTTAATTGTGAAAAATGAAAACATTTACATTAATAATATTTATATCGCTAACGTTTGTTAGTTGTAGAAAACAGGATGAATGGTTAGATAAGAAATCGAGTAAATCTGATGTCGTACCTACAACTTTAGATGATTATCAAGCAATACTTGATAATACTGAAATCATGAATACCTATTATCCTTCATTGGGTTTAGTTGGATCAGATAATTATTTAATAACTGACGCTTCATGGAACGGAATGCGTGATATAGCAGTAAAAAACATGTATGCTTGGGCTAAGGATATTTATGAGGGTTCCACTACTGGCTCAATTTGGGAATGGTCAAAGCCATATGAAATAGTGGAATATTCAAATGTTGTTTTAGAAGGAATTGATAAAATAAATATAAGTGATGTTAACAGGGCACAATGGAATAATATTAAAGGAAGCGCATTATTTTATAGAGCCTATGCTTTTTATAATTTAGCGCAACTATTCTGTAAACCATTTGATCCTTTAACTTCAGATTCTGATCTTGGAATACCCTTAAGATTAAATTCTGATGTAAATATAAAATCTACTCGAGCAACAGTGAAACAGACCTATGATCAAATAATAAATGATCTTTTAATAGCTGAATCTTTGCTCTCAGAAACACCTCTTTATAAAACAAGACCATCAATACCTGCTATAAAAGCGTTGCTGGCTAAGAGCTATTTACTCATGGATGATTATGAGAATGCATTAAAGTATGCTGAAATGGCTTTAAATTATAACAATATATTGATAGATTATAATACCTTAAATACATCAACTACTTATTCGCTTCCAAATTTTAAAACAGGTAATCCCGAAGTTATATTTTACGCAACTGCAACTTCATACTCTGTTGTGATGTCAAGAGCAACGCAAATTGTTTCTCCTGATTTATACAATTCTTATCTAGGAGATGATTTAAGGAAAAAGGTATTTTATAGAGGGACAATACCAAGTATCTCATTCACTGGTCATCAAAATGGAAGTAACAATGTTTTTGCAGGACTAGCTAATAATGAACTTTTTCTTCTAAAAGCAGAATGTCAAATTAGGTTGGGTAATTTAAATAGTGGTTTGGGAACTTTAAAAGATCTTCTAACTAAAAGGTGGAATAAAAATATAACTTTTTCGCTCCCAACAATTACAAACGAAAAGGATGCTTTGAAATTTATACTTTCAGAAAGAAGAAAAGAACTCCCATTTACATCTAATACAAGATGGGAGGATCTAAGAAGGTTTAACACAGATAGCAGATTTGCACAAACATTAACAAGAACGATCAATGGGGAATTATATAGTTTGCCCCCAAATGATCCAAGGTATGTATTTCCAATACCTCCATTAGAAATTTTAAAATCAAATATTGAACAGAATATACGTTAACACATGGAAAAAATTATTTTTTTTACAATTGCTTTTTTTTGTGTGATTTTATCATCAGCCCAAAATAAAAGTAGAACTATATATATAGATATTATCTATCCTACAATGACAAAAGACACTGTTATGATAGAATATCAACATAATGGAATGTCTTTATCTGCACTAGAGAAAGTCAAAATTTCTGATTCTTTATTAAATAATCATTTTGAAATAAATCCTGAAAAAGACGATAAAATATTCTATTTATCTTTCTCAGGAAAAAAACAATATTTTCTGATAAATTATTTAGTAGAACCCGGTGATAGTATCCAGATTTTTGTTGAACATGCGCAAATACAATTTAGAGGCAGAGGTTCCGAAAAATATCAATGTAGATATGAAATGGACAATATCAATAAAGTATTTCCTTGGCAGAGAACACATTTAAAGTACAACGTAAATAAGGGAGAACTCATTTTTGATTCTTTATATTACACAAATTACATTCCTGATAATAAGGCTTTTCAAAAACGTCAATATTCTGCGGCAAAGTGTAGTGAAGAGGTCCTGAAGTGGTATAAAGATCGATTATCGGTGTATGTTTATAATCTATTGTTAGCAAATTTGTATGGCGATGTAGAAAACAGAATTTGGAATAGTCTTAATATAGCATTTAATAGTTTTGTTACAAATGTCGATCCAATCCAAAAGAAGGAAATTCAAGATTCTTTAGTAAATATATATTTAAATAGAAATGTCCCCAATTTTTCAAAAATACCTGATTCAGTTTTAGCTTTTTCTCATACATACTTAACTTATTTATGTAAAGGAAATCTAAGAAAGGGCGGATTCGCTGAAGCCGTATCATTACGAAAAGATCCTTCTTTAAAAAAGACCGAATTGGAATTGTTTTCTGAAAATCATCAAGGAATATTGCGAGATAAATTAATAACACAATATTTAATTACAAATTTTGCAGAATTGCCAAATATTTCAAATCTGATAAGCTATGCAATGAAAAACGTTTCTGATCCAGAAAGTAGAAAATTGTTAAGTTCTTTAAATCATACAAATACAAAAGGAAGCAAAGGATTTGCATTTAATTTACCTGACTTTTATGGTAATTTTAGGACACTTAATGAATTTAGAGGGAAGGTTATCTTATTGGATTTTTGGTTTACAGGTTGTAGCAGCTGTGCTATAATGGCGAAGAATTTAAAACCAGTTGCGGAATATTTTAAAAATAACAAAAACGTAATATTTATAAGTATTAGTACGGATGAACGTTTATCTATTTGGCGGAAGAGCGTTATACAAGAAATTTATACCAACAAACATAGTGTAGATCTGTTTACAGAAGGGAAAGGTATAGATCATCCTATTATAAAGCATTATAAAATAAAAGGTTACCCCACGTTAATAATGATTGGTAAGGATAGTAAAGTAATCACGACTTCGGTCATTAAGCCTTATAACGAGAAAGATAAAAATGACTTAATTAAATTAATTGAGAAAAATTTATAATAAACAACGAATTGATTTGGCAATCCGTTGTTTATTTATTTGAGTTTTACTCTTCATATTTGGAATTTACTCTATAAGGAGTAAAATTCGCTGGATTTTGATTAGGATTCGGATAAAGAGTAGTTGTTGCATTACCGATTTTTGTATAATCACAAACTGTTGAAGTTTCAGCGATACAGATTCCGTCACCCTTTAGGTAAAAAATACTTCCATTAAATACGTATTCACCAGCAACAGTTTTATTTCCTCTGGTAAAGGCACTACCTACGGAAAAAAATATTGCCATAATTAATAATATTTTAAAGTTTCTCATAATTATAGTTTTCAGATGTTGTTACTTATAAAATAAACGGATTGAAAAATCAATCCGTTTTTAATGAAAAAGTAAGCCAATACTAGGGCTCATATCTTGCATTTGTTGTATGAGCAGTAAAATTTGCTGGATTTTGATACTGATTTGGATATTGAGGTGTGGTAGCTGAACCGACTTTTGTGTAATCACAAATTTCACTTGGTTCCGACTCACATCGACCGCCATCTTTTAATTCCCAAGTATCTCCATTTAATACATACTCACCTGCAGCTTTGTTACTTGCTGTAAAAGCACTCCCAACGGCAAATACTACTGCCGCACCTAATAATAATTTAAAATTTTTCATAATAAAAAGTTTTTGATTTGTTGCTTACTCTGGTTTGAAGGTTTTCAGCTTCCCCTTATTTTGGACCCAATAATTTTAATTCATTTATACTGATCTAAATTATTGTAACTGGTTATAAAGTAAATGATTAGACGAATTTTTCTTGTTTACTCGAATAGCGAGTGAAGTGATTACAACGAAAAAAAGGTTAAAAATTAAATGCTGGGGCCATGTTAGATTTTTTATGACACCTCCACATGAGCACGGCACATACTCAAAAACATGAAACAGAACTAGCGCTGTATAAATTGTAAATAAACTCATCAAAACCAATGATGCATATAAACCTATCAATCTGGCTTTTTCAAATAATAGAGCAATAACAATTGAAATTTCAGTTATTGGTATTAACCACCTTAACAATGGTGTTAAGCTATTCGGAAACGGTTGATTATTTAAATCATAAGTAAACCCCTTAAAATCCACAAATTTGCTTACAGCAGTATAGAGGAACAAAATGACCAATAATACAACTACTACCTCCGTAAAAATTCTCTTTTTTTGCATGACAATGGTTTTTTAGCTTTTTCATTTCTCACAGTTGAAATTTAAAGGCTATTACCATTTTTTTTCGATATAAATTTCAAACTGTCGTGAGAAATAATTCAAACAAATGTAGAGGGAGAGAACAACATGATGCAACATAATGGTGTTACGATTCTAGAAAAATACCATAACTTTCCTTTATACAAAGCAAAAATTCATATTGTAATAATTCTAGAATAATAACAAAAATGACGGTCTTTGGAACCGCCATTCTTATTAATCACTTATTTTTTTTCTTTTTTTTATCAAATTCAAATGAAGTTTTACCATTTTCGTCAAGTATAATGTATGCATCAAACTTATTTCCTGACCTACTTTTCATGCCTTTCAAAAGTGATGTCCTTTTTTTGGTAATTAAGTTTTCCATTTCCTTATCACTTAGGGCAACCTCACAGACCTTCTTAAATTGAATCCATTCACAGTTCTTATCCGGACATTTTACTACATGTTCATTAAAGATTAAATTATGAATTTTGCATTTTGGACATTTTAATTGCAATGTATTTGGTACAAACTCAGTAGATAGAAGTTCTTTGGTAATCTCTTTAGCATAGGATTCCATTTCATTTTGAAATAGATTAGCATTTAACTCATTATTTTCTATCTTTTGAAGAGCAAGCTCCCATTGCGCAGTCATAGCGACATCGGCTATTTTCTTTTCTTTTACGAGTTCATAAACCTGAATTCCCTTTTTAGTTGGAACTAGATTTTTTTTCTCCCGGACAATATAATTTCGATCAAACAGAACTTCAATGATAGCTGCGCGAGTGGCTGGCGTTCCAATCCCAATATTATTAAGCGATTTACGCTCTTCTTCATTTTCAATTTGCCTCCCCGCATTTTCCATTGCCGATAGGAGACCTGCCTCAGTGTAAAGAACTGGCGGACGGGTCTTTTTTTCTAAAATATTTGCCTCATTAATGCTGAGTGAATCACCCTCTTTTAATGTTGGTATATTCAATATTACCTCTTCATCATTGTCTTCATTTTTAAAGAGGTTTTGTATAGATCTCCATCCCGGATCAATCACACGGGCTCCTTTCAGAATAAATTCAAAGTGCAGTGATTCCAGCTTAACTTCCGTAATTTCTTTTGTACACTGGTAGCATATTGATTCAATGAGCCTAATAGCAATCATATCATAGATGGCATTTTCCTTACTCGATAGGGCTGAAGGAATTTTATCTGTTATCAATAATGCATGATGATCTGTAACTTTAAGGTCATTTACAATTCTTTTATTGAATCGGCCCCATTTTACATTGTTTATCCGTTCTTTATAACCAGCACGGTTCTCCAAAGCTCTGACTAAATCTGGGATCTCCGGCCAAATGTCATTTGATATATATTTACTGCCTGTTCGGGGATATGTAATGAATTTCTGCTCATATAAGCTTTGTGCAATTGATAATGTCTCTTCGGCAGTAAGGTCTAATTTCTTATTAGCTTCTTTTTGTAAAGAAGTTAAATCGAATAGTAGAGGTGGCTGTTCGTTTGAATTACGTTTATCGACTGAATTAACAATAGAACTTCCTAAACGCTCAATCGATTTTAAAATTTCGGTTGCTTTTTCTTTATCATCCCATTTTTCCTTCGATATACTGGAGAAATTGAATCCATCTTTTAAATATTTGAGCTCCAATTGCCAATAGGTTTCAATTTTAAAATTTTTATTGTCAATGTACCTCTTACAAATCAAGCTCAAAGTTGGGGTTTGCACTCTTCCTAAAGAATAAATTCCATTTCCAGCTTGTAAAGATAATGCCTGAGTTGAATTTATCCCTACAAGCCAATCCGCACGACTTCTGGCTTGGGCGGCAAAAAATAAACCATCGAAATCGGTTCCTGGCTTTAGATTGGCAAAACCTTGGTCAATAGCTTTTTCTGTTAACGAGCTAATCCATAGTCGTTCAAAAGGTTTTTTACAATTCAAATAATTATAGATATATCTAAATATAAGTTCACCTTCTCTACCAGCGTCAGTTGCAACAATTATACTGTCACATTGTTCAAAAATAATTTCTATTATTTTTAATTGCCTAACAGCACCAGGATCGTCAAGATATCCTTTTTCTTTTTTGACTTTTCTTACAGTAAGTAAGAATGGATCTGGCAATATTGGTAAATTGTCTTTTTGAAATCCGGTAATACCGTATTCCGAAGGCATTCCCAAAGAAATTAAATGACCTATTGCCCAGGTAACGATATAACCATTACCTTTTAAAAAACCTTCATTTTTTTCTGTTGCTCCCAATAGTGCTGCAATTTCTCGCGCAACGCTTGGTTTTTCTGCTATTACTGCTTTCATATTAATTTATTTTAGGATACTCTTCGACCTCTTTTTTTAGGCGCATTGTTGGTTTCTTTTTGCGTGTTCTGCTGCCTTTTATTAGCAGGCGTACTTTGACCTGATTTTAATGGCCGCTTGATATTTTTAGTAGCTTCATTTGTTTTCCCATCGGAATTAACAGCGACCTGGGTTTTATGAGTTTCAGCTGTGGTTGCATTTTGTTTAAGTTTATTGGGGTTTTTAAAATTAAAATCCAATTCTCCTTTTTCTTTATTTAGCCATACATATCCCGGATATTCCTTCCCAGCACCATCCTTAAAATCGGTGATATATACTGTTTCACCCTTGCTAAGTTTATTATACTGGTCGAAAGTAAATTCTTTCCTTCTAAAAGTTTTTGGTATTTCTGCAGATTGGTTTTGAGAGTTATCCTGTTTTTGAATTTTGGAATTTCCTTTATCAAATTGAAATTCAATATGACCTTTGAAAGCATTAAATTGGATTTCACCATTAAATAAAGTATCTCTTTTAGAAAGCATCCCTTCAAGATATACAGGCTTACCTTCCAATAAAAGATTTTTTTGATCGGGAGTAAGGGTCACTCCTTTGATAATATCATCAATACGCATCTTTTCAACCGGAAAAGAAACTAATTGATTTGTATCCTTATCTAGCGTTATCACATGGAAAGCCTTCGTATTATTATCTGTAATTAGTTCTACAGCTCTTCCCATATTTCCTCTTTCTAATAGGTTGGTTTTATCCTCTTCGGTAAATTCATGTCCTTGAAATTTCTTATCTAATTCAATTTCATTTTTTTTGGGAAGCATGTTAAATACTGCTAGACCATCCTTTCCCTGTTCAAGCCATAACTTAGCTTGGGTTTCAATTTCTTGATTTCCAACCTTTAACGATACTGTTAGCATATCATTTGTTTTAAAACCTTTTAACAGAGAGTCCAAAAGATTAAATTTCTCAAATTCCTCGCGGCTGTACCCAAGATTTTCTAAGCTTTTCCAGTCGATTTTTTCAATGGAATAGTGATTACCATTACTATTTTCCGTTTTGTTTTGTTGTTGTGCCATAGTATTTTTATTATTGTTTTTACTCAAAATATCCTTAAGTCCTTCTAGGAGCTCTTTACCTTCAAGTTTTGCTGTATCAATAAATTGCTGCATTTTTTTTGCTATCATGACAGCAGTTTCAATAGGAACTTTAAAAAAATTGAAGCGTGTGGGATTGCCGATCTGACTAAAAAAATTCTTTAAAAAATTGGAAAGCATATCTTCATTTTTGTTGAGTTTCAAAAAAGAATTTTCTTTTCTTTTAGTTGGATCAACCGTTTCAAGCTCATCTTTTTCACCAGGTTTTTTGCCGGACTTTTTCTTTATTCCTTTAACCGCGAGAATTTTATTGGTTTCTGTATCATGGACAAGCAACGTATCTGTTAGATCATTTGCTTGATCAGATTTCTGATTTTTGGATTGATTAGTACTCATAACTCTAAATTTTTGTAAATCTCAGATCAAGGTATTTTATAAATCAATAGCAATAACTAAGTTGGAATTTTAAGGTATTATTCGGCTTTCAATTTCCTCTTACGCTTAGTGGGAGTGTTAAAACTATCACGAATAAATTGGTGGACATCTGATAATTTGTAATAAAGCTTACCACTAATAGTGTAATAGAGTAATTTACCATCAGACCTGTATCTCTGTAATGAACGATTACTAATTTTTAGCATTTGAAGCAAATCCTGATTGTCTAGCAATTCTTCTCCATCAATTGCATTGTTAGTTTTCTTCATTTCTCTTACGCTTTCGGAAATCAAATCGAATCGATCCATGATTCTTTCCATCCAAGCAATAAATTCTAATCTGTCAATATTCATCTGTTTAAAATTTTTGTTCACAGACAAATTTCTTAGAGTAAAATAGTCCAGTAACCCAAGTTTAATCAAGTACTGCCAAGGGAAAGTGAAAATATTTTTTTGTCATTTTTAATTTTCAGATACTGTAATTTTTATGAATGAAGGATTTCAATGTTGTTGGTTTGTTGGATCTACTTGGCATATCTTGGCATAACTTGGTAAAAAAAAGACAACCTGTTGGCTGTCTCAATCTAATTATCTTAAAGATTTCTGTTCATGTATTCTTCTAAACTTACTTTAAGATGATCAAGAAAAGCTGTCTTGCTTCCTGATCTGACTTTCATTCGGTGGAAAGCATGGTGGAAATCGCCCAGCTCTATCTGGAAAAGTGTTTCAATGATGGTACTGATTTTTGATATTGCCAATCGACCATTGGATAAAGACCTGGCAGCGTAAAGTGCATATATCAGCTCTATTAGAGCGTTCTTAGAATCGGTCCAGAACATATCATCGTAATTGGTATATGTTAGCGATGGTGATTCATATTCATTCTCTGGGCTCAGCCTATTTCTTATATAAGTATATAATAGTTCATCTGCGGTAATATGAGCGACTTTGTAGTCATAGTATGTTGAAAAATTCGGATCGATTTCAAAAACAAAACTATTTAGACCTTCTATAATATCAATATTTCCTAAAGCAAAATATTTTTCATCAAGATCCTTACGACCTGATTTTATATATCGGTAAAAATCTGAATCTACAAAATGCTCTTGAAATTCTTTGTTTAATTTTTCAAGTTCTTTTTCGAAATATATCTTATAAAGTTCACCAGCCTTCGCAGGACAAGATGTTTCAATCCTATAAATCTTGTTATAGTAAATAAGCTTTCCGAGAAGTTGTGGTTTTACGTATTTAAAAAAATTGATCTCCTGTTCCTTATCAATGAAACCCTTATTTGAAACAATAGCTTTTGTCTCATTTAATATTTCTTGGAGAAAGGTCGCCATTTGATAGGCTTCATTAATAACTTTTTCCTTGGTTAGTGTAATCTTGCATTCTTGAATTTCAATACGTTTTACTATAGTATCATAAATTGATTTTGTCATGGTAAAAATATTAGAAAGGTTCTCATTATCAGGTCCAGTGATATCAGCAATCTTAAAAATATAATATTTTTCCCTTTGTGGCGAATTATTTAATCTATCAATTAATTATATATTATTTTGCTAATAACCTTATTACATTCTTCAATTTTTATTGAAATATTTTATTCGTTCATAATTTGATTCAAAAGCAATTTAAATTAATGTAAGGTGTAATTATTTGCTGTTTAATATTTGAGTGTGTTTAGCAAATATTCGTAGTGTGATATTCTCTTACCGTTTAATAAAACATAAATTAATTAACATATTTTGTACAAGTAGGGGACATAGTATTGAAGAAATATCAAGGTGACTTGAAAAACCCTTAAAAGGATCAAACTATTGTAAATAAAAACCTTCCAAATTTATGATTGGAAGGTTTTGAATTCTGCTAAGGTTTCTAGGGCCATCTTTTTTTGGTTACTCTTTTTAAAATATGATTCCCATCACTACTTAATTCATGTAAGGATTTTTCTTTTCCTCCTTGAATCCATTCTAATAATTCAGTTTTAGAAAAATGCAGTCTATTTCCTTTTTTGTAGAACGGTACTTCGCGTAGACACACTTTAGAATATAATGTTGGTAATGATAATTTTAAAATTTTGCAAGCTTCTTTTGCATCAACAAAGTCAAGTTCCGGCATTTCATTTTGGATACGATCCAATAGAATTTCTTCTAAACTGTCCAATCTTTCTTCAATTCTTTTAAGAATATTTGGTATTTGATCAAATGTATATTCCATACTTTTTTTTTCAAGGTAGGAAGACAGTGAAAAGAATGCTTAATATTGACTTTATCTGTCGTAATTTGTCTTTTAAAGGTGTTTAAGGCTACTAAATATTTAATTAAATCTGAAAATTATTAGATATTAATATTATCTGTTGGAGGATCAATCTGATCGATATTCGCGATGTTCTTACCTATATCAAACAAATTGATTTTAATTTTTTCAGAGGCTTCTTTCTTTAAACTGTCAACTATCTTAGCATATATCTCCGTTGTTTTGATATCTTTATGACCTAATAGTTTTGAAACTGTATATATTGATGTGCCAGCTGCAATTTGTAAGGTCGCAAAGGTATGTCTAAAACCATGGAAGGTGAAATGTTTTTCTATACCCGCATTTGCCAACCACTTTTTCAACTCTGCTACTGTGTTATGATAATTTAACCCTTCAAATACTTTTGAATCAGACTTTCCTCGTGGACCTAACAATTTTATAGTTTGATCGGATACTGGATGATATTCGGCATTTTCTGTTTTTTCCTGATTATATACTATATAATAATTGCCTTCTGTTCCATGAATTTCACTCCATAAAAGCTTTTCAACATCTGAATATCGGAAACCGGTCATAGCAGAGAAAAGTCCAGCCTTTTTCACTATTGGATTTCGACACTCGGCATTTGCCATTTTTTCTAGTTCCTCCATGAATAAAAATGGACGATGGGTTTCCTGCGGTGCAATACTGTCAATTATTGAACCTAGATCTGTCGGTAAAAAGCGTTTTTTAAAAGCCTCTTTTAATGTTAGCTTAAATCTGCCAAAATAAGCTACAGCAGTATTCTTTTTTATGGTTTTTCTGCGGCCCAATGCGGGGCATGTTAACAAATGATCTGCATATTCCTCACATAGAGTTTCATTCAACTCATTAAATGGAATTTCGGGCCCTACAAAAGTCTTAAAATATCTAACAGACATTACCCAGTTATAACAGTTGTTCCTTTTTTTAGCTTCTGCTTCAAAGAATTCAATAAAGTTTGATTTCATCTTTTCTTCAGAAATAAAATCAAACCTCTTGCTTTGTAATTCTATATGCCTTTGAGCTCTTACATATTCTCCTAGAGCTAAAGTTTCTTTATTGAACTTCCTTTCAGTTTCGTTTTTGGGACGATTATAGATATATAATTTTAGATAGTGTTTTCGTTCCATTTTTCCTGTTTCTGGATTATAAATGGGAGGCCATATGTCCAGAAATAAAGATTGTCTGCCTTTTGATATAGGTTTTTTCCTTAATGTTACTTTTGACATAATTTTGGATTTTTGAGTAATATTAAAAATTGATAGTGTAAGCCAGATTTTATGGCTCTCTTAGGGGAAATTTGGCGTCAGAATGCCAAATAAATTGGTGTTATCCTGAATAGATACCCAACTCAATCCTCTTTAAAATATGCTCAATTTTAACTCTTGGTACATATACAAATTTGCCCTTCTGAAATTTTGGGATATTATGTCTTTCTATAAGATTTTTTAAGGAAGTCGGAGAGATATTATACTCTTTTTGAATTTGACCCATTGTGAAGCAATCCTTTAAAGGTGTCCATTCAATCTTTTCCAAATCTTCTGTTGGATTTTGGATTACTTTTGGCTTGACTTCAAATAATGCATCAATATCTTTCTTTAATAGACGAATCTTTCTGATAGATAAATTAGCTGCAGGAATACTGCCATTTTTAACCATTCGATAGACTGTTCTCTTATCACATTTCAATAAAATAGAAGCTTCCTTGACTGTTAAGTAATCAAGGGTTTTGAGTGCAAAATAAGAGCTAGGATCTTCTTTAGGTTTTGATTGAGGTTTGGAAACTTCCTGAGTTGCTTCAGTCAATTTTTCTCTAAGTTCCCTAACATTAATCTTGTAAGCTCTGGAATTACAGGTTTTGCAACAGTATCTGGTTACTGTTGTTTGGGCAATAAATTCTAGTCCACAATGTTCGCAAATCTTCTTGATTTTCATAATATTTTATTTGTGGAAGAGATAATTTGGCTTAAGGTCCATTATGGTACATTTAAGTACAATTAGGTACAATAAATTACCTTAAGTGACACTAACTCTCCCGGGTTAAAAAAAATAAAATATTATTGGTTTGAGGGACAACTGGGGGACAAAACTGAACAAAACTAACCAAACTTTGAAAAACTCCTACAAAATCAATTTTTTTTGTAAAAAGCTAATAATCAATCGTTTGGTTTGTTTTAGTTTGTTTTATTTGTCGTACTTATTTGCCTATACAAAACTTAGAAAAAATATTCCCAAGCACCTCATCATTGGTAACCTCTCCGGAGATTTCGCCAAGATGTTCTAAAGCGTTTCTCAATTCATAAGCCAGCAATTCTGTGGAAATCTGGAAAGAAATAGCTTCTTTTACTTTATCTACAGCCTGTAAAGACTTTTGTAAAGCCTCGTAGTGACGTTGATTGGTTATGACCACATTATTTTCTGATGCTTTTAATTGCTCTACATAAGATGATAATTCATTTTTAAGATCCTGAATATTTTGATTTTCAACCGCTGAGATTTTAATAAAATCAAACTCATTAGAGATCGCATTTCTGAAGATCGTTTCTACTGTTTCGTATTTTGTAGGGGTGACTTCATCAATTTTTGTAGCACAAATGATCAGTTTCAGATCTTCTCTCAACAGAGATTGGATCATTTCAATATCCTCTGAAAAATCTTCAGTAGCAGCATCAGCCAGATAAACAAGGATATTGGCATTTTCTACCTTTTCTTTGGCTTTTTTTACACCGATGGCTTCAATTTCATCTACTGTATCACGTAATCCTGCTGTGTCAATCAAACGGAAGGCATGCCCTTTGATATGAAGAATCTCTTCAATGGTATCTCGGGTAGTTCCGGCAATATTACTTACAATAGCTCTTTCTTCCTTTAAAAGGGAATTCAGTAGAGTAGACTTTCCCGCATTTGGTTTTCCGATGATGGCGACTGCCGTTCCGTTTTTAATAGCGTTCCCGTATTGGAAACTTTCAATAAGAGAATTTAATTTTAATTCAATCTTATCCAGTAATCCGCTAAGAGCACTTCTGTCTGCGAATTCTACATCTTCTTCAGCAAAATCCAGCTCCAGTTCAATCAGGGAGACAAAATTCAGAAGATCGGTTCTTAATATAGAGATTTCGTTGGTGATTCCCCCTTTCAATTGGTTGATGGCAACTTTTCTGGAAGCCTCATTCTCAGAAGCAATCACATCAGCAATAGCTTCTGCCTGAGAAAGATCAATTCTCCCGTTGATAAAAGCACGAAGTGTAAATTCTCCTGCTTTGGCCATTCTTGCTCCATTTTTGGTCAGGGTTTCAAGAATACGTTTTCCAATATGCGGAGATCCGTGAAAAGCAATTTCCACAGAATTTTCAGTGGTGAAACTTTTCGGAGCCAGGAAGATTGAAAGCATTACTTCATCAATAGCTTCCTCCTCATCCATAAAATAACCGTAATGAATGGTATGGGACTTCTGTTTTTCCAGTTTTTTGGCCGGAAAACTTTTCTGAACTACAGACAAAGCTTCATTTCCTGAAACCCGGATGATGCCTAAAGCACCTATTCCATTGGCGGTAGCCAGCGCGCATATCGTATCGTTATTCATGATGCAAATTTACGTTTTTTAATATAAATTTTCGCTGGAATCTGTTATTCAGATTATCTATTGCTTTATTCAGAAGGAAAATAAGGAAGGGATTATTATGAGTAAAACATGTCATTGTTTTGGTGATTCTGTGTTGTGAATGATGATTCTGTATTTAAAAACATGGAATTTTTTGTTAAACTATAATTTAATGATGTAAGAAAATATTATTTAAATTTTAAATAACATAAAATAGTCTCCTGATTGTAAATGATTTATTAAAGGTTTAATGTTATGTAACACAGTGTTTTGTGTGTCTGTCTGATTGTCTTTGAAATACGCATTCTAGTAAAGCATTCTATGATTATGAAAAAATTAAACACGTGTTTGGTATGTTAATTGTTTAATAGTCCGTCGGTGATATTGAAAATTTAAATATTTTTCAATAAAATGACAATAATCTGTTAAAGTGTTACAAATACAAATGAATAACTTATTTTTTTTAAATATTAATAAAAAAGTCATTTTTTTATTAATGCTGGCTTTCAATGTGGTAGCCTACGCTCAATGTATTCCTTACGCAGGGCAGGCGATGACTAGTGGAAATACCTATTGCCTTAATGGCAGCCTTAGTGTAAGTACGAATATCAGTATCCCAAATGGGGCAACACTTATCATTCAGTCCGGACAGCTGCAGTCTAACAGTATACAGGTGGATGGGATTTTGGAAATTGGTGATGGAACAAGTGTTCAGTCTACAGGGACAGTGAAGGTGGGAACTTTCGGATCTCAGAAAAATTCGAAAATTAAATTAGGAACCAAATCATTTTTATCACTGGTAGGATCGGTTATTCAGGAAGATCCAACCTTTGGAGGTTTTTATCCCGGAACAACTTCAGTCATTGAGTTGGGAACAAACAGTGTCGTAGAAATATGCGGAACATTTACCCAGCAGTCTACTACCTATCCGTCAGTTGAATATATCGGAATTCCTACCGGAAAAGCGTACTGTATTGCAAAAGCAGACGTAAGTGGAGGTGGAGGAGCTTCTATCATTAGTGATGACAGTCAGATTGTAGCCATTGCCATGGGATCTGTAACAGGATTGGGAATGGGAAACTCCAGTTTCTGTGGACCTAATGCAACAAAAGCAATGTGCCCGAATCTTTGGCCTGAAGGCCTGTCTGAAGATAAAACAAGCTGTGGGAATGCTCCGGCTATTATTGATGAGATCGATGGATTTTGTACCAAACCGGGAGCTGCCGGAACGCCCGATGGATATACCAAGTTCGGGATTACCGTACAGCAAAAGAATACGGCATGGCCTGAAAATATACCTAATGGATTTTTAGCGATGGAATCTAAAAATAAAGGTTTTGTCATGACCAGAGTACAGCATGTAAGCCAGATTCCACAGCCCGGTGATGCGATTGCAGAGCCGAAAGAAGGAATGCTTTTATATGATATCCAGGATAAATGTGTGAAGCTTTATAACGGTACCGAATGGAAATGTGTACAAAGAAGCTGCAATGATTAATTTAACCGATTAAAGAATATGAAAAATATAAGAAATATAAGTATAGCAGCTGCTCTGATTGTTTTTAACTCATTTTTTGCTCAGATAGCTATTGGCAAGCAGACGGTGGATGGGAAAAATACTGTATTGGACTTTGATAATGTGCCCGGAAATACAAAAGGCTTGATTCTTCCCGCAACATCCGGACTTCCTAAAGGGACTTTGGTAAATGGAACACTGATCTTTGATGTTACAGATAATAAAGTAAAAGTCTACGAAAATGACACATGGAAATCTTGGTCCGATGCCGGTAATTCAAGTGCGGTTATCGTCAATAATTCTGCAGAATCAGGTAAAGGAGTTATTATGGGAGAGGCAGCAACTGCTGCTGATGGAGTATTGGTCCTCGAATCTCAGGATAAAGCAATGATTCTTCCAAAAGTAGCAACACCGCATCTTAACGTAAAAAATCCCTATCCGGGTATGATCTGCTATGATACAATCAGCAAGACCCTGGCAATATTTGACGGATCAGTCTGGAACTACTGGAAATAAACACAGCCAGATTAATCCGGCTTAAAATAATAGAGAGACTGTCTCAAAAGTTAAATAATTTGACTTTTGAGACAGTTTTTTTATTTCTTGATTTAAACAATCTGGGCACTTTCCTTAATGCTGCTCATCACAAAAATACTCTTGGTCTGACCTATCCCTTCGATTTCTGATAATTTGTTCACGAAAAACTCGTGGAATTCATCCATGTTGGGAGCGAGAATTTTCAACATGAAATCAAAATCACCGCTGATATTATAAAATTCTACAACTTCCTTCAGTTTACTGACTTCCTCAATGAATTTTCCAGCTGTTTTTTTGTTATGAACATTCAGGGCGATCATACAGATGACCATCATTCCTTTATTGACCTTTTTACGGTCTACAACAGCAGTATATTCTTTAATGATTCCCTGTTTTTCCATACGTTTGATACGTTCGTGAGTAGGGGTGGGGCTCAGATTGATTCTTGCTGAAATGTCACGGACACTCATTTTCGCATCTTTTTGAAGAAGACGAAGGATAGACAGGTCTTTTTCGTCGGGAATATAATTTTCAGTTGCCATTTTGTTCTGTTTTTATAGATTGTTATTCAGTGTATCAGGTGTTTTGTTCTTTTAAATTAGTTTTATTTTAAATATTGTTCCAAATTTAAGTTTAAATTTTTATATACGTTCTGTTAATTCTAATTTTGCAGGAAATTTGAATATATGGATACAAGGAAGAATGTAATATTAATTTTAGCATCAGTTGGGACGTTTGTAGAGGCTTTGGATATTGCCATTATTAATTTAACAATTCCTTCTATTCAGCAGCAGTTTCAGATAGGTGCAGAAACTGTTCAATGGCTTCAGACCCTATATGTTCTGTTCTTTGGAGGGTTTCTGATCATTGGAGGAAAACTTTCAGATCAGATAGGAAGAAAGAAAATGTTTTTATGGGGAGCCCTGATTTTTATGCTGACTTCACTGGGAGCAGGATTATCGCAAAACTTTGAAGTATTGGCAATATTCCGTGCTTTACAGGGATTGGGAGCTGCATTGGTGATGCCGTCAGCATTATCCATCGTGACCAATACATTCAGAGGCGAGCAGGAAAGAAACCACGCTATCGGAATTTTCAGCTCATTTGCTGCTATTGGATCAGGAAGCGGGCTTTCGGTAGGAGGAATTATCAGTACTTACCTGAGCTGGCACTGGGTTTTCCTGATCAATGTTCCTATTCTTTTAATAACATTGGTGCTGTCTTACTACTATCTGCCTGCAGATGAGAAAAATGAAACCGCACAGAAAACAGATATGGTTTCCGGAATATTGATGGTGCTTGGGCTTTTAAGTCTTACTTACGGAACACACGAATTGGTACATATTAAAGAACAGCCTTTCCTGGTGATAGGTTCTTTAGTTCTGGCATTAGTACTTCTCGTTATGGTTTATTACCGATTAAAATCCGTTGCTGAGCCTTTGGTCGATTTAAAACTGTTTAAGCATAGATCCTTGGTCGTTTCCAACGGAGCATTCTTTGTGCTGGGGGCATTCTTTATCGGGTTTTTATTCCTGATTTCATTAATGCTTCAGAAAGATATGGGACATAGCGCTGCTTCAGCAGGATTGATGCTTGTTCCCTTCAGTATCATATCAGCCCTAACAGCTAAATTTATTCTCCCCCAGGTATCAAAACGTTTGAGCTCTTCTCAAATGGGAGTATTGGGATGGTTATTTATGCTGATGGGAGGGTTGTCACTGTTGATCTCCGTTTACATAGGACATCCGCTAGCTGTAGTTTTGCTGGGTGCAGCATGTATCTCAGGAGTAGGAATGACGTTTTGCTTTACCGCCCTTTCAGTAATGGGGATTCAGGATGTTGAACCTGCACATTACGGACTGGCATCAAGTTTGAGCTCTACAAGTTACTTTTTGGGAGCCGGAATTGGACTGTCATTCATGACGTTAATGAGCCAGATCTTTCCTTCAGAATTATCAGTGGGAAGCCTGAACCTGATTATTTTGATCGGTTATGCTCTGTTAGCTCTCGGAATGTTATTCTATTTCATATTAAAAAGCTTAAAAGTGAAGCAGGCGGAAGTTGTCGTTTCATCATAAGCGGCCTTAAAAATACACAAACTATATGACGAAAGAATCGGTGCTTAGGTGTCGGTTCTTTTTTTGCCTTTTCACTTCCCTTCACTATCTTTGTTCTTTTACTAAACATCATGAAAATACAGGTCATCAGCGATCTTCACCGGGAATTTGGAAGTACGGAATTATGTTTTGATCAATCGGATATTGTTGTGTTGGCAGGTGATATCAATTTGGGAACCAAAGGAATTGAATGGATTAAAGATGTAATTCCCACTAAGCCTGTTGTTTATGTTTTGGGTAATCATGAATATTATAAAGGTTCCTATCCTAAAACACTGAACAAGATTAAAGATGCAGCGCTGAATTCCAATATATTTGTTTTGGAGAATTCATTTGTAGATATTGATGGTATTCGTTTTCATGGTGCCACTTTATGGACAGATTTTTCCATCTTTGGGAATCCTGTTCAGTACGGAATGCTTTGCCAGCCGAAGATGAATGACTATAAAATGATCAGAAGAGATCCTTCCTATTCGAAAATGAGAACGATGGATACCTTTAAGATACATCAGTTTTCAAAACAATGGCTGACAGAAAGTCTTGAGAATTCAAAAGGGCTTAAAAATATAGTCGTTACTCATCATGCGCCCAGCATACAATCTGTTCCGGAGCAATATAAAGAAGATCCATTAACTTCTGCCTATGCCTCCGACCTCGAAGATTTTATTACAGAATATAAGCCGCTGTACTGGATTCATGGACATATTCACACCCCGTGCAGATATAAGATCGGAGAAACAGAAGTTATCTGCAACCCTCACGGCTATATTGATGAAAAATACAATGGATACGATAAAGAGTTGATTGTGACTGTTTAGCAAAGAAATACATTCACTTATTGGGCTTCTCAGTGTTTTCACCTTAATGACTATCTTCGTGTTTTAATTTTTTTCCAATGTCTAAAAAATCCCAGCTAAAACCTGATTTTGTTTCGCAATTAACTTTCGATGAAGTGTTGCAGCAGGTGGAATTTGATCTCAGGATCAAAGAATTTGTCGTCATGGAAATTGATAGGGCCAATTACGTCATAAAGCCCAATATGCCTTACCGTTCTGACTATTTCTGTATTTTTATGATACAGAAAGGGGGCGTTACCTTTAGATTGGATGATAAGAGTTATAAAGTCTCCAAGGGTGATATCGTCTTTTGCCCAATGTTAGAAACTTTTTGGCTGGATGAAATTGCTGAAGATTATGATGGCAAATACATATTCTTTTCGCTGGATTTTATTTCTGATGCAGGTTTTAATTATAAATCAAATAATGTTCTGAAAAGCCTGTCATCAGATCCTACACACATCATCAGAAATGAGCCGGACGTGTACAGGAAACTGAATTTCCATCTTGATGAGCTTAAGGCTTTGAACAATAAAGAAAAAGATAATTATTATTTTAATGAGATGATCTGGCACCATTTTTCACTGGTGATCTACGAGATTGATAATTATTTTAAAAAGATAGAGAAGCCTCATTCGGTAACCAATAGAGAAGATGAGCTCACCACCAGCTTTTTTAAGCTGGTTCAGGATCATTTCAAAGAAGAACATAATGTTCAGTTCTATGCAGATAAGCTTTTTATCAGCCGTAAATACCTTACAAAAGTCATTAATAAAACCGTATTTAAATCTCCACGCGAGATTATTCATCAGGT
This sequence comes from Chryseobacterium sp. KBW03, assembly GCF_003852415.1. NCBI lineage: Bacteria > Pseudomonadati > Bacteroidota > Flavobacteriia > Flavobacteriales > Weeksellaceae > Chryseobacterium > Chryseobacterium sp. KBW03. The sequence goes on along the minus strand of NZ_QAJO01000005.1, from coordinate 129,117 downwards.
TCTGGCGGTAGAAGCCAGATTACTGCTAAGAAATCCCAACTTGAATATTGGTGAAGTGGCGTCACAATTGAAGTTTTCGGATCAGGCGTCTTTCAGTAAATTTTTCAAAAAACATGTAGGGAGGTCTCCTTTGGAATACAGGAAGGATGACTTGTATTGATAATCAGTGATTTATGGTTTTAAGACGTCTTTTAACCAAATTCAAGCTATAATTTTGATTTAAAATACTGAACATTGTCATTTGTGTTGTCTATGAATGATATTTCTCATGTTTTTTAAAATAAGGAGTCTTTTTGACAAAACAAGGAGTTTTTCGAATAATCTTATTGAATTTTTTTCGTTCGATTTTTGTGCGGAAAATTTAAAAGGACTATTGTTATGCAAAGATTTTTTATTCAAAAATCGACTTTACTTTTCCTCACTTTGATCGCTTTATCAGGATGTAGGAAAAATAATCAAAACCAAGGATATCAGCAGCAGGCGCCGGAATTACCGGTTGCAAAAGTAATACAGGGAGACGCTTCAGTTTCCAGAGAATATGCAGCATCTATCGAGGGAGTTTCCAATGTGGAAATAAGACCTCAGGTAACAGGATATTTAAGCAAAATTTATGTAGATGAAGGAGACTTTGTGAGAGCAGGTCAGCCTTTGTTCAAAATTGAAGATCAGGTCTTCCGCGAGCAGCTGAAAAGTGCTCAGGCAGCTTTGATTACAGCTCAGGCTAATCTTTCAACTTCTAAAATTGATCTGGACAGGAAAAAAGAACTGTTCAGAAACAAAATGGTTTCAGAAATTCAGGTGAAAGAAGCAGAAGCTGCTTATAATGGTGCAAGAGGAGCGGTAAGCCAATCTAGTTCTACCATTGAATCTGCAAAAATCAATCTTAATTTCTCTACGATCAAAGCTCCGGTAAGCGGATTTATCGGAAGATTCAATTACCGTCTTGGAAGCTTGATGACTCCGGGTAACCAGGATCCTATTACTTTATTGTCAGACATTCATCAGGTATATACTTACTTCAGCTTGAGTGAAAATGATTTTAATAATTTCCAAAAGCAGTATGCAGGAAGCAGCATTGATGAGGTGATCAAAAATACTCCGACAGTAACGTTGTTGCTTTCAGGCGGTGAAAAATATGCTGAGACGGGAAAGATTGATGCTGTGGAAGGACAGTTCAATAAAACGACCGGATCTATTACTTTACGAGCGAAATTCAGCAATCCCAACAATCTTTTAAGAAGTGGAAATACGGGTAAAATCGTATTGGATCAGTTCTACAGTAATGTTGTTTTACTTCCGATTGCTTCTACCAGAACCATTCAGGATAAAGTGTTTGTGTTTACTATTCAGGGTGGGAAAGCAGCAATGCTTCCTGTTGAAGTGAATGGAAAAGCCGGCGATAACTTCATTGTAGCTAAAGGACTGAAAGCAGGGGATGAATATATCACCAGCGGTTTTGACAGATTGCAGCCGGGAACTCCTGTCGTGGCACAAAAGAAAAATGCTCAACAGAAAAAATCGTAAGAAGAAATCATGTTAAAGAAAATTATAAAAAGACCCGTACTGGCAACGGTAATTTCCGTATTGCTTGTTATTCTGGGGATTGTAGGTATGGTGAGCCTTCCGATTACCAAATTTCCGGACATTGCGCCTCCTACCGTTATGGTGACGGCTGCTTATCCGGGAGCCAATGCTGAAACGATTGCGAGATCGGTAGCACCACCGTTGGAAAACGCCATCAATGGAGTGGAAAATATGGACTATATTACTTCTACAGCGAGTAATGACGGGACATTAAGTATCACTGTTATTTTTAAATTGGGAACAGATCCCGATCAGGCGGCGATTAACGTTCAGAACAGAGTGGCGCAGGTAACCAATCAGCTTCCTGCAGAAGTTATCCAGGCGGGAATCACCACTGTGAAAAGACAGAACAGTATGATTGCGATGGTTTCCCTGACCAGTAAAGATGGCTCCATGAATGATCTTTTCCTTGAAAACTATGCCAAGATCAATATCGTACCGGAGCTGAAAAGGGTAAAAGGAGTAGGAGATGCGATGGTATATGGAAATAAAGATTACTCCATGCGTATCTGGCTGGATCCGAATAAACTGACCTCGTACAACCTTACGCCATCTGATGTTTCCCGGGCTATTCAGACGCAAAACCTGGAAGCAGCACCCGGAAGATTAGGAGAAAGAAGTAAAGAGGTCATGGAATATGTACTTCGTTATAAAGGAAAATTTACAGAGCCGGAACAGTATGAAAATATCACCATTAAAGCGTTGAATGATGGTTCTGTTTTAAAATTAAAAGATATTGCCAAAGTAGAATTCGGGGCTTACAGTTACACGGTTTCTTCCAATTATAATAAAAAAGCTTCCGTAACGATGGCGATCTTCCAGATGGCGGGGTCTAATGCCAATGAAGTGCAGATCGCTCTTCAGGAAAGAATGAAAGAGCTGGAAAAATCCTTCCCTGCAGGAATGAATTATGAAATTCCTTATGCTACAAAAGACGCGCTGGATCAGTCCATAGAACAGGTGATTCATACCTTGATAGAAGCATTTATTTTGGTGTTCATCGTAGTGTATATCTTCCTTCAGGATTTCCGTTCAACATTGATTCCGGCCATTGCAGTTCCGGTATCTATTATAGGGACGTTCTTCTTTATGAAAGTGTTCGGATTTTCTATTAATATTTTGACATTGTTTGCTTTGGTATTAGCCATTGGGATTGTGGTGGATGACGCAATTGTCGTCGTAGAGGCGGTTCACGCTAAAATGGAACATAAAAAACTGAATCCGAGAGCCGCTACCATGTCAGCAATGAGTGAGATCACAGGAGCCATTGTTTCCATTACATTGATTATGTCTGCGGTATTCGTTCCGGTGGCCTTTATGAGTGGTTCTACAGGATTATTCTATCAGCAGTTTGCATTGACACTGGCAATTGCGATTGTAATTTCAGCAGTAAATGCATTGACGCTGAGCCCGGCATTATGTGCTTTATTCTTAAAACAACATCATCCGGGAACGCATGAAAAAATGAATTTCAAAGACCGTTTCTTTGCAGGATTCAATGCGAGCTTCAATAAACTGACGTTCCGTTATGGTAAAGCTGTTTTATTCCTGTTAAAAAGAAAATGGGTCGCTTTGATCATGATTGTGGCTTTTGGTGGATTGTTCGCGTGGATGTCTATGACAACACCTAAAGGATTTATCCCTGATGAAGACCAGAGTTTCATTATCGTAACTGCTAATCTTGCTCCGGGAGCGTCAAAGGACAGAACTTCAAAAGTAGTTTCTGATACAGAAGATTTGTTGATGAAAAATCCTGCTGTAGATAAAGTCATTTCAGTAGACGGATTGAACTTATTCAGTGGTTCCATGTCATCTTCAGCCGCTTCTATTTTCGTTAAATTGAAAAAAGGAGGCGAGAGAGGAGCTGTTAATAACATCAATGATATTATCGGACAGACACAGGGTATGCTTTCTCAGGATAAAAGAGCCAATTTCCTTGTGATCAATACCCCAACGGTAGATGGTTTCGGAAATACGAGTGGAATGGAGCTGGTGCTTCAGGACCGTACCAACGGAGAACTACAGAATTTAGGAAATATCTCCTATGGAATGATGGGAGCTTTGATGCAGAGACCGGAAGTTGCAGTAGCATTTACCACTTTCGATGTTACCTATCCTCAGTTTGAAGTGCTTGTCGATGAGGTGAAGTCTGCCCAGCTTGGAGTAAACGTTTCTGATGTACTGGGAGTGATGCAGGGATATTACGGAAGTATTCAGGCTTCGGATTTCAACAGGTTCGGGAAATATTACAGAGTATTGGTACAATCTACTCCGGAAACAAGACAGGACAAAGAATCCCTGAACGGAATTTTCGTTAAAAATAATTTAGGACAGATGGTTCCTGTCAATACGCTGGTTAGTCTGAAGCAGGTAACAGGAGCTGAAGTGGTAGACCGTTTCAATCTTTTCAACTCATCCAACTTAACGGTAATGGCAGCTCCGGGATACAGTACGGGGCAGGCAATGGCGGCTGTTGAAGAAGTAAGTAAGCAGGTGCTTCCTCCGGGATATACTTATGACTATAAAGGGATGAGTCGTGAAGAAGCAGGTTCCAGCTCACAGTCAGTCATGATTTTTGGATTATGTATTGTGTTTGTATTCTTCCTTTTATCTGCACAGTATGAAAGTTATATCCTTCCATTGGCGGTATTGATTGCAATTCCGGTGGGACTTTCAGGAGTCTTTGTTGGGATAACATTCGCAGAATTGTCTAATAATATTTATGTTCAGATTGCTTTGGTAATGCTGATCGGGCTTTTGGCGAAGAATGGTATCCTGATCGTAGAGTTTGCGATTCAGAGACGCAGAGCTGGGAAAAGTCTTATTGCTTCCGCTGTGGAAGGTGCGAAAGCCCGTCTGCGCCCTATTCTGATGACTTCCCTGGCATTTATAACAGGATTGATTCCTTTGTTATCCGTAGTAGGACCTTCGGCGATGGGTAACCATTCTATCGGATATGCAGCAATTTCAGGGATGCTTTTCGGAACGATCTTAGGAATTTTTGTGGTTCCGGTTCTTTTCGTGGTATTCCAGGCTTTGCATGAGAGAATCAACGGAAGAGTAATAACCGATGCAGATTGGGAATATTAATTCAAATGATTTTAAAAATGAAAATTAAAAATATAGCATATATCGCATTGATTTCAGGGACCGCAATTTCCTGTAAAGTTCAGAAATATGAGCAGCAGGAAGTGAAAATGCCGGAAGCCTTTAGAAACGACAGTATTGTTGTAAAACAAGATGAAAATATTGCTAAAATCAGCTATAAAGATTTTTTCAAAGATCCGGTTTTGGTAGGATTGATTGATAAAGCAATCGTACAGAATAATGATCTTCAGGTAGCTTTAAAACAGATCGAATTTGCATCATTAGCGTATACCCAAAGTAAATGGGCCAATATTCCAACGATCAGCGCATCTGCCAATGCCAATATCAACCGTCCTTCAGACAACAGTATGAACGGAATGATGGCCGGACAGTTCATGGGGAAAAGGTATATGGAAGATTATACAACCTCTCTTAGTTTTTCATGGGAAGCAGATATTTGGGGTAAGATTAAAGGGAGAAAAGAACAGGCTTTAACAGAATATCTTAAAACACAGGAAGCCGCAAAGGCGGTGAAAACACAAGTAGTATCTGCTGTTGTACAAGGATATTATAACCTGCTGATGTTGGATACGCAATTGGAAATTACAAAATCCAATCTTGTGTATGCTGACAATACGCTGAAATTTCTGACCAAACAACAGGAACTTGGGCTGGTAACGGCTTTGGCTGTACAGCAGCAGGAAATTGTGAAAGACCAGATTCTGAAATCAATTCCGGCCATTGAAAGTTCTGTGGCAACCCAGGAAAATGCTTTGAGCCTGCTCACCGGTTCAATGCCCGGAAAAATTGAAAGAAGTGCAAGCCTGAATAATGTGCAGTCTCCGGATCATATTGCAGCAGGAATTCCTTCAGAATTATTGAGTTACAGACCAGACATTAAAACCGCAGAACTTGAGGTAAGAAAAAGTGCAGCAGCAATCCATGTGGCGAAAATGAGTATGTATCCTTCACTGAATATTACAGCGCAGGGCGGAGTAAATGCTTTCCAGATCAGCAAATGGTTCAGTGTTCCGGGTTCACTGTTCGGGATGATAGCAGGAGCTGTCGCACAGCCTATTTTGAATGGAAAACAGCTGAAGACACAGTATGAGCAGTCTAAAGTATTGGCAGATCAGGCAGAAATTAACTTTAAACAGTCTGTTTTGAAAGCAGTAGGAGAGGTTTCTGATGCGCTGGTTCAGATCCAAAAGCTGGAAGAACAGCAGAAAATTGCGGAAAGACTGGCATTGAAATCCGGGGAAGCAGTGAAGAAAGCTGATCTGTTATTTAAATATAATTCAGCGACTTATGTAGAGGTAATCATGGCTCAAACGAATAAGCTTCAGGCAGAATTGGATTTGGCATCTTTGAAAACCCAGAGACTGAATGCAATAACATCTCTCTACCGTTCTGTAGGAGGCGGGTGGCAATAAAGTAAAATTGAATCTGCTTCGTCTCTAATGATGAAGCAGATTTTTAATCCATTATCACTATGAAAACAAATATACAAGAGGGGATCATTCTTATTCCGGATTTCAGCGGATTTACAGAATTTGTGTTCAATACAAAGTTGTACACAGGCGAGTATATTGTAAGACAGCTATTGTCTACACTGATTGATGTGAATGATCAGTATTTTGAAATTTCCGAGATTGAGGGCGATGCCATTTTATTTTACCGTTATGATGAGAATCCTTCATACCAAAGTATTTCCGGGATGCTTTGGAAAATGAGAAGTGCCTTCAACAGAAAGATAGAGGAGCTGAGTAAGAGTCTAAGCACAAAAATTGATCTGGGTCTTAAATTTATTGTTCATTATGGATCTTTTTCACAATACAATATTGGAAACTTCAGAAAATTATATGGGAAAACCATTGTGGAGGCCCATCAGCTTTTGAAAAACGGAGTGGCAGAGCAGCCTTCTTATGCTCTTTTCAGTAATTCTTTCCTGGAAAACAGCAAGAATCAGGCGTCTGATTTTAATAAGGATCCACTTCTTCTGCCTGAAGTAGGTGTTATCCATTATTTTGAAAATTTAAACTAGCATATATTTTTTAATATTATTCCTTGTAAATTTGCTATTGCTAGCGGCCCGGGTGAGATCCGGGCTTTTTTATTGATTATTTTTAAATAAGCTTCCATTGAAGATAAATGGTTTTTTTAAGAATATTTATTACGAAAGTGATTTTTATTAAGTTAATTTATTGAATAATTTTCACTGTTTTTTCATTTATGTTTAAATATGATCTTGGTATCTTGCTGGAAATTAGATATTTATTTTATTTTTTTTACTTTTTGATGTAACGTTTATAGGGAGATAGTGGTCTTATAATAAAAACTATAATTTCACATGAAAGTTATCTTATTTCCAATAGCGATATTAGCAGGTTCATTAGCAATGGCTCAGCAAGCTCCGGCTCCTGCTGCCAAGGATACTGTAAAAGGAAATACAAAAGAAATAGAAGCTGTTGCTCTGGTTGCCAGAAAGCCGACAGTAGAATCTAAAGTAGACAGAACGGTATTCAATGTAGCGAATAGTGCAATTCTGGCAGGAAATACAACGTGGGACGTCCTTAGAATGACTCCTTTGGTAAGTATTAATAATAATGATGATGTAAAAGCTGAAGGACAGGCGGTTACAGTATATATCAACGACAGAAAATCTATTTTTACAGGAAAGGAGTTAAAAGAATATCTTAAGACAATTCCAGCGGATAACCTGATGAAAATAGAAGTCATCACCAGTCCTTCTTCACGGTATGAAACATCAGGGTCCGTTATCAATATTGTCCTGAAAAAAAGGGATGATGAAGGAATGAAAGGAAGTATTTCCCTTAACAACAGACAGAGTACCAAAAACTCACAATACGCAAATTTTAACCTGAATTACCATAAGAAAAAATTTACTCAAACTTTTATAGGAGGGTACAGCAGTGGGAATTATGTACAAAAGACTCAGACTTGGGATAACCGGTTTGAAAACAATAAGCTTACCCAGTTCAATCTGGAAAATGTAATGAGAAATGAGAGTCCTTCTCTTTCCTCTACTTCAGAATTTGCAATCAATGACAAAAATAATATCGGACTTGTGCTGGAGTATTCACAGAACAGGAATTTATCTTTGTCAGAATCTGACGGGATGACTTCTTCTAATGATGGTCCCGGTGATTCTTTTCACCAGACTCAAAACACGTGGGGATTCAGCCGTAATTTGGGGACTAATGCCTTCTACAAATACTATGATAAAGAGAAAAATAGAATTTTAGATGTTAATTTAGGGACCAATTATTCCAGTAACAACAATGATAATTTAATTGACAAGGAAGTCATTGATAAATTGGGAGGGAAAAAAGCTCAGCAATTGGGATTTGTCCGCATGAATCAGATGCGTAATTATTACCTGAAAATAGATTATACACAGCCTTTAGGCAAATCAGGAGGTACCATTGAAGTGGGAGGCAAGACTGAAGTGAATAATCACACGATTCCCAATAATCTCTATGGATTCAGCATGAATGATCCTCAATCAGAATATTTTGATCTTTCTAAAAATGACAGATTCCATTATGAGGATAATCTGAGCTCTGTATATGCCAATTATAGCAAAACATTCTTCAAGAAACTGGAAACAAGAATCGGGATTAGATATGAATATATTGATTACAAAGTAAGACAGGATGTAGCTGGAACTGAGAGAAAAGATTCATATGGAACTTTTCTTCCCAATCTATTGTTAAAATATAGTTTTTCAGACAATTATGATCTGAGTCTTACCTATAACAGAAGTATATGGAGACCATGGTACTCAGAGTTTAACCCTTTCCTGATGCCTGAAATTAACGGAACATATTCCAGAGGAAATCTTTATTTGAATCCTAACCCTAATGACCGTCTTTATATGAAGTTCGGGATTATGAAAAAGTACTTTATTTCTGCAAGGTATATGCATACCAACCAGGATTACTGGACTACTTATGTGACGGAAAATGGAAGAACGGTTTCATTACCAGGGAACTTTGATGGAAAGGTAGAAAAATATTATCTTTTTGCGAATACCAATCAGAACTTCCTGAAAAATAAGCTGAACGTGAATGCCGGATTTGGATGGTATTATATTAATAACAAAGATTTTAACGAGAAAAATAAGTTGGGGGCTAAAGATTATATCAGCTATTGGGGTGCCTCAGCTAATGTATCTTATACCAATCTTTTCAATAAAAACATTAATCTAAGTGCATGGGTGGAACTTGCCAATGAAAATAATGGAAATTCATATGCCAATAATACCAATGTTTTCCATAATATTTCAGTGACCAAAGTATTCCCAAAAACCCAAATGGAGCTGAGCATGCAGCTGATGAATATTTTTAAAAGACCTTATGGTGATAACACGACTTACAGCCAGGACGGAACTTTTAGAGAGTATTCAAAATGGGATTGGTACGGTGTTTCTCTTACTTTCGTAAAACGTTTTGGAAACCAGAAGGTAAAAGAAAATACAAAGACCGATGTAGAGAAAAATGGCGGCGGCGGAAAATAATTCAAGATTTGTTCGATATAATGAAAGCAGGTTCCCAATTGGGAATCTGCTTTTTTTAAACCTTTATGCTTAATATTCTCTGTACTCTGTGGGAGGATAATAATTTAGATAGTAACGCAAAGTTTTATCTGAATTTCTTATTATTTTAAGGTGGCAAAGCAGGAATCAATTTCATTGATTCTTTCCAAGCGTACCTATAATGACGAAGCTTTTTAAGCAACAAAGTTGGTTTCTTTGCTCTCTTAAAAATGTGATGTTTTTTCTTTTAAACTTTGCGTTAAAAGAATATCTCTCAAAGATTTAACAAATTAAGCAAATCTCAGAAACCTTTTTAATTTCGTTGATCCTCGGGAAACTATCCAAACGTAAATTCCTAAACCATTAAGAATGTATTAAGCTGTTAAGAGTATTAAGAAAATATCTAAGATATTCATTAAGCACAGCGCTTCATTCAAATTTATTTGAACCTTAACGTTCCTTAAAAACTTAAGCCTTCTTAATGGTTTAAAAAAGCTCTCGCAGATTTAACAAATTAAGCAGATCTCAAAAATCTGTGTAATCTCTGTGCTCTGTGGAAGAAATAAAAAACAGATTCCAATCTGGAATCTGTTTAGCATTCTATCAAATAATTATAAATAGTAGAGTTTAGCACTCTTAACTTTCGCTTTTTTGTTTACTTAAGGGTAAACTTCACTTTAGTTTTAATGGCATCAGAAGAATTTCCAATCAATGCTTCAAAGTCTCCCGGTTCAGCTACCCAATCGTGTTTACCGGCATCGAAATAACTTAAAGCTGTTTTGTCGATGGTAAAAGTGACTTCTTTCTGTTCTCCAGGATTTAAATATACTTTTTCAAAACCTTTCAGTTCTTTTGCGGGACGTGGAACGGATGATTTTAAATCGCTGATATAAAGTTGAGCAACCTCAGCCCCAGCTTTTTTACCCGTATTTTTTACGGTTACTGTAAATGTAATTTTACCATTCTGTGAAATGGTTGTTTGATCCGCTTTTGCTTTCCCGAATTCAAAAGTGGTATAGCTCAATCCATGCCCGAAGCTGAATAGAGGCTTTATATTTTTGGTATCATGCCAGCGGTATCCTACAAAAACACCTTCGTTGTAAGTAATATTAATAGGATTTTTCTGATCTTTTCCTTTTCCTGCAGCCAACTCATCCTTCTGCCCCGGATACTCTCCCAACTGATGTGCTGAGTTGTCCTCAAGCTTTACCGGGAATGTAAACGGAAGTTTTCCTGAAGGGTTTGCATCACCTGCCAGAACGGAAGCGATGGAATTTCCAGCTTCAGAACCCAGATACCATGATTGTAAAACGGTTGGAACTTCTTTAATCCAAGGCATTGCCACAGCATTTCCTGAAACCAGCACAACTGCCAGGTTTTTATTGGCTTTTGCCAGAGCAGAAATCACGTGATCCTGATTGTAAGGAAGTCCATAGCTTTTTCTGTCATTTCCTTCGCTGTCCTGGAAGTCTGCTTTATTCAAACCTCCTACGAAAATCACATAATCCGATTTTTTTGCCAATTCTACAGCTTCATTCAGCAGCTCAGCTTCAGAACGGGTATCTTTTAAATCCTGTCCTGATTTTACCCCGTTATATTCACCTCCGATATCTCCTACATAACCTCTTGCATACTGTACATCAGCCTGTTTTCCAAATCTGGACTTGATACCGTCCAAAGGAAGAGTTTCATATTTTACTTTTAATGATGAAGAACCTCCACCAACAGTCATGATCTTAATGGCATTTTCACCGATAACGGCGATTTTTTTAGCCTTATTAATATCAATTGGAAGAACATTCCCCTGGTTTTTTAATAAAACAATCCCTTCTTCTCCAATTTCCTTTGCTACTGCTTTATGATCTTCAGAAGCAATATTTCCGAAAGGCTTGTTGCGGTTCATCGTTGTTTTATAGGCAAGACGAAGTAATCTTGTTACTTTATCATCCAGTTCTTTGGTATCTGCTTTTCCTGCTTTAATCAAATCAAGATAAGGTTTTGCCAGATAATAATTGTCGTAAGCATTTTTAGTTCCCGCAGAAAGTCCGTTGGTCCATGATCCGAATTCAAGATCAAGACCGTTATGAATGGCCTGTTCCGTATTGTTTACAGCACCCCAGTCAGAAACTACAACGCCTTTATAATTCCATTCTTTCTTTAAAATATCATTTAAAAGATATTGATTCTGGCTGGCATATTGACCTTTATACATGTCGTAAGCACCCATAATCGTCCATGAATCACCTTCTGTTACCGCTGCTTTAAAAGGCGGAAGGTAGATTTCATAAAGTGTTCTGTCATCCACATTCACATTGCTGGTATGACGGAACATTTCCTGGTTATTCAGGGCAAAATGTTTCACGGAAGTTGCCACACCATTAGATTGTACCCCTTTAATATAAGGGACCACCATTTTTGAAGTCAGATAGGGGTCTTCCCCCATATATTCGAAGTTTCTTCCGTTCAGTGGAGTTCTGTAAATATTCACTCCAGGTCCCAGAAGAATATCTTTTTTTCTGTAACGTGCTTCTTCACCCAAAGCCTTACCATAGTTCCATGACATTTTTTTATTCCATGTTGCGGATAATGCAGTAAGAGCAGGGTAGGCGATAATAGAGTCATTGGTCCATCCGGCCTGATCCCATTCGTCCCACATTACTTCAGGACGTACCCCGTGAGGACCATCAGTTGTCCAGAATTCCGGAATACCCAATCTTGGAACACCCGGCGAACTGAATTTCGACTGTGCGTGAAGCATCGCCACTTTCTCCTCCAGTGTCATTTTGGACAAAGCATCCTGAATACGCTGTTCCACAGGTTTTGATTCATCTAAATAAATGGGTAGAGTAGTATTGGTCTGAGCCATATAAGAAGCAGAAATAAAGGTGAATAAACTTATAATGACGGTTTTCTTTAACATAATGCCTTTCTATTTGATTAAAAGCAAAAGTAAAGAAAATTTTTATTATCTCAAATTGAGAAAATAAAAAATTAGGATATAAAAAACTGCCTGCTTATTTGCAGACAGCTGATTTTAATATTTTTATTGGTAAAGGTGAAAAAATTGAGGAGAAGCTTACAAGTGAAAAAGTAAAATCCGAATCTGGAAAACTCGTATCCCGAATCCCGAATTTCAAAAGGCTCTCACTCTCAAACCCTCTCACTCATCAATCCCATCCCTTCACCGCTCCACCTTTGAAGATTTCTTTCGCTTTCTTTTCTACTTCCGGAGACTCGTATGCTTTGACAAAATTTTTAACTTTTTGACTGTTCTTATTGTCCGGTCTGGCAACAATTACATTCACGTAAGGAGAATCTTTATCTTCAACAAGGATGCCCTGTTTTTCCTGATCTAAACCGGCCTGGGCAGCAAAATTATTATTGATGATCCCTACAACAACATCTCTGTCTTCTAAAACTCTTGGAATCTGAGCCCCTTCAATCTCCATAATTTTCAGCTCTTTTGGGTTTTCTGTTATATCTGTGACTTTTGGAAGAAGCCCGACATTTGCTTTTAATTTCAACAAGCCTCCTTTCTGAAGAAGAAGTAAAGATCGACCTCCATTGGTAGGGTCATTGGGAATAACAACAGTGCTGCCGTTCTGCAGTTCACTGATGTTTTTAATCTTTTTTGAATACGCTACAATAGGGTAGACAAATGTATTTCCTACAGGTACGAGATTATAGTTTCTCTGTTTTGACTGTTCAGTTAAATAAGGGATATGCTGAAAGGCATTGGCATCAATATCACCATTCGTCAAGGCTTCATTGGGAACTACATAATCATTGAAAGGAATAAGCTCCACTTCCAGATTATATTTCTCCTTCGCTACTTTTTTAGCTACTTCAGCAATTTCCTGTTCTGGTCCATAAGTAATTCCTACACGGATAAAATTCGGGTCATCTTTTCTCCCTGAACAGGCTGTGAACAGTAATAGTCCAGCCGTTAATAAACCAAAAATCTTTATCTTTTTCATTCTTTATTATATTTAAATGATATTGAGAGGATGAAGTGTGAAAAGATGAGTGAAGGTACTCTGATACACTCAAACTCTCAAACCCTCTGACACTCCAACTCAACTACCTGTGATCAAACCTTTTTGACAATCTGTCTCCCATGAATTGGATGATGAAGACCAAAAGCACAAGCAGGATCAATACTGTATTCATAATAACAATATCGTAACCTATATATCCGTACTGGTACCCAACCTGTCCGAGTCCTCCGGCACCTACAGCACCTCCCATCGCAGAATATCCTACAAGCGTGATCAAAGTGATCGTAGCATTGTTGATTAATGAAGGTAAAGCTTCAGGAAGCAATACTTTTCTGATAATTTGTAACGGAGAAGCACCTAAAGCTCTTGCAGTTTCTATAAGCCCCTGAGGAACCTCAATAAGACTGTTCTCTACAAGTCTTGCAATAAACGGAGCAGCTCCAACACTTAATGGAACCAGGGCAGCATTCACTCCAATAGAAGTTCCTGCCAAAATTCTGGTGAAAGGGATCATCCATACGATCAGGATAATAAAAGGGATCGCACGGAAAATATTAACCAAAATAGATAATCCTCTATGATAGAATGTATTTTCCAGCAGTTGTCCTTTTCTGGTTAAAAAAAGCATAATCCCAACCGGAAGGCCGAGCACAAATCCAAAAAATCCGGAGAGAAATGTCATATAAACTGTTTCCCAGGTTCCTTTTGCCAAAAGGGCAATTACCGTATCACTAAGCATATCCTTTTACTGTATTTTGAATTTTATTTTGGTTGAAATAATAGATCGCCTGCTGGTTTTCTTCTGTCTTCCCCTGAAGGTGCAGCAGAAGCTTACCAAAATTGGAATTTCCGAAATATTCTACGTCAGCCTTTAAAAGCTTGTAAGGGATTTTATATTGGTTATACAGAGCTGAAAGAATTTGTTCAACACTGATGTTTTCGTTAAGTTCTATTTCGACCAACGGAAATAAACCATCTTTTGGCTCTTTCTGCAGTCTGTTACTGAGTTCCTGTGGCAGGGTCATGATGTCTGAATTGATGAACTGGCGGATGATTGGATGTTCTCTATCCGAAATAATCTCGCTTAAAGTTCCTTTTGTTAATAATTTTCCTTTGTCGATCACTGCAACATGGTTACAGACCGACTTGATCACTTCCATTTCGTGGGTAATTAAAAGGATGGTAATTCCCAGTCTCTGATTGATATCTCTTAAAAGCTGCAGAATAGATTGCGTTGTCGCAGGGTCCAGTGCGCTGGTTGCTTCGTCACAAAGCAGAAGGTGAGGATCATTGGCCAGAGCCCTTGCAATGGCAACTCTCTGTTTTTGTCCTCCCGAAAGGCTTCTCGGATAATCATTGGCTTTTTCTTCAAGCCCTACGATTTTCAGCAGTTCATTCACTTTTCTGTTGATCTCATCCTTACTCGTATGATCCAGCTCCAATGGAAGGGCTATATTATCAAAAACAGTTCTCGAAGAAAGAAGGTTGAAATGCTGGAAGATCATTCCTATTTTTTTGCGTTCTTCAGCAAGCTGTTTGGAACCCAGTTTGGTAAAATCTTTTCCATTAATAATAATCTGTCCTTCATCCGGTCTTTCCAATAAATTGACCGTACGGATAAGGGTACTTTTTCCTGCACCCGAAAACCCGATAATTCCTACGATATCTCCTTTCTCTATAGTAAGACTCACCTTATCCAGTGCTTTAAATGACTGTTTTTTCTGGTGAAATGTCTTTGATATGTTTCTGATTTCTATCATTCTGATTTTATATACTGTTTAAATAGGCTGATAGCGTTTGCCTGTTCTGTTTAAAAATCTCCTTACTCTTCTGATTTTGACCTTCGACCGTTTGGAAAGTTTGAAATACTTGGTCACATTCGTGAGAAGTACTCCCAGCAATATGATGAATAAACCATACAGCTGACCTCCATTGATACTTTGATGAGCAACAATCCAGCCAGCAATAACCGTTACAATAGGGTTGATGTAGGTATGGGTGCTTACCAAGGCGGCGGGCTTCACGGACAAGAGCCAAATGTACGACAAATAAGCGATTATTGATCCAAAGAAAATCAAAAACAGAACCCCAAACCATGCCGATAATGGAACCGCAGAAACCGAAAAACCAGTCCATTCTTTTCTTAAAAAAGCGATTAGAAAAGAGGCTAATCCCGCTACTATAAGCTGTTGCGCAATATTCATAAAAGTAGATTGTGAAGCCGGATTTTTCTTTGAATATAAAGAACCCAATACCCATGCTATGGAACTTAATCCCAGTACTACAAAAGCTGTAATGCGAAGATTTCCATTAGTGACTGCATGGGCGTTCGAGTTTACACTTCCTTTCAAAAAGAATACTAATCCTACAAATCCGAGTGCCAATCCGATCGGAATAAATTTATCTGAAAAATAATATTTCCAGTTTTTTCTGTCGATGGCGATGAACCAGAACGGGCCGGTTGCAATAGAAATTGCCGCTTCAGAAGCCGTTACATATTGTTCGCCCCAGGCTACAAGCCCTGTTCCTCCGGTAAGGATAAGAATCCCGGTGATTGCATTTTTTTTCCAGTTGATCAGAGAACTTGCTTTTTCTCCTTTAGACAGAAGATATCCTATTATCAGAATTCCGGCAACCAGAAATCTTAATCCGGAAAGAATGAATGGCGGAAAACCTTTTAAGCCAAATGATATAGCTAAAAACGTAATTCCCCAAATCACATAGATGTTTGTAAACGCTAATGGAATTACCCATTTGTTTTTAGAATTGCTCATTTTTATGTTATTAATGTTGTTCGTTTTCAATAAAAAAAGGCCCTACACGTGGTAGGGCCTTAAAAAATATGTCATATAAAAGTAAGGTCAACCACAATATTCTTGATGCACAGGCATACAGAAAGCCATCATCATATTTTTGATGGTATGTTTCTTAATTAAATTATTTTTGAATTCTGCCTTCATTTTGTTTTATTTCCTGAATACGTTTGCAAATATATAATATAATTTTAATTAGTCCACTAAAAAAGTAGACTTTTTAAATATTAAATTATTGTTAATGGATTAATGTGTTTTAAATCAATTAATTATAAAATTTATTTTTTTCTTTATTTAAAAAAAATCACAATGTTTTCATACTTTTTATTCCAAATAATGCTCAAATTACATCATAATTGATGTTGTGAAAAACATAATATAAATTGAAAATTTTGAGAATTGTATAAAGGTGTATTTGCGATTTATGTAAGGGTATATTAAAAGATGTTTGCGGAAACGGAGTTCTACATTTATTAAACTAGTTAAATGCATAGGATTTCTGGTCAATGTAATTTAGCATCAAAATTAAAAGACATGGACAATAGAATATTAGGTCTGCATCATATAGAAGAAGCACTTCCGAACTTATCATAGATCATCGGTCAGCTCTGATAAAGATGCTAATTTTGAATAAAGATTTAAATGTAAAGAATTAAAAGTACGCAAACTTATTTTAGGTAATTATAGCAGAGCGCTTCATTGAATCAACTTGTTGATTCAAATCTTAGCCAACTTAAAATATACTTGATTATCATTAAGACTTTGCGTTTAAAAAAATACTATTTAATAAAAAATAAAAATGGAAAGAACAGAAATAGTTTTAGAAGGAAGAAAAGGAGAAATCCAGCTTTTCTCAGACGATCATAAAGCAGGTAAAATGGATATTTCAGTCATTGGAAAAAAACTGACTGTATACCATACCGAAGTGAATCCGGAATATGAGGGGAAAGGCTTTGCCAAAATTTTATTGGAAAGACTGGTTTTCTATGCAAGAGAAAATGATTTGAAAATTGCACCATTGTGTCCATATGTTCACGCTCAGTTCAAACGCCACCCGGAAGAATATAATGATGTGTGGCTGAAGGAAGGGATATAGTGAGTTTGAGAGTCCGGTTTCGGGATGCGGGTTTTCGAGATTCGAGTTTGAGATTCGGAAAGTAAGAGAGTTTGGGAGTCTTGAGCTAAAAAACAGAAGTGGAAGACAAAAGATGAATAAAGTTACTCTTGAATGTATCAACTCAAATTCCGAACCCCGAACCCCGAAATCTCGTTTCCCATCATAATAACCAATTAATAATTTCAACACAATGAAACTTATCACAGGACTGCATCACGTTACGGCAATTACCGGCAATGCACAGGAAAATATAGACTTTTATACCGGAGTTCTAGGACTTCGGTTAGTGAAAAAAACGGTCAATTTCGATTACTCAGATGTTTATCATTTTTATTTTGGGGACGAATACGGAACACCGGGAACGATTATGACTACTTTTCCATATGGTAAAGACCTTATCAATGGAAGACATGGTAAAGGCATGCTCAATACTACTGCTTTTTCAGTTTCATTGGATGCCCTGGATTATTGGATGAACCGTCTGGGACAGTTTAATATTCCTTTTAAACAGCCACAGCAAAGACTTTCTGATGAAGTTTTCATTTATCTTGAAGATTTTGACGGATTGGGACTTGAATTGGTTTTTAATGATAGAGACGAAAGAAAAGGATATTATAACGGCTATATTCCAAAAGATTATGCCATAAAAGGAATTCATCACGTGGAAATCTGGCAGGATGCTTATGAAAGAACAGCCGCTCTTCTGACGACTCAGATGGATCATAAAGTGATCAAAGAAAGCCCTGATAGATTAAGATTGGGAACAGACAATATGCCGGGGAAATATGTCGATCTGCTGTCTACTCCTAATGCATTGAAAGGATTAGCGGGAAGAGGTACCTTTCATCATGTGGCTTTTGCCACTCCCGATGCAGAATCTCAGCTTGAAATGGTAAAGAGATTAAATGCATATGGGCTGGAACATACCGAAGTGAAAGACAGAAAATATTTTACTTCCGTATATTTTAAAGAGCCGGGAGGTGTTTTGTTTGAAATTGCAACTTCCGGTCCCGGGTTCGATGTAGATGAAGAAGCAGCATTTTTAGGGGAAGATCTGATGCTGCCACTGCAGTTTGAAAAAAGAAGAGAACGTCTTATTGAAGTTCTTCCCAAAATCAATTATCCAACAGAAAAATTCAGATAGAAATAATGAGTCATATTGTAAATATAAAAACAGCAGGAATACCATTAAAGCAGGCAGAAAAAGCTTTGATTATGATTCATGGACGTGGAGGAAGTGCTCAGGATATTTTGAGTTTATCCCAACAACTGAATGTAAAAGAGTATGCGTTATTAGCCCCACAGGCTTTGAATCACACCTGGTATCCTTTTTCATTTATAGCTCCGGTGGAACAAAACGAACCGTGGCTGTCTTCAGCCCTTGAAATGGTTGAAGAAACAGTAAAAGCCGTTATCAATGCAGGAATTAAACCTGAAAATATATACTTTTTCGGATTTTCTCAGGGAGCCTGTCTTACGCTTGAATTTTTGGCCCGTAATGCTCAGAAATTCGGTGGAGCAGCTGCCATTATCGGTGGAGTAATAGGAGATAAGATTAATCGTGAAAATTACAAAGGAGACTTTGCCGGAACCCCTGTTTTTCTGGGAACCAGCAACCCTGATTTTCATGTTCCCATAGAAAGGGTATACGCTACAGCCAATATTTTGAGAGAAATGAATGCTGACGTAACCGAAAAAGTTTATGCCAATTTTGGACATTCTATTAATACAGAAGAAATTGAATTGGCCAACTCAATACTATTTAAATAGATAATGTAACCACAAAAGTCACAAAAGATTTGATAAGTTAATATTGAACTTTATATAATATTTTATCAGACTTTCTTAAATATTTTAAAATAAAAACTTTGTGACTTTTGTGGTTAAACTTTTTATAGTTGGGATTTAAAAATTCTTAAAACAAAGGCAACGAACATTCAATAGCGGTGGGCTTTAGCCCACCTAATAATATAAATCATTCAATGGCTTTAGCCAAAAACCTAAATAATCCAGAATCTAAAACCTAACTTCTAACCTCTAATTTCTAACTACTAAAAAAAACATGCACGAACAACTCCTTTTAATCCTGGGACTTTTATTACTCGTTATGATGCTGGTGATGCTGGCACAGCGGATCAAAATTGCTTATCCTATTTTTCTTGTGCTTGCCGGATTAGGAATCAGTATTATTCCCGGAGTACCCGTTTTAAAGCTGGATCCGGAGATTATATTTTTAATTTTTCTCCCCCCTCTTTTATATGAAGCGGCCTGGTATACCTCATGGAATGATTTCTGGAAATGGAAACGCCCCATCAGCCTGCTGGCCTTCGGTCTGGTATTTCTGACATCTTTGGTGGTAGCGTATACTTCACAAATGCTCATTCCTGGTTTTACACTGGCATTAGGGTTTTTATTGGGAGGAATTGTTTCACCGCCGGATGCCGTAGCGGCTGCTACCGTCTTAAAAGGTTTGAAAGTTCCTAAACGAACCCTTGCCATCCTGGAAGGAGAAAGTTTGATTAATGATGCTTCTTCCCTGATAGTTTTCAGATTTGCTCTGGCGGCAGTAATGACAGGAGCTTTTTCAATGCATGAAGCGACAGGTCAGTTTTTTCTTGTAGCGGGGATGGGAATTGTTGTTGGGATTGTAGGAGCTCATATCTTCTATGCCATTCACCGTTTTTTACCTACAACACCGGCTATTGATGCAGCACTTACAGTGATGACTCCTTATATTCTGTTTCTTTCTGCAGAACATTTTCATTTTTCGGGAGTAATGGCCGTAGTGAGCGGAGGATTGTTTATGTCTTTCCGTGCTCATGAAATTTTCAAAACAGGAACCACAAGAATCAATATGACAGGAGTCTGGAACACCATGATTTTTGTAATGAACGCATTGGTTTTTGTATTAATAGGTCTTGAACTTCCGGATATCATCAATGGACTGGGGGAAACTTCATTAATGGATGGAATCAAATATGGTTTAATAATAAGTCTGATCGTCATTGCGGTACGTCTGTTATGGATCTATCCCGTGGCTCATCTTCCAAGATGGTTCAGTGAAAAAGCCCGGCGTGACCCCAACCCGGGATGGAAAAATCCTTTGATCATAGGCTGGGCAGGAATGAGAGGAGTTGTTTCTCTCGCAACAGCTTTGTCGATTCCGGTAATGATGAACTCACAAGCAGAGTTTCCGATGAGAAATCTGATCATTTTTATCACATTTGTGGTCATTTTTGTGACCCTGGTATTTCAGGGACTGACATTGCCTTTGGTGATTAAATTAATCAAGATCGGGGAGATAGACCCTATCCTTCCTTCCCATGAGCAGCAGGCTGGAATTCAGATGAGGCTGGATAAGCTTGCCGTCCATAAACTTGATAAAGAATACAATGAAACGGTGAACGGCAATAGTCTGCTTGAGAATCTTAAAAAGGCACTGGAAAGTGATATCCAGCTTCACCAGAATCATTTAAGTTCTATTGAAATGTGCACCAACAGAATGAACGATATGGCAGAATATCATAAAGTGATGCTGGATATATTTGCCTTGCAGAGAAAAGAACTGTTTAAAATGAAACGCGAAAAACTTTTCAGTGATGACGAAATCCGAAAAGCAGAATCACAGCTCGACCTGAATGAACTGAAAATTACAGGGAATAAGCATTTGTAGGATGGGTTCGGGAGGCGAGTTTCGAGGTGTTGAGTGGGAGAGTTTGAGAGAAAGTGCGTTTGAGGGTGCGAGAGTTTGAGAGTATTAGGAGTTTGTGAGAGCGGATATGAGGTTCGGGGTACGGGGTTTCGGGATGCAGAAGATAAAAACTTTTTTTTGCCCTTTCGCTTTGAGCCAATAATATAAACATTGAACAAAATGAAAACATTACATTTTTTAGTGATTGGAAAGAACCAGGAAATTCTGGATACTTTAAAAAGAATTATAGAAAATAATGAAGGCTGGACAGCAGAAATACAAAGTGATGAGAATTTCTGTTATGAATATATAAAAGAAAATACGGTAGATATTGTCCTTTTAAGCTCTGGCTTAGAAGAAGATTTTGAGAAAGATATTAAAGTATTTTGTGCAGGATTAGATAAAGAGGTTAAAGTGATCGACCATTATGGAGGAGGAAGTGGACTTTTAAAGAATGAAGTTTACAGTCTTTTTCCTAATTTGCAGGGGTAAACTCTGCATTATGTTTGAAAATATCATCAAAAACATTACCCGATTTATCTCACTCACTTCCGAAGAAGAAAAAACTTTTACGGATTTGCTTGTCTGTCAGTCGTTTCCTAAGAAAACGGTGTTGCTAAGAGAAGGCGAAATCTGTCAGTTTGAGGGGTATATTCAAAAAGGATGTCTGAGAATGTACTGTCTGGATGATGACGGCACAGAAGTCACTTTACTGTTTGCTATAGAAGATTGGTGGATCAGTGATATTGCATCATTTCAGGAACAGAAACCTTCTAAAGTTTATATTGAAACGCTGGAAGATTCGGAGATCTATATGCTGAATCCCGCAACGAAAGAGAAATTACTGCAGGAAATCCCTAAATTCGAAAGAGTTTTCAGAATGCTGGTGCAGAGGAATTTGGCAACACTGCAGAGCCGATTGGTCAATACCATTTCCAAAACTGCAACGGACAGATATCTTGAATTCATCAAAGTATATCCTTCAATTCCGCAAAGAGTAGCACAATATTATATTGCTTCTTACCTTGGTGTTTCAAAAGAATTTGTAAGTACCATCAGAAAGCGCCTTGCTTTAAAGGAAAAGTAGAACTTTGTTATGTACAGGTCGTAAGAAATGACCTAAGAAAATGGAGCGTTAAAAAAATGAACTCTGTGAATGTTAAGAAAACTTTTATGTCTGAGTGCGGACGAAATGGTGATAATCAATATACATTGTTACCGCACGAGTTTAGAACTTTTAGAGAACAGATTTCATTTTTAGCGGAAGTTTCTTAAGTCTTGAACTTTTGGTTCATTTTGCTTCAAGGCAAAAGAACAAAAAAAATATAATCATCATAATCTCGCAGATTTTATCTTGTAAAGAATTTTATCGGAGATAAAATTCTTGCACCTTAATAAGCATTATAATACACATATTACGCCTTTCCGTTTCCCCAAAAAACAATCCAATCTAATCATACTGCCGAATACAAAATTATCCGGCATTTTTTTTTACTTCAAAGTCATTTATTAAACTAGTTAAATGTGCAGGGATTTCAGTCTCTCTAAATTTGTCCTATCAAACAAGAACAAATAACAATCTGATATGGACAGAAAAGATTTTTTAAAGAAAGGATTATTGGGAACAGGAATGTTTGTAGCATCAGCTTCTTTAGCCAGCGCTATGAAAAATGACATCGATGAGATCGAACCACTAGAACCGATCGGATACAATCATCTTCCCAATACAGAATCAAAAATAAAAGAAAACTCTGTGATTCACAGAGCTGATTCAAGAGGAAAAGCAGATCACGGATGGCTGTTGAGCCAGCACACTTTCAGTTTTGCCAATTATTATAATCCTGAAAGAATGCACTTTGGAGTGTTAAGAGTCCTGAATGATGACAAAGTAGAATCAGGAAGAGGCTTCGGAACACATCCTCACGATAATATGGAAATCATCAGCATTCCTTTAGAAGGTGACCTTGAGCACAAGGACAGCATGGGAAATACAGCAGTGATCAGAAGCGGAGATATCCAGGCAATGAGCGCAGGAACCGGAATCATGCACAGTGAATTCAACAAAAACAGTGATCAGCCTGTAAAATTCCTTCAAATCTGGATTTATCCGAAAAAGAGAAATGTTACTCCAAGATATGACCAGATCACTTTAGATAAAACAAAAGGTCGCAATCAATTTCAGCAGATTCTTTCTCCCAATGCAGATGATGAAGGAGTATGGATCCATCAGGACGCATGGTTTCACCTGGGAACTTTTGATAGGAATACAGAAACTCATTATCAGATCAGAAAAAAAGGAAACGGAGTGTATGTTTTTATCCTTAAAGGAAGCGCAGAAATAGGTGGAGAGACCATTGAAGAACGTGATGGATTCGGAGTTTGGGATATTCAGGAAATTAACATCAAAGCACTTAAAGAAGATACAGAAGTTCTTTTGATGGAAGTCCCGATGACCCTATAAGAATCATTCCAAAAAATAGAGAAACAACTAATACGATAAAAAATCATGAAAAAATTAAGCAAATTATACATCATTGGAGGGCTGCTGTTCACAACATTGATTTTCTCACAAAATACAACAGCCATCGGAACCTCTAAAACCTGGGGAATCGTAGACGGAATTTCCATGGTAGGACTGGTACAAGGTCCTTCATCAGCAGATGCTCAGCTTCAGGTAGCCTGTGTTTTTGAATATACAGAAGGAGACATCTTCAATGCTCAGGCATTACCAGCCAAGTTGAACGGATTGGTTCACTTGGATGAGGCTTTAAAAGGAGAACTGACCAATCTTAGAAAAACAGGACAATTTCAGGGACATTCTTTAGAAACTATTTTAATAACACCGCCCGCAGGATCTATGTCTGCAAAGAAATTATTATTGATAGGTTTAGGTGACCGTAATAAATTCACTCCGGATTTAATGACCTCAGTAGGTGAAGTAGCAGCCCGTGAAGCCATGAGATTAGGCGTTACCAATTTTGCCTTTGCCAGTGACCTGAAAGATGCCGGAATAAATTCTCCAACCGCCCTGATAGCTGGAAATGTAGTGAGAGGAATTGTACATGCCAACCGTTCTGAAAACTACCTGAAAGAACACAAACTTTCCACCACAAAAAAATTAGAAAAAGTATATCTTCTGGCTGGCCCTGCCTTCTTTGAAACTGCAGGCGGAGGAATTGCTGATGCCATTTCAGAAGTAAAAAAGAAATAATGAACCTAGTTTCATTACATTGTTGATTTGGCCCTCTTTTTATAAGGGGGCTTTTTTGTCTAAAAAAGAGGATTAATTTATTCAACACAAAGTTGATTTTAAATCACGGGAACATTTTAAGGTTGCTAAGAAAAAGTTGATTTGCAATCAACTGATGAAGAAAAACGTTTATTCATAAGCTTTTTAAGCAGCTTGCTGTTAATCTTAGCCTACTTAAGAATGAGTTATTTATCTTTTAAACTTTGCGTTTAAATAAATTGTTTAATATTTCACATCTTTAGAATATAAAACGTAATTTCGTCTCTTTCAGCTCCAAGCCCTTAAGCCTCAACTCAATTTGTAATGTCAAAAAAAATCCCGATTTTTGCACTCCTTCAATAAACCCGAGTTCATGAAATTATGTATTGCCGAGAAACCCAGTGTTGCCAGAGATATCGCCAAAGTATTGGGCGCTACCATGCCTAAGCAAGGCTATATGGAAGGGAACGGCTATTGCGTAACATGGACGTTCGGACATCTTTGTACTTTGAAAGAACCTCATGACTACGGTCCTCAGTTCAAATCATGGAATTTGTTTTCACTGCCGATTATTCCAAGCAGTTTTGGTATCAAGCTGATCCCGAATAAAGGTGTTGAAAATCAGTTTAAAGTGATTGAAAGATTGGTTGAGGAATGTGATGAGGTCATTAACTGTGGGGATGCCGGGCAGGAGGGAGAACTCATTCAGCGTTGGGTATTGCAGAAGGCAAAATGTAACAAACCCATCCAGCGTTTATGGATTTCTTCATTGACGGAAGAGGCTATTAAAGAAGGATTTGCGAGTTTAAAACCTGCAGAAGATTATAAAAATCTGTATTTGGCCGGAAATGCCAGAGCAATAGGAGATTGGTTATTGGGAATCAATGCCACAAGGCTTTTTACCAAGAAATTTGGAGGAAATAAAGCGGTTCTTTCCATTGGAAGGGTTCAGACCCCGACCTTGGCGATGCTGGTTCAGCGTCAGAAAGAAATTGATGCGTTTACCACTGAAGAATATTGGGAACTGAAAACCAAATACCGTGATGTCATTTTCAATGCTGCGATCGACCGTTTAAAAACGTTGGAACGGGCAGAAAAAGGACTGGAATACCTTAAAGTTAATCCATTTGAAATCGTTTCTTTCGAAATTAAAGAAGGAAAAGAAAAAAATCCACGACTTTTTGATTTGACCGGACTTCAGGTAGAGGCCAACAAAAAATATGGATATTCAGCAGAAAATACGCTGAATTATATCCAGAGCCTTTATGAAAAGAAGCACGTAACCTATCCGCGTGTTGATACCACCTATCTATCAGAAAGTTTATATCCGAAAATAGGAGGTATTCTTCAGAAAATGTATCCTTATCAGGAATTAATTGCTCCGTTATTGGAAGCTCCGATTCCAAAATCAAAAGCCGTTTTTGATGATGCAAAAGTAACGGATCACCATGCAATCATTCCTACGGAAATTCCACCTTCTCAGAATCTGAGCAGGGAAGAAAAGCTGATCTATGATCTGATTGCGAAGCGTTTTATTGCCGTATTCTATCCGGAGTGTAAAATTTCCAATACATTGGTAGAAGGAAAAGTAGGAACCATTCCTTTCAAAACCAGTGGTAGACAAGTCCTGGAACCGGGATGGAGAGCCGTTTATGCTAAAGAACCTAAAGAAGAATCTACCGACAAGGAAAAAGAGAAAGAGGAAGAACAGACCATTCCTGAATTTATTGTAGGGGAAACCGGACCACACGATCCGATGATCCACCAGGGGAAAACGACTCCTCCAAAACCTTATACCGAAGCAACGTTGCTGAGAGCCATGGAAACTGCCGGAAAACAGGTAGAGGACGAAGAACTGCGTGAAATGTTGAAAAATAACGGGATCGGAAGACCATCCACCCGTGCGAATATCATCGAAACCCTTTTCAAAAGAAAATACATCGAGAAGAAAAGGAAAAACCTCATCGCTACCCAAACCGGAATCCAGCTGATTGATACCATTGAAGACGAGTTGTTAAAGAGTCCTGAACTGACAGGAGAATGGGAATCTAAACTTCGTAAAATTGAAAAAGGGGAGTATGAAGCCAATCTCTTCAAAGAAGAACTGATTCAGATGGTTACAGAACTGACTGAGAAAGTTGTGTACGGAAAAGGAAAAGTGATTACCCTGCAGGGAGAAGAAAAAGAAGAAGTGAAGGAAAAGAAAAAAAGAGAACCTGCACAGAAAAAAGAACTTCAGTCCTGGGAAGAAACGAAATGTCCGAAATGTAAAGAGCACAATCTGATCAAAGGAAAAACAGCCGTAGGATGTTCTGATTTTAAAAATTGTGGCTTTAAAATTACCTTCGAGATTTTCGGTAAAAAATTGTCTGATAAACAGCTTTTAGATTTAGTTTTAAAAGGAAAAACATCGAAGCTGAAAGGATTTACTAGCCATCCGGAAACAATTGCAGAAGGTATTTTGACTTTAACTGACGACTTTCAGGTACAACTTAGCTAATTAATATTGAATTTAATCCAAAAATCTGCCCAATCCGCTCAATCCGTGAGAGGATAAAAATCTGTGACAAATAAATTAAAAGTTATCGTTTAGTGGAGAATACGGAATTCGAAACCATGACCTTTTGACTGCCAGTCAAAAGCGCCAGCTTTTTGTATATTAAGATTATGTTTGGATTCTTATAGCATGACAAATATAGCGTTTAATTTATTCACACAACTTGTTATTCAGTAGGAATCCAGCCTATATTTTTACAACTTTTATTCTAATAAAAATAGGACAACTGAAGACGTGAAAATTCCCCTCTTCTGAAGGGGTGGCGAAAATTCAAAGAATTTTTGACGGGGTGGTTTACCTGAACAACCTCTCATACCAACCGCCAACATCCTTCTTAATCTCCTCATGATGTTTACATAAAATCATAGCCAGTTCCAGCTCAGACCTTTCAGATTTATAAGGATTCAAAGTAAGAAATCCAAAGAAATTTCCGTCCTGATCAACGATTGCCGGAGGATAAGCTCCATAAGTATTCCATGGCGAATAGGTACTGTAGGCACTTCCATAGTTTCCATAGGTGTTCCAGATTGATTTTGAACTGAACACATTCCCGTAGTCACTAAACTTATTCCATATCGAATTTTTATCAAAATTATCACAGTTCAGACATCCCAGATACTGATCCCGGTCGGCACCTCCATATAAATGTAAAGTCTGTGCCTGAAAAATGCAGCATAAGAGAAAGCTTAAGACGATGAATACTTTTTTACAGTACATAAGATGATTACTTTATTAAATAATGATAACTACCAGAAATGAAAAGACAGATATCAACTTCCAGCCTCTCTCTTCCATCTTCCAGCCCCAATGATATTAATCTATTTTAAATTTCTTCGGAGACTTTCCGGTGATCTGGGTGAATTTTCTGTAAAAATACTCCAGTGTATTAAAACCGGATTCAAAACATATATTTTTAATCCCAATTTCGGGGTTGCTTATTAATAGCTGCTTGGCGTGCTCTATTCTCAACTGGATAATATATTCTACCGGAGTACAGTTGTAGGAATGCTTAAACTTTTTAAACAGATTGGCCTCACTCATTCCTGCGATCACGGAAAGTTTCTTTATGGTAATCGGTTCTTTATAATTTTGTTTGATAAAATGAACCACTTCCTGCAGTCCGTTCTGTATACTTTCTGCCTTGTCAGAATACAGCAGAATATGTTTTGCATTGGTCTTCATCAGCTCATAGATCAGTTCCTTCAGACTTAAGCTTAAAAGAAAATCAGAAGTACCATACATACTGTTGTCTATTCTTCTGTTGTAAAGATTGGTAAGGCTTCTCCACAAAGATTCATCCGAGCTTACAAACTTTTTTACCATATTTTCCTTCATCATAATTCCCGTTCTGTCCCAGTCCGGATGCCAGGTTTCAATCACTTCAGAAAATACACTATCAATATATTCCTGCTCTATATTCAATACCAGGCATTTTGTGGGTTCTTTGAAAACAGGGTGGATGTCTATACTCAGTTCTTTATTACAGGGCGGGATAAATACACTTCTTTCATTAAACTCAAAAGTTTCATCCTCACTGCGAATGATTTTATTGCCACTCAGCATAAGCGTAATGACAGGCTTTTCAAAAAAGAAAGGAAAATCGTGGCATACTACATTCGTTTCAAACACATTCAATTCACCAAAAGGAATGCTGAAAACAGTTCTTTCTTCGATCTTTTCCATGATAGGTAGAGTTTAGGTTAAAAAAAATAGAGAATAGGTAAATGATTTATATCATGTTATTGCCATTTTCGAACTACGTAAAATACAAAATAAATTAAAACAATGGAAAATACATCATTAGCCAAAGAAAATCATATTTCAGACACCTACTTTTTATCCCTAAATCCTTCTACCTTAGAGGTTATAGGTGGAGTTTCCAATACTTCCCATGAGGAGATTGATGCTAAAATTGAGAAAGCAAAAAAGGCCCAAAAACTATGGTCAGCAAGACCGGATGCAGAAAGAAAAGACATTTTATTAAAAGTTGCCGAAGCTTTACAGCAAAATTCAAAACATCTGGCAGAATGGATCACCCGCGAGCAGGGAAAACCGCTTAATGGTCCTGGAGCTCATTTCGAAATGCAGGCCTGTGTAGGCTGGACACAAGTTCCCGCATCACTGGATTTACCTGAAGAAATTGTCTTTGAAGATGAAACCAGGAAAGACGTTGTATACAGAAACCCAATTGGAGTCGTTGCCGCCATTGCTCCCTGGAACTGGCCTCTGATGATTGCAATCTGGCAGATTATTCCATCACTCAGAATGGGAAATGCGGTCATCATCAAACCTTCAGAATATACCACTTTCTGCAGCCTGGAAATGATAAAAGTAATCAACAGCGTGCTTCCCGAAAATATTTTACAGGTCGTTACTGGCAGGGGTGAAGTAGGCAGTTATCTTACAGCCCATCCTGAAATTGGAAAAATTATGTTTACAGGATCTATTGCAACAGGGAAAAAAGTGATTGAAGCCTCTGTTAAAAATATGGCACGTCTAACCTTGGAATGTGGAGGAAATGATGCAGGGATTATCTTACCGGGTCTTGATGTAACCAAACATATCGATTCTATTTTCTGGGGAGCTTTCTTAAATATGGGACAGACTTGCGCCTGCTTAAAAAGATTATACGTTCATGAAAATGATTATGAAAAAGTAGTTCAGGCTCTGGCAGACTACTCTTCCAATATTCCGATGGGGAATGGTGCAGATGAGAACAATGTTTTAGGACCGATTCAGAATAAAATGCAGTACGATAAAATTCAGGATCTGATCCGTGATTCTGAAAATATGGGTGCCGATTTCATATTCAGAGGACAAAAACCTGATCTGGAAGGATATTTTATCCCGGTAACCCTTATTGGAAATGTAGATAACGGAAACAGAATTGTAGATGAAGAACAATTTGGGCCGGTATTGCCTATCATTAAATATAAAACCCTGGAAGAAGCTATTAGTAAAGCCAATGATTCTGAAACCGGATTGGGAGCTTCAGTTTGGAGCGATGATCTTAACGAAGCACAAAATGTAGCGGCAAAATTGGAAGCAGGAACAGTATGGATCAATCAACATGGTGCCATTCATCCTTTTGTTCCTTTTGGAGGAGTAAAACAATCCGGATATGGAGTGGAATTTGGAATTGAAGGACTCAAAGCAGTCACCGTTCCTAAAGTAATCAGTATCAAAAAATAAAGATCAAATTAAAACTCATGAAATACGATTTTATAATTGTCGGATCCGGTTCGGCAGGAGCTGTAATAGCCAATAGATTAAGCGAAAACGAAAATATAAATGTGCTTCTGCTGGAGGCAGGTCCTGATGATAAAGTTGCTGAGGTACAGGAACAGGCAGGATGGCCTGCCGTATGGAATACCGAAAGAGACTGGGCTTATCATACCGTGGCGCAGGAACATGCAGGAGGAAATACCCGATACTGGCCCCGTGGTAAGACATTGGGTGGTTCGAGTTCTATCAACGGACTGATCTACATCAGAGGACATCAGCAGGATTATGATAGCTGGGCTTATAAAGGATGTGTGGGCTGGGATTGGAATGCTGTTTTACCTTATTTTAAAAAATCCGAAACCCACGAAGATGGTGGAGACGACATTCATGGGGGAGAGGGGCCGCTTTTTGTAAGCCGTATCAAACATCCGAATGAAATTTCAATAAGCGCTATTGAAGCCTGTAAAGAATTGGGTTATCCTTTGACAGACGATTTTAACAAAGAAATCTGGGGAGCGGGTCTTAATCACCTGACGGCAGGAAAAGATAGCAAAAGATGTTCTACTGCTAAAGCATTTTTAGATCCGGTGAAATCCCGTACCAATTTACATATTCATACCAATGCTTTGGCTCAGAAATTAATTTTTGAAGGAAACGAGTGTATCGGTGTTCAGTATCTGAAAGACGGCGAATTAATAGAAGTAGAAGCTGAAAAAGAAGTCATTGTATCTTGCGGAACTATAGAATCTGCGAAGCTTCTGATGATTTCCGGAATCGGGGATAAAGAAGAACTGGAATCAGTGGGAATTTCAGTGGTAAAAGACTTAAAAGGAGTTGGGAAAAACCTTCAGGACCACCTTTTGACCAGTGTTATTTTTAAAGCTAAAAAAGAGATTCCTGCACCACAAGCCAATCTGCTGGAAGCACAATTATTCTGGAAAAGCAAAGAAGAAATGGTATATCCTGACCTGCAGCCTTTGTTTATGGGACTTCCTTATTACAGCCCCGGATTTACAGGACCGGAAGATGCTTTCACATTCTGCGCAGGCTTTATCAGACCCGCGAGTAAAGGATATATAAAATTAACATCTTCCGATCCCTCTGCACCGCTGGAAATTAATCCAATGTATCTTTCTGAGGAATCTGATCTGGACGCTCTTTACCGCTGCGTTGAAATCTGCCGTGAAATGGGAAGAACAGAAGCAATGAAAGAATGGAATGATGGTGAAATCTATCCGGGAGAAGGAAAAACAAAAGAAGAAGTGATTGATTATATTAAAAAATCATGTTCCACTTACCATCATATGACAGGAACCTGTAAAATGGGAATCGACAGTGAGTCGGTGGTTGATCCAAGACTGAAAGTATATGGAATAAAAGGATTAAGAGTGGCAGATGCATCCATTATGCCCGATGTGGTTTCCGGAAATACCAATGCACCTACCATTATGATTGGAGAAAAAGCAGCTGATATGATTAAAGAAGACCATCATTTGAAAATATCAAGTTCATCAGAAAAGTTATCGTTTGTTTAATTCAGAGTTTAGAAGCTCAAAAAGAAGCCGTTTCATCTTATGTGGAACGGCTTTTTAAATGAAACTTTTTGAATATAATAGAAATAAAAAAGGCTGCAGTCCTTATCTTTGATTAAAATAAAATTCATGACTCCAGAGAAAAGAAAACTTATTACAGACAGCTTCAGCCGTTCAGAAACCTTACAATTCTATAAAGCAGAACTGCTGGAAGTAGAAACCGATTTTGTATCCATTAAGATTCCCAAAATGGAAATGATGACCAGAAAAGCCGGAATGTTCAACGGGGCTATGATTGCTTCTCTGGTGGATGTTTCTTCAGGGTATGCAGCCGTGAGTCATTACGCAGAAGACTGTTATGTGGTAACCGTTGAATTGAAGGTGAATTATCTTCGTCCTGCCATGGGAGATGCTTTGGTTTCGAAATCCTATGTTCTCAAAGGGGGAGGGAGAATAATTGTAGTGAGAACGGAAATCTATGTTCAAACCGAAGGTTCTGATTCTGAAAGCCATGTTGCCACTTCATTAGTAACCATGATGAAAATAAAATAACAATATAGAGAGAAATAAAGATTAAAATATTCCTTAAACAAAGGGTTTTTGCAGAATTTTTTGTTTGAAATGGAATGGCTTTTGCTCAGTACATCCCATCAACATTAAAAAATAACTCAATGAACTTAATTATCCGATTATTTATCACAGCAATTGTTGCTTATCTTTTAACCAAAATCTTACCGGGAGTACAATTTGAAGGATTTTCTTCAGCCATTATCTTTGCTATTGTGCTTGGGGTTCTTAACATATTTGTAAAGCCTATTTTAAGTTTGTTTGGTCTTCCTTTGACCATTCTTACATTAGGATTCTTCGCCCTGGTAATCAATGCCGGAATTGTACTGATTGCAGACTATTTCATAGATAGTATGGTGGTAGATGGTTTCTGGTGGGCATTTATCTTCAGTATATTATTGTCAATTGTTACTTCATTAGCGAACTCAATGTTCTCAGATGGAGAGTAATTAAAATCATAACACATCAAAATAAAAATCCGCTCGTTGAGCGGATTTTTTTATTTTTTGATGAACTTCAGTAAAACCAGATCTCCTTTCGAGTCTTTCAGTTTTAGAAAATAATTTCCTGAAATAAGTTGATGAATAGAAATTTCTTTTACAAACTGATCCTTTAGAACAACTCTTCCATTCGTATCTATGATCTCATACTCCTGAAAGTTCCTGTCGGTATTTACCTTTAAAACGTCTGAAACAGGATTCGGATATACCTTGATTAATACATTTTTATTGTGTGGCAACGTTTCTTTACCCGCTAAAAATAAGCATGACGGCGGAGTTGTTATCGCTCCGTCTGTAAAATCATAATACAAAGTACTTCCCATAGGAATCAAATTCGTACTTACAGTCGCAGGAATATTTTCAAAAGGAGTACAATTGTTAAAACGCACATTGGCACTTTCAAAATCTCGGGTAGTCTTATACCAGGATTCGCATCCTGCAGGCTGCATGATCACTCCCGGCCAGAATGTATCCATGGCAAAACCATCAATTGAATTGGGGCTCACCATATCGATCATTACACAGCTTCCTGATGTCCAGGTAGAAGGAACTTTAAAATAAATGACCGCAGAAGGAACACTTCCTGTATAATATTTTTTACTGATGACAGCCGTAGAACTTCCCTGCCCATTGACAAGAAATGCCTTGATTTCTTTATTCTGATCGATAGGAATCTGCACATTATTGACCGCTGAGGACGAACTCAGGGTTGGGGTACTTCCGTCAGTCGTATAATAAATAGTTCCGTTTCCATTAATAGTGGCCTGATAAGCATTATAATAATGATTGGAAAAAGGACTTATCGTTAACTGGGAAAAAAAGAATGAGGATACGAAAAATGAGGAAAAAAGTAGTAATTTTTTCATGAAGAATGGGTATTAGTTTGTTTTCTCTAAAATTAATAAAATTCGCCCATACATAAATGATTTATTTTTAAACTTTAGAAAACTTAAATGTTAATTCTTTCGTCCGTTTTTATTTTAAATATTAACTTTGGCAATCTTTGAATTTAATAAAAGGAGGTGTGAAATCATAAGGATTCCGTACCTCCATTAAAAAATGAATATCAACATATGAAACTTAAGTACAGTCTGCTGGCTTTGGCAGCTCCGCTCTTAATGAATGCACAACAAGTAATGACGCCTGAAATTCTTTGGACTTTGAAAAAAGTTGGGGTACAGGCAGTTTCACCAGATCAGGGTTCCCTTATCTATAAAGTTGGACAGGTAGATCTGAAAACAGAAAAAACGAAAAATGAGAACTATTTTCTGAATGTTCTTAATAATCAGTCTTCCAAAATTGATTTGGGTAAAAAAGCTCTTATTCAGTGGGATAAAAACGGAATTTATGCTCAGGAAGGAGACAAAATCTACCTTTCTAAAGATGCCGGAAAAACCTGGACAGAATTTTATACCATTGGAGAAGCTGATAACATTGTAATTTCTCCTGATGGGAAGAAAATTGCTTTCAGTAAGCAGGTGTTGGTAGAAAAAGTAATGGGGAAAGATAAATTCAGTGATACTCCTAAAACAACCGCTCAGGTATACACAGATCTGAATCACAGACACTGGGATTACTTCAATGAAGGGAAATACAACCATGTATTTGTTGTGAATACTTCTGATAAAGCAGAGGGTGCAAAAGACCTGTTGGAAGGGAAAATGTGGGATTCTCCTCAAAGACCTTTCGGGGGTGCTGAAGACTTTATCTGGAGCCCGGATTCTGCACAGCTTTTATATGTTACAAAACCTAAAAGTGGTAAAGAGTACTCTACCAGTACCAATACAGATATCTTTGCTTACGATCTGGCGTCAGGTACAACCAAAAATATTACAGAATCCAACAAAGGATATGATGTAAACCCTAAGTTCAGCCCGGATGGAAAATCTTTGATCTGGCAGAGCATGGCCAGAGATGGGTATGAAGCAGATAAAAATGATGTGAAAATCATGGACTGGAAGTCTGGGAAAACAACTAACCTTACTTCTGGCTGGGACGAAAGTGTTTCCGGAGATGTGCTTTGGGGAGCAGATTCAAAAACAATCTACTTTACAGCAGCATTCAGAGGAACAAAACAGCTTTTTGCCCTTGATTCAAAATCAGCAAAAGTACAGCAGATCACAAAAGGAGATTTTGACGTTAACGAAATCTTTACAGACAATAAAACTTCACTTTTAATAGGAAGAACAGACGTAAACCATGCAACAGAATTATTCTCTGTAAACGTTAAAAACGGAGAAATGAAGCAGGTGACTGAAGCGAACAAAGACACTTATGCTAAGTTGGCTCAGGGGAAATCTGAACTTAAAATGGTGAAAACTTCGGACGGTAAAGAAATGGGAGTTTGGTTCCACTATCCACCGAACTTTGACCCGAACAAAAAATATCCTACTTTGGTATACTGCCAGGGAGGTCCACAGTCTGCTCTTACTCAGTTTTTCAGTGTAAGATGGAACTTTGCTCTGATGGCAGCCAACGATTATATCGTGGTAGCACCCAACAGAAGAGGTATGCCGGGCTGGGGCACAAAATGGAATGAAGAAATTTCAAGAGACTGGGGCGGACAGCCAATGAGAGATTATCTGGCAGCAACGGATTTTGCAAAAACGTTACCTTATGTAGACGGTGACAGAGTAGCGGCTGTAGGAGCAAGTTATGGAGGATACAGTGTATTTATGCTGGCAGGAATTCATGAGAACAGATTCAAGACATTCATCGCACACGATGGATTATTTGATATGAAATCTTGGTACTTAACTACTGAAGAACTTTGGTTTGCAAACTGGGATCTTGGTTCACCATGGGAAAAACCACAACCAAAAGCATACACAGAATTCAACCCAAGTAATTTTGTAGATAAATGGAACAAACCCATCATGATCGTTCAGGGAGGAATTGATTTCCGTGTTCCTTACGAGCAGGGGCAGGAAGCTTTCCAGGCTGCAAAATTAAGAGGATTAAAATCTAAACTGGTGTATTTCCCGAACGAAAACCACTGGGTACTTCATCCACAAAACGGATTGGTATGGCAGAGAGAATTCTTCGACTGGTTGAAGGAAACTTTATAAGAAAAATAAGAATACAATATCAATAGGAGCGGGCTTTAGCCCGCTTTTTTTTATGATAAAAAATCCAACGGCTTTAGCTAAAATTTATATATTTGAATATGCAAAACCGTATTTCTTCATTTCCACCCCTTATTGATGCCCAATCTGAAATTATAATTTTAGGTTCAATTCCCGGAGTGAAATCATTGGAAAAACAACAGTACTATGCCCATCCACAAAATAAATTCTGGAAAATCATTTTTGAATTGCTGAAAGAAGAATTTACAGATGATTATACGCAAAGAATCGAAACCATAAAGAAACATCATATCGCCCTTTGGGATGTCATCGATACCTGTGAGCGGAAAGGAAGCCTGGATTCTGAAATCAAAAACGAAGAAGCCAATCAGATTGCTGAGCTATTGGAAGAACATCCAAATGTCAAAGCCATTTTCTGCAACGGTAGAAAATCCTATAAAAACTTACAGAAGCTGTTAGGAAAAAGCTATAAACTGCCTGTCGTTTTACTCCCTTCTACAAGCCCGCTTCATACGGTTTCCTTTGAGAAGAAGCTGGAAGAGTGGAAGAAGGTTCTGGAGTTTTTGAGCTGAGTGGGTGAGAGATTCTAGTTTATTGGGTGAGAGAGTTTGAGGGTTGGGGAGTAGTGAGAGGATAAAAGCTAGATTCCTACGGAATGACAAACATAGCGCTTTATCTATTATTCGTACACTTTGTCATTTCGTAGGAATCTAAATCTCATATTTAATCCTTAGTGAAGGATTATAAGATGTTAAAATCAATTGTTTATTAAATATTCTCTCAACCCTTTCAGCAGCTCTAGTTGGTTTTTTGTCCGTTCCAGGTTGTGTTCAGGATGTGTGATAGAATAGTAGGTGCTTCCATTCAGATAATCAGTTAAAAAACGAAGCTCCTGGATATAAATGGCGACTTGTGCCGCATAATCAAGATTCTCAGATTCTTTCGGTGTTAATTTTTCCTTTAGATAAAATAAAAATCCTTCTTTTACAGCCTTATACATTTCAGAGTTGAAATTGTTTACGGCACTTCCGTCATCTTCATGGGTTGTATTGGTGTAAGATTGGATCATCGTTCCAAAATCATATAGAATAGTGGAAATCATCATGGTGTCCAGATCAATGACAGCTAGCGGATGATGATTTTGATCGAAGAGGATATTGCTGATTTTTACATCCGCATGGATAATTCTTTTGGGAATTTGATTGCTTTTCTCCATTTCGATCCATTGATCAGGTAAGGACAGAAGCTGGTTGGTG
The DNA here is from genome assembly GCF_003852415.1 of Chryseobacterium sp. KBW03. Taxonomy (NCBI): domain Bacteria; kingdom Pseudomonadati; phylum Bacteroidota; class Flavobacteriia; order Flavobacteriales; family Weeksellaceae; genus Chryseobacterium; species Chryseobacterium sp. KBW03. The sequence continues at coordinate 92,317 of NZ_QAJO01000005.1, read as the reverse complement.
ATTTCTATTTCAGCCTTTGCGTTTTCTTTTAAATGAGGAGCTGCATCTTGTAGTGCATTTTTATAGTCCGCAACTCTCTTCTCAAAATTGAGAAAATCAGGAAGGGTATCTTCAATAGCAGGGAGCTTTTCAGTATTGACGATGGTCAGGAAATAACTAAAGGTTTTAGCTGCTTCAAAAGCCGTATGTAAAGATGGAGCGGTGAGAAAGGTAATGCTGTTTTCTACGAAACTTAGCATACGCCATGGCTCATCATTTGTATCTTTTACCAGAAGTTTATGAGTAAGAGAAGGGATAGGTTCTATAATCTGAAAATGATAATTATTTAACCTGAGAAGTTCATTAATCATCAAATGATTATTGATGATGATCTCCGGCTGTTTAAAAACATGATGGTTGATCTTTTGAAGGATAAACTTTTTCCCCTGATCTTTATCTTCCAGAAGGTAAGTGGTATTGATCAATCCGTCATTGATGGGAGAGAGATCATAGTTGTCGGTGCCGATAAACTCAATGACAATATCTTTTACTTCCATAAATCTTCCGGGTATCTGTTGTTTTTAATCTCTGAGATCAGAAAATCCTTAATTTCCTTTTTATCATCAGCATAAGTGACCCCCATCCATTGGGAAGGAGAGGTTTTTACCTTTACCTGTACTCTGTTTTCATCTATCATTCTCTGTACCGCAGAAGGAATATAAAACTCCTGGTTTGGCAGAGGCTCAGATTCGATAAAATCATAAAAATAAGCTTCCAGATAGCAGAAAATATGGGGATGGAAAATAAAAAAGTTCATCGAGACCAATGTTTCAGGATCTAATTTTATATTTTCTCCGTTTTTAATGTAGATAATTGAATTATTGATGATTTGAATGGAAGTTTGTTCTTCAACTTTGATCAGATAATTTTCAGAATCCAGCGTACATATTCCTCTTGCTACCGCTCCGTGGCCACTCAGTGTAGTACCTACAGGATAAGCAACCATTCCTAACTGTGTGTCTGAAATATGGTGATGATTAATTTCATATGCCGCCAGTTGATAAGCTTCTTTTCCGTAAAAATCATCCGCATTGATCATGACAAAAGGCTCCTGTATCGAATACTTGGCACAAAGCACAGCATGAGCAGTTCCCCATGGCTTTTCACGCTCAGGATAATCGAAGCCATCCAGCGAAATAGGAATACTGTCCATTTCCTGATACACCCAATGGAGCTCAAAGCTTTTTGCTGTTGAGATGCTGTTGAGTCTTTCAATATAGCTTTCCGGAATCAGCCTGTTGACAATAATGACCACTTTTCGGAAACCTGCTTCCAGGGCATCGAAGATAGAATACTCCAGAATCGGAGAACCGTTATTGAGTATACCATCCACCTGCTTGAGGCCTTTATATCTGCTGCCTAATCCGCCTGCTAATATGAGTAATGTTTTCTTAGAACTCATCAGTCATTCCAAATACAGGTTTACGGGTTTTCCATTTTCCATTGGTGAAATCAGGAATATCAACTACCTGACCACCTTTGGCAATAGACTCTTCACTCAATGGCGTAATCGAATACCACAATGCAAGATCATACACATCCATCGGGAATTCTATATTTCGTTTGATACATTCTATAAAAGTATTCATCACAAAGAAATCCATTCCGCCATGTCCTGCTCCTGCAGCAGAGCTTTCAAATTTCTTCCACATCGGATGATCGTATTCTTGCATCCATTTTTCCGTATTATCCCAACGGTGGGTATGGTTCATTGTTTTTTCAAAATAAATATGTCCCTGGTTGAAATCTCCCCATCCGAAATCCTGCCACAATCCTTCAGTTCCCTGAACCCGGAATCCTAGATCATATGGTCTTTGTAAGCTCGTGTCATGAGTCAGAAGGATGGTTTCCCCATTGGCACAGGCAATTTGGGTGGTTACTATATCTCCCTGGTTGAATTTTACTTTGGCACTTGGGTGATTTTCTCCTCCTTTAGGATGTTCAACGATATATTTGTGAAGCCCTACCGATTTTGATGAAAATGAAGACAGTCTTGTTAAACGGTTTCCTCTGTTGATGTCCATCATCATCGCAACAGGACCTAATCCATGGGTTGGATAAAGCTCTCCATTGCGTTTCACATAATGTTCAGTTCTCCATTTTGCCTCACTGAATCCTTTTTCTCCAAATTCAGCACCGGAATTGTAAGGAGTAACCCCGTCATTGAAAAGGACACCTCTCAGATCATGCTGATAACCTCCTCTTCCATGTACCAGTTCTCCAAACATCCCTTTGCGGACCATATTCAGGATGGCCATGATATCTCTTCGGTAACATACGTTTTCCATCATAAAGATAGGAACTTTCGTTTCCTCATATACCTTTACGAATTCCCAGCAGTCCTGAAGCTTTATCGCTCCGGAAACTTCCATGCCCACAATTTTTTTAGCACGCATTGCCTCTACACCCTGTGTAAGATGCCATTCCCATGGAGTAGCAATGACAACAGCGTCTATCGTTTTTAATTGTAAAAGATTTCGATAGTCATATTCCCCATTGGAAAACTCTTTAGCCGCCGGTTTATTATTGTCTTTTAATATTTTTTGAGAAGCAGCAAGCATTCTTTTCTCGGGATCTGCAAACGCTACAATCTCTACATCATTACGTTTTGCCAGTAATTTGACATGTTCCTGACCACGAAGACCGACTCCAATAAAACCTACACGGACTTTTTTATCTGTTTTAAAATCATTGGAATAGGCAAATAAAGAATTGGGTAAAACCAAGGCTCCAAAACTTGCCAAAGCAGCTGTTTTAAGAAAGTCTCTGCGGGAATTGCTATTGTTCATCTATTTTTTTCTTAAATATATTAAAACTTTTGTAAATCCCGATGGTGTGAGAGGGGAGAGTTGGAAGGTTTGTGAATTTGAGTGTCGAAGATTTTGTACCCTAGGGTTTTAAAGTATAGAAGTAGAAGAGGATAGCTTCTTTACCCTTTTGCTGCCTATAAATTTATTGCCCGTAATAAGCCATAATCAATTTTTCTCTCATCTTATTCAGGTATTTGATGTCTTTGGTATTGGAGAGGATAATCAAGGTAAGGTCTTTATCTGCTAAATGAACCCAATTGGCACTGTGCCCGTATCCTTCACCCTGGCGTTCCACAAACAACGTGTTTACAGAACCTAACTTTTTAGGATAAACCCAAAAACCAAGAGCGGTATCTTCAAGCTTTTTATCAGCAGTAAGCATGGTATCTAAAGTTGTTTTCTTAAACAGAACGTGATTGAAGACAGCCTGATCAAACGTCAGAAGATCTTTAGGAGTAGAATACATGGCTCCGGCAGAGTAAAAATTGTCAATATAAGTATTGGTAGGGGTATGAAGTGCAAATGGATTGTTTTCGTCTGCAGAATAACCATCATCTATATTGGGAATGATGTCATTATGGTGCAGAAATCCAGTATTCTGCATTTTGAGAGGAATTAAAATTTGTTCTTTAAGTACCTCTTCAAAGGATTTTTGGTATATTTTTTCAATAATTTTTCCCAGCAGTATAAAATCTCCATTGTTATAGCTGAACTTGGTTCCGGGTTGATCAATCAGCTTTTCAGAAAGAAATGTTGTGATAAAATCATCCAGATCCCAGATGGTATTGTCATAAGCCTGGTGAATGAGCTCCGGAGAGCTGATGTCTTTATTATCTCTCCCGCTGCTGTAAGTAAGAAGGTTTCTTATCGTTACCTTTTTGGCAGCTTCACCTTTGTATTCCGGGTAATAAGCAGCAATAGGAGCGTCCAGGTTGATTTTCCCTTTGTCATAGAGCTGCATGATCAATACAGCCGTAAACGTTTTGGTGAGTGAGAAAATATGAAACCGGGTTTCATCCGAAAAAGGAATATTGTAATGCCTGTTGGACAGACCTTTGTAAGTAAGTAATTCAATCTTTCCATTTTTGGCTAATAATACAGAACCGTTGAAATTATCTGTTTTCACAGCAGTATCAATTACTTTTTCAACTTTCTGGATCTGGGAATGAGCGATGATGGTTATCGTCAAAAACAGTCCTGATACTATATTTTTCATGGAGTTTTATTTTACAATTACTGAACTGAATTACTTACCTCAAAGATAATTATTTGTCGATTATTTTTCTATATAATCAACTTCTTCGTAAGACTGGATCAACAGTCATTCGCTGGATTAAAATTTACTGATTGATCCATGCTTTTCTTAAAGCCAGTTGTTTTGAATCAGGATTAGGCAGAACACTTACTTTTCCTGTAGTTTCATCATAATTAAAGCCTGCTTTTTCCAGATATTCTTTCAGAGGAAGAGGCTGGGCACCTTCTATAAAATCTCTGAAAAATGTACGTATTTCCGGATAAGTCATTTTGGTAATTTCATCAAACAGATCATCATCATTGAAATATTTTCCTTCTCCATATTTTTTCATAAGCAGCAGCATGAGATCCTGAGTTCCCATTTTGCCATTAGAAAGTTCTCTTAATCTTATATCCAGACACAGCCCGAGTAAGGGTCCTTTTTGGTAAAAATTCATGTACTGGTCCTGCCTTTCCATTGCATTTTTACTGATGTCTGTAAAAGAAAGCTTATTGTCAAACTCTTTCATGCCGTGTATCTTTTCTTCTATGCTTTTTTCAAAATCTTCCAGGCTGATCATTTTTTGTTTGATAGGCATATGAATGGTAGCATATTCTGTCATACCCTCATACAGCCATAGATGTTTAGACATCACAGGATTCAGGAAATCATAATGCTGAATTTCTCCTGAATGGATGTTGAGAGGAGTAATAATGTGAAAAAACTCATGGGAGGCCACTCGGTTTAAAGCATTCGGAAGAAATTTCATACTTCCGGAACGGTACAGGCACACTGTAGATTTGGCGTGTTCCAGACCGTCTCCAAGAAATCCTCTTTCATTGGAAGATTCATAATAAATCAAAAAGGCATACTTGTCTACCGGCAATGTTCCACCAAGATACGCCTGCTGATTTTTCAAAATGTTTTCTATCTCATGAGCTATTGTTTTGGAATAATGTCTTTCCTTTTTATTATAGAAGGATACAAGCACTTTGGTATGACCTATTTTCAGCCATGTGGTATCGGGAACAGAATATAAAACGGGGGAGTCTACCAATTGCCGGTAATCTTTTGCCCAAACCATATCCGTAGTTTTATTTTTCTGTTTATAATCCAAAGCAGATGAAGCATAAAAACCCTTGTTTTTGGTAATATTAATTTGGTACGGAATATCTTTCATTTCTTCAAAATATCCCACCAAAGAATTATAATTGATAACAAAAACGCTGTCTTTTTTAAACATACTGCCGGCAGATCTGGCCTCATTGGATTCCTTTTCCAAAGAGTCCCACCCATCTGCTACCTGGTAAGATATTGTAGCGACGTGTTTAAGATCATGTACCATCCAGCTATTTTTATCCAAACGCTCGGTAACGATTTTCTTTCCGTTTTTATCCGTAGCTGTAAAATGAGAAACATACTGTCCGAAATTCATTGCCTGATAAAATCCGGGAACCAGCTTGGGAATAATAAACTTACCTTGTGTAAGGTTATTCTTGGGGGGAGCAAAAGATACCTTTACCTCATCATTAGACATGTGAAGAAGATCTATGTGGTATTCATAATTCTTTTTTGGTGTTTGGGCAATCATCATATTAGGAAATATAACGATCACCAAAAATAGCTTTATAAGAGTCTTCATCTGCTACTATTTTAGTTATTGTGAAAATAAATGATGTCTAAGGGCGTTTATTTTTCCATATAATAAACCTCTTCATAAGGCTGGATCAATACCCATCCGTGTCCTGAAAATTTCATCTGAAACTCTTCACCGCTACCTCTTCCCATTAAACTCTGAAATGAAATATTGGTTTTCAGCTCCGGAATAAGGTTTCCGGACCATGCCACTGTAGCATTTGGATCTGTGAAAACAGGAGTATCAGGAGTAACCAATAAGGTCAAAGGATCACCGTGAGTGGTAATTGCAATATGTCCTGTACCTGAAAGTTTCACTTGGAAAAGACCGCCAGACATCATTCCTGCAATACTTTTAAGCATGGTGATATCACTTTTTATGCTTTGTTCATGGGCAAGCACATCATTTCCGTTTACACAGACTGACTCATTATTCAGATAAAGAATACGAACTTTCTTCCCAAAATCAGCGACGTACAACTTACCTGTTCCTTCAGCTTTCATCAGCTTTGCTCCTTCACCACTGATGGCTTTCTTCAAAAAATTGCCAATTCCGCCAGCCAGCATTCCCTGTCTTTCAAAATTGACATTCCCCACATAACTTACCATGCTTCCTTTTTTCGTCCATACTGCCTGGTTATTAAGGTTGATTTCCAAAAGATGTTTGGTTTCCAGTTCAAAATAATCTCTTTGCTGAGGATTCTCTTTCGTTTCGTTGATAAATGCTTCTATCGAATATTTACTCATAGTGATCTATTTTTAATTTGTTGTTTTTATACTGTTCCTGTTTTATTTTGTCGAGTTTGTATCTCTTTTGTTACTTTTAGAATTCAAATCCAATAATTTATATTCTTAGAAATTGACATTTAGCTTTAAATATTTCAGTTACCTTTTCTATTGACCATACTTTATAAACAGACAGAAGATCGTTGCTGAAAAAGATATTAAAATAAAGTTTTTCATCCGGGTTGTTGATCCTGATTCTTCTCTGTTCCTTACAATAAATTGACGATAAAGTGCGGTTATGATCATTTTTTCACCCTATTTTAGAGTGTCCATCGGACAAATCTTCGTTTTCTTCAGAGTCTCTATCTTGATTATTTGGGTAATACGCTTTCGTTTTTAAGTGAAAATTAAACCAGACAGAATCAATCTCATTGATCCTCTAGAATTTGTTGAATATGAATATTTTATGACTGTTAGGATACGGATGGTGAACGGAGTGAATTTTACTTATTTGCTCAATATTGAATTTAAATTTTTTTAAAACTAATCTTTTTAAGCTTTAAAAATCCCCATGAAATCAGGGTTTTAAATTTGATTGTAAATAATACTTGACAAAGGGGTATTCAATGTCGTATATTTGCACTCCGAAAATTACACCTTGTAATTTCAGTAATTTTTAAACCGTAATTTAAAAAATGAAAACATCAGATTTTAATTTTGACCTTCCTGAGGAATTATTAGCAGAACACCCATCAGAGCATAGAGATGAAGCTAGATTAATGGTACTTGATAGAAAAACACAAACTATCGAGCACAAGTTATTCAAGGATGTAGTGGACTATTTTGATGAAGATGATTTGTTTATCTTCAACAATACGAAAGTTTTCCCTGCACGTCTTTACGGAAATAAAGAAAAAACAGGTGCTAAAATTGAAGTTTTCTTATTAAGAGAGCTTGATAAAGAAACAAGAGTTTGGGATGTTTTAGTAGATCCTGCAAGAAAAATCAGAATTGGTAACAAACTATTCTTCACTGAAGATGAATCTTTGGTAGCTGAAGTTATCGATAATACAACTTCAAGAGGAAGAACATTAAGATTCTTATTCGATGGTTCTTACGACGAATTCAGAACGAAATTAAAAGAATTGGGAGAAACTCCACTTCCAAAATATATCAAAAGAGCTGTAGAACCTGAAGATGCAGAAAGATATCAGACGATTTATGCAAAAATAGAAGGAGCAGTGGCTGCACCTACAGCAGGTCTTCACTTCTCCAGACATTTGATGAAGAGATTAGAGATCAAAGGAGTTAATTTTGCTGAAGTTACCCTTCACGTAGGATTGGGGACATTCAACCCGATTGAGGTAGAAGATCTTTCTAAGCACAAAATGGAATCTGAAGAGATTATCATCGATGAGAAAAATGCTTTAATTATCAATAAAGCAGTAGAAACTCACAGAAGAGTTTGTGCAGTAGGTACTACTACAATGAGAGCATTGGAAACTTCTGTTTCTTCAAACAAAAAAATCTCTGCTTTCAACGGATGGACGAATAAATTCATTTATCCGCCTCACGATTTTGGAGTTGCTACTTCAATGATCACAAACTTCCACACACCGAAGTCTACATTGCTTATGATGATTGCTGCGTTTGCAGGAAGAGATTTCATTATGCAAGCTTATGAAGAAGCCATAAAAGAAAAGTATAAATTCTATTCTTATGGTGATGCCATGTTAATTCTATAAAAAAGATAATAGGAATAGGTTGCAGGTAATCGTATCTGCAACCTACAACCTAAGATCTGCAACTTACCTCCTGAAATGAAAGATATCCGTATATTATCACTAGATCAGCTTAAAGACTACTTTGAATCTTTAGGTGAAAAACCGTTTCGTGCGAAACAGGTCTATGACTGGCTATGGAGTAAAAACCTCCATTCGATTGATGAAATGACGAATCTTTCGAAATCACTTCGTGAAAAAATTTCAGAAGAATATACCATCAACCCTGTTTCCGTAGATCTTCTTCAAAAAAGCTCTGACGGAACCATCAAAAACGGCGTGAAACTTCATGACGGACTGATGGTGGAATCTGTTCTTATTCCTACAGAAACAAGAACTACAGCCTGTGTATCGTCACAGGTGGGATGCTCATTAAACTGCGAATTCTGCGCTACAGCCAAACTGAAAAGGATGAGAAACCTTGAAGTGGCTGAGATTGTAGATCAGGTAGCACTTATTGACACCCAAAGCAAAATGTACTTCGACAGACCGCTTTCCAATATCGTATTTATGGGTATGGGAGAACCGATGATGAACTACAAAAACGTAGTGGAGGCCATCAAAAAAATTACCCAGCCGGAAGGATTGGGAATGTCTCCAAGAAGAATTACCGTTTCTACATCCGGTATTCCTAAGATGATCAAAATGCTTGCAGATGATGATCTGCGTGTGAAACTGGCTTTGTCCCTTCACTCAGCGATTGAATCCAAGCGTAATGAGATCATGCCTTTCTCTGATAAATTCCCGTTAACGGATATTATGGAGTCTCTTCAGTATTGGTATCAAAAGACAGCTTCTGTCATTACTTTTGAATATTGTGTATGGAAAGGGATCAATGACGGAGATGAAGATATCAAAGCGTTAATCAAATACTGCAAACAGGTTCCTTCAAAAGTAAACCTGATTCAATACAACCCGATCGGGGATGGAAAGTATGACAAGTGCAACAAACAGGCGGAAGAAAATTATATTCGTCAGCTTGAAAATGCAGGGATTACGGTAATGGTCAGAAGAAGCCGTGGAGGGGATATAGATGCCGCCTGTGGGCAATTGGCCAACAAAGCAACAGATTAAAATTTCCTTAAAAAAAAACCAAACATTTTCTTAAAAATAGGGTAAGCCATACCTTTGCAAAAATTATTTTTGTGATGATGGATTTTCTTATGAGTGAGGACGGGCTTGAAAATGTATATGCATGGTCTATTCCGCTGCATGCTTCTGTCATTTTAGCCGAAATGATTTACAGCCACGTTTCAGAAGCGAAATTATATAGTGGAAAGGACCTTGTTACGAATGTTTATCTGGCACTGATGAACTTTGGCTTAGACCTCATCATGAAAGCATTTGCCATGGGCGTAATGTTTTTCTTTTACAACCACAGACTTTTTTCATGGGATTTTAGCGTAGGGTATTTATTAGCATGTTTTATAATAACAGACTTTGCCTATTATGTACTGCATTATGTTGACCACCGCTCCAGAGCCTTCTGGGCAGTTCATATCACGCACCACAGTTCAGAATATTTTAACCTTACAACAGGATTCAGAAGCCCGGTATTGCAGCCGCTTTACAGATATTTATATTTTTCACCGCTTGCGTTTTTAGGATTCAATCCATGGCATATTATGGTTGCTTATGCTATCGGACAGGTATATGGCACATGGGTACATACACAGACTGTGAAAAGTCTGGGATTTTTAGAATACATTCTGGTAACGCCTTCTCATCACCGTGTACACCATGCATGCAATGTGAAATATCTGGATAAAAACATGGGAATGTGTCTGATTATTTGGGATAAAATATTTGGAACTTTCCAGAAAGAAGACCCGAATATACCTGTAAAATTCGGAATCTATCCTAAAATGCCGGACAACAGACCGGATACCGTTCTTTTTTATGAATGGAGAAAAATCTGGAAAGATCTTAAACAGCCGGGATTAAAATTCACAGACAGAATCAACTATATTTTCAATGCACCGGGATGGAGACATGACGGAACCGGAAAGACGGTAAGACAATACCAGAAAGAGTATTTTGCAAAACAGGCGAAAAAGAATGAACAACAGCAAAATCAGAAAAAGCAGAAAACTGCTTAACTTTTGATTTAAAATCAATAAAAATCTGAGGGAAAAGCGGGCTATTTTAGCTCGTTTTTCTATTGTAGGAAATCGGTTAGTCGAAGGATGACAGAGTAAGCAAAAAGCAAAAAGTAAAATTGCAGATCAGCTTTTGTTTTCTACCTATCAGCTATTCCATAACCCATAACCCGCATGTCAAAACTCTCCAACCTTCTAACTCTCAAACCCCGCAACCCCGCAAACTCGCAATAAAACCCTACTTTTGTCTTATGAAAAAGTTTCTTTTGATCGTTACTCTTATTATTACTCAATCTGTATTTTCACAGCAGGCTGACTTCCTGAAAATAAAAAAATACAGAGTTAATCATCTGGATGATAAAATCAAAGAAACGTCAGGATTAAACCTTCTGAACGGAAAGCTCTATACTTTCAACGACAGTGGAAACGATCCCGAATTGTTTGAAATCAATAAAACTTCAGGAGAAATTGTAAATGTCTTAAAAGTTAATGGTAAGAATAAAGATTGGGAGGCGCTTACGAACGATGGGACTCATTTTTATATAGGAGATTTTGGGAATAATGGCGGGAAGAGGAGAGATCTTGAAATTTACAAGGTGCCTTTTCAGAATGACAGTCTTCAGAATAGTCAGATTAAAAAAATACAATTCCAGTATCCGGAGCAGGATGATTACGCATCCGGTTATTTAAAAACGGACTTTGATGCGGAAGCGATGGTCTATGCTCATGGGAAGATTCATCTTTTCACCAAAGAATGGTCTGCAAAAGCGGTGACTCATTATATCATAGATCCGGAAAAAGAAGAGAAACAGGATGCTGTGAAGGTGGAATCCTATAAAACCAATTTCGTGGTTACAGATGCTGCTTATTTTGATAAAAAGCTTTATTTGGTAGGATATACCAGAAAAACAGAGGTCTTTTTGGATATCTTTACAGAAACAGAAGCAGGGATATTTTTCAAAGAAAGACCTAGGCATTATTATCTTGGAACAGCACTTTCAATAGGACAGATTGAAGGAATAAGTGTGGATGAAAATGGAATTTATATTTCCGGGGAAAAATTCAAATCTCCATTGGGAACTACAAAACCCTCTTTTTATTTTATCCCGAAAGAACAAGTCAAAGATTAATTTTATCCTAAAATTGAGCGAAAAAAATTATCTTTGTGAGAATTAATAATTATTCACCCAGCATCGCAGATTGTGGCAAACATTGTAGAAGAAATTAAACGACCCATCAATGATGAAATGAAACTTTTTGAACAGAAGTTTTATGAATCAATGCAGAGTAAAGTAGCTTTATTAGATAAAGTAACCCGTTTTATTGTTACCACCAAAGGAAAACAGATGCGTCCTATGTTTGTGTTTCTTTGTGCCAAACTGGTGGGTGAGGTGACAGAAAAGACCTATCGTGGAGCTTCTATGATTGAGCTGATTCATACCGCAACTCTGGTACATGATGATGTGGTGGATGAAAGTTTTAAACGCCGTAATTTCTTTTCTATCAATGCTCTATGGAAGAATAAGATTGCCGTTTTGGTAGGAGATTACCTTTTGTCAAAATCAGTTTTATTATCTACAGACCATAAAGATTACGACCTGCTTGGGGTGATTTCCAGAACGATCCGTGAGATGTCTGAAGGAGAACTTCTTCAGCTGGAAAAAGCCAGAAAGCTGGATATTACTGAGGATGTTTATTATGAAATTATCCGTCAGAAAACAGCAACTTTGATTGCTGCTTGCTGCGAAATAGGTGTTCTTTCCAACAGTACAGATGAAGCGCTTGCTAAAAAGATGCTGGATTTCGGAACCTTTACCGGAATGGCATTTCAGATCAAAGATGACCTTTTTGATTACTTAAGCTCAAATGTGATTGGAAAGCCTGTAGGAATTGATATTAAAGAACAGAAAATGACTCTGCCTTTGATTCATACCCTGAAGAAAGCTGATGAAAAGGATAGAAAATACTATTTCGATACCATAAAACGTTATAATAACAATCCCAAACGCGTAAAAGAGCTTATAGAATTCGTTAAGAGTTCCGGGGGATTGGAATATGCCATTACGGTTATGAAAGATTTCCAACAGAAAGCAAAGGATATTCTTAATGAATTCCCGGATTCTGAAGCAAGAACATCGTTACATAGTATGCTTGACTATGTAATTGAGCGAAAATTTTAAACTAAATTATTTTCAGAGTTACAATAATAACAGCTAGAACTATACAAAATAAAGCTGTTAAAAATAAATAATCCGCAATATTCTCAAACGTGTATTCGCGCTTTCTATTGTTTGTTCTGATCGCCAGAAATGAAAAGAAGCAGCTGCACGCAAAAAGGATGCAGGCAAATCCTGCAAATTCGTCCAAATAGGTGCTCTGACTGATCTTAGAGATTTTCAATGAGGTGATAATGATCAGTGAAAAACCCAAAAGATTACTCGATGCATTCAAAATATGGGGTGACTTTTTTTCCATCTTTACAATTTTTTTCAAAATAAAGCACAATTTTTTTTATTATCAAATTTTTAAAAAATTTTATTAAAAATTAAAATTAATTTAAAAATTGTATATTAGCAAAATACTTGAAGACTAAAAACTTTTTTACTTAGCTATGCAAACAACCTATATTGAAACACAGCAAATATCCTTTCAAGATTTTAAAAATCAAATACTTGAAGATTACAGGTTAGGAAGGATCTCCCGTGAAATGTCTTATCTCGGAAGGAGAGAAGTACTTACAGGAAAAGCTAAATTCGGAATTTTTGGGGATGGAAAAGAACTTCCTCAACTTGCGATGGCGAAAGTTTTCAGAAATGGAGACTTCCGTTCAGGGTATTACAGAGATCAGACTTTTGCATTGGCAATAGATGCCTTAACAGTAGACAGCTTCTTTGCGCAGATGTATGCAGATACGAGCGTGGAAAGAGAACCTGCTTCAGCTGGAAGACAGATGAACGGGCATTTTGCAACAAGAAGTTTAAATGAAGACGGGAGCTGGAAAGATTTGACGGCTCAGAAAAATATTTCTTCAGATATTTCTCCTACAGCCGGACAAATGCCAAGATTATTGGGGTTGGCTCAGGCTTCTACAATTTATAAGAATGTAAAATTTGAAGGTTCTGAAAAATTCTCAAGAGAAGGGAATGAAATTGCTTTCGGAACGATAGGGGATGCCTCTACAGCAGAAGGGCATTTCTGGGAAACTTTAAATGCAGCTTGTGCACTTCAGGTTCCTATGATTGTTTCTATCTGGGATGATGGGTATGGGATTTCAGTGCCTACAAAAAATCAGAGAGCAAAAGCTGATATCAGCGAAATGCTTAGCGGTTTCCAGAGAAAAGAAGGAGAGAATCAGGGATGTGAGATTATTCAGGTGAAAGCTTGGGATTATCCTGCATTATTGGATGCCTATGCTAAAGCAGAACATTTTGCAAGAACAGAAAGTGTACCGGTAGTGGTTCACGTGATTGATGTTACTCAGCCTCAGGGACACTCTACATCAGGTTCTCACGAAAGATATAAAAATGAAGAGCGTTTAGCTTGGGAAGCTGAATATGATGGCTTAGCAAAATTCAAAGAGTGGATTTTAAACTACTCTATAGAGATCGAAGGAAAAGAAGAAGTGATTGCAACTGCTGAAGAATTGGAAACAATTGATGATGAAGCAAAAAAGATTGCAAAAACAGGGCAGAAAGCAGCTTGGGAAAACTACCAGAAATCTATTACAGAATTAATTCAGTCTATTTTACCTTTAGTAGAAAGTCTTAAGGGTCAGAATGCTGAAGTTGAAACTTATATTGCTCACTTCAACAAGCTTGTTTCAAAAGCTAAAAAAGATATCTTCCATTTGGTAAGAAAATCTTTACTGGTTACCAGAGGGACCAACTCTGCAGAAAGAAACCAGTTGATGCAGAAATACCATGAAGTAACAGCTGTTGAAAAAGATAACTATTCTTCTCACTTATATTCTCAATCGGAATGGAAGTCTGAAAACATCAAAGAAATCAAGCCAGTATATTCTGACAGTTCTGAAGATGTAGACGGAAGAGTCGTGATCAGAAATAACTTTGATAAAATTTTTGAAAAATATCCTGAAACTTTAATCTTTGGAGAAGATACCGGAAACATCGGTGACGTAAACCAGGGATTGGAAGGAATGCAGGAGAAATATGGTGCATTGCGCATCGCCGATACGGGAATTCGTGAAGCAACGATCCTTGGACAGGGAATTGGTATGGCAATGAGAGGTTTAAGACCCATCGCTGAAATCCAGTACCTAGACTATGTTCTTTACTGTTTACAGGGGATGAGTGATGACCTTGCAACGGTACATTACAGAACTAAAGGAGGGCAGAAAGCTCCGTTGATTATCAGAACAAGAGGTCACAGATTAGAAGGAATCTGGCATTCAGGTTCTCCAATGGCTGGAATTCTAAACCTTTCGAAAGGTATTCTGGTATTGGTACCTAGAAACCTTACTAAAGCAGCTGGATTCTATAACACAATGCTTCAGGCTGACGAGCCTGCGATTATCGTAGAATGTCTGAACGGATACAGATTAAAAGAAAAACAACCCGATAACTTAGGTGAATTCACTGTTCCTGTAGGTAAAATTGAAGTAACAAAAGAAGGAAAAGACGTTACTTTGGTTACTTATGGTTCTACATGGAGAATTGTAACAGAAGCAGCCAACGAATTGGAGAAATTAGGAATTTCTGCAGAAGTAATTGATATTCAGTCGTTAATTCCTTTCGATTTATCTCATGAAATTGCTGAAAGCGTTAAGAAAACCAACAGATTAGTCGTAATCGACGAAGATGTGGAAGGGGGAACTACAGGATTTATCTTACAGCAGATCCTTGAAAAACAAAAAGCATTCAGATATCTGGATTCAGATCCGTTGACGATCTCAGCAAATGATCACAGACCTGCCTATGCAAGTGATGGTGACTACTTCAGTAAGCCGTCTACAGACGATATGGTAGAAAAGATCTACGCGATGTTTAATGAAACAAATCCTCAGAAATATCCTGCGATATTCTAATTGGGATTTTAGATAAACTTTGAAACCGCTTCCTTTTGGGAGCGGTTTTTAATTTATATTTGTTTAAATAATTCAAACATAAACCATGAAGCTTAGACTCTTATATTTAATATTAATAATTATCAGTTGTAAAAAAGATAAAAAAGAAGTTTTGCTGGCAGATAGAGAAGCTCCCTTGGGATGGATTTATTTGAAAATGTATGATGATAAAACCTTCGAATTTATTTCTCGAGGAATGATGAGAGATAACGATATTTACAAAGGAAGCTATGAATTGAAGAGTGATACTCTTTATTTTAAATATAATGACTCAATTCCAAAAGCAGGCTCAAAAGCAGTCATAGACAAAGGGCTTGTAAACTATATTAATGGCAGTTATCATGAAAGTATTCAAATAAAACTTAATAAATTACCAGTTGACCAATAAAAATCCGTCATATACTGATAGCAATTTGTTTTTTAATCCATTTCAGCCAAAGTAATCCGTAATTTATTCAAAGTATTCATTAAAGTAATACTTGCTGTAAGTTCTACAATTTCCCGTTCTGTGAAATGCTCTGTTAGTTTTGCTTTGATCGATTGCCAGTCATCTTTACTGTAAATGACTGCTTCTGCCCACTCTAAAGCAAGCTTTTGTAAAGGAATGAGGGCATTGGTATGTTTCCAGCCTGGAAGCTGGTTAATGATATCTTGCTCAAAACCAAAATTGGAAAGTTCTTTAGCGTGATAACTGCAGCAATAGGCACATCCATTGATTTGAGAAACCCGTAATTCGACCAAAGCGATTAGTTTCTCATCGATACCAGATTTTCTAATACTGTTGTGGGCTTTATACAGATGACCAATGGTTTCTTTTGCAATTTCTTTGTAGTTCATAATGAAATATTTTCTGCAAATTTGCATCAGAAACTGTTTCAAACCTATATACTTACCTTTTGGTTCTATACTTACCTTTTTGAAAGTATACTCCAATGAGAACTATAACGAATTATAAATCAGGGGTTAATAAAATTGTTTTATGCTTTCAATAGCTCCTGTTTCTTGATCAACAAACAAATAAACACATCCATCATCATGAAACAGATGGCAATTTTTAATTTCCACCTGGCCTAAAAAGAATAAAGGTTTATCATTTTTAATGGGCCAGTTAGGATTTTGTATCCATTTTGGTGGTTGGGTTTGGTATTTAAAAAGTTCAGTATATTGTTGTTTAATGTACAGTTTTTGCTCAGCTTTTGAAAGCTTTTTGTCTTTGGGTACAATATACTTTTCAATAAAGTTGAGATCAGCATTTACATATTTGGGACGAGTACTTAGAATAAGATCATATTCATCAGAAAACTTTGATGATGAAGTGCTTTCAATTCCGATTTTTGTAAGAAACAGACTGACAGTTCCCTGAGCATTTAATTTCCCGGAAGCACTTTTATAATCTTGTTCAGCTAAATATAAAAACGGAGTAGTATTCTGTAGATACGTTCCATGCCAATCAAGCTTAGGGTCTGAAAGCAGTTTTTCTAAATTCGGATTGGCATAAAGTTGCTGCTCAAAATCTTTTTCAGATACTTTACCTCCAACAAAGTCTTTTAAAGTCTGTATATCGTTTTCCACCGGCGAATATTGTTTATCTTAAATTATTGCTGTGTAGATATGAAATAGGGCTTTTATTTATTTCGTTATTGTTTATTGAAATAAATCTGGAATTTTTAAAATCCAAATGCCATCAAATATTGACAGCCTTTTTTGTTTTCTTATTCTCTACACTACAATCCTCAGAATATAATCCTTTCACCTGATACTTCGCTTCCCATTCTTCCAGTAAATAAAGAATAGGTAACAGAGCTAGTCCCTTTTCTGTAAGAGAATATTCTACCCGCGGAGGAAGTTCTTTAAACTCTTCACGGATAACAAGTCCGTCCGTTTCCATCTCTCTCAATTGATCGGTTAATACCTTTCTGGAAATAACATTAATGCGCACAGCAAGCTCTCCAAAACGCAGCCTTCTGTCCTTTATAACAAGAACAATAATGGGTTTCCATTTGCTTCCCAAAGCGGCCATTGCCTTACCCAGAGGACAGCTGTATTGCATTAATTCATTCTTTTTCATAGAGAAATAGGTATTTTAATTATCATATGGAACCGGAGTTTCATACGTTACTTTGATGTTACTAATGTAAGTTACTGCGAAGTTACCACTATTTTTTTAATAAAGGGTACAAATACGAACTATTATTAGTTACTTTGTGTAACAATTATAAAATATAAATTTAAATATGAGCACATCATCATTATTTAAACCGTTTCAATACAAAAATTTACAGCTTAAAAATAGAATTGTAATGGCTCCTATGACCAGAGCACAGTCTGACAATGGAGTTCCTACACAGAATATCGCAGATTACTACGGAAGAAGGGCTGCTTCGGATGTAGGATTGATCCTTTCTGAAGGAACTGTTATCAACAGACCTGCATCAAAAAATTTACAGAACATTCCAGATTTCTACGGAACTGAAGCGTTGAATGGCTGGAAAAATGTAATTGACTCCGTACACAAAAACGGAGGTAAAATGGGGCCTCAGATCTGGCATGTAGGCGATACAAGATCGTCGGAAGACTATCCGTTGGTTCCAATGGAAAAAGCTTCAACAATGACCATTGAAGATATTCAGGATACCATTGCACAGTTTGCAGCCTCTGCAAAATCAGCGAAAGATCTTGGCTTTGACTGTCTTGAAATTCATGGCGCTCATGGCTATCTTATCGACCAGTTTTTCTGGGAAGTAAGCAATACAAGAACAGATGAGTACGGTGGTAAAACACTAAAAGAAAGAAGCAGATTTGCTGTTGAAGTAGTGAAAGCTATCAGAGCAGCAGTGGGAGAGGACTTTACGATTATCATTCGTCTTTCACAATGGAAACAACAGGATTATAAAACTAAACTGGCCTTTACTCCTAATGAAATGGAAGATTGGTTATTACCTTTAAAAGAAGCCGGAGTAGACATTTTCCATTGTTCACAACGTCGTTTCTGGGAACCTGAATTTGAAGGTTCGGATCTAAACTTCGCAGGATGGGCTAAAAAAATTACCGGACAGCCAACTATTACCGTAGGATCTGTAGGGTTAAACGGAGATTTCCTTAATTCTTTTGCAGGGGAGGGAACAGAGAAATCTGATCTTACAGAACTGATCAGAAGACTTGATAATGAAGAATTTGATCTTGTTGCAGTAGGAAGAGCCATTTTACAGGACCACCAGTGGGTACAGAAGATCAAAGATGGAAATACCGAATCTCTTCTGGACTTTTCCGCAGAAAGTATGAGCGTTTTATTTTAATATCAATAATGAATAGAAAATTCGCTTCGCTGTCAATTTTTTAACAGCATATTTTATTCACTTGCGGAGCAAAATTGATCATTCATACCTGATATTAAATCAGCATAATTCACTTTATTTTATATTTAATTTTCACCTATTTATTAAAGAACCCGATTTCAGAAATTCTGAAATCGGGTTTTTATTTGCTTTTTATAAACAATTTCTAAAAGCTTTGAATTCCATTTTATAAGAATCTACATCCGGTTGCTGCAAGCTCACACGTCCAGTAGGCAGGCACACCATCTTCAGCTTTGTGACGGCATGCAATAAGTCCGGCTTCACACTGTGGAGCATTTCCACCATTGATGTTCTTTAATGTCGATTTTGTTAATCTCTTTAGATTTTTCATATTGATTAGTTTGTTGATTTATACAAATATAATATTTTTTGTAAATCAAACAATACTTTGCACTCGAATGTGAAATATATTCTTTCAAATAACATATTTTAAAAATAAACCCGCTCCTGGGATTTCCGGGAGCGGGTTTTAACAGATTTAAATATCTAAAACTGCCTTTAAAATGGCAGAAATGATTTTCTTATAAACCAATATTCTTAGTTGGTTTCAACTGCTTCAAGATGCTTTTTGGAATGGCGTTTTTGTGAACCAGAATAGCTGTTGATTTATATTCAACGTAAGGTCTTGTTACATAAAGATATCCAGCGAAATCATTGGTTACTCCCCAGGAATTCTTCACCATATAATATTCTTTACCCGTCTGATCTTTTGCCAATCCTACGATATGCATACCGTGATCATCCGTTGTAGAAAGGTTGTTAAGCGCTTTCTGACGCATGTCTTCAGTGATGGTTTTATCTTTTTTAGGCTCTGTAAACAAAGTCTGCTTGTTCTCTGCAGTGATCTGATCAAGTTCCATATCCGGAACGTAAGCTACTCCGTTTTTGTAAGAGAAATAAGGCTCAGAAACGTCAGTTGCCCAACCTACAGAATATCCTTTGCTTACAGCATTGTCGATGATTGCTGTAAGATCTTTCATTGGAACATTCCAGTCAGAATCGTGGCTCCAGTTATCAGGAATTGGAACTACAAATTTCTGAAAATACGGATAATCTTTATACGAAGATAATTCTACATAATCTTCAGCATTGATTCCTACCACATCCTTAGCAAATGTTTTAGGAGTGTAGTTTTTCCCTTCATACGTGAAGTTAGCAGGCACTTTTCCTAGATATTCATCAAGAATAGCATCTACAGAATCCATCCAGTTATCCGTCAGTTTTCCTTTTGAAGAAGCCTGAACAAGGCTGTCAAGAACCGGCTTCAGTTTCCCCTGCATTTCCTTGAAGTTGTTTGTCGTTTGTCCGGATTTTAAACCCGTGTAAACATCCTGAGGAACCGCTCCGTACTTTTTGTACATGTTGATTACATCGTGAAGTTCCCCTCCGTCACCCCAGCTGATGGCGCCATTATTTAAAACATATAATTTCGCTTTATCATGATAAGAATTTCTCGCTGTAAAAATTTCAGCAAGATCTACAGGCTTTTTGCCCATTCTCTGCATTTCAGATTCAAGGAACGAATTTCCTGAGTAGCTCCAGCAAGTTCCTGATGAACCTTGGTTCTTTACAGAAGTTGCACCAACGTCTTTTAACGTTGTGAACTGAAAATTAGCATTTTGTGAGTGGTTGTTTTTTAACTTATTGATTAAGTCATCTTGGGCAAACATCATACTTCCTGCAGACAAAACAAAAAGTAATGATGCAATTTTGGCATTTTTCATTACTATAAAAAGATTATTTGTATTAATAGTCGTTGCTAATAGAGATTTGTTACAGAAGTAAAAGTTAAATTTGAAATGTAAAAAAAATATGAAAAGACAAAATCGTAGAACCCTAAAAGCTAAATAGGATGATTTATAAATTTGACTTTCATCTTTTTACCAAAAAAGTTTATCATGTTTCCAACCTTCACAAAAGTTTCGGCATCTATACTATTATAACTCCTGACTATGGAACAAGAATTATTATTGGAATGCCAGCGTAGCGACCGCAATGCACAGCGGAAAGTTTACGAGAAAATGGCGGGCAGGCTTTACTCAGTCTGCAGACGCTATTTGAAAAACGATGAAGATATAGAAGAAGTATTGGCCGATACGTTCTATAAAATCTTCACGAAAATCACCCAGCTTCAGAATCCCGAAACCTTTGAAGCATGGGCCAGAAAAATTGCGGTGAACGAATGCCTGCAGAAATTAAGAACCAATAAAGGATTGTTTATTTCCCTTGAAGATCATTTTATTGATCATTCTGAAGGTGCTACAGACAGCCTATCCCTGGAAAAAGATATTCTGAGTCTGCTGAATTTTCTCCCGGAAGGATGCAGAGCCATCTTTAATCTTTTCGCTATTGAAGGATATCCTCATAAGGAAATTGCTACCATGCTTTCCATCAGTGAAGGAACTTCAAAATCCCAGCTCAATTTTGCAAGAAAGAAGCTGCAGGAACTTTTAGTGAATCAAAACATTTAAACTTTTACAACAATGGAAAATAATCATATAGATCAACAATTCAATGAAGCCTCTAAGCTTTCAGAAGAACCAACAGTTTTTCCTGGTTTTGAAAAAGTATGGGAAAAAATTGAAGAAAAATTAGATAAAAAAGAAGAGAAAAAGAGAATGATTCCTCTTTGGCTGCCGTATGGGATTGCGGCAAGTCTTATCATTGGGATGGGTGCTTTTTATTTTATGAATAAAAAAGAAGCTACAGAACCTTTAAAACCAATAATAGCAGAGAATACAACGTCAAGAGGTCCGATTAACAAAACAGATATTGCAAAAATAGACAGTACCATAAAAGAGAATATCAGAAAAGAAGAACTACCTGTATCTGTACCACTTCCTTTGGCACATCAGCTTCCACCAGTTGTAGAAATAGATATATACAAGTCTCCGCCTACCTGCAATCTACCACCAGTACAAGCTCCTGATAGAATAGTTTCCTCTTTACCGAAAATATACAATGATACTTTAAAAACAAAAAGTATTGATGAAGTTGTATTGGTGGGATATTCAAAAGTAATTAGAAGAAAGGAGGTGACTGCATCCAATACCGTTACAAGCAATTCTATCAGTAACTTACCACAAGCTACCGTTTATTCTTCATTGCAGGGGGCTGTTGCAGGGATTAAAGTCGATAAATCGGGAGGAAATCCGGGTAGTAACATCGCTCCGGGATATATTAATAACAATCAGCTGATGATTAGAGGAGCTGCTTCTATAAAAGCAGAAAATAAAGCTTTGTTTGTTTTTAATGGGATCGTAACAAAAGAGGAGGAACTTAGAAAATTAGATCCTAATAAAATTGAAAGCATCAATGTTTTAAAAGGAGCTTCTGCTACAGCAATTTACGGAAGTAAGGCGGCAAATGGGGTGATTGTGGTAACCACCAAAGATCTTTCAAGAAGAGAAAGAAGGAAAATGAAAAAGCTGCAGGAAGCACTCAATAAACAACAGCAGATTGCACCGGCTACTCAAAATAATGAAAGCTATGATGCGTTTGTTGAAAATCCTTTTGAGCTCACGCAAAGTCAGCCTTTATCTACCTTCTCTATTGATGTTGATAATGCTTCTTATTCCAATGTGAGAAGAATGATCAATAACGGACAGGCAGTCGATAAAAATGCAGTAAGAATTGAAGAAATGGTTAATTACTTTAAATATGATTACCCTCAGCCTAAAAACGGAGACCCTTTCTCTATCAATACGGAATACAATGACTCTCCATGGAACCCTAAGCATAAACTGCTTAAAATAGGCCTTCAGGGAAAAAATATTCCGATGGATAAACTGCCTGCATCCAACTTTGTATTTCTGATTGATGTTTCAGGCTCAATGAATGAAGAAAATAAATTACCGTTATTGAAATCTTCCTTTAAAGTGCTGCTGAATAAGCTCAGACCAAAAGATAAAGTTGGGATTGTAGTCTATGCAGGAAGTGCGGGAATGGTTTTACCACCTACTTCCGCAGGAGAAAAAGATAGAATTATTGAGGCATTGGATCATCTTCAGGCCGGCGGAAGCACAGCAGGAGGAGCAGGAATTGAACTTGCTTATAAACTGGCACAGGAAAATTTTGTGAAAGATGGAAATAACCGTGTCATTATCGCAACAGACGGAGATTTCAATGTAGGAACGTCTTCAACATCAGATCTTAAAACCTTAATTGAAGATAAAAGAAAATCAGGCGTTTTCCTTACTTGCTTAGGTTTTGGAATGGGCAATTATAAAGATAATACGCTGGAAACTCTTGCTGATAAAGGAAACGGGAATTACGCATATATTGACAATATGCAGGAAGCCAATAAGTTTTTAGGGAAAGAATTTGCAGGAAATATGTATGCCATCGCCAAAGATGTGAAAATTCAGATTGAATTTAATCCGGAATACGTAAAATCATACCGCCTGATCGGTTATGAAAACAGAAAACTGAAAAATGAGGACTTTGCAAATGATAAAATAGATGCCGGGGAACTGGGAAGCGGACATACCGTTACCGCTTTGTATGAGGTGATTCCTGTAGATGTAAAATCGGACTTCATTCCTAAAGAAAGTAACCTGAAATATACCCAGAATACCTCATCAAAAGAATTTGGAGATGAACTGGCAACGATAAAATTCAGATATAAAAAGCCTGATGGAGACACCAGCCGTGAGATAAGTCAGGTGATTAAAAATGCTGATAACAGAATATCTTCTGCAAGTCCGGATTTTAAATTCGTTTCCTCAGTAGCGTGGTTCGGTTTGGTATTAAGAAATTCAGAACTGATTACAAAGAAAGACCTTTCTGATATTGAAAATCTTGCTAAACAAGGCAAAAGTAAAGACGAAGAAGGGTACCGGTCAGAATTGATAAGACTGATAGAGAGCTATAAAACAATTCAAAAATAATCTGCAAAAAAGAAATTTCCCCGGAAATTTCTTTTTTCATATTTTTAAGCATACTAATAACTGATGAAAAAAAATTGTTTGCTGTTGTTGCCATTTACCATTACCGTTTTACAGGCACAAAATTCACAATTATATTATTCCGGAAAATTTTTAACAACTAGAGATAAAGCACAGAATTTTTTAAAAGTTCATAATAAAAACAGTGGAATTTTTGAACTTACTGATGACAAGGGATTTGCAATTATCGCTGCCAAACCCTATGATACGCTCGTATGGAATCAGGGTAAAAACATTCATGTTATTGCTACCTATGAAGTAAGGGAATTAAAATCAATTCTGGAAAATCAGACGGCAAAGAAAAGTGTAGACAATATCTACAGTAAGGCTTATGACAGTCTTGTTTCAAAAGAAACTAAAGATGAATTCAGTATTGAAAAGACGAAGACCCGTTTAAGTAAGAATTCCTATCCCTATTTTAGCAAAATAAGAACATTAAGGCGGAAGAATGACAGTATTTATGCCTTAAAAAGCCTCAATCAGAGAACATTGGTGCTGAATGGAAGCTTTACCACATCTGTTGACATTAAAAGCAGAAATGCCATTCCCGGAACTCAGAGTAGGTATGTACAGGGAAGATCTGAAAATGGAAACCTTATCTGGAAAGGTCCTGAAACCAATGAAATGTTCAGTTTTGGACCGGATATTTCTACACTGGGATTTAACGGATTGCCTTATGAATACGATCAGAACGGAAAATTAATACCCTGGATCGGCGGCCTTCAGCATGCACAAAAATATAATAATAATCTTTTTAAAACTACGGTTGGTTACAATAATCAATTGAACATAAGTGCTTTTATAAAAGAAGACAATAACGAAAAAATTCGTCTTTCTTTTAATTTAGGACAGCAAAAGAACCAGACGTATTTCATCGATCAGTTTGATATTGCCAATACCTTTAAAGCAAAACTGAATACAAATTTTTCAGGATATTTTATGAACCTCGCCTTTAATTACGAAGAAGATAAAGCAACCAATACCAATAGAATAGGACTGTTCAACAGAGCCTATCAGAATTCATTGCTAACTCCCATTTCTTTTTCGAATGAACAAAATATCTTCCTGAACACCGGTTTACAGAGAAGTTACAGTAAATATGCGGACAACCCTTCATTCCTTTTCGAACAGGATAGCAAATACCGATATCAGAACAGACAAAGACAGTTTAGCCTTAATCTTGTTAAAGCATGGGGAGATTTTAGATTGAATCTCAATCAGTCTTATGAAAATGACAATATCAGGAATTGGGATCAGTATAAACCTTCTACGTATGGCTTCAGCAGCGGAATTTTTAATGAAAGGATTCAGAATAACAGCTTGTATCATTCTAATGTGTTGGGAACGTATACATTGGGAGATTATGACTTTAGAAATACATTCAGCCTGAATTTTATTTTAAACGATAGAAAATCGGATGTTTATAATAGTTTTGTCAACCAAAAGTATCTGTATCATAGGACTTCACAAGATCATATCTTTAATTATAATATGGACATCCAGGATTATGACTTTGAAGCAGGTTTTAACCTCGGAAATTCATTTTACATCTCTAATACCTCTCTTAAAAATAGCTATTGGCTGCCAAAAACTAACTTCTATGTAAAATTCAATGATATCTTTGATTGGGATAACTACAGTTTTAAACTATTGGGAAGCTATACACAGTTAAGCTCCGAACCGGATATTACAAGATCATATACGTCATATGCTACAACATTACTGAACGCAGAAAACTATTATCAGTATTTTCCGGTACAGGAAGTGGAGGGTTTCAGAGGTTTATCCAATATCAATACTAAAGAATGGAAAATAGGAGCTAAACTGAATCTTGGCTATAACATAAGTGTAGACGGAGAGTATTTTAATAAAAAAAACACAGACGATATATTTCCTGTTTTTGAAAATAATCAGTTGAAGCTAAAGAATATTGCAGATCATACATATAGTGGATATGAATTCAATTTTACTTATGAACGGTTACGACTGGGATATGATGTGTATACAACCCATAAAATTTCCTTTTTCAAATATAGAGATATTGTAGACAGGGTAGCTCCCGGATATCAGAATCTGGCAGTGTCAGGATTCAAAGATATTTATAAAACATTGTCGGAAGGACAGGCTTTGGGCGTTGTGATGGGAAGTTATTTTGAAAGGAATGCAGCCGGACAATTGATTATTGATGAGTTCGGATTCCCCAAAAAAGCAGACGGAATGAAAATAATTGCAGATCCTACACCGGATTTTGTGATGAAATTCAATCATAATTTTGTTTATAAAAACTTTTCTTTAGATATCAATTGGGAATGGAAAAAAGGAGGTCACCTCTGGAACGGAACACAGGCTGTTCTCGATTATTACGGACGTTCTGGCGATTCGGGTGAAGAAAGAAATGTCAAAAATTATGTTTTCCAGGGGGTGCAGTCCAATGGAACTGTCAACCAGATTCCCGTAGATTTTTATGATCCCAACCGGAATGTTCAGGAAAACAGATGGTCAAGGTATGGCTATCTGGGTGTGGCGGAAAATTATGTTCAAAAGGCAGATTATATAAGAATCAACAATATTTCATTGTCTTCCAATTTTCCGATCAACTATGGAAAACAGAATCTCAGACTGACTTTTTATGTGAATAATATAATGCTCTGGCAGGCTAATAAAGGAGCAGATCCCAATCAGAATTTTTATGATATGGACAACGGAAGAGGACTGGATTTTTTCAACCTTGCGTCTTTTAAAACTTTTGGATGCATTGTTTCACTTAGATTTTAACCTATGAATTTCAAATTTATATCAACCTATATCATCCTGCTGAGCCTATTATTGTCAACGATTTCTTTAAAAGCTCAACAATCATTTCAGGATTTTGAAAAAGAAAAGACCTACATTCAGACCAATCATGTTTTTTATAAGCCTGGTGAGGGAATGTATTTTAAAATATACGTGGTAAAAGGAAGTAATAACCTTCCGGCAGAAGACAGCAGAGTTGTTAATTTCGAAATAATAGATCCGGCAGGAAGTGTTGTGAAAAAATTGAAATATGAAATTACCAATGGATATGCAGAAGGCTATTTCTACTTTGATGAAGACATGAAAGGCGGCATTTATAAGATCAAAGCTTTTACCAACTGGATGCAGAATGAAGAAGGGAAAAATACCTTTGAAAAAGAAATTACCCTGCAGAAAATTGTGTCCCCAAGGATTTTAATGAAGCTTGATTTTCCTAAAAAAGGATATGGACCGGGAGATGAGGTAACAGTCGATTTTTCAATGAGAAGCCTGAGCAGCCTTCCCATTCCCTTTTATGAAGCGGATTATACAGTAATGCACGATGGAGAAACCATTTCAGAAGGGAAATTGATTACGGATAAAGAAGGTAAAAAGCAATTGACCTTTAAGCTTCCTGAAGTTTTGAAATCCTCTGACGCTCTTTTAAACATTAAGGTGAATTTTGACGGATTTACAGAATCTATTTCCAGAAATATCCCAATTGTTCTGAATAATCTGGATGTGAAATTCTTACCCGAAGGGGGAACTTTCATTAATGGAATAGAGCAAAATATAGCTTTTAAAATTCTTGATGAGTTTGAAAAACCTGTAGATGCTGCTTTGGCGGTTTATAATCAGAATCATGAAAAGATAAAAGAAATTTCTGCTTATAATTTTGGGATGGGAAGCTTCCGTTTTACCCCTGAAAAAGGAGAAACCTACTATGCAAAAGTTATAAAACCGGAAAATATAGCCCAAACTTTTAATTTCCCGGTCGCAAAAAATGAGGGAGTGGTTTTAAATGTTCAAAATGAAAACAAAAAACTGAACTTTACCATCACCTCAACTCAGGAGAAAACCATTACGCTGAAAGGGAGCTTCCGCGGAAAAGAGATGTACAGCAAGGTTTTTCCGTTAAAAATCGGGAGCAACTCATTGGGAATTGACGAGAAAGATTTCCCTGTGGGAATCTGTAGATTCACAGTACTGGAAAACAATCTTCCTCTTGCAGAACGTATTGTATTCACCAATAAAGTGAATCAAATGAATATAAAAGTTAAGCCCATAAAAAAGCATTATCTGCCAAGAGAAAAAGTAATTCTGAATATTGAAACTACTGATGAAAATAATAGACCTATTCCTGCCAATCTCGGGCTGAGCGTGGTAGATGATAAACTTTGGACGTATGCTGATGACAAACAGAATCACATCATCTCCTGGCTTCTTATGGACTCTGAACTGAAAGGAAAAATTGAAAAGCCACAGTTTTATTTCGATAAAAAAGAAGAAAAAGCCAATAAAAGCTTAGATCTTGTTATGCTGACGAACGGGTACCGATACTTCGAACCGATTCCCGAAGTTCTGAAGACCAATAAATACAAATATCTTCCCGAAAAGAAGAATACCATTTATGGTGTAGTGGAAGATGAGAACAAGAAAACAGTGAAAGCTGATGTTTTCCTCGTAGGCACGGGTGATAAAAAGATTCTTAAACAGACAGTTGCGGAAAACGGGAAGTTTTATTTCTCGGATTTAAACGCAGGAAATTCATACAAAATTATTGCAAAGTCATATCAGCCTAAACAGAAATTGAGAATCAACATCTTATCTTATAATCTGGATGTAAATCCTTTGGAAAAACAAAAACTGTCCAATATAGATGTGGAAGAGATTGTAAAAGAAGCTGAAAAAAAAGAAGAAGTAATAAAAGAAAATAAAAACAATACCAACCGGGTGAGTAAACCAGTTTACTCAAGAACCGATACCATTAAAAATAAGAGTATTGAAGAGGTCGTTGTATTAGGGTACAGTTCAACGGCCAGAAATAAAAGTACGTTGGCATCTACCACAATAACATCTTCCATAGAAATCCAGAATCCTAATGTAACTTCATTACTGAGTGGAAAAGCTGCGGGAGTAATAGTAACCCCAGTTGGGCAGGCTGGAGCGAATGCACAGATCAGAATAAGAGGAGAAGCTTCTATTACCAACAAAAATCCATTATTTATCGTTGACGGAACACCCGTAGAAAATTTCAATACAACGATCAACCCTAATGATATCAACAGTATTACCGTTCTGAAAGATGCAGCCGCTACCGCTATTTACGGAAGCCGGGCTTCAAATGGGGTGGTGATTATTAACTCCTATAAAAATGGGAGTTCACAAATCAAATTTGATATCACCCCGAAATCTTATATTGCTGTAGAAGCTGTGCCATATGGAAGGCTTACATCATATGCCAATACAAGAGAATTTGCTTATCCGGAATATGAAACCACCAACACTTCCTACCGCTTTGATTACAGAGAAGCGCTTTATTGGAATCCGGTAGTGGAAACCGATCAAAACGGGAAGGCAAAAGTAGAGTTTTATAATTCAGATGCCAGTTCTACTTTTAGAGTGATGACGGAAGGTATTTCTGCTACTGGGCTTTTAGGAAGAGATGAAACAACCTATGCTGCACAGAGCCTTATTTCACTGGATGCTAAAATCCCACAATATCTGACGAGAACAGATCAGATGACGATTCCTGTGGTGATTAAAAATAATTCTTCCGAAACCCGTAAAATGACGATGGATGTGATAGTTCCCAATCATGTAAAACTGATTCATTCTGACAGTTTGATAACGCTGAAACCATTAGAATCAGGAAGATTATTTGTCAAAATACAGACCGATGAGATCGTGAATTCTGATATTCAGTTTTCAGTAAGATCCGGAGATTTCAGAGAAACCATGATCCTTCCGTTTAAAGTAGAAGAAAAAGGGTTTCCGCATCAGTTTTCCATCATCAATAATAAAACAGAAGATCTGAAGATCAATATTCCGGAGTATATCAACGGAAGTCTGCATTCCTACTATTATGTATTTGAAAACACTGCTTTACAGATGTTTGCAGATATTGAACAGCTCAAGAAAGAACCTCACGGATGTTTTGAGCAGCTTTCCTCAACGGTATATCCTAATCTTTTTATTCTGGATTACTTAAAGTCAAGTAGAAAAATCGACACTGCGACAGAGAATCTGGTCATTAAGAACCTGAAGAAAGGTTTTCAGAAGATGCTGAGCTATAAAAATAAAGACGGAGGTTTCGGATATTTCAGTTCCGAAGAATCAGATGTGGCACTTTCTGCATTTGCATTACTGGAATTTACAGATTTAAAAAAATACGTACATCCGGATACTAAACTGATGCAGGGACTTTCTTCATTTATTTTATCCAAAAAGAATGCAAACGGGTTATTTGAAGTAAGAAGATGGTATGAATCAAAAGATACCTATTCTGAACATTTATGGTCAAAAAATATGTACATTATCTATGCTTTATCCAAATTGGGCTTTAAAAGTGAAATAGAAGATTCTTTTAAAGTAACGATGAAAAGGGCTTTGGCTACAAAAGACACTTATCAGCTGGCTTTGCTTGCCAACGCGGCCGCTAACCTCGGAAAGCAAAAAGAATATGATGATCTGATGAAGATTCTGGACCAACAGTATGAAGTAAAGAATGCAAAATCCAAAATTACATTTACAGGATCTTGGGGACGTTCCGCAGATGCAGAAACTCTTTCATTGTATATGATGGCGCTTCAGAAAGATGAAAAACTCAATGTATTGAAGATTGCAGAAGCAGCAGATCAGCTGATCAATTTCAATGGATATTATGGTTTTGGTTCTACTCAGGCAACAACGCTGGCAATACAAACCCTTTCTGAGTTTTTCTCTAAAAATGAGAAATTATATGGAACTGAAAAACCTGTCATCAAGATTAATCAAGCGCAAACTTCACCTATGATGAGTTTTTCATCCGCATTTAAAGCTGGAGAAAATAATATCAGTATTCATTATCCAACCCAAAATGGACTCCCTTATAAGCTGGAATATCAATATCATACACTTCAGGCACCGGAAAGCAAAGATATTCCTCTTACCATGGAAACCAGATTAAAATCCGGATCGAATAGAGTGGGAGAGACCAGCAGAATGACGATTACCGTTAAAAACAAAATAAATGGACAGCTTCCCATGACAATTGCAAAAATAGGGATTCCGGCAGGATTGACCCTTCAAAATGCATTACTGAAAGATCTGATTGATAAAAAGCAAGTCTCTTACTATGAAATCTTTGACAACTATCTGGTTTTATACTGGGAACATTTCAATGCTGAGGAAACGAAAACCATTAACCTTGATCTCAAAGTTGAATTTGCAGGAACTTATACAGGAAAATCAAGCAATGTATATCTGTACTATATGCCGGAAGCAAAGTACTGGAATCAAGGAATAACAACCAATATTGAACCTTAAATTTGAATATCATCCTTGTCAAGGTTTTAAACCTTGACAAGGATGATATTCATCTGGCTGGAAGAAAGAAGGAATTCGTGGAAAAGGAGAAGCTAAGTTTGGAATGACTTCTAAGAGGTAAAACAAAAATACTATGACAGCAAAAATAAATATCAATAAAACCTTCTAAAAATTAATTTTCAAAAATTATTGAAAATTCAAAAAATATAATTACATTTGCTATAGAAATCTAAAAGGAAAAAGAAATGCAACTTTCAGAAGCAAAAGAAAAATATATTCAGACCTGGGGAACCTTTGCTACCAATTGGGGAATCAACCGTACGATGGCACAGGTACATGCACTGCTTTTGGCAACCGGCAGACCACTTTCTACAGATGAGGTAATGGAGCAGTTGGAGATTTCAAGAGGGAATGCCAATATGAATCTTCGTGCTCTGATAGACTGGGGAATCGTGAAAAAAGAATTTGTAAAAGGCGACCGTAAAGAATATTTCGTAGCAGAAAAAGATGTATGGTATCTTTTCAAGCAAATTACCAAAGAGCGTAGAAAAAGAGAAATAGAACCTGTAATTTCTTTCCTGGAAGAGCTGAAGAATATTGAAGATAAAGATTCAGAAGAAGCTCAGGAATTTATCAAATTGATGAATGATTTCAGTTCTGTAACCGGAAAAATCAACAATATTATGGATCTGGCGATCAAAAGTGATGATCACTGGCTGGTAGGAAAGATTACTAATTTGTTGAAATAGAAAATAGAAAGAGGATGAAAATCCTTTTTTATTTCTAGTAAACTTTCAAAAATTACTGAAAATATAAAACTTATAATATCATGAAGAATTTTTTTAAACAATACCTCTATTTAAGTCTATTTTTGACTGTTGTTTTAATTGTTGCAGTATGGTTTTTTCTGGTTTCCAAAGGTGAGTATGGACTCACAATGTTCTTTACCATTCCGGTTTCTATTGGATTTATCATTGGATATGTAAAGTATTTTAAAAAAATCGGATTGATGAATGTTCTGAAGACCATCTTCAAAATAGTATTAGGATTAGTCATTTTCTCTGTGATCTTGATAGCAGCCGGAACAGAAGGAGCTATTTGCATTATTATGGCTATCCCATTTATTGGCTTTGCCATGTTTGTGGGTTTTACAATTGGTTTTATTATTGGGGTTCTTGATGAAAAAAGACATACGGGAAGTGTTATGGTATTTATCCTTTTTATCAATCCGGCATCTTATATTTTTGATACCTATACAAAACCTATTGAGGAGACTATCACTACAGAAATGATTGTGAATTCTTCCAGTGACAAAGTATGGAAACTTTTAAATACACAAATCAATTTCAATGCACCTGATTTTATCCTGTTTGAAAAAGGAGTCAGCTATCCAAAGAATATAAAACTAGTAGATGAAAACGGAAAATTAGGGTATAGTTGCCAGACCAATAATGATGAATTACAACTTAATATTGACGAGTTTATAGAAAATAAAAAAGTAAAATTCTCTCTGGAAAATCAAACCATTCCAATGAAAGAGATAACACCTTATGAAGAAATTGATGCCAAGCATTTACATGATTATTTTATCGTGAAGTATGGTGAAATTACTTTAGACAAACTGTCAGAAAATAAAACAAAAATAATAGCAAAAACAAAATACAGCTACAAAATAGCACCTACCTGGTACTGGAAGAAATGGTCCGGATATATCATCGATAAAATGCAAAGCCATGTATTACAATCTATAAAAACACAATCTGAAAATGAATGATCTGCAGCAATATTTTGACCGTATACAGCCCAGATACTATATCAATGAAATTGCATCTTTAGGGTTTACCAGGCTGTTCAGAAAAATGGCAGTCCAAAAGGTGAAAAGTTACGGAGATAAAAGAGTTCTTGATCTGATGAGCGGACAGGGAGAAAACTTGAAATTCCTTCAGCTGCATAATGAAAATACAGAAATTGTCACTCTGGATTTTTCTTCAGCAATGAATGTGAAACTGTCTTCAACATTTAAAGAGAAACTGTTTGTAAAGCAAATTCAGGATGATTTTTTCGAAAGTCATATTCCGGACCGTTCTATGGATATTATATTGTGTTCTTACGGTACAAAGACGATAGAGGAAGATAAGAAAAAGATTTTTGCAGATAAACTATCAAAGATTATTGACGAAAAAGGAGAAATAATCATTGTAGAATTTGTAAAACCCAAAACAGCATGGAGATTCACTTGTGTAAAATGGTATATTGAAATTCTGGTTTCAAAACTTTTTGGAAGCGAGTTTGGAAAACTCTTTCATTATATCAACAAAAATGAGAGTCTGGAAGATTTGAAAATACAGGTTATAAAGAACAGTCTGTCTATCATTTCACACAAAAGATACCTGGATCTGGTAGAAATTCTTCACGTAAAAAGAGACGAGTTTTTTATTTGAAACTATATTTCAAAAATTACTGAAAATTTTAAATTAATAATAATTATGAAAAATTTAATCATTCATTTATTCCTGATTATTTATTTCAGAAGAAAAGGATCACTGTAAACAATACCTGCCATGAAGACATTTACAAAATACGATTACTTTATTCAATTAATCATTCTCATAGTCTGCATTGTGGGTGCAGTGATGAAATACAAGGATTGGAAATTTATTGAATTTTACTTTGTTGTGGGAGGAGTACAATTAATAAGCTATCTGATCAGACTGTTTTTAAAATTAAAACAATCATCCGAATTCAGAGTCTATGGTTTAACCGTAATGCCGGTCTGGATATGTCTGCTTTTGGTTGACCAAAAAATTTATAATGAATTCACAATGGCTCTCATGGGAATTTTCCTGATTCTGGCATTGTTCTATACGCCGATAATGGCCATTCTCTATGTTTATGATTGTTACAACACGTATGAACCTTATAAATCATTATTATGAAAACGCTCAAAAATCACACGCTGATCTACGACAATGAATGCCCCATGTGTAATCTGTATTCCAAAGGTTTCACAACATGCGGAATGTTGGATGAAGATGGAAGAGAAGCATTTACAGAAATGTCATTCAAAAATAAAGATCTGATAGACTTTAGCCGGGCGAAAAATGAAATTGCACTGGTAGATCACAGCAAAAATAAAGTTGTATATGGATTAGACAGTCTGCTTCTCATCATTGGAAACTCTTTTCCGTTGTTGGCGAAAGTTGCAGGAATAAAACCTTTGTATTGGTTTTTCAAAAAGTTGTATTCCTTCGTTTCTTATAACCGGAAACAAATTATTCCTTCTAAAAAAGACTATACAGAACAATCCTGTGTACCGGATTTTAACCTGAAATACAGAATAGCATACATCAGTTTTGTGGTTATTTTTTCAGCCTATATCTTAAGTGAATTTTCCGGAAAACTGAACTTAAATTTGGAAAAGAATTTCCTGAGAGAATTTGCAGTTTGTCTCGGTCAGATCCTGTGGCAGACCATCTTTTTAAAAACGTATGTCAAAGACAAGATCTGGGATTATCTGGGAAACATGATGACCGTTTCTCTGATTGGAACTTTACTTTTAATTCCTGTTTTGATGACCAGTTTTACGTCTGTTTTTTATATGATTTACTTTGGAATTGTAGTTTTGATCATGTTTCTGGAACATATAAGAAGATGCAGAATACTAAAGCTGAATTTTCTTCCTACCATTTCATGGATATTGTTTAGAATAACAGCGCTGGCTATTATCATCCTGACAACCATTTAAAAAATTAAGACATGAATCATCTTGAAATTATCAGAACCATAGAGTGGAAAGACCTAAAGAAACTCTCTCCAAAGGAAATACTGATTGAAAATAACATCAGTCTGCCATGGCTTTTTATTTCCCTGTTTTTAGCGTATAAAGGATATTATGGATTAGCATTGCCGTTCTCCGGTTTTTATTTCCTCACCGCATTGAGACAGGTACATAATGGCTTTCACAATTCATTGGGAACCGGAAAAAGGTTGACATGGTTGTCTTTATATCTTAACAGCCTTACCATGATGGCCTCTATTCACGCCGTAAAATTTAATCACCTGAGGCATCATAAATTTTGCCTTTCAGAAGAAGATTATGAAGGTAAATCAGCTTCTATGAAATGGTATCAAGCCATTCTATATGGACCCAAACATATGTTTTTGATTCATTGGATCACTTTTAAAAAAGCCAATAAAACCTACCGTAAGAATATGATGTTGGAGCTGGCATCTATAGCCGTTCTTATAGCAGTAGTGTTTTATTTTCACATCTATTTCCTGATGTATCACATACTGATAATGGTTTTTGGTGAATTTCTGATGGCATTTTTTGCAGTGTGGACTGTTCATCACGATACCCATAAGCATCCTGATATTGCCAGAACACAGCGGGGATTCTGGAAGAATAAATTGAGCTTCAGCATGTTTTATCATATGGAACACCATTTTTTTCCTGCGGTGCCTACCATAAAACTTCCAGAGCTTGCAGAAAGAATAGACAAAAAGCTGCCAGAATTAAACAAAAAACAAACCTTTTAAAAATGTCAAGAATCTATTTAAACACCGTAATCAATGCAGATATTCATTATGTCTTTGATCTGGCAAGGAATATCGACCTTCATCAGCAGTCAACTTCAAAAACTGATGAAAAAGCCATTGCAGGACGTACATCAGGGCTGATTGAAGAAAATGAAACGGTCACCTGGAGAGCAAAACATCTGGGAATCTATCAGACCCTGACTACAAAAATTGTCAATATGGAAAAACCTGTTCAATTTATCGATGTTATGCAGGAAGGAGCGTTCAAATCTATGCGCCACCGTCATATTTTTAAATCCGTGAATGGGAAAACGCTGATGACAGACATTTTTGAATTTGAATCTCCGCTGGGCGTCATAGGAAAACTATTTAATGCCATTTTTCTCACCGGATATCTCAGAAATTTCCTGCTGGAAAGAAATCAGTTGGTAAAGACCGTTGCAGAATCTTCTATGAAGGAAGGGGTTGCTATTTTTTAATCTAAAAACACATCATTATGAACTTTTTAAAAGCAGAATGGCGAAAATTAGCCATCATCAATTACGAGATCAACCCTGATCTATTATCAGCATACCTGCCCAAAGGAACAGAACTCGATTTTTATAAGGACAAATGCTATGTAAGCCTGGTAGGATTCATGTTTTTAAATACCAAACTGTTAGGATTACCTATTCCTTTTCACCGTAATTTTGAAGAAGTGAACCTAAGATTTTATGTCAGGAAAAAAGAAAATGGAGTTTGGAAAAGAGGGGTGGTATTCATCAAGGAAATTGTTCCGAAACCTGCATTAAGCCTGGTAGCGAACTCTGTATACAAAGAAAATTACCACACCATGCCGATGAAAAATCTGATTCAGGAGAAAGAAGATGAACTGCTGATCCGCTATTCATGGAAAGATAAAAGCTGGCATTCTATTCAGATTATGGCAGAAAACAGAACAAAGCCAATGGAAGAAAATTCAGAGTTTGAATTCATCACAGAACATTATTTTGGCTTTACTAAAAAAGAAAATACAACCTCAGAATATGAAGTATGCCATCCAAAATGGGAATTTTATACCGTAAAAGACCACCAGTTAGAAATCGATTTTCAAAAGATCTATGGAAATGATTTTGAGTGTCTGAATCATCAAAAACCCATTTCTGTTATGTTGGCAGAAGGCTCAGAAATTGAAGTGAAAACGAAAAAATATATCAGCTAAAAATACAAAAACTCCTACCACAAAATATGTAAAAATCTGTGCAATCAGTGGGTTAATTCCTTAAATTTAAAAACAATGAAAATAATCATAGCAGGAGGAACCGGATTTCTCGGCGAAAACCTTGAAAAATATTTTACAGAAAAAGGAAACGAGGTGTATATTCTTACCCGTAACCCCCAACGTAAAAACGAAATCTATTGGGATGCTAAAACAATAGGCGAATGGAAAAACAGTCTTGAAAAAGCAGATGTTCTGATCAATCTCACAGGAAAATCTGTAGACTGCAGGTATCACGAGAAAAATAAACAGGAAATTTATTCTTCAAGAATTGACAGTACAAAAATTTTACAAAAAGCAGTTGATCAGTGTTCTGAAAAACCAAAAATTTGGATGAATGCCAGCTCTGCAACCATATATGTTCACTCTGAAAAACATCTGAATACAGAAGAAAACGGAATTATCGGAGATGATTTTTCTATGAATATCTGCAAAAGCTGGGAGCAGGAATTTTTTAAGATCAAAAATACCGAAATAAGAAAAGTTGCCCTCCGTACTTCTATTGTTCTTGGGAATAATGGCGGCGCTTTCCCAAAATTGAAAACAGTTACAAAACTGGGGCTGGGAGGAAAGCAGGGGAGAGGAAACCAAATGGTAAGCTGGATTCATATCGATGATTTTTGCAAAGCAATAGACTGGATTATTCAAAATGAAAATATTTCAGGAATCATTAATATCACTGCTCCAGGTCCGGTTTCCAATGAAACGATGATGAGAAAATTGAGAAAAGAACTAAAGGCACCTTTTGGACTCAATGCTGCTGTCTGGCAGTTGGAAATAGCTTCCCTATTTCTGAAAACAGAAACTGAGCTGCTTTTAAAAAGCCGGAATGTTTACCCTGAAAGACTCATAAAAAACGGATTTAAGTTTTCATATCCCGGATTTGAGGAAGCTATTCTTAATCTCTTGGAATCCTAATGTTTGCGGATATCCCAAAGGATAATTAAATTAGCGGAAAACTATTCCATATGCTGGTTATACCCAAAATAAAACCCTTTTTCCTTTCATCCCTTCTTATCAGTTCAGTGGTGTTTTCACAAGCCCACAATGTATCCGATGGATATCAGAAACCCACAGACCCACTTGTTGTGCAGAATCTGGAACAATGGCAGGATATGAAATTCGGACTCTTTATGCATTGGGGAACCTACAGCCAGTGGGGGATTGTTGAAAGCTGGAGCCTATGCCCTGAAGATGAATCTTGGACGCAGAGAAAGCCTGAACATGGAAAATCTTATGACGAATATGTAAAAAATTATGAAAACCTTCAGACAACTTTCAATCCAACTCAGTTCAATCCTCAAAAATGGGCTGATGCTGTAAAAAAAGCAGGAATGAAATATGTGGTTTTTACCACCAAGCATCACGATGGTTTTGCGATGTTTGATACTCAACAGTCAGATTATAAGATTACTTCTTCTCAAACACCATTTTCAAAGAATCCAAAATCAGATGTCACGAAAGAGATTTTCAATACCTTTCGGAAAGAAGGATTTAAAATAGGAGCTTATTTCTCAAAACCGGATTGGCATTCTGATGACTATTGGTGGTCTTACTTTCCGCCGAAAGACAGAAATGTTAATTATGATCCTAAGAAATATCCGGAAAGATGGGAGAATTTTAAAAAATTCACCTTCAATCAGCTGAACGAGATCACTTCCAATTATGGTAAAGTGGATATTCTTTGGCTGGATGGAGGCTGGGTTCGTCCTTTTCATACCATAGATCCGAAAGTAGAATGGCAGCGTACCATCAAAGTAGAGCAGGATATTGATATGGACAAAATAGGAACAATGGCGAGAAAAAATCAGCCAGGGATCATCATTGTAGACCGTACCGTTCCTGGGAAATGGGAAAACTATGTTACCCCGGAGCAGGCCGTTCCGGAACACGCTCTTTCTATCCCCTGGGAAAGCTGTATCACAATGGGAGATTCCTTTTCCTACGTTCCCAATGATAATTATAAAACCTCCCAAAAGATCATAGAGACTTTAGTGAAAATCATCTCAAGAGGAGGAAACTACCTGATGAATATTGCTCCCGGTCCCAATGGAGATTATGATGTCATCGTATATGAAAGATTAAAACAGATTTCCGGTTGGATGGATAAAAATCAGTCTGCAGTTTTTGCAACCCGTACTATTGCACCATATCACGAAGGAAATTTTTATTATACGCAAAGCAAAGATGGAAAAACAGTGAATATTTTTCACTTGGATGAAAAAACAAATTATGAGTCTCCACCAACATTAAGTTTTACAATTCCTGATAATTTTAAACCAAAATCTTTGAAAGTTTTAGGGTTATCAAACAAAATTCAATGGAAAAAATCAGGGAATTCAATTGAAATTAATTTGCCTAAAGAAAGAACTCAGTTAAAATATTCAACTGTAGTTCAAATAATGCAATAGTTGAATTTATTACTCATTTTTAGCGGAGAGTTCCAATTCTTGAACTTTCGGCTCTTTTGCTTTAAGGTAAAAGAACAAATTTTAAACTAAATTATTCTTAAGATGTGTTTTAAACTTCGATTTAAAATTATAGGAATTTTCTTGTTGAGCTCAGTATTTATTTCTGCGCAAAAACCTTTGTATAAAGATTCAAAACAGCCTATTGAAACCAGAGTTCAGGACCTTTTGAAGAGAATGACCCCTGAAGAAAAATTCTGGCAGTGCTTTATGATTCCTGGAGATCTGGATCATGTTCCCAAAGGACAATATGCTCATGGAATTTTTGGACTGCAGGTAAGTGCAGGAAACCAGGGAGGTGGAGCAGCAGGGCAATTACTGAAATATAATGCCAATGAAGATGCCGAAAAATTAGCAAAAAAGATCAACGCTATTCAAAAATATTTTGTCGAAGAATCAAGGTTGGGAATTCCCATTATTCCTTTTGATGAAGCTTTACATGGATTGGTTCGGGAAGGAGCAACTGCTTTTCCACAGGCAATAGGTCTCGCAGCCACTTTTAATCCTGAATTGATGAACAAAGTTTCAACAGCGATTGCAAAAGAGTCAAAATTGAGAGGAATTCGTCAAATTCTTACACCGGTAGTAAACCTTGCCAGCGATGTGAGATGGGGAAGAACAGAGGAAACCTATGGCGAAGATCCCTTTCTGACTTCCGTAATGGGAGTAAATTTTGTAAGCTCATTTGAAAATCAGGGAATTATTACTACGCCCAAACACTTTTTAGCCAATGTGGGTGAGGGAGGAAGAGATTCATACCCCATTCATTGGAGCAAAAGATATTTGGAGGAAACCCATTTGGTACCATTCAATAACGCCTTTACAAAAGGGAAAAGCCGTTCCGTGATGACCTCTTATAACCTGTTGGATGGGAGACCTTCAACTGCCAACCATTGGTTACTGACAGAAAAATTAAAAAAAGACTGGGATTTTAAAGGCTTTGTCATCAGTGATGCGAGTGCCGTAGGAGGAGCAAATGTACTCCATTTTACAGCAAAAGATTATGATGATGCTTCTGCACAGGCTATCAATGCAGGGCTTGATGTGATTTTTCAGACAGAATATGCCCATTATAAACTATTCATACCTCCGTTTTTGGATGGAAGAATCTCAAAAGAAAGAATTGATGATGCTGTTTCGAGAGTATTGAGGGCCAAGTTTGAGCTTGGATTATTTGAAAATCCATATGTTTCAATCCAGCAGATTGAAGAATTAAAAAAGCTTAACCATAAGCCTTTAGCAGAAAAAACGGCTGCAGAGTCTTTTGTTTTACTTCAGAACAATAACGGGACTCTTCCTGTTCCGGGAAATGTAAAAAAGATTCTGGTAGTGGGAACAGATGCTTTGGATGCAAGATTAGGCGGTTATTCCGGACCGGGAAATAAGAAAACAAATATTCTGGACGGGATTAAAAATTATACTAAAAATAAAGACATAGAAATCATTTATTCAAAAGGAATCGATTGGAATATAAAAGATTTTACCACGATTTCTAATGAATATCTATCCTCAGAAAATAAAAAAGGATTAAAAGGAATCTATTTTTCCAATACCGATTTAAAAGGAAACCCCGCTTTTGAAAAACAGGATGAGCAGTTGAATTTCAAATGGACCTTATATTCTCCTAATCCTGAAAAACTCCAGCCGGATCATTACAGTATTCGCTGGACCGGAAAACTGGAAGCTCCGGATTCGGGGAATTATCAATTGGGATTACGCGGAAATGATGGTTTTAGATTATACCTGGACGGAAAATTAGTGATTGACCAATGGGAAAAACTGAGCTATTCCACAAAAACAGTACATGTAGATTTTGAAAAAGGAAAAAAATATGACATTACCATTGAATTTCATGAAAACCGTGGTGAAGCCAACCTTGAACTGATCTGGAACTATGGTCTGTATGATTACCAGAAAGATTATAAAGAAGCTTTACATCTTGCTCAAAATGCAGACTATATCATTGTCACTGCCGGAATTCATGAAGGTGAGTTTCAGGATCGTGCCTCATTGAGTTTGCCGGGAAATCAGGAATCTTTTATTCATGAAGTTTCAAAATTAAATAAGCCGACAACAGTGGTTTTAGTTGGAGGTTCAGCCATAAAAACAACAGCCTGGAAAGATAAAGTAGGAGCTATATTAGATGTTTGGTATCCGGGAGAAGAAGGGGGAAATGCGGTAGCAAAGACTCTTTTTGGCGTTGAAAACCCTTCCGGAAAATTACCCATCACTTTTCCCACGGAGGAAGGTCAATTACCATTAACCTATAATCACCACCCAACAGGAAGAGGGAATGATTATTATGATCTGAGTGGTGAACCACTGTATCCGTTTGGGTTCGGATTAAGTTACACGACCTTTGAAATTTCCGGTTTGCAGTTGAACAAAGCGAAATATTCAGAGAATGATACTATTATTGCTAAAGTCAATGTGAAAAATACAGGCTCAAGGGCCGGAAGTGAAGTTGTTCAGCTGTATGTAAAAGACTTATTGGCTGCCGTTTCAAGACCCGTTATTGAGCTGAAGGGATTTCAGAAAATAGAATTGCATCCCGGAGAATCAAAGTCTGTCACGATTGAAATCCCCATAAGACAACTACAGTTTTTAAATGAAAAAATGGAATGGGCTGTAGAAAAAGGAATGTATAGAATTATGGTAGGAAATTCATCGAAGAACCTTCCTTTAAAGCAAAATATTGAAGTTTTATAGAAATTAAAAAGAGCAGATTTTTCTGCTCTTTTTTAGTATGTATTTTTTGAAGATATCTAGTATTTTCTGGCCAGTAGAACGTTCAATAAAAATGTTCCTGTCCAGTTACTGTTATTACTCCCATTATTTCCGATAAAATCAATACGGGCCACTGAAACCGTAAGTCTGGTTCTTCCGGCAGTACCATTGTTGGCAAGGCTTACAAACGAAGCTGTAAATACGTCTGGGAAACTCGAATTATTTCCTGCGGTAAGGATAGGATACATATTAGAAACATTAAAAGGGGTACCCTGATATTCATAAACAAGAGTCATTCTGCTTGCATTGGCATAGTCGGTTGTATGGGCATTATTTACCGATGCTTTACTCACAATCCACCATCTGTCGTTGGCAGCCCCTGAATCATAACCCGCATTCCCATGACTGTTCCAGTCAGCAACAGAGGCAGTTCCTAATGCATGTGGAGGAATCAAAACCTGCGTACCATAAATTTCCACGTTACTTGGTTTAGGAAGAACTGTAAAAGACAAATCCCATGTTCCTCCCGTAGTATTGCTGTTGTTTACCACTTCAGCATAAGCTCCTGTAGGAATTACAAATGAAGCAACCGGATTACTGTCGATTCTTAAGGTATTACCACTGGATGCCTGTAACGTTATCGCATTCGGAGAGATGTTTTTGATTTTATAAATTCTTCCTGTATAACTTGCTGTGCCCGTTCCTATGACAGGAAGTGTGAAGGTTGCATCTGCTGTTCCGTTATAAGTGATATAATGATCCGTTGACAGAATGTTATACGTTGTAGCAGTGATCTGGGTATATCCAGCCCTTAGTGAACCATTGATAGCGAGAGTACTGTTTGGAGTTAAAGTATTGATCCCTACTTGCGCGGAAAGAGGGAGAGCTCCAAATAAAAGGATTGAGATGTATTTTTTCATATTTATAAGATTGGTTTCAAACAAAAATAAAAAAAATATGATGCAAAACTCACCCAATAAAGAATAAATTATATGTTTTTAATATTAAATATTGCATTATGGCTTAAGAATAAGTAAAAAAAAGTTAAATCAATCTGCAGGGTACTTCCAGATCCTCAGTAAGATAATAGCTGCAACATAGTCTATGATAGCCGTCCGCAATAATCAGTTCATTTTGACCTCTTACCAGTAGTATGGGCGAAAGTTTCTTGTTTTTTTCTACTTTTTTCAAGTTTTCTTTTACATGAATATTGGTTTCCGGAAGCAGGGCAAGCTTACTGGCTCTTAAAATATCTTTCGACTTTTTTGTGATGGTAGGAGCTTTCTTTAATTTATCAACCATCTTTTTGGCTTCATCCGGTTTGAAAAGAAGTTCCAGATAATCCTGTGCTGCAGGAAAATCATGATCTTCAGGTTCTTTCATCCAGATGCTGTCTTTGGAGAGATTATTTTTTTTCATAGACGTTTTCATAAGTGCTTATTTAAATGACAAATAAATGTATGAAAAAATGTTGGTATGATATATGCAAGATTTGTCATGAACCTGAATGAATTTAATTAATAATATAGAATTGATTGAAATCATTCAAAAAAATATGAACATTATGAAAAAGGTATTAATTTCAACACTATTAGTATTAGGTTTATCTATGAATGTTTCTGCTCAGAAACGTCCGCCAGCTCCACCACACCCGTCAAAAACCGAGTTGGTTAATATTAAAATGCAAGAGCTTACCAAAAAATATAATCTGGAGAAAAAACTGATCCTTAATCATCCGCTTGCCACCAAACAGATGAAGAGAGATCAGATGAAAGCCTTAAATCAAAGATATGCAACTGAAAAGCGATTGCTTAGACAGGCAAAATAATACAGAATTTTTGCAGTTATTAAAATTAAAAGAGCCGTTTTTTATAGGTTGAACTTTGAGAAGTTTTCAATGTAAAAGAAAATTTATTGAAAGAGAGCACGTTTTGTGTTCTCTTTCTTTGTGTAAAATTAAATAAAAATAGCTTTGTTAATGCATTTTAAGATCAGTTTTCAGAAACATGAAACATCCAATATTTTTCCTTAAATTCGCATAAAAATTTTTAAAGTAATGAATTACGATATTATTGTCATTGGAAGTGGTCCTGGTGGATATGTTACTGCGATCAGAGCAGCACAATTGGGTTTCAAAACCGCAATTATCGAGAAGGAAAACTTAGGAGGAATCTGCCTTAACTGGGGATGTATTCCAACTAAAGCTTTATTGAAATCTGCTCAGGTTTTTCATTATATCAACCATGCTGAAGATTATGGTTTGAATAAAGTGGAGGCAAGCTTTGAATTCCCGAATGTGATTCAGAGAAGCCGTGGTGTTGCCAGCAAAATGAGCAAAGGAATCGAATTCTTAATGAAAAAGAATAAGATTGACGTAATTC
The DNA here is from genome assembly GCF_003852415.1 of Chryseobacterium sp. KBW03. Taxonomy (NCBI): domain Bacteria; kingdom Pseudomonadati; phylum Bacteroidota; class Flavobacteriia; order Flavobacteriales; family Weeksellaceae; genus Chryseobacterium; species Chryseobacterium sp. KBW03. The sequence goes on along the minus strand of NZ_QAJO01000005.1, from coordinate 47,936 downwards.
TTGGTACTGCAAAAGTACAGAAAGGAAAAAAAGTTTCTGTTACAGATAAAGAAGGTAAAGTAACTGAATATTCAGGAAACAACATTATCATTGCTACAGGAGCTCGTTCAAGAGAATTACCAAACTTGCCACAGGATGGTAAAAAAGTAATCGGATACAGACAGGCATTATCTCTTCCTGAGCAGCCAAAATCTATGATCGTTGTAGGTTCTGGAGCGATCGGGGTAGAATTTGCTGATTTCTATAACACAATGGGAACTAAAGTAACTGTTGTTGAATTTATGCCAAACATCGTTCCTGTAGAAGATGAAGAAATCTCTAAGCACTTAGAGAAATCTCTGAAGAAAACAGGGATCGAAATCATGACAAATGCTTCTGTAGAAAGCGTTGATACAAGTGGTGAAGGAGTAAAAGCCAACGTAAAAACAGCTAACGGAAACATCACTCTTGAAGCTGATATCTTATTATCTGCTGTAGGTATTGCTGCTAATATCGAGAACATCGGATTAGAAGAAGTAGGAATCCAGACAGACAAAGGAAGAGTATTGGTAAACGAATGGTACGAAACTTCAGTACCTGGTTACTATGCAATTGGAGATATCATCCCAACTCAGGCATTGGCTCACGTTGCTTCCGCAGAAGGAATCACTTGCGTTGAGAAAATCAAAGGAATGCACGTTGAAAAAATCGACTATGGTAATATCCCTGGATGTACATATTGTCACCCTGAAGTAGCTTCTGTAGGTCTTACTGAAAAGCAGGCTAAAGAAAAAGGATACGAAATCAAAGTAGGTAAATTCCCTCTTTCTGCAAGTGGTAAAGCAACTGCAAACGGAAATACAGACGGATTTATCAAAGTGATTTTCGATGCTAAATACGGTGAGTGGTTAGGATGCCACATGATCGGTGAAGGAGTAACAGATATGGTTGCTGAAGCTGTGGTAGCTAGAAAACTGGAAACTACAGGTCACGAGATCATCAAGTCTATTCACCCGCACCCAACAGTTTCTGAAGCCATTATGGAAGCTGCTGCTGCTGCTTACGGTGAAGTGATTCACATTTAATCTGAAAATACAAAAATCTATATAATAAAAGCCTGGAGAAATCCAGGCTTTTTTCATTAATACCAATCTGAAATATAGTAAACTAAACCTCATAGGTTTTTGAAACCTATGAGGTTTGGTATTAAAACATATTAATTGATCATCATAAGAGCACTACAAATTAATACCATTCTGATTTTTAGTAGTGAATTTTTTGACGGAATATTATAGATTTTATTAAAATAATTTTAAAATTAAGATATTTATAAAAATTAATCTCATTATCTCGGGCTGTTTCCTTACATTTATTCAATGAATTCGGAGAGAGTAGGACTTGTTTTATCAGGCGGCGGTACCAAAGGAATCGCTCATGCAGGAGTATTAAAATTCTTACAGGAAAAACATATTGAGGTTGATATCCTTTCCTGCTGTAGTGCCGGATCTATCGTAGGCTGTCTTCATGCCATCGGAAAAACGCCGGAAGAAATTCTGGAATTTTTTAATTCTATCTATTTTTTCAACTGGAAACACTTTACATTCAATCAGCCGGGGCTCGTTTCTTCAGTCATATTCAGAAACTATCTGAAACCTATTTTTCATGAAATGAAACTAGGAGATCTGGATATAGAAGTGAAAATTGTAGCAACAGAACTCGTTGCCGGAACCCAGAAGATTTTTGACAAAGATTTTGAGATCGTTGATGCTATTATTGCTTCATGCTCCATTCCCGGAATAACGACTCCCTACATTATTGGGGATGAAATGTACTGTGACGGAGGAGTGTTGAACAATTTTCCTGCAGACATCATCAGGGATGATTGTGATAAGCTGATCGGTGTATTTGTATCTCCGCCCAATGAAGCGAAGATCAAAGATCTGAACTCTATCAAAGCAATTGTTTCCCGTTCTTATGACCTTCTTTCCTACAGAATTGAAAAAATAAAATTTGATTACTGTGACTGGTTCATTTCTTCCCAGAAACTATCTGCCTACGGAACTTTTGAACGGAGAAAAGACAGACTGGAAGAGATTTTCAATATTGGTTACAAGGCAGCCAAAGAAAGCTACGAAGAAAGCAGCTTATTTACAGAATTAAGACAATCCGGAACATAAAAAATCCCGCATGAGTATGCAGGATTTTTGTTTTATATAGAGAGTTGGAAAGACCTTAGGTTCTAAAAACGAGGCTATTCACCTCCAGCCTGCCTCTTCCAGCTTCCAGCATTTACAATCTAATTTTTAACGACATATCCGTCCTGACGCACGATTTCACGATCATTAGCATCGTTTACCACCAATGTATAAGGTGCTTTTTTCGCAGAATCCGTAAGGTAATTTCTCCAGATCTGGTAACTGTGGCCCTCATTGTTGAAAGCAATATAATAATTCCCTCCTGAACCATCAGGAATCAGTTCACCGTCGCTGATGATCATGCTTGGCTTTGCTGTAATCTTTGCATTGGCATTCCATGATTGGTAAAGATATTTGCCGTTTGGCTGCTTGTCGATTCTGATCTTAAACTTTTTGGTTTTAATAATAACCGTCTTAGGGACCTGCTGAAGAGCAGAAGAGGTTATAAAACGATCTGTTTTTGGGTTCGGAACTTCTTTAGCTGCAACGAAAGAAAATTGAGCTAAACAGAAGGTTCCTAATAAAATATACTTTATCATATTAAATGGTTATTGGTTAACATTTCAGACTCTATCAAATATAGCGCCATTTTTCAATTGTAAAGAAGAAGTATAGGGCTGGAAAAGAGACCTTTGAGGTCATAAGATGTTTGTTTTTAGAAAATAATAGGGCTGATTTTCAATTAATTATCATTTTATTTGTGAAATATTATCAGATTCTGAAACAAGTGAATACTTTTCTTATGTACATTTGTACCATCAAAGGATCTCGTTCCTTTATTATCAAAATGAAACTAATTAACTTTAAGTTTTTTCTATTAAAAGTATCAGAAATCATCTTCACGATTTTTAATACATCTCCTCCTATAATTTCTTAATTTTTTTCGAAAGAATTATCATATAATTCGTACTCTGTTTTTTCGTATTCCGAAGAACCAGAGCGCAATCCCTGTTTTCAAATTTAATCAAAAACAAAACAAACAAACTATGGAATTAGCTTTTCATGGCTGGATGATTCCGGCTGTAATTGCACTTTTGTGCGTACTTTTTTACAAATTTATTTTGAGAATTTTCTTTGGATTAATCATTGTGCCTCAGGACAGAATCGGTTTGGTTACCAAAAAATTCGTACTGGTGGGTAAGCAGGAACTTCCGGAAGGAAGAATTATCGCAACCAATGGGGAAGCGGGCTTTCAGGCTCAGACATTAGCTCCTGGAGTTTATTTCAGAAAATGGATATGGCAGTATTCTATCGATTTTCAACCTTTTATAGTGATTCCGACCGGTAAAATAGGACTATTATTGGCTAAAGATGGTGCAGAATTAGAAACAGGAAGGATTTTAGCTAGAAAAGTTGACTGTGATTCTTTTCAGGATGCTGAAGCTTTTTTAAGAAACGGAGGGCGAAAAGGTCGCCAAACTGCGATTATTGCACCGGGATCTTACAGAATCAATACGTTGTTGTTTGAAATAGAACTAACGGATATGACTCAGATTCCTGATAATGCAGTAGGAGTTATCACAACAATGGAAGGAAGTCCTTTAGAAGAAGGTCAGATTGCAGGTAAAATTATCAATGACCATAATAAGTTTCAGGATGTTGATACGTTTTTAACTAATGGCGGCTACAAAGGTCTTCAGGAGCAGGTGATCCTGGCGGGTTCTTATTTCTTGAATCCATGGTTTACAAAAGTTGAAATGGTGAAAATGACGGAAATTCCGATTGGTCATGTTGGGGTAATTATCAGCTATGTGGGAGAAGAAGGAAAAGATTTGAGCGGAGTTGATTTTAAGCATGGAAATATTGTTGAGAAAGGACGTAAAGGCGTTTGGGCCGAACCTATCGGTCCCGGAAAATATCCGATTAACCCTTATATTATGAAGGTTGAACTTGTTCCTACTACCAATTTAGTATTGAACTGGGCTTTTGAAAGAATAGAATCCCACCAGCTTGATAAAAATCTTTCAACCATTACGGTACGAAGTAAAGACGGTTTTCCTTTCAATCTTGATGTTTCGCAAATCATTCATATTCCTACGTATGAAGCTCCAAAAGTGATTGCCCGTTTTGGAAATATGATCAATCTTGTCAGTCAGGTTTTAGAGCCAACGATTGGAAACTATTTCAGAAACTCGGCTCAGGATAGTGATGTGATTGCCTTTTTAGGAACCCGAAAAGAAAGACAGCAATCGGCGAAAGACCATATCAGCAGTGTTTTGGAACAATATAATGTGAATGCAGTTGATACTTTAATAGGAGCGATTGTTCCTCCGGAAAGCTTAATGAAAACTTTAACGGACAGAAAATTGGCAGAGGAACAGAAAATTACTTACGAAACTGAAATGCTGGCTCAGGAAACGCGCCAGGCGCTGGAAAAAGAAACAGCTGTTGCTGATATGCAGAAGGAAATTGTAAAGGCAGATCAGGGAGTGTTAATCGCGGAAAGAATTGCAGATGCTTCGGTGAAAAAAGCAACGGGAGATGCCAATTCCGTGAGACTGCAAGCAAATGCGGAAGGAGACAGATTGCAGCTTTTAGCAACAGGGGAAGCCGAGAAAACAAGACTTCTTGCAAAAGCCGAAGCCGAAAAGATAGAATTGCTGGCAAAAGCAAGTGCGGAACAAATTTCATTGACCGGTAATGCGGAAGCTGAAAAAATTCTTGCCATAGGTAAATCCAATGCGGAGTCTTATAAATTATCAGTGGAAGCAATGGGTGGCAATAATTTTACCCAATTGAAAATCATGGAAAATATAGCTTCACAAAATGTGAAAATAATGCCTGATATTCTTATCGGGGGAAGCGGAGATTCTGCAAATGGAGGAATCAGTGGACTTCTGGGACTTCAACTGCTGGAACAGGTTCAGAAGAAAAATGTAGAAACGGTTTCTGTAATTGAAGAAAAACCGGATAATAATTCTTAATTTTAGTAATGATTTATATAGTTCAGTCAATTATCGCACTTCTAATTATTAGTTTTATTATTTCCGCCATTATTTATATTTATTGTAAGATTTTAAAAAAAGAATCTAGAGCTTTGCTAGTTACTCTTATTAGTTTTATTTCACTTATGTTAATGGATAGAGTACGCGATCATTTGATTAAGAATGAGCTTATAGAGAATATAAAGACTTCGAAAATCGAGCAGAGTAATTTATCTTTTTCAAAAAGAGAATTGTCAAATATTACTGTTGTAAGTGAGAAAATAAGAACCCTTGACAAGAATATTTATATAGTGCTTATGCCGCAAAAAGATACGATATATATGAACCAGGATTTTCATGACAAAACTAAATTCTGGGTCCACTATAAAAAGTACGAGATTTTACACATGAAAGTACCAGTAGGATATATCATTAAAAATTAAAAAAATCGCCCGAAAAATTTTCGGGCGATTTCATATTATTTATGCGGTATAACTAGCAAAAGCATCTTCCAGACTTTCAAACTTACCTTTAAACTCATCAATAGGGCAGTCCTGAAGAATATTCCCTTTATGGATAAGAATTACTCTTGAACAAAGAGCTTCCACTTCCTGCATGATGTGCGTAGATAATAAAACCGTTTTTTGCTGACCGATTTCTTTTACTACATTACGGATTTCAATGATCTGATTAGGGTCTAAACCGTTCGTAGGTTCATCCAGAATCAGTAAATCCGGCTGATGAATAATCGCCTGTGCAAGTCCTACACGTTGTTTGTACCCTTTAGATAATTGCCCGATCTTTTTAGATTTTTCAGGGGTAATTCCTACCAATTCTATTACCTCATCTACTCTGGATGCAGGGATTTTGTGAATATTAGCTACAAACTGAAGGTATTCTTTCACATACATTTCCAGATAAAGCGGGTTATTTTCAGGAAGGAAACCTATTTTCTTTTTGCTTTCAATCTCGTGATCAGAGATATTCAAACCGTTGAAAATAATCTCTCCCTGGTCAATTTTCAGTGCTCCGACAATAGATTTCATCAAGGTAGATTTTCCGGCACCATTGGGGCCAAGAAGTCCGATGATTTCATTTTGATCAATAGAAATGTTGATATTGTCAAGGGCAGTCTGCTCCCCAAATTTTTTGGTTAAATTGATTATCTGAAGCGGCATAAGTTATAATGTCTTTCTGCAAAAATAAAATAAAAAAACTCATCCGATGGAATGAGTTTCGCAATATTTATAAAATATACTTATTTTCTTGATTTTTTCTTGGCTCCCCCTGTTGTGGGAGTAGCAGTAGAAGCGGTATTAGAAGCTCCTTTATTCGCCGTTGGGCTTACAGCTGAAGGCTTTTCATACATCGCATACTTTCCATTGGTTCTTCCAAAAATTTTCTCCACCTGTTTTTGGTTCAAAAACTGTGATTTACCTATATATTTTCGGTTTTTGTTGATGACCTGGATAAACTGTACGGTCTGCTGCCCATAATTCTTTTCATAATGAAGCTCGATGATATCATTGGGAAGCTCCAATACAATATTCTCATCCGGAGTGGAAATAAAACCATCTATAATAAGTTTAAATAACCCCGTGACATCCCCATTGAGATTCTGGAATGAAAAAGATCGGATCGTATTCAGGTTGCTGGTATTCAGATCCTGGTAGTTGACTGTAAATTTATCTTCCTTTTTATAGAGACCAACGGAATTATCTTTACCAATTTCCACCAAACTTTCATTTTTCAACACTTTTATCTGTGAGAAAACCGAAATACCGAACATACATGTAATAAGTAGAATTATTTTTCTCATGAAATGAATTTTAATGTTTTACAACTTGGTGCACATAAATTTACTAATAAAAAAGCGTAAAAGCAATTTTATTCAATTGGAGCAAAAATAACCATTTTTTTTAATATCCATACAGGTTGCTAGAATAATGTTATGTAAATCATTGTATATGAAATTTAATATAATATATTTATTTACAGTTGTTTACGTTGCATGGGTGTTGCCGCTTTAACAAATGTTAAAATTATGGAATGAAGTGATTATTTTTCATAATCTATTGATATATAGTGAGTAATTTTTTAAATTAAAAATAAAATGTAATTATTTTAATGCCCATAGCTGATCACTCTTGAAATTTTCCATCCATCAGGGGTTTGTTTCCATATATGAACAAATTTGAATGTTCCACAATTGATCAGGGAACCATTTTCCAGACGGCAAAATTGATGGATCCCGGTTTGTATGGCTCCATAATCTTTAATAGGATATACTTCCACAGATCCGGGAACTAAAACTCTTCGGGTGTATGCATAGTTTTTAGCGACTCTGGTAAAATTATCAATAGTTTCTTTATAGTTTGCAAGACCGCCAACATCATGGAAGAACTCAAGATTTTCAGTGAAAAATGTTTTAAGGTTTTCAATGTTTCCTGAGTTGGCAGCGCTAAAAAGAATGCTGTCCTTTTTCATGATGGTATTGTAGAGCTCCTGGGAGACTGGCGTATAAGATTTTGATTGTGAGAAAGTGCTAGTCCATACTAAGCAGAATAATAAGGTTGAAAATAAGGGAATGAAGAATCTGTTTTTCATATTTCATGGTTTTATAATTTGAAACTTTTCAGCAAATTGCTGTATTTGCTTTCAGTTTATCCAAATGTAACCAATTAAATTTTAACAGATTGTGAAAAATATTCTTTTAGTTATTGATAGAGCGCTTAGAAATAACAGCGATAAAAGTATCAAATTCATTTTTGTAACTTCTCCCCACAGGAATTTGATGACTGCCAAGAAGAACCTCATGATTACTGAATGCGGTAACGAATTGAGCATTAATGATAAAAGACCGGTGGATCCTTATAAAATACTTGCCCGATAAGGTCGTTTCAAGATCTGTTATCTTAGTCTTTGAAATAAAACTTTCCTGATTGGCCAGTACGACTTTGATATCATTTCCCTGACTTTCAAAATAAAGAATTTCCGAAAGTGAAATTTTCCGGTGCATTCCTGTTGTTTTGATAATGATAAAGTCTTCTTTATGTTCAGCTGAGTTTCTCAGGATACGTTCTACCGCCTTGAAAAAACGTTCAAAAGTAATCGGTTTTAGAAGATAATCTACTGCTTCCAGTTCAAAACCCTCAATGGCAAAGTCCCGATAGGCTGTGGTGAAAATCGTCTTGGGCTTTTGGGGCAATGATTTTAAAAAATCTATTCCATTCAAATGAGGCATCTGAATATCCAGAAACATAAGATCTATCGTCTGATTTTGCAATATTCTATAAGCCTGCATCGCATTTTCAGCTTTTCCTATCAGCTTTAAATCGTCAATCTTTGAGATATGGTTTTCAAGTAATGACGCTGCCAGAGGTTCATCATCTACAATGATACAATTAATCATAATGTGGAGGAGTGGTTATTTCAACTTTAAAAATATTGTTTTCCTGTGAGATTTGGAAAGTAAAATTTCCCTGATAATGATATTCCAGCTGTCTTTTTATATTTTGCAGTCCGATTCCTCTTTCATGATCCAGCTGATGATCCGGGAATGTGTTTTCAATTTTAAAAATAGAATATTGGGTATTGGTTTCCATTTCAATCTTTATTGCTGTGGTTTCTGAACTTTTCCCTGCCCCATGTTTAAAAACATTTTCTACCAAAGTAAGATACAACAGTGGTGGAATAGTATTGGGTGAGTTGAGAGCAATATGCTTACCTATTTTCAATCTTTCATCATGATAACGAAGGCTTTCCAGCGCAATATAATGATCTATAATCGCCAGCTCATCGGAAACAGGCACCCATTTTTTCTGCCCTTTGTACAAAATATAATCCAGAATATCTGAAAGCTGGCTGATAGATTGTGAAGTCTTTTCAGAATGGCTCATTGACAGAGAATAAATATTATTCAAAGTGTTAAAGAGAAAATGAGGATTGAGCTGAGATTTGAGAGATTGTAATTCCAGTTCCGTTTTTTCCTTTTGCAGTTTGATCGTACGTTCCTTTTCATCCTTATACCGTATGAAAAACATGATGGAAATAAAGATAAATGCCCCACTGATAACGGTGAATGTATAATGAATCAAAAGATAGGGGATGTCAGTAAAAATGTCGAATACGCTGTCTTTGACTTCATTGGTAAAGAGTGGTTCCGCAATATAAACAAGAAAAAACCTGTTGATGATAGAGATAAGGTAAAGACTGAGAATAAGATACAGCGAAAATTCAATATACCTTTTCCTGTCAAAAAAATGCCGGATCAGGATAAAATAAATGAAATTGGCTCCTATAATCTGAAAAATCCAGTGACAAAAGTTGTAGATCAACACTTCTTTAAAAATTCCGCCATCATATTCCCCATACATTTTTGCGGTTCCAAATAAAAACAAAGCCGTCCAGAAGAATAACTGGAAATAAACGTTTTGTCTGAGTGGGTTTTCTGACGGGGTCTTCATCATCATCAAAAATATAAAATCTTAAGTGACATTATGGAAAAGCAATGTTAAATGCTTGAAATTAATGGCAGACAGCATTATTCATGATACAGATGGCAAATTTTGCTATTGATGTTAGATATCGAGTCGTCTAAACTTTTCATCAGAAAATATACCTGAATTTGTCAACATTTGCATAAAAAATAATGACAGAACGTTCTGAAAGGCTTTACGGATTGGATCATCTGAGAGCTGTTGCTATTGTGCTTGTATTGATGTACCATTACCGGGCATTTAAACATCCTGACTGGATCGACAGTATTGGAAGGTTTGGCTGGACGGGAGTGGATCTCTTCTTTGTTTTAAGTGGTTTTCTGATTTCGGGACAGCTGTTTAAAGAGATAGAAAACAAGGGCGGAATCAGTTTGAAAGCATTCTATATAAAACGGTTTTTCAGGATCATTCCGCCTTATTTTTTTACCGTATGTCTCTATTTTACGATTCCTTTTTTCAGAGAGCGGGAGGCTTTATCTCCTTTATGGAAGTTTTTGACTTTCACGCAAAATTACGGGCTGGATGTCATCAGCTGTGGTACATTTTCCCATGCATGGTCATTGTGTATCGAAGAACAGTTTTATCTTATTCTTCCTTTGCTTCTTGTAACAGTATTGCCCACCAGATTATTTAAATATCTGGGATTGGTAATTATAGCTGTTATCGGATTTTCCTTAATGGCCAGATTGATGGCATGGAATGAATTGATCACAGAAACAGATCCCGCCTCCTCAGATTTCTGGAAATTGTGGTACATGAAAATATATTATCCCACACATACAAGGCTGGATGGATTGGGTACAGGAGTTTTGATCGGCTATCTCATGCAGTATTCATCAGTATTTAAAAAAATGGTTGAAGCGAATGGAAATAAACTTTTCTTTCTTGGGCTCATGCTGTTGGGAATCTCTTTTTGGATATGTAATGAACAGGCTTCCAAAACAGCTTCTGTATTGGGGTTTACAATGGTGGCGGTAAGTTATGGAATAATCCTTATGGCTGCAATTTCAAAATCATCTTTTCTATACAGGTCGAGGTCATCTATTACCACTCAGTTGGCAGCTTTATCCTATGCTGTTTACCTTTCACATAAAGGAATTATTCATATGGTACAGGAATCCCTTGATTATTTTAAACTTGAAACATCAGATAATATAAGCCTTCTTCTGTGTCTTTTCGCTTGTATTCTGGGTGGCTTATTCTACAGATTTGTGATAGAAAAACCCTTCTCTATGATTAAAACAAAAGTTTTGAAAAAATATTATTCTAGCTAAAAATCTTTGATTTTTTTTGCGCCTTAAAAAATGTAAGATCAAAAAAGCCTTGCGCCTTTGCGTTTTCCAAAAAAACATAAGGAATAACAGATTTAATTGGAAAACGCAGAGGCGTAATATAGTATAAAAGGTATATTGTAAGGCGCCAGGATTGTATCTGAAATAAAATTGATGGCAGTATATTTTAAGATCTCTGACAGATACTTTGTAGGTTAATTTCTTGATTTACTTAGAGGTAATCGCTTTCAGGACTACATTCTTGATTGATGCTTCTTTAAAGCTCCAGTATTCACTTTTTTCAGGCATCTGATTTTCGAGGATAATCAAAGTGGTATCTGTAGAAGGGAAGTAGGCATTAAGGCAGGTGAATCCGTCACCAAGACCCGTTACGGCAAAATAATCTAAGCCTGCTTCTTTGATAAATCTCACATTATATCCGAACCCCATATTTTCTTTTCCGAAGACATTGTGCTGAGAGGTTGTAGAAGGGGTCAGCATTTGTTTTTGAAACTCCGGAGAGAGAAGTTTCCCTTTGAATAGTGCCTGGTCCCACTTTGCGAGATCCTGCACTGTAGAAATGACACCTGCAGCAGGAGCTAAATCATCATTCAGAAATGATTCTTTCACTTTTTCAAACTGATTGTTTATGTTCATATAGCCGGGTACCAGAGCCTGCTTATTCTTGGTATTGTAAACAAATGTTTTATCCATTTTCAGCTTTTTGAAAAGGGAGTTGGCAAGTTCTGTGAAGTTTTTTCCAGTCGTGTTTTTAAGAATTTCACCCAACAGCCTATAAGAAAGATTACCATATTTGAATTGAGAACCGGTTTTGAAAGCGGTAGGTTTATTTATATCTGTAATACCATGGGTATGATTCAGAAGATGATGTATTGTAACGGTATCTGCCCAGGTCTGTGTAAGCAAAGGCAGGTATTTTTTTATAGGGATATGAAGTTTTAGTTTTCCCTGTTCAGCAGCCTGTAAAATCAAAACTGCGGTGACCTGCTTTGAATTTGACATGATTTCAAACTGGTCATCCGTTTTCAAAGAAACCTTCTTCTCAAAATCTCTGTAGCCATTTGATTTCAGATATTGTATTTTCCCTTTCTGAGCGACCAAAACAACTCCGTTGAATGGTAAAGGGCTCGAAGCCGTTATAATGCTGTCGATTTTATGAGTATAAATATCTTTTTTCTGCGCTGCTGCAGTAATAGATAACAAGGTAGAAAATACACCTGTGAAAAGTAATTTTGTTTTGGTCATTGTTTATTTTTTGAAAACTGGGATGTGTGAATGGAAAAGATTCCAAATATATGTATTTCCTTTTTTCTTTTATTCTAAATGTTTTAATAAATTAGTTTCCATGAAAATTAAAATTATTAGCCTTTCTATAGTTCTTGTCTCCATTATTTCCTGTAAAAAAGATAAAGAATATCCGAAATATGTTGAGCTGGAATCCGGGAACGGAGAATATTCTCTTTATATCAAAAATGGAACTTTCGAATTTTTAAAAACAGAGCATGTAAGTTATGACCAGATTATAACAGCTCCTTTTTCAGACGGAAAATATGAGGTTTCAGGGGATGAATTGATTTTAAAAAGTGGCAAAGGAAATCAATATATATTCAAAATCGGTAATGAATCTGAACTGATTCCCGTAAAAATGGATTCGTTAAAAGACCTGAAAGGACTTTTTCCAGTACAGATTCTTCACAATAACAAAATGCCGAAAGAAATAGGACGCCTGGATTCTTTAGGAAGAAAAAATGCACTGTGGCTTTATTTTAATGAAAGAGGTAAGGTAATCAACCAACGGCTGTATAAAAACGGTGAGCTGGTAAAAGACAATTACAAGTCCGATATTGTTATAAAATAAATAATTTGCAAGAGACTTAAAAATTTGCAGTATTCAATTTTATCGCAGATAAAATCTTTGCGCCTTACAGCAGGCTTTTAATAGCATTTTGCGCCTTTGCGATTTTCCAAAAAAACATAAAGAGTAACAGATTATATTGGAAATCGCAAAGGCGCAAGTTTTTTTAATTCTATGTATAATTTTAAGGCGCGAAAAAATCAAAGATTTTTAGCAAGTGAAAGTCAAAAAAATATCAGCGTCTTACCTTAGCCAATAAAAAAGGCACCACTTACAAGTAAATGGCGCCTCGTCACTGAATATATTTGAATGTAAAATTGTTTTTGGTTTATCTACTCATTCTGCTTGATTTGTGGGTTATTATTAATCTCTTTATTGGGAATCTGGAATCTGAATTTATCCGGTGTCAGGTTAAACCTTCCAAAAGTATGATTCGTTCCTGTGTATACTCTTTCTAAAGGAGTATTTAATCTTTTCATATCAAACCATGCATAGCCTTCGCCCCAAAGTTCTATCCTTTTTTGCAGGACAATTTCATTGATCAGTTCATTGCCTGATTTTGTAGACAGCGTGTAGGCTTTATCCCTTTTAGATGTAATGTCGAATAATACCTGCCTTGCTTCCGTTTCTCTTCCCTGTCTGGCAAGGGCTTCTGCTTGTATATAATAAAGCGAGGAAGCTCTGATGTAAATATAATCTCCTTCAAAAAGGGTAGGATCTTTAAACTTCCAGCTTACGTAAGGCGGATAGTTTTTTGTTTTTCCGTTAAAGGTATAAGCCGCATTCTGACTGCCATTGAATACTTTTTTACGGTAATCTGTTGCCGGGATCGCTTCATAAAGACGTTTGTCAATCAGCTTGCGGATCTGTGCAGCACCGGCATATCCTTCGTTGGTATTATCAAACATGGAGAAGAATGAAGCATAATAATTTCCGATACTCATCGTGGAAATTGTATTATGAAAACCCCATATAACCTCAGGATTATTGATGTTGGAAAATCCGGTAGAGGTATAATCGTCCTCTGTCATAAGGGCAACACCCTGCTTACTTTCTTCAGAGTATTTAATTGCTTTTACGTAATCTCCGGTTTGCAAAAATACCTCAGCTGCAATGGCTTTGGCGGTTCTTTGGTCTATCTGGGCTCTGGATGGGCGTGCATACGTATCTAAAAGACCAATAGACTCTTCAATATCTTTCTTGATTTGTACATACACTTCAGAAACCGTTGATCTTGGTAAACCCTGGCTTGGATTGGCTGCTGTAAGAACCAGTGGAAGTCCCGGTTCAGACTGATGGCCGTTATAATCATTAGCATAGAAACGAACAAGATAAAAGTAGGAATAAGCCCTCAAAGCTAGCAACTGCCCTGCGATTGCTCTGTTCTTTGCATTGGCATTTTTATTTAAATCATCAAGAAGCTTGTTGATCACAAATATTCTTGCATAAAAAGTAGTCCATACAATCTCAGAAGCGATATTGCTGGCATTGGTTGCCTCATAATTATAAAACATTCCCAAATGCTGGTTGGTAGACTGGATGACATCATTGGACATCAGGTCGGCACCTGCTTTGATCCCCATAATTCCAAAATCTGAGTGAACGGTAGTACCACCGGCACCATTACTGCGAAGGTCAAGATATACGCCGCCCAAAATTTTTTCCGGAGTGGACGAGTCGTTATTCAGCTGTTCACCGGAAATATCACCTTCCGGTAAAGTATTGAGATCATTGGCACAGCTGACAGTAACAAAGCCTATGGCTGCCGCTGCTATAAAGTATTTTATTTTTTTCATTGTATTCTTTTAAAAATTAAGTTTAAAGCCTAAAGAAACACTGGACAACAGAGAATATCGATATGAATCCGAAACTCCTGTCAACGATGTTCTTGGATCGTACCCTTTTCTTTTAGACCACAGATACAGGTTATTTCCTGTCACATAAATTTTAAGTCCTGATAAACCAGCTTGTTGTGCAAAGCCATCAGGAAGCTGATAGGAAAGGGTTATATCCTGAAGACTGATATAATCTGATTTGATCAGATAAAGCGTAGAGTTTCCGTTTTGATTCGTTGCATTAAGATCTACCCTTGGTAAAGCGGCAGTTGGATTTTCCGGAGTCCATGTTTTATCCAGATCTGTAGAATAGTTAGAACCATAGCTGTCAGAATGGAACAAACTTCTGTACACATCATCATAACCATATCCACCAAACTGATATGCAAAATTCACAGCCAGATTGAATCTCTGATAGCTAAAATCGGTTCCGAATCCACCATATACCTTCGGAATAGCTGATTTTCCGGTGTTATAGTCTGTAGCTTCCTTATAATTGTTGGTCACTGTTCTTTCCTCTTTCTGTGTGACAGGATTTATAGAGGTACGGTACCATAAAGCGTCACCATTGTCAGGGTTTACCCCGGCAAATTCCTTAAGGAAATAAGTATAGCGGTCTCCTCCTTCTGTCAGAATAAACAATCCGGAAACCAAACCTGTATTTCTTTGCTCGGCTGGCAATCGGGTGATCTTATTCTTATAATGTGTGGCATTGGCATAAATACTCCACTGGAACTCGTCACCACGAAGAATATCTACACTTATATTAGCCTGAACACCTCTGTTCGTCATATCTCCAATGTTTCCGTATTTTACATAAGAACCTGCATTGGATGGAGGAAGAGGAAGGGTATAGATCATATCGGATACTTTCCTTTCAAAATAATCTGCATTCAGGTTTATTCTGTTTTTTAAAAGCGAGATTTCAAAACCCGCATTCAGGTTTTTGGAAGTTTCCCATTTTAAATCTTTATTTCCCTGCTTTTTAAGAGATAGAACCGGTTTGTCATCCCCGAAATTATTAATCCCGTAGATATCCTGATAAGCATAATAATCTCTGCTGGAACCACTCAGAAGAATGTTGTCATTTCCCTGCTGTCCGTAAGAAGCTTTTAATTTTAAAGAATTAATGACGGTGTTGTCCTTAAGGAAATCTTCTTTTGCAATATTCCACGCCAGCCCCAGTCCATAGAAATTCCCCCATCTGCTTTCCGGAGAAAAAACTGAAGAACCGTCTCTACGGATATTGGCATTAAAGAAATATTTTCCGTCATAATTATACAGCAATCTTGTGAAATATCCTTCTACAGCGTATTCGTATCCGCTTCCTGATAAATCGGTAATCTTCACGGCATTGTCAAAGGATTGGGAATTGGGCAATAAAAGCTGCTGCTTTGATCCTGAAAACCCATCATCTTTTATCTTATTCAGTTCGTGTCCAACCAGAATATTAAAGCTGTGACTTCCCAGCTTTTTCTGATAGGTAAGCAATTGCTGATGGTTCAGTGTGTATTTAAAATTAGACCCTTGTGAAATGGTACCTCCTACAGAAGATGAAGTTCCTCCTTCGGTATTTCCGAACTGCAGATTTCTGGTATTTTCGAGATAAGCACCAAAGTTATAGGTGAAATCCAGTCCTTTGATGATTTCGTAATTTAAACCAAGGTTAAGGTTCGTAATATTACTTATGATCTGAGACTTGTCTTTTTGAAGGTTCCCGACTGGGTTTTCAAAAACGGCATAAGATCTCGTAGCTCCGTTGGGTCCCTGACCGTCTCCATAGTCGTATAAGGCATTTCCATTATTGTCATAAAGCCTCTGATAGTTATCATCTCTAAGAAAGACAGGATAGAAAGGAGCAATATTTCTGGCAAACTGGAAAGGATTGGAAAAGCCTCCCGTTTCCCCAAAATCCTGTTTGCTGTAAGTATAAGATAAAGCACTTGTCAGCTTCAATTTTGAAGTAATAGAATAGTCTACATTCGATCTGATCCCGAATCGTTCAAAACCTGAAGAAATTAAATACCCTTTATCATCCAGATAATTAAGGGAAGTATATGATTTTACCTGATCACTATTGGCATTGATACCTACGGTAGCTTCTCTTCTCAAAGCCGGTCTAAAAAGCAGTTTTTTCCAGTTGTCCTGGTATAATAACTTCGCATCAGGATTGAAAGATCCATCTTTTGAAATCAGCTGGTTGAATGGTATATTATAAGCATCATATCCCAGTTTGTTCAGTGCAGCAAGTCCTACATCATGGGGACTAGGGCCGGAAGGAACAGCGCCCGGTTGTTTCAGTCTTGCAATCTCGCCAATCCTGGCTCTGTTGTAATAGGCGGTATAATAATCCTGTGGAGAAGTATAGACCGAATAATCCTCAATAGATCTGAAATTAACCCCGGTTCTTACATCTGCTTCAATACTCAATCCTTTGTTTTTACCTCTTTTTGTATTGACAATAATAACTCCGTTAGCCCCTCTGGAACCATATAAAGCATTTGATGAAGCATCTTCAAGAAATGAAATACTTTCAATATCCGATGACGCAATACTGTTCAGGTTTCCGCTGTACGGAATACCATCCAGTACAATTAGCGGGTCACTGGATGCATTGATAGAACCTATTCCTCTCATTCTAATGGTGGGCTGGGAGCCCGGTTGTCCAGAGGAGATAACCTGTACCCCTGCTACTTTTCCTCCAATTCCCTGAAGGATATTTCCGTTCTGAAGATTAGAAAGGTCTTTGGCCTTCAATGACTGTACAGATCCTGTGATTTCTTCTTTTTTCTGCTTTCCAAAAGCTACCACCACGACTTCTTTTATGGAGGTTTCCTTGGAAAGGCTGTCTTTACTTTGTGCAAAACCATATTCCGCGAATAGGAGTAAGGCCAATACACCAAGTTTGCATTGTTTCTTTTTCATTATATATTAATCTAGGGTTAAAATTGAACTGTATATTACTGTTGATCTCTGTAAGAAATAATGAGATTTCCTGCCTCCTTTTTCAGGGAGGTGTAAGAAATAGAATATTAAAATTTACAGGAGATGTACCCGGATTAAAGAAGCCTTGAACTCTTTGGCTTTAATTCCTACAGTAATGAATGTATCTTTTAGAAAGCTATGACATCATCATTTTGCACATCATATCAAAGCACATGTCTTGAGAAATACAGTTGTGCTGTGAATGGCAAGAAACTACAGAACATTTATGCTGTGCAGGAGCTGTCGCCAGAAGGGTGCAATAGTAAGAATTAAAGGTATTCTTATTCATGAGAATAAAGTTTATGTTTTTTTTAACTGGGTCAAAATTATTTAATAATTGGTAAATCAGGATTAAGGAAGGATATGAGATAAATCATATTAGTCTACTAAATTAGTAGGTTAGTAAAATAAAACATGATTTTGCTGATTTATTTACCTGAAAAACAACGAGTTGACGTTGATTTTGAAAATGTTAAAAAAATATAAAAAAGAACCTTTTTCACGGTGAATTAAAATTAACACAATAAGTCTATTGATTTTGTAGACTTTTAATTTATTTTATAGCATGAAGAATGATAAGAATAGGGGGTAGTAGCTTTATCCTGTTATCCGCTCATACTTCTTTTTTGGCTAAGAAGAAGATAGATTCGGCGAAGTCTCTTTTGGGTACATTTCGGAATTTTACATCAACAAAAAATTAAAGAAATGAATATTGTTTTAACAGGTTCCATCGGGAACATCGGAAAACCACTTACCAAAGAACTTATACAAAAAGGACATTCGGTAACGGTGATTAGCAGCAATGAAGAACGGGCAGGTTCTATCAGAGCATTGGGAGCAAAAGCGGCTATAGGAAGTATGTTTGATGTAGATTTTCTAGCGGAAACATTTACAGGAGCGGATATTGTCTATTTAATGGAAACAATGGAAGCAGCAGGCGATATGTTTGATAAAAACATTGATTTTATCGGAGCCATCAGTAGAATTGGACAAAATTACAAAACTGCCGTGGAACGTTCGGGAGTGAAAAAGATTATCCACCTCAGTAGCATTGGAGCCCATACAGATAAAGGGACAGGTATTATTGTATTTCATTACCATGTAGAACAGATTTTGAGACAATTGACTGATGATGTTGTGATTAAATTCATTCGCCCTGTCGGTATTTACTTCAATATGTTTTCGTTCATTAATACGATAAAAAACAAAGGAGCAATTATTTCCAATTGGGGAGGAGATCAAAAAGAGCCCTGGGTTTCTCCACTGGATATTGCAGATGTTGTCGCTGAAGAAATGGAGAAGCCATTTACAGAAAGGGAAGTGCGCTATGTAGCCAGTGATGAGGTTTCTCCTGATGAAATTACGAAAGCGCTGGGAGAATCTATCGGTAAACCGGATTTAGAGTGGAAGGTGATTTCAGATGAAGAATTATTGAAAAACTGGCTTAATATCGGTTTCAATGAACAGGTAGCGAGAGGTTTTGTAGAAACGCAGGCAGCTCAGGGAAGCGGAATTCTCTATGAAGACTATTATCAGCATCAGCCTGTTTTGGGAAAAGTAAAACTGGCCGAGTTTGCAAAGGAATTTGCTGCTGCTTATCATCATGATGAAAAGTAAATATTAAATCACAAAAGTCATAAATACTTAAATAAGTTTAAGAGAATATTTTGTGTAGAGTAAGTTCACATAAGTTTTAAAAATCTTTGATTTTTTCTGTTGATTGAGCTTCTAATGCTGATAAGGGAAATAATAAAGTATACTGTAAAAACAATTCGTAATTTTATAGATATGGAACGACGGGTTACAAAAAGAATAGAATCCATCACAGAATTTCACCGTTCAAGAGGGCTGCTGCCTCCTGAGCATCCACTGATCAGCGTGGTTGATTATAAGGATGTTAAACGGCCTTCAGATATTGGAGAGGTCAACTGGATGCTGGATTTTTATCAGATTTCTTTAAAAATAGGAATTAATGGTAAGCTGAAATACGGCCAGAAGGAGTATGATTTTGATGAAGGAACCTTATTTTTCATATCGCCCAATCAGGTTTTCAGAATTGAAGCGGAAGCGGGTTCTCAGGAAAAACAATCCGGCTGGATGCTCCTGATTCACCCTGACTTTCTGTGGGGAACATCGCTCGCTAAAACAATCAAACAATATGACTTTTTTGATTATTCAGTGAATGAGGCTTTATTTCTTTCAAAAAAAGAAGAAGTTACCATCAATCGGATTATAGAAAATATTAAGCAGGAATACCATGCTGTGATTGATAAGTTCAGCCAGAATATTATCATTTCACATATTGAAACATTACTCAATTATTCGGAAAGGTTTTATGAACGGCAGTTTATTACCAGAAAAATTACCCATCATACTATTCTTAACCGCTTAGAGCCCTTATTGGATCATTATTTTAGTGATAATGATCTGGTTTCAAAAGGATTGCCTACGGTTCAGTTTGTTGCCAGTGAACTTGGGATATCTCCCAATTATCTTAGCCGTTTATTAACAACGCTTACGGGCCAGAGCACCCAGCAGTTGATCCATGAAAAACTGATTGAAAAGGCTAAAGAAAAACTCTCTACAACAGATTTATCTGTAAGTGAAATCGCTTATGAATTAGGTTTTGAGCATCCGCAGTCGTTTACAAAACTGTTTAAAAATAAAACACTTCTTTCACCACTGGAATTTAGAACCTCTTTTCAGTAAATAGGAAATAATACACTTTTCTGATAAATACAGAACCACAGCATCATTTAAAAAATAAATGATGCTGTGGTTTTTTAAGATCAATGAAGACAAAATCAATGAAGCAGATAGAGAAAAGCTAAAACAATAAATAGACAACTTTGTCTATTTATTACATACCTTTGCTTCATGAAACAGAGAGGACAGGTTGTCATTGACAAAATTTTAGATACCGCAGAAAAACTATTCTACGAGCAGGGGTATAGTAATACAGGTATTAATCAGATCATCAGTGAATCTGATATTGCAAAAGCGTCTTTGTATAAACATTTTGAAACAAAGGCGGATCTATTGATCGCCTATATTCAGCGCATGCATCAGCTTTGGTTTAGCAGGCTTGAAAAAAGCGTCAGTGAAGTGAGTGATCCGAAGGAAAAACTGCTGGCTATTTTTGATCATCATACCAAACGGCAGGAAATCAGGCAGTATGGAGGCTGTCCGTTTATCAAAGCCAATGATGAAGCAGGAACAAGCGATCCCAGGGTTTTAGCAGAAATTCAGGCAACAAAAGTTCACAGCAAAGATTTTATCAGGACTCTTGTCATGAATTCCGGTCACAAAAATATCCTAACGGATGAAGAACTGACAGAAACAATTTATGTCATGCTCGAAGGCTCCATTGTCACCGCTTCTGTTTTTAAAAAGCCGGATGAAATACAATCTGCAAAGAAAATTATTCAAAAACTGATTTAAAATGAAACACACAAACAATAAATGGCTGGAACTGATCATTGTTCTGGCAGCTCCTTTACTTTCCGTTATTGATGTATTTATTATCAATATAGCAATACCCACGATTAAAAAAGGAATTCATGCTACCGATGGTGAAATGCAGTTCGTGATTGCCGGATATCTTCTCGGTTATGCTGCTTTTCTGATTACAGGAGGCAGGGCTGGAGACCACTTCGGAAGGAAAAAAGTATTCTTTTGGGGAATGTTTGCCTTTACCGTAGCATCCTGTTTATGTGGACTTTCACAATCAGCATTCCAATTGAACGTTACAAGATTTTTCCAGGGATTAAGCGCTTCATTTATGGTTCCGCAGACGATAGCATTCATTCAGGTGCTTTTTACAGATACCAAAGAACGGGCAAAAGCATTTGGATTATACGGAATTACTTTGGGTACAGCCGCAGCAATAGGGCAGGTGCTGGGAGGCTATTTATCAGATACACATTGGGTGATAGAAGGCTGGAGACTGGTTTTCTTT
Organism: Chryseobacterium sp. KBW03; assembly: GCF_003852415.1. Lineage (NCBI taxonomy): Bacteria > Pseudomonadati > Bacteroidota > Flavobacteriia > Flavobacteriales > Weeksellaceae > Chryseobacterium > Chryseobacterium sp. KBW03. The sequence continues at coordinate 26,414 of NZ_QAJO01000005.1, read as the reverse complement.
ATCAATCTTCCCATAGGAATCATTACACTTTGGGCCACACACAAATACGTTACTGAAACTCCCAGACATGAAAGCACAAAATTTGATTATACCGGAATACTCATTCTGACATTAGCTTTGTTTTCCCTTATCTATCCTTTGATTCAGGGACGGGAGGCTGGATGGCCGTTGTGGAGTTTCGGACTGTTGGGAATGTCTTTTATTCTGTTTGTTATTTTTATTTATAATCAAAAAATGAAGCTAAGCAGAAACGGAAACCCTTTGATTGACGTTAGATTATTTAAAATAAAAGATTTTAATATCGGATTAACGGCTGTTTTATTTCACTTTATGCTGCATACAGCCTATCTATTATTGAGTGCGGTGTATCTCCAGAATGGACTTGGCATTTCAGCTCTTGATTCCGGGTTATATTTTATCGCTCCGGGGATTTTATTTGTCGTTTCTTCTGTAATGGCTTCCCGTCTGATTATAAAATATGGAAAGAGAGTATTGCAGATAGGCGTCCTTATTCTGTTTATTGCATTTTATCTTCAGATGACCCTTTGGAAACCGGGAATCAGTAACGGATTGGTGATCGGATTAATGGCAGCATGGGGATTTGGAAATGGTCTTGTACTCCCTTCATTATTGAATATTGCACTTAAAAATGTTCCGTCTCAATATGCGGGAGGCGCAGCAGGAATTTATTCCACCTTTCAGCAGACCGCTTCGGCATTAGGAGTAAGTGTTATTGGTGGCGTATTTTTCTATTTTTCAAAAGAAAGCTGGCAGACTGCTTACCACTTCGGAATTATTTGTATATTGATTTGTCTGGTGATGGTAGGCGTTATGTTGCAAGTATTACCAGGCTCTGAACCTGTAAGTGAACGCAGTAAAAAAATTATAAAAACATAATGAAAGATCCTGATCAATTGGTTTATAAAGATGTTTTGTCGCCTGTGGGGCTAATCAAAGTGATTACTTCTGATAAAGGTCTTGTCGCGATCATCTGGGAAGGTGAGGACTACACAAGAACAAAGCTTTCTGCTCCTGTGAAAAGAGAAGAGCATCCTATTATTTTGCAGGCAGAGCAAGAACTTAAAGAATATTTTGAAACTAAAAGAACCATTTTTACCGTACCTCTTGATTTTAAAGGAACCGATTTTCAGGTTAAAGTTTGGACCGCTTTATTAAAAGTTCCATACGGCATGACAAAAACATATGGGGAGCTGGCAAAAATTCTGGGTGATGTGAAAGCCGTTCGTGCTGTAGGGGGAGCTTTAAACAAAAATCCAGTATCCATCATTGTTCCCTGTCACAGAATCATTGGAGTATCGGGAAAACTGACTGGTTTTGCAGGAGGATTAAAAAATAAATCGATACTTCTTGATCTGGAAAGAGGATATACAATACCCTCTTTATTTTAATGAAAAAAGGACCGATGAATAAAAAAACAGATTCTGAAACCTCAGCAATTAGGGCAGAGGTTTTCCATTCAGAAAACTTCCATGAATTGTGCAATTATTTAGCAAACCGGGATCCTGATTTAAAATTAATTGTAGATACTCACGGATATCCGCCGATGTGGACACGGGAAAATACTTTTGAGACGCTTGTTCATATTATTCTGGAACAGCAGGTTTCTTTAGCATCAGCTTTGGCAGCTTTACGGCAGTTAATAGAAAAAACAAAGACCATCACTCCAGAGCAGATCCTTGCGCTCAGCGATGAAGAAATGAGAGCATGCTATGTAAGCCGCCAGAAAACGATTTATATCAGAGGGCTGGCACAAGCAATGATTAATGGAGAAATTAATCTTGAGAAAATGCCGGAAATGTCTAATGATGAGGTCCGCAAAACATTAATTCAACTGAAAGGAATCGGTAATTGGACTATTGATGTGTACTTAATGTTCACGCTTCAAAGAACAGATATTTTTCCTATTGGTGACCTGGCAGCTGTCAATGCTTTAAAACGCCTGAAAAATCTTTCTCCCAAGATGAGCAGAGAGGAAATCCTTGAAATGACAAAACAATGGGCACCCTTAAGATCAGTCGCATCAATGATACTTTGGCATTACTATCTGTCAGATTCCCGTAAAAAAACGAAAGCTCAGTTTTAAAGAGCTATTGAAGGATTTTAACAGAAAAATTAATATTATTTTTAAAACAGCTTTATTCTGCACAATTTTTGCTGTAACAAGCTACTTTTAACGGACACCCCTTCCAATATAATATTATAATCTATGATGAAAAAATACCTTACTTATATAACACTTCTGGGAGCACCTCTATTTTGGGGCCAAAATAAAACAGTTGAAAAAACGGCCTATCAACAGAGCTGGCTGCAGGAAAAACAGGGAAATGAAGCCTTAGCATTTGATGCCGACATACAATTATCTGATACCGAAATAGCCTTGGATAAAAAAATATTCCAGATTCGTAAGCAGTTTATCAGCGAAGCAGAAGCGAAAAAAGTATCGTTATATAACAGTTCTTTTACTGAAATAAAACCAATGATAGAGAAGAGTAAGCTGTTTGAAATATTTCAGACTATGCCGAAAGGAGGTTTGCTGCATACCCACAGTGGAGGGATAACAGATGTAAAATGGGTCATTTCAGCTGCCAGAAAATACCAGGAATGTTATGTATACGATCAGAAAGACAATGATCAATTCATTACTGGACAACTTGCTTTTTTTGAAAAAGGAAAAGTTCCGAACGGATTTGTCAGTCTGGATAAAAAACTGAGCTCAGATCCTGGTTTTGAAAAACAGCTGGAGGAGCTTCTTACCCTGAAAAGAGATAACCTGTGCTCTTATACGGATTATTGGATTGAATTTGAAAAACGTTTTAAACGAATCAGCCTGTTGTTACCTTATCGCCCTTTCTTTAAGGAATATTATTTGAAAGGCTTTCAGGACCTCATAAAAGATAAAGTTCAGCATGTAGAGATCCGATTTATCTTTGAAGAGCTTTACGATTTTAAGAATGGAAAATATCCTTTAAAAACATCGATTACAGATCTGCAGGACGTTCTTAAAGAAGTACACAAGTCAGACCCGCAGTTCAGCTTGAAGCTGATCTACTCCAGCTTTAAATTTTTAGATACTGAGAATATTGATAAACAGCTGGAAATGGCTTTTGAGTTGAAGAAAAGCTTTCCCGACATGATTACAGGTTTTGACCTTGTAGCAGATGAGGCTGCGGGACACAGTATTAGTTTTTTTGAGAAAAACTGGACCAAACTGAAGGAGCTTAATAAAAAGTATGGAATGGAAATGCCTCTTTTCCTTCACGCCGGAGAAAGCAATTCTATCTTTAATGAAAATGTTCTGGACATTGCTCTTCTGGACAATAAAAGAATTGGGCATGGCCTGAATCTGATTTATTTCCCAAAAACAATGGAACAGATCAGAAAACAGAATAAACTGGTTGAGGTAAGCCCGCTCAGCAATCAGATTTTGGGATATGTGAGCGATCTGAGGAATCACCCTGCAAGAGTTTTACTGAGCAATGGTGTACAGTGTTCCATTAACAGTGATGATCCTTCAGTGTACGGATATAATGGTCTTAGTTATGATTTCTGGGCAGCTATGGTGTATTGGGAACTGGATGTAAAAGCATTGAAAAAACTGGTTTTTAATTCGGTTAATTATTCTTCTTTGAACGACAATGAGAAAAAGAAAGCAGTAACTTACCTGAATCAGCAATGGAATGATTTTGTCCAAAAAACGAATCAGAAATTAAACTAATCAAAAAAATAAAATCGCATTATGAGTTCCATAATGCGATTTGTCTTTTAATAGAAATATCGATTTGAGATAAAAGGAATTACTTTTTTAATCCGAATTTTGACAATCCCTTTTTTACAGCTGGGTTCAGCTTTGCCGGGCTTACTTTTGTAAGGAGTAAAGAGTCGCAACCATTGAAGATGGCAAAACGATTTACAGTTTCTATAAAAGGCTTAAGCCACGATTCAATGTCGATCGTATTGTTTTCAATATGCAAATGGATCAACTCCAACTTTTTTTCCTTTCTGTGGGCTTTGCAGTCAACTCTTCCGATAAACTGATCGCCAAAAAGGATAGGCAGACAGAAGTAACCATATTGTCTTTTTTCTTTAGGAACATAGCATTCCAACCTGAAATCAAAATCAAAGATCTGTTTGATCCGGTCACGATGGATAATGGAATTATCAAAAGGAGACAGGAGCTGTATATTGGAATCCATCGCATCAAATGTCTTTTCAAAAACTCCGTTCTGAACAAAGACGGAAGGCAATCCTTCTATTTTGATTTGAGATATTAATCCTTCGTCAAGCATCGTTTGTAATACCTTATTGACATTTTGTTTTAAATCATTTCCAGTCCTAAGATGGGTGATCTGTTTTAAAGTCGTAAATCCATACGCCCGGAGATTGGTTTTTACTAAATATTCCGCAAACTCAAGCTGAGAGGGCTCTGTGGTATCAATGGAAGAAGGTAAAACTCTTTCGGTAAGATCATACGTTTTCTGCATGCCGGAGCGTCCGCTGATCATCAGGTCACCTTGCATAAAAAGTCTTTCCAGAGCTAGTTTAGCAGGTTTCCAATTCCACCAGATTCCTGCCTTATGACTTTCATTTTCAAAATCTCTTGCTCTTTTAGGACCTTCATTACGGATGGTATCGATGACATATTCCATCATTTTAGGATCGGCATTGTAGTAGCGGGATTCACCTCGTTTGATGGTAAGCATTTGGGGCAAAGCATAGCGGAAATCCCGTATAGGAAGATAAGAAGCTGCATGAAACCAATATTCAAATACTTTACGCTCTTCTACCAGCTCTTCCAGAAAATCTGCCTGAAAATCAGGGATTCTCGTCCATAAAGTATGATGGTGGGCACGTTCAACCATAGACAAAGTGTCAATCTGTATATATCCCAGATGCTCCAAAGCATAAAGAACAGCATTCTTTCCAGTTCCGAACGATGCGTTTTGTACGAGCCCCTGGCTGTCTAATGTTGCACGCTTTAAGTGCTCTAATGCCAACTTCTTTTCCATATTTTAAATTCGAAGACAACAGGTTTCTGATGTTTCATTCAAATATAATAAAAGCTTGGGCAAATATCGAAGATATTTGCCCAAGCTTTATGTGAACATCCTTCGAGCAGATTCTTACAATGTCAACACAATTTTACCAAATAAAGGTCTGTCCCGTTTTGCATCTTCTATCCTTTGATGGGCATTTTTCATCTCTTCAAACAGATATAGGCTATCGATAACAGGTTTTACTTTTCCGGTTTCAATTAATTGGGTTATATGATAGAGCTCATCCCTGCTTTGTCGGGTAAAAACAAAATGGTAAGTCGCATTTTTTTCCCAGGCATGAATAAGGTTTTGTGGCTGGGCGATATCAACCAGTGTTACAACGGTTCCATAGTCAGCCAAAGCAAGCGGACTGTCTGAGAGAGTGCTTCCTCCTACGGTATCAATAATGACATCCACTCCTTTTCCTTTCGTATGTACTTGTATTTCTTCAATCCAGTTTTTTTGATGATGGTCAATAACTACATCAGCTCCCAGATTCTGAAGTTTTTCATGTAAAACACTCTGTCCGGTTGTATATACAAAAGCGCCTAATGATTTGGCGATCTGTATGGCAAGTGTTCCTACACCGCCTGCACCTCCAAGGATAAGAATAGTATCTCCTTTTTTCAACTGAGCCCGTACCACAAGCATTTCCCATACCGTTCCTCCAATAAGCGGAACAGCAGCTGCTTCCTCATAGCTGATATTATCAGGCATTCTGGACAATGAAGATTCTTCTGTAAGATGATACTCTGCATAACTCCCGGAGCTGCCAAAGCGAGGTGAATAATAGACTTTATCACCGGGTTGCCATTTTTTAACAGCTTCACCCACTGCTATAATATCACCAGCAATATCGTGCCCGGTTATAATCGGCAGTTCAAAAAAGGATGCATAATCTCCCCGTCTTACCTGGTAATCAAGTGGGTTTACTGACGTTGCTCTTACTTTTACCAATACGTGTGAAGGATCTGTTATAGTAGGAATAGGCATGTCAGTCACCTGTAGAACTTCCGGACCTCCATAGTTTTTTATGACAATTGTTTTCATATGTGATGTTCCTGTATTTTTAGTAGTTGATTGACTGGCTTATAGATTCTATGAACTATTTCGGTAATGTTCCCATAAATTCTACTATTTCAGCACCAATCTCTACAGCGTGTGTTTCCAGGGCAAAGTGTCCGGTATTATAAAATTTTAGTTTCGCATCCGGTATATCTTTTTTATAAGCTTCTGCTCCTGCAGGCATGAAATAAGGATCTTTGTTTCCCCATACCAATAATAATTTCGGCTGATGCTTTCTGAAATATTCATGGAACTTAGGATATAAGGCTACATTAGTTCTGTAATCTTTCACTAGGTCCAGTTGTATCTCTATATTCCCCGGTCTGTCAAGGAATTTTTGATCAAGAGTATAAGTTTCCGGTGCAATTAAAGAAGGATCGGAAACACCGTGATAATATTGAAATGTAGTGGCTTCCTTAGAAACGAAATCTTTTAAAGCAAGGCGGTTTGCCTGCGATGGTTCCTTCCAGTATTTCTGTATGGGGTTCCATTCACTGCTTAATCCTTCTTCATAGGCATTTCCGTTTTGGGAAACGATTCCTGTGATCTTTTCCGGGTTATTCATGGCCAGGCGCAAACCTACCGGAGCTCCATAATCAAAGATATAGACTGCAAAACGTTTCATCTCAAGTTTGTTAACAAATGTCTGTACTGTTTCCGCCAGATTATCAAACGTGTAAGAGAATTGCGTGTGATCCGGAGCATCAGAATACCCAAATCCCGGGAGATCAGGTGCTATGACATGGTATTTTTTGCTCAGTATGGGAATCAGGTTTCTGAACATGTGAGAAGAGGTCGGATATCCGTGCAGAAGGAGAATGGTAGGAGCATCAGCAGGACCTGCTTCTCTGTAAAACAGGTTTAAATCATTGACCTTGATGTTGCGATAGTGGATGGGTTGGTTTTCCATAATGTAATTATTTAATTTTTGATGAGATTGTGCCATTGTCACATTGGTTGTAAGTATGCCCAGTGACAAGGCTGTCATGAATTGTCTGAATATTATTTTCATGTATTCTTTTTGATAGGTCAAAATTAATACGGATATTTGATTACTGAAAACGATTAATTATAATCAATTGAATCACTTTTAATGATTAATTAAAATGAATATAAATGATTTGAAAATATTTGAAGCCGTAGCAGAAAGTGGAAGTTTTACAAAAGCTGCCTCTGTGACATTTACGGTTCAGTCTAATGTTACAGCAAGGATAAAGAGTCTTGAAGAAGAATTTGATACAAAACTTTTTTCACGTACCTCGAGAAAGGTAGAACTTACTTCCGAAGGGATGATCCTGATGCAATACTCCAGACAGATTCAGCATTTGGTGGAGGAGGCAAAGCATAATATCCGCAGCGGTGAAAATATCCGGGGAAATCTGAAAATAGGCTGTATCGAGACTACGATGGCATTAAAGGTACCTGAAATTCTCAACACATTTGATGAAAAATATCCCGATATTGAGCTGGAATTTAAATCAGACTCAAGAGACTCCATCCTATCTGATGTACTGGATTACGCCCTTGATGCGGCTTTTGTTTCTGCTCCTGTGAATGCGAAAGGATTGGAAAAAATTTGTATTAAAGAAGAAAAACTTGTTATTCTGACATCTTCGAAAGGTCCGAGTCTCCAGACCCTTATTGAAAAAGAACCCTTAAAGATTGTGGTATTTGATGAAGGATGTATTTTCAGAGAAAGATTAGAATCCTGGTTAAGCCATAAAGGCATTCTCAACTACAAAAGTACGGTTCTGAATTCTATTGAAGGGGTGATCAATTTCGTGGAAGCAGGGTTGGGAGTCAGCATACTGCCGGAAGAAGTGGTCTCGAAATATTACGCAGGAAGAGAAATTAAGACGTATGGACTGAACAAGCAGCTGGGAACAATGAATACGATTCTTGTTTTTAGAAAAGACGGCCCGCAGTCGAGAGCTTTGCAGTGTTTCATCGATATGCATTTGGAGATATAAAAAGAAGTAAGCACCCATTATAACAGGAAAAATAAAGGCTATGGCAAAAACGACCGAAACCCTTGATGAGTTTTACAGACATAAATATGGCGCCGTATCGGGAGACTTTTCTAAAAATGACGGACAGTTTAATGTCTTTAGAATTGAAGACCGAATAAATACCGGAACTTCGTCACCCACCTTTATCCGGAGAGATTTTTATAAGATCATGCTGTTTCAGGGTGACAATATATTTCATTACGGAGACCGGAGCATTCCGATAGCCGGGAGTACATTGCTTTTCTTTACTCCTCATGTGCCCTATACGTATGAATCTTTAGAGGAAGATACTAACGGCTGTTTCTGTGTTTTTAAAGATGAATTTTTTAAAGGGAATCTTCGTTTAAACCTATTTGAATTTCCTTTGTTTACAGCAGGTACATATCCTGTTTTCAGTTTAAAAGAGGAAGAAGCTTCAGAAATAAAAACAATATTTGAAAAGATCATTAAGGAGATTGATTCAGACTTTGTCTATAAATACGAGCTTATCAAAAATTATGTCAGTGAATTAATCTATTATGGGATGAAACTACAACCCGTCAATAGTATTTCTGACCATAGCAATGCCGCTTCAAGAATTACCATTGTATTTATGGAACTATTGGAACGTCAGTTTCCCATCGAATCTACTGCACAGCGTTTTGAATTGCGTTCTCCAAAAGCTTTTGCTGATAGAATGTCTATCCATGTCAATTCCCTCAACCGGGCTATAAAAAAACAGACCGGAAAAACCACTTCTGAGCATATCTTTGAACGGCTTACCTCCGAGGCCAAAGTTCTTTTAAAATATACAGAGTGGAATATTTCCGAAATCAGCCATGTGCTAGGCTTTGAAGATCAGGCTCAGTTTAACAACTTTTTTAAGAAACAGACGGGCAGCAGCCCCAACAGTGTAAGGCAGGTTTGAATTTGACAATTATTGGTTTGTATATCACAAAATAGGTTTTGATGCTTAAGATAATTTTGCATAAAAATAGAATATATGAGTCATACAAAAATCTGGTATATCACTGGAGCATCGAAAGGGATTGGGTTTTCATTAGTAAATAAGCTGTTGGAAAAAGGACATAAAGTAGCAGCCACCTCGAGAACCATTACAGCTTTTGAAGGATTGGACGCTGATCCGGACAATTTTCTTCCCTTGGAAGTGGATTTAAAAGATGAACAGTCTATCGCACAATCCATTGAGAAAACGATAAAACAGTTTGGACATTTGGATGTGGTGGTCAATAATGCAGGCTATGGACTAGGCGGGGCCGTAGAGGAACTTAGTGCTGAAGAGATTGAAGAAAATTTTCAGATCAATTTTTTTGCAGTGTTAAAAGTGATCCGGCAGGCATTGCCTTATTTAAGGAATCAGCGTTCCGGGCATATTATTAATATTTCATCTATTGCAGGTTTTGCACCGGGATTGGGATGGAGCATGTATTCTGCTGCAAAATTTGCTGTAACAGGATTATCAGAAGCTTTAGCTAATGATCTGAAGCCATTGGGAATCAATGTAACAGCCGTTTTACCAGGATGGTTTCGTACCAGTTTTGCTAAGGCGGATTCTATTGCTTTCGGCGAAAATCAGATCGATGATTATCAATTCCTGCGAACGGCACATCAGAGAATGAATGAAATAGACGGTAAGCAATTGGGAAACCCGGAGAAAGCAGCTGATGTTTTTATGAAACTTGCCGATGTTTCAAATCCGCCAGTATTATTCTTCTTAGGAACGGATGCAGCCCAGAGAGCAGAAAACAAAATTGCGGAATTATCTGAACAGATACAGCGGTGGAAAGCGCTTTCTTCATCCACAGATTTTAAAGAATAGATATTCAATAGGGGGTTCATTGCATTTTTCATTCCCGCTCAAAAACACTTTTTACCAAATGGTAAATATTCCCCGATAAGTATTGCTAACTTTGTTATAATGAAAGAGTTTATAGAATACATCCTGCAGTTTGGTCATCTGAACCAGCAGCAAATTGACCTCATCACAAGCAAAGCAAAAGAAATTGAGCTGAACAAAGATGAGTATTTTGCAGAGGCAGGAAAAGTCCTTAGGCAGGTAGGTTTTATTCTTGACGGAATTATTCGTATTTGCTATTATAACAATAAAGGGGAAGAAATTACCAAGATCTTTATTGAAGAAAAACATCTGCTCTTCAATCTGAAAAATGTACCTTCCACAGAATATATACAGGCAGCAACCCATTGCAAAATGCTCGTTTTTTCTAATCAGGATTGGAAAGAAATTTCGGATACGATCATAGATTGGGAAAACATTATTCAAAAAGTGACGAACAAAGCACTGGCCCAAAAACTGGAAAGGGTAAGCCCGCTGATCTCTCAGGATGCCACCACCCGTTATCTGGAATTTATGGAAAAATATCCCACTCTTGTTAATCGTATTCCCTTGTCATACATCGCTTCTTATCTGGGGATTACCCAGCAGTCATTAAGCAGAATAAGAAAAAATATCCGCTAGGCTGCTTTTTACCAAATGGTAAACAGGTTCTTTTTTTATCGGTGCAACTTTGTGGCATCACTTTTAAAAATTAAAAAATGAACCCAACAATTTTCATTACAGGAGCCTCTTCAGGATTAGGAAAAGCAACGGCAAAACTATTTGCTGAAAAAGGCTGGACGGTGATTGCAACGATGCGAAATCCTGAAAAGGAAACTGAGCTTACTGCATTTCCCAATATTCACCTTCTGAAGCTGGATATCAGTGATCCGGAACAGGTGGCCGGAATAGTTTCAAAAGCAGAAGAAATAAGTCCGGTAGATGTATTGCTTAACAATGCTGCATACGGGCTGATGGGACCTTTTGAAGGAACCACTGACGAGGAACTGACACAACTCATCAATACTAATTTTTTAGGAACAATGCTTGTTACCAAGGCTTTTCTTCCGTATTTCAGAACCAGAAAAAAAGGAACTGTCATTACAGTAACCTCATCCACAGCCAACATTCCTTACCCGTTCGTTTCTGTGTATGCCGCTACAAAATCTGCATTGGAAAAATGGTCCGAAGGAATGAGCTATGAATTAAAAGAGTGGGGAATTAGGATCAAAACCGTAGCTCCTGCTTATATGCAGACCAATTTCGGAAGCAATGCACAAATGGTTTCTCATCCGGATTATGAAACGGTTTTTACTCAATATATAACGGCCATGAGGGGAGATTCAACGGCAAAACGGGATACTCCTGAAACTATTGCCGAGGTTGTTTATACAGCAGCAACAGATAATAGACAACAGCTGCATTATATGGCGGGTGATCTTGCCAACGCAGAATATGAGTGGCTGAAGAAAGAAGGAATAGAAACGGTAATCAACGAGATGAATCAGCGGTTTTTTGGATGATCATGGTATCAAAAAGTCGCCAGCTGAAAAGCTGGCGACTTTTTATTGTAAACGATTTATTTCTTAGGAGTCAAAGAAAAATTATCTACATACACCGCCTGGTGTACGCCGTTCAGTAAAACTTTCAGACCCAGGTGGGTATCTTTTTTTATAGAAATGGTATAGGTTTTCTTCTCACCTGTTATTTTGGATGCTTTAGCGATTGAAGTGTATGATTTTGCATCGGATGCATTGCCTACTGAGAAAATTTCCAGAGTAGTTTCTCCTCCGTTGTCCGAAATATCAAGGCTAAGGGTATAGGTTCCTGCTTTTATTTCCGGAGTTACCAGATACATATTCTCACCAGGATTGGTCATAGAATAAAAAATGATCTTTTTGTCACTGGCATACAGCATTGCTTTTCCGCCTTGGGCTGTCCAGCACTTGTTCATATCCTTCCATGTATCAAAATTTTCTGTTATCGCAGATACAGGTTTGCATTGTGCCTGTGCAGTAATCAGCCCTCCCAGAGTTACCATTCCTGCCAATATGATTCTTTTCATAAGTTATTTATATTATCATGTAAAAATACTTAAAAAAGCTAATATCTGCGGTATTCTGCGTAGTAGAGTAGTAGAGAATTTTAAATATTTTTTTTAATAATGGTTTTAAAATAGACAAAAGTAACAGTCCTGTTTTTAATTATAAATTATTGTATTTCAGTATTTTGTAATTACTCGTACTCTTCTTGTTAAAGATTCGTACTTATTTTTCCTGACAATTGGGATCGATTACTTTTATTCGGTCGCATACCTTCAGCGTCTTCCACATCTTTGTATCGAAATAAATGTTTAAACCAAAAAACGATACAATGAAAAATAGCTTTTATATTCTAATTCTTATAGTTCTGCTTTCAAGCTGCCGAACAAGTAACAAACTATTTTCAGAAAAAAAAGACTACAGTTTTCTTACGGATAGCCTACATGGGGAACAGCAATTGGAGAAGTATAAACTTCCGGGATTTAGCCTTGTCGTTTTTGAAAATTATAAGATTGTATATTCTAATCAGGTCGGAGTGAAATCTATGAATTCTAAAGAAAAGCTGGATGAAAATACGGCTTTTTCCACTGCCTCTATTTCAAAATCGATAACAGCACTTCTTTGTCATATTATCGAAGAGAAAGGCTTTATCAATCTGGATGATCCAATAGATCAATACCTAAAACGATGGCATCTGCCAAAAAGCAAGTTTACAGAACATAACAGCCCTACCTGGAGACAGTTTTTCAATCATACAGCTGGTACAAGTCAGGGCGGATTTGCAGATTATTATGAAGGAGATGCTATTCCAACTCTAAAACAAAGTCTTTTAGGACAGATCCCAAGATATAATAATAAGGAAATTGAATTTCTGTTTGTACCGGGAACTGACTTTCAATATAGCGGCGGGGGCTATGTAATTGTACAAATGGCATTAGAAGATACTTTGAATACATCTATTGCAGAGCTTGCACAGAAATATATCTTTTCACCGCTTGGTATGAAAAACACGACCATGATACAGCCCAATGAAAAAGGATTTCTAACGAATGTTGCCTTTGCTCATGATAAAGAAGGGAAAGTGATAAAAAAAGGTTTGCCCATTACACCACAGGTTGGAGCGTCTGGAGTATGGTCTACTACTACAGATTTGGCTAAACTTTCTATTGAGATACAAAATGCTTTACGCAATAAGAATAACAGCGTGATTTCTCATCAGGTCGCAAAAAAAGTAACTGAAGTAACGGCTTTGAAAAATGCCGTGGGCGGCTGGAGCTATGGATGGCAAAGATCTGTTGCCTATAACAACTATGACTGGTTTATGTGCAGTGGTTCCAATACAGGAGTAGGAGGTAATATTCTTGCAACGATGGAAGATGGAAATGGGATCGTAATTCTGGCGAATGGCGAACAACCTAATCGTATTCCGGTAATGAATGAAGCCCGGGTAAAGATTCTGAAATTGATGGACTGGAATAAGAAAACAGCCCATGAAAACAGTCAGGAGATCCCTTTAAGCCTCAAAAAACAACTCATCGGAACGTATAACGATTTTCTCTATGGACAGGGGATGGAAACGAAAATTGTAGAGAAGAATAACCGACTCTATGTGGAGTCTCCATTTTTGGAACATTTTAAAGGGAAAAATGCTAATGAGCTGTTGTATCTGAAAAATGGGACCTTTAAAATTGTAGATTATCCGAACGTCTTAAAATTCGATTTTAAGGATGGAAAGGTAAGTTCTGTCACCTTAACAAGAGATGCGCTGGAGACTACAATTGACATCACCAATAAAAAATAAATACCAATTTCTATGAAAAAGTTACTGACAGGAATTTTCCTTTTTCATTCCCTCGTATCTTACGCACAAAGGGATGATCAAAAAATGGTTCTTTCTGAAATCACAGAAAAAGTGAAGCATTATTATGTTGATAAAGAAGCTTATAAAAAAGTAGATTCTTCATTTCAAAGTGACCTTAAAAAAGGAACTTTTAAAAAGTTGAATAAAAATGATTTTGCAGCGCTTCTGGCGAAAAAATTGAGATCGGATATAAGAGATCAGCATTTTTCCTTTAGATATCTCGAAAACTACAGCCCCGAAAAGGTGGTTGATGAGAAAGAAAAGAAGAAGTTGCACGATTTTCACAACAGTCTCGAAAATTTTGGTTTTGAAAGCGTTCAACGATTAGAAGGAAATATTGGGTACATTAATTTTAAAGGTTTTGCTTCCTCAGAATCCAGCGCAGGGACATTGGCCGCTGCCATGAATTTTGTTGCCAATACCAACGCTCTGATTATTGACCTTAGAGAAAATCAAGGTGGCGATAATGATATGCTTCTGCTATTCTGCAGTTATTTTTTTGATCAAAAAACAGATCTTTATACGACTTATTTCAGGCATGAAGATAAGACGGTAGTCAACAGTACACAACCGGATGTTTTGGGGGCGAAATATCTTCATAAAAAAATCTGTATCCTTACCAGTAAAAGTACTTTTTCTGCAGCGGAAGCCCTTGCTTACTTTTTACAGCAACATAAACTGGCTGAAGTAATAGGGGAGAAAACACCCGGGGCCGCTAATCCGGTAGATCATTTTATCATCCAAAATCAATATTTATTGCTTGTTCCTACAGGAAAAGTAACCTCCCTGGTCAGTCATAAGAATTGGGAACATGTCGGGGTAATCCCTGATCAGGAGGTAAAAGCTAAAGATGCTTTAAAGGCTGCCCAGATTAGAATTCTGAAAAATAGTTTAGCAACAGATACGAAAACAGAGTTGAATCCATCGGAAATAAAAAGTCTTATTCATAGATTACAGCAATAAGTCAATAGTAATGATATCGGTGATTTGATCGTTAAAATATTAGAATATAAATCAATATAGATAGAGTGTATTTCATAGTTCACTAAAAAAGTAAACCCACAACTTTTTGCGTTGTGGTTTTATATTATTTGTGGTGCAGGCTACTTTGCTGGTCTCCTTTTCTCGCAAAATTTTTATTCCAATTGGACAGATTTTTAATATATACTTTTTCTTGCCGCGATGTATTGTTTTTATTTCTGCCCAATCGGTTTTTTATCAGGCAATATGATAGATTCCTTCTAAAAATAACATATACCTTCCGGGTTGATATTCTCCATATGAGAATAGATAGATCACATTATCTATTTCTTTTTTTAATCTCTTAATGAACTGTTGTAAAAATCAATCAATTTGATTTTCTGATGTTCACTTTTAGGTATGTTTAATATTACTTTACCTAAGTAATGTCTCCTGATTTTGAGTTAATTAATGAAAAAATTCTTTAAGATATACTCCAAGGTCGGGGGACTTCGGAGAGTTAGGAATTCAAGTAGGAATAAAATCAATAAAATTAAAGGCTGCCCGAAAATTTTGGGCAGCCTTTAATTTTTATTTCATTAATTCTTCAATCTTTAAAATAAGTTTTTTTAATGAACGTGTTCTAAATTCTACGACTGGATTAAACCAATCACATTCTCCATCTGTTATTGGGAGTATTTGAAGTAAAAATTCTCCATCAATTTCTGAGTCAGGATACCATCCTATATCGATTAATAGGCTTTTGCTTTTAGATTCTATTTGAGCCATGTTTTGAGTAAATAACCCTAATGTATAAAAATCAAATTCTTCCTCTGTTAATTCATGAATATCCGGATCAAAAATAGTTAACTTATTATATATTATTTTCCAGTCATAATTTACTGTAAGTTTAATTCGTTCAAAATCTTTTTCGTTAAATAATTGAGTTCTCATAATTAAAGTTTTATATATTTTGATAACCTATCCGTATTTATTGGGTGGCTATGGTGAAAGCCTGATGAAATTTCTGCTCTAATCCATTCTGTAGGAATTCCATTGTCATAACCTATTACTCTATTTGATTTATAGAAAAAATAAGTTACATTTTTATTATTTTTAGGAATAAAAACTTCTCCTTTTTGTAAAGCTGTTTTCTCTAAAGCATTAATATTAACATATGGTAAATATTGTGCATCACCCCCATTTTTAGAAAAACTTATTGCCTGCTCTACTGTTTTAGCTTTCTTATGCTTTAAATATATACCTGGTTTAGCATTGGCTATTTCAGTTCTATGCATTTTTCTATCTCTAAAACGGTTGAAATTTACACTTTTTTCATCAAAATCAGGATATGTATGTCCTTTCTTTGCATCAGTAAATGCATCTTTAAGGACCTTTAATTCTTCATCAGTAAGATTGTCTACGCTATTTATTATTTTATTAACTTTTAACTCTAATAAAAACTTTTCAAAAGTAGTAATACCTCGTATAATACTAAGACGGGCTAAGCGTACTAATTGTGGCAGTACTGAGTAATTAATACCGGTATTGAGTGTACTGGCTGCACGTAAAAATTCTTGTGCTGTATTACGGAATTCGACAGTTAATTCTGCTTGTTTTACAATATTGGTTCGTACCTTATCTGAAAGTCCCTCGATTTTTGCAAGACTGGTCTTTAGTGTAAGAATATCCTCTGCACTTTTTGCACTATTATTAAATAGTTCTGCTGCTTCAGTTATTGGTTTTGCAGCTCTAAATACAGCCGCCAATGAAGCGGCATCTAATGCCGCACCGGCAATAGCAACTATTACCCATATAAAATTTGGTTTATCTTTCAGTAATCCTATTTCGTAGGCTGCATCTTTTTTGTAATATTCGTCCAATGCTTCATAGACATTGTATGCACTTATGCCTAATGATACAGCTGTACCAGCAATGACATAAGGAGTAGCGGCTCCCCAAGTAACTGTTATAGCTATAATGGCTGCTATAGCTAAACCAACGTTTTTAAGAGTTTCAGTCCATTCTATGCTTTTAATTCTTTGCTGGATGATTAAATCGAGAATGCTATCCTTTACAACACCCTGTTTTTGATAAGAGTATTGTAACAGTTCCTGTTGTTTATATACAGCATCAGGATTGTCTTTTAAATCCTGACGAACTTTATGGGCGTTTTTCTGCTTAGATCTTATGAAATCAAATAAAACTTCTTCAAATTCTTTTTGAGAGTTTGCGGCTGCTAATTTGTCAAAATTGAAGGTTTTATCTTTAAATAAAGAAGAGTCTAAGGTTTTTACTTTATCTACACCTGCTTTTTTTTCTTTTTCACCTTCCTTATACAGTTTATCAAAAGCTAATCCATTCATCATCGTAAGAGCGTTACTTTCCTTTATTTTACCTTCATTTATATTTTTAGCTGCTCCGGTATTATAAAATGTAGTATAAAGCTGTTTGATTGTATCTCCCTTTTTTAGACGTATTTCTTCTTCATAAAGTAAATGCTCATATTTATGTATATAATCTTGCACTAAATTAATAGTCTCACCGCGGAAAGAATCTAGATATTCATTAATAGTATTTTCAAAATCGGTAAGATCTTTAAAGCCATATTTCTTTGCTTTTTTATTTAATTCTTCTTGCCAATTAGGGATAGTGAATAGAGGAGATAAATTTGGAGTATTTGAATTTTGGTAAGAAATTGCAGAATTAAGATAATCTGTATACATTATATATTCATTGTAAAATTCTTTCAAACCATATAATTTGGTTTCCAAAATACTGCGATTTTCAATTGCTGTTTCTCTAGCTTTTGATTTTTCTAAATATTTTCCAACAGATTCTCTTAATTCTACAGCACTTGATGTACTTGCTGTTGTTTTGCTTTGCATATCTTCCCATTGCTCATCTGTAATCCCTAAGTATTTTTTCAGGAGGGAAATGTAAACATTACAATGGGTTTCTTTTCCTATATAATCTTTATATGACTTTTCATCAATGTCCCAATTGATATCTGTAATTACTCCGAAAATTTTGATATCTAAAAAGTCGAAAAACTCTTGGTTACTTTTAATATTCATAGGAACAATCCCTACACTTAGCCTTACAGTTCTATCTGATAGAGTATTTTGGGTAGGTATTTTTTCTTCTTTTTCTTTGAAAGATATTTTTTCATTTTTATCTAAGTTTGCCTCTTTATCAATTTGTGATTTTTCTAATACCTCATCCATTTTCAATAAAGTTTCCTTATCAAAAATTCCAGAGCCTGTAATACCATTCTGTTTTTGGAAGTTGATGAGTGCAATCTTCGTTGTATCCCCAAAAGAAGCTTCGTTTTCAGATACTTTGTGGCCTAATGCATTGAGTGCTTTATTGAGAGCTAATACATGCAGTCCGCTATTTAAAAACTGTATTCTGGATGAGCCTTTTTCGATTTTATTAAATGCTCTGTTTTTAAAAGGGGCGTATGCTATTTGGGTAACTTCTGTTTTTGCGAGAGATACTTTACTGTCCTGATCAGTGATCTGCTCATATTTTTTTTCATCCTCTTTATTATCATCGATTTGTGTTTCGGACCTGCCAGCCCTCGGCGCGAATGTTTTCTTAAATCTGCTCATGTTATTGGTTATTAGATAAGTTCATTATAATGTGCTAAGGTTTTATTCTGTTTTTTTTACAAATGGGCTGAGACGAGACTGGTTTTTTCCGAAAGCCTTTTCGTTTTCTATCATTAGATAGGTACTTATTAATGAATATGTAATAATGGTTTCATTACGGTCATAGAGTGCCATAGCTACATTTTTCATAATGTTGCGGATATTAGCACCTGTATAAGAATATTCCTTCGTTAAATGTTTTAAAAGCTCGTCACTTTCAAACGTTATGTTTTTAGGTAAATAATGCTCCCAAAGTGTCTTTCTGGTAATCTCTGTCGGGCGTATTACATTTACAGATACATCTATACGGCGCTTAAAAGCATCATCCATATTGTTCTCGAAATTAGAGGCAAGGATTGTTAATCCGTCAAATTTTTCAATCCGCTGCAGTAAATACGAAACTTCCTGGTTGGCATAGCGGTCATGAGCATCTTTTACATCAGAACGTTTCCCGAACAAAGCATCAGCTTCATCAAAAAACAACATGCTGTTTTTACCTTGCAGCCTGTTGAATAGCACTTCAAGATTTTTCTCCGTTTCACCAATGTATTTGCTGACCACTTGTGAGAGATCTACATGATACATGTCAATACCAAATGTATTAGCCAGTATTCCTGCCAGCATCGTTTTTCCTGTTCCTGGCGCGCCGTAGAATAAAGCAATAAAGCCAGGTTTAAAGCTGTGCTCATTGGTTGTGAAAAAGCCATTTTCCAGTGCTTTTATATAATGTCCGATGGGTTTTATTTGTTCTCTGACATTCTCTTCTAAAATAATATCATCCATGGTGAGATCAGACGTGTAAAGCTTCCCGGGAAAGTAAGAACCGTGGTCTAATTGTGGCTTCTGACCGGATAAAAAATAGTTGAGATAAGCGGTATCCAATTCAATTTTTCCATGAATAAACTCGGTTGAAGAACGATTGTAAATAATGTCGTTTTTCAAGAGTACACTGCCATTTATGAGCTGTGCACCATACTGTGACCACAGGGATAAATCTTTCCCCGCAAGCAAAAAAAGTGAGGTTTGAAAAGTTGGCTTAAAGCTGCGGTTGATTTTATCATATTCACCCCCTGCTTCAATAGCAAATGCATGACTGCTTTCTTCTATTTGCACAAATGTTTTTAGGATAGATGGATAATGAGCCGAAGCAATACCCAATGCTAAAATTATTCTATCTACAACGGTAAGTTGATGAGTGTTTATCGTAACCGAGTAAGGCGATTCATCATCTGATTCTGGTGGTTCAGGTATTTCATACCCTACATTCAATTCAATCTCATCTTCCAAAAACAGTTCTTTGCACCGCATTTCAATAAGCGATTGTAACCATTTCATTTCTTCATTTAATGAGCTGTGATTTACCTCATTGGCATGAAATAAGTGATTGGTTCGTTCTGTTTTTTCATTAATTTTTGTTTTTATTAATGATTTCTGTTCATGGTTAATAAGAGATTCCATAATTTTATTTTGAGTTGATATTGTTGAAATAGAATGATAGGGCTGTAGTAGATTTGGGATTGCATAACCCCATCAATAAGAAGGTCGTTACCAATTGATAAATATGAATTTTTCCTGCCATGGCAGCTTAACAAGCCCGATTCCCCAACCAAGTTTATCAAGTAAAATATCTTGTGTTTTTCGTTCCACGGTAAGGGTGTGTTCATAACCCGTGGCAACCAATTTACCTGGCCGTTGGAAAAACTCGTTTTGCAGTAATGCTACAGATGATTTTTTCATCGGACTCCAGTTATGTTGAACACTTTCTATTACATTTTTAGCCTGTGTTTTATGCTTGCGCGAAAGTTTAACATGCTTGTTAATGGTCTGACCGATTGGAATATTACATAAAAATTTCTCAAAAATCATGTCGTATTCAGGAGCGTTTGTTTTTCCGGTAGCGATATAATGCAATAAATGAGCGCACAATTCAGGATCAGTAAGTTGCTGCGTTTTTGGATGCAGAAGATCACAATGTTCAAAAAGGGTTTTGATGAATGGGTGGATCAAAATAAGCCCTGCATTTTGAATATATTGTCCATCGTTCCGGATTAGATCCTCCTGGATTTTTGCATTGTTTTGATGAATGGTTCCCATCGGAGTTTCTGCTGAAGTTGTTTGGTTTTCCGGGCTGTCAATTGTATTGTTCTTGATGCTTTCAAGAATTTCATTTTCTTTAATAAAAGGGAATATCTCAACTACTGTTTTCCAATTCTGGTTCGTTTTTTTTGCCTGTGATAAACCAGCTGTTTCTATTTTTAATATTTGTTGTAAAAGATATTCCTGAAGATTAGTATTGGATGAGTTCAAATACTCTGATAATAGCCTGAAGACCAAACCCCACACGATGAGTCTGTCAGGGTCGCCCAGGTTTGATATACGACGAAGTATATCAGTCTCTAAGTTGATTTTTAACTCCTTATTTTGTATAATCGTCAGGCATAGCTGCGCAATTTGCTTGTCTGAAAGCTGATTGATCATTCGGTCCTGAACATTTGGTTTTGACAGAACAGGAATGATCCTTTTTTGAAAGTTGTCAGCCAGAATCAGGATGTCAAATACCGCGGGTTCCAAAAAAGCAATGCTTTTTCTATCCGAATTCCACCATGGCATATGTCCTTTTTCTAAGAAATGGATAAAAGCCTGGAGTGTTTTTTCCTGATTGCCAATCAGATATGCCTTAGATTCGGTTTCTGTTTCTTGATCTGAACCTACAATGGGTTTAATAATTTCTGAGAGTTCTTCCTTAAAGAGTTGAGCAATTTTATCTTTTAATTCCGTATTTAATGAGCTGCTTTTTACCTCCAGATCCAGTTCTAAACGGGGGATTTGTAGCGTATGATCAGCTAAATTATATTCTAAAGCGTTGATGTATTGTTCTATTTTTGGAAAGACGTCAATAGACAAAAAGCTATTGATATCCTCTTTTATGCTCATTGCTTTTTCTTTATTGTTGAGCGTAATTTCAACAACAACTTTCTGAATGATATGATCTTGCATTACATTAAATAGCTTTTAATTATACAATATTGATGGTCGTAAAACCATCTTATTTTTAGTCGAATTCTCCTCCCCAGAAACCTGCAGGGCAAACGCTTAATTTGGATCTTTGTTTTGCACTCAGTCTGCATCCGCAACCTCTGATAAATCCTTCTTGCGGACCATCTAGCACTTCCAATGTCTCAGGATTAAGCCATTTCATAGCATTACAGTTGTTGCCGTTTTTTAAAGGACATGCGTTACAGATTTCTTCTCTTAAAGAGAAAATAGATTCTTCGTTTTGATCTGCCATGCCCATTTTTGAGCGCAGTTCATTGAAATGGCCGCCAATGATTTCATTGCGCTTGCCAAAAAGATTTTTGATATTCATGTGATTAATATTTAAAAATTATTGGGTCAAAATTAGAAGAAGGGAAATCATTTTACGAATTATAAGACCCCTGCATTCTGTCTTTGCAGTAAAAGACAAAATCACTTCCTCAAGATGAAAGCTTATAATTTTTAGAAATTGTTTGGTGCAAAAAAGAAATATTTCTGATAAGGAAAACAACAAAACAGACCTGAGTTCGGGAAGAGTGGGTGGTTTGGATTTTTGAAGCTGGAGGTTTTGGATTTGACGTTTTTATCACCAGGCCAAGTCTTCAATTTATAGGTCTCCGGAAGAAGAAAATTTTCAACTCTTAAGTTATTGTATCAGGAGAAATCGAAGATGCTTCGAAAATTTAAATATTAAAACTTGCGGTTGTAAAAAAGTTTAAACAGCATCAGTGATTCATCTAAAAAATAGACTTCAATAATAAACTCAAACTTGGTCATCATTGGATTAGGAAAGTCCATAGACTAAATTTTTATTTTTTAATTTAATATTTACTAATTTGATTATGAGCTGTTTATTGGGGTTGTTTTTTATTTTTTTTCATAAAAACAAAAATCCTATTTACTGCAAAGACTGTATTGGTACCTCAAAATATTTGTCATTTGGGAGGGGGGGATTGTATGTTTGCATCATAATAATTAAGAAACAGAAATTATGATTGATAATGTATTAACCGTTTTAAAAGATCAGCTGAACAGTTCAGGAGATTTACATGATATTGTTGTTGTTGATGACATAGCAAAGCATGATGATGATACCTCAGGTCTTGAAAATAAAGTAGTCATTACTCTGCTAAACGTTGAGGAAGAGTCAACACTGAAAAACAGATCGCGCTACACCAAGAAGAAAATAAGCGATAATCCCACCCGATATGATATGCAGCAGGAGAATGCTCCGGCCTATTTGAACCTGTATGTGATGATCTCTGCCAACAGGACCAGATATTCCAATGCTTTAATAAATATTTCAAAAGTTATTGAAGTTTTTCAAACAAACAATGTGCTGAGTTATATTGACCCTGAGACAACAAAAGATGTCGATTTCAGAATCGAACTGCACTCCATTCCTTTTGATCAGCTGAGCTATATCTGGGGATTATTAGGCGGAAAGATAATGCCTTCTGCCTTATACAAAATCAGCGTAGTAAAAATCGTTGCTACAGGTACTTCCACTATTGAATTAATTAACGATGTTAATATAAAAGGTATTAAAGTTAATTAACCATAAAAAAAAACTAATAACCATTAATCTAAACTTTTAAACATGTTAAATCCAACAACACCGGGTGTTTCAGTTGAAGAAATTACAAAACTTCCATATTCAGTTGCATTAGTAGAAACGGCTATACCGGCATTCATTGGGTATACCGAATTAATGCCTTCTGGCGAAAATAAGCCGTTAAAAATCAATTCTCTTTTGGAGTACGAACATCATTTTGGAAAAGCAAAAAAAGAAAATCTCCAACTAAAAGATGTAGAAGGCAAAGGAGTAACTGTTGTAGCCCCTCAGGTACAATTCTTAATGTACTATTCGCTTCAAATGTATTTTGCTAATGGTGGAGGGCCATGTTATATTGTTTCTGTAGGGACATATCCTTTGACGGGAGGCGTGTTATTATCTTCATTGAATGACGGGCTCAATATGATTGAAACTATCAAAAAGCCAATCCTTATTCTTGTCCCTGATGCCATCTCGTTACCTAGTGAAGACGATTTTTATATTATCTATAATAAAGTAATTGGTAAAGCAAAAGATGAGACAAAAAATAGATTTGCCTTATTAGATACGTATTATGGAAATTCTACAGCCCTGTCAAACGGTTTCAATACTATTACGAACTTTAGAAAAGAAGTAAACCCAACGAGCCATTCTGCAGCTTATTTTCCTTACTTAAAAACGATTTTGAATTATACTTTTGACGATAAGACTATTATTGATCATAAAGGTCTGCAGGACGGGCAAATAAGTAATGGTGTTGCTTTCTATATGAATGAGAAAGAGGCTTTACAGGAGCTAAGAAGACTAGCCAGTGATGAAATATTATTTGCATCAGCCAATGTTTTTGTACTTGCTGATTTACTCGCTCAGGCGGTAGCTATTGTAGAAGAGATCAATGAAACGGCAGATCAGAAAGTCGATCTCATTGAGCCTATTGCTACCATCGAAGCAATAGAAAACGGGACAATTGACAGCGTAGATATCAACTTTTTAAATGAATTTAATGATTTAATTGAAGGCGTTTCAGCGGCAAAAGATATTTTTGGAAATGCACACGGTATCACATTGGAAAACCTGCAGACTTCTGATTCATTATTATACAATCAAATAAAAGAGGCTATTCAATCTTTAAAAGTTATTCTGCCGCCATCATCCACAATGGCAGGGGTA
Source organism: Chryseobacterium sp. KBW03 (assembly GCF_003852415.1). Classification (NCBI taxonomy): domain Bacteria; kingdom Pseudomonadati; phylum Bacteroidota; class Flavobacteriia; order Flavobacteriales; family Weeksellaceae; genus Chryseobacterium; species Chryseobacterium sp. KBW03. Next base: position 2,175 of record NZ_QAJO01000005.1, on the reverse strand, counting down.
TATGGCAGAATAGACAGTACAAAAGGGGTGTGGAAAGCTCCGGCAAATGTAAGTCTTAATTATGTGATGAGTCCCACGGAAAAAGTTTCCGATCAGGAACAGTCGGATCTCAACATACATGTTTCAGGGAAATCAATCAATGCTATTAGAACTTTTACAGGAAAAGGAACATTAGTCTGGGGAGCCAGAACGCTTGAAGGAAACGATAAAAAAGAAGATGGGAAAGATAACGAGTGGAAGTACATACAGGTACGCCGTTATTATAATATGGTTAAACAATCGATCAGTGAAGCACTGGATAAAAAATTTATTAGCGAACCCAATATACTCTCCACATGGCTGAGAGCAAAAGCTACGATAGAAAATTTTCTTCACGAACAATGGATGGATGGTGCGTTAGCGGGTAGTACTCCGAAAGAAGCATACGAAGTAAAAGTTGATGGAGTCAAAGGTTCTCATACGATGGATGTAGAAATCAAAATAGCATTAGTACGCCCTGCAGAGTTTATCTTATTAACCTTTTCGCACAAATTACAACAATTCTAAAAATACAATCAATCACAAATGAACATTCGAAGTTTTACTTCGTGGAATAATTAATAATAACTTAAAATTTTAACAAATGAATTACAAAACCCCTGGCGTTTACGTGGAGGAGCAGGCAAAATTTCCCCCTTCCGTAGCGCAAGTTGAAACAGCTATTCCCGCTTTTATCGGGTACACTGCGAAAGGATCAAAAAATCAGCCGACGAGAATTTCTTCTATGTTGGAGTATGAAGATCTTTTTGGAAAATCAAACCCGGAGATTTTCGCTGTAGCTTTCAATAACGGTGCTGCAACGGCAACACAAACTAAGATCAGCGATTTTAAAATGTATCATGCTATGCAAATGTATTTTGCTAATGGCGGTGGTGCTTGTTATATCGTCTCTGTAGGAGATTACACTGGTGCGGTGACTGTAGGAACACCTACAACAGCAGGTACCTTATTATATGGTCTTGAATTGTTAAAGAAAGAAGACGAGCCTACGTTGATCGTTTTCCCGGATCTTCAAGGTCTGGTTCCTGCAGCTGCTGATGTCGCTGCTGCTCAGGCTGCTGCTCTGGTTACAGATAATAATAAAATTGCAGCTAATGCTGCTAAAGTTTCTGCTAAAGCCGTTTCAGACGTTGTTGCAGCAGCTGCTACTCCAGATGCTGCTGTTACTGCTGCTATTGCTAAGGCTGCTACTTATGTTATTACTGATCCTAGTAATGCTTCTCAAGTTGCTGCGGCTCAGGCTGCTCAGGCTGTTGTAGTGGCTACTCAGGTTGCTGCTGCTGTTAGTAATGCTAGTATTGTTACTGTTAAGGCTGCTGCCCAGGCTGTTGCTACTGCTTACGATACAGACCTTACTACCGCTAATACTATTGCTGCCGCTGCTGCTGCTTCCAGCACTTTAGTTGTTAACAGATCTAACGATGCAACTGCTATCGGTTTAACTTACTCTTTGTATAACAAAGCTTTAGATCAGGCAGAATTATTGAAGGACAGATTCGTTATCATGGATGTTCTTGGAGATGATACTACTTTTAGAAGTAAAGTAAGTGCTGCAGGTTTAAAATATGGTGCAGCCTATTATCCAAAACTGAAAACAGTGTTAAGCTATGATTTTAAAGATGCTGATGTTTTAGTGACTGGTGCATCTGGTATTACCAATCTAGCCGGTTTGAAATCTGCGAATTCAGAATTGTATAACCAGGCTAAAAAAGCAATTGAATCTAAACAAGTAGTATTGGCTCCATCATCAGCAATGGCAGGAGTTTACGCTAAAGTAGACAGTACTTCTGGAGTATGGAAATCACCAGCTAATGTTGGACTGAACTTCGTAGAAGCACCAACGGTAAAAATTTCTAATAAAGAGCAAGATGCACTTAACGTAGATTCTACATCAGGAAAATCAATCAATGCGATCAGAAACTTTACAGGAAAAGGAACATTGGTTTGGGGAGCAAGAACACTGGATGGAAACAGCAATGAATGGAGATATGTATCCGTACGTCGTTTCTTCAATATGGTGGAAGAATCTGTGAAGAAATCTACAGAACGTTTCGTCTTTGAACCTAATACTGCCAATACATGGATCCGTGTACAGACAATGATCGAAAATTTCCTTGATCAGCAATGGAGAGACGG
>NZ_QAJO01000004.1:339527-767307 GCF_003852415.1 Chryseobacterium sp. KBW03 | reverse complement strand
CCGAAAACCCGAAACGCGAAAATCATCATTCATCATTCATCATTTATAATTCATAATTAGACCTCCCCTAGCCCTGATAGCAATGGTTACCCCGCAGTTTAGGTAGGAGCGTTGGTGGGTTCGAGGGGCGGAAAGCATTGGAGCGAGGAGTATGAATGGATAGCAGGAATAGCTCCTAAGAAATAGGATATACTATATATATGATGTACGAGTAATAAAAAATGGTTAGAAGGGATAAATCTACTTATACTATATATAATAGATAGGACTTTTGAGAAATCATATCAATCGAACAATCTCAATTGCTGATCACGGGCTCCGGTAAAGTTAGCAGTAGATAGCTTTGGAAATTCTTTACCCTCGAAAAACTTCTTTCTGCCAATCTTAAATGTTGTGTGAATCATTTCTGCGATATTCCCCTCCCCTCTTTGTCTTTCAAAATATCTTTTATCACCAAGCTTTCCTCCCCGCATAGAGCGGATGAGATTTAATACTTTCTGTGCTCTGTCTGGAAAATGAGTTTCTATCCAATTGACAAAAACGGGTTCAACAGTATCATTTAATCTTACGAGAGTGTATCCAAACCCGGAAGCGCCTGCTTCAGAAATTGCTTTTAATATATTCAACGGCTCATCACTGTTGAGTCCGGGAATAATGGGAGCCACCATTACATGTACGGGAATCTTGTTTTCGGAAAGAATTTCTATGGCTTTTAATTTATTTTTTGCAGAACTAGTCCTTGGCTCCATCTTTCGTCTCAGTTCTTCATTGATTGTTGGAATACTTAAAGAGACTGAAACCAGGTTCTGTTCCGCCATTGGTTTTAGAATATCAAGATCTCTTAATACGAGCGCATTTTTTGTCAGAACATTGACAGGGTGTCTGTAATCAAGACAAACCTGCAGTATTTTTCTGGTGATTTCAAATTGTCTTTCGGCTGGCTGATAGCAGTCTGTATTTCCGGATAAGAGAATTGGGGCTGCCTTATAGCCTCTTTTTTGGAAAAATTTCTCCAATAATTCGGGAGCATTTTTCTTGACCATGATTTTTCTTTCAAAATCTATCCCGGCACTATAGCCCCAATATTCGTGGGTAGGTCTTGCAAAACAGTAAGAACATCCGTGTTCACATCCCTGGTAGGGGTTCATTGAATATTCCATGGGAAGATCTTCGCTTTTCACCTGATTTACAATGGTTTTGGGAAAAACCTCAGTAAAAGAAGTCTTTATGGTTTCGAAATGTTCATCTTCAGGTTCATAGGTATACCTGTCGAAACGGTTGATTACGTTTCGCTGAGCTCCCTGACCTTTTATGAAATTTTCGTTTTGCATTCCGGTGTAAAATTAGAATGGAATTTTCATAAAATAATGAGTTTTAACACTAAAGTTTTCCACAAAAAAAATCCAACACTTTCAAAAGCGTTGGATTTAAACATAATTAAATATATTTTTTTACTACTTCAGTGCGTAAAATTCCACTCCGTGATGTTCATCTTCATTGTACTTTTCATCAAAGTGTCTGTGATGGTCCGAATAGGAATCACTATATTTTTTATCTTTTTTAGTTAATATCTTTTTAATACTTATTAAGCTTAATACTGCCAAAAGACCAACTCCCCCTGCCAGTAAAACTCCAATCTCTTTTTTCATATTTTCTTTGATTTATTATTGATACCATTGCAAAAAGTATACCTATTCTATTTTTCTAAATTATAAATTTTGTTAACATTAAAGTTTATTTTTAGGAAAACTATAATCTGCTATTTTTCTTATATTTAGGAATTGCAATGGTTTAATTATTGTACTTAACAAGAAAAATATTATTATGGAAAATCCAGAAAACATCGACAGAATGACGACCTTAAGTGAAGTCATGAAAACGCTTTCTGAAAGAGGAATACAGAGAGAATTCAGGATGAATGAAAATTGTGAAATGAAGTTTGAAAATTCTGACAAAATTTATCAGCCTACGGAATTGGTTATTTTAAAAACATACCGTTTTGAAGGAGACAGCAATCCGGACGACAGTGCAGTTCTTTATGTACTAAAAGACAATAATGGAAATCGTGGAATGATTATAGATTCTTACGGGGCAGACAGCAATTATCCCGGTGAAGCGTTTGATAAGTTTTTAAGGGATATTCCTATTTTAGAAAGTGACGAGTTCAATTTTTAACTGAATCTATCTTATATTAAATTTTTAAACCATTAAGGTTGTTTTAATTAAAAAGAACAATTGTATTTATATACTCAGCACTCCATAATTACATCTTAGTGGTTTAAAGAATTATTCTTCAGATTTTTCCTTTTTCTTAAATATATTGTTCAGGAAGCCTTTCTTTTCTTTTTTCTCTCCTTCCGGCGGGGAAGCTGCTTTTTTATTTTTGATTTCCTGTTTTATTTCTTTTACAGACTGCTTCATTTCTTTCACGGAAGAAACGGCCTCTTTCACTTTTTTTTCTGTTTTTTCGACATTTGCACCTATCAGCGTCTTCTTTAACCCCTGTTCAATTCCTTTCCAGAAGAGGTTAAAGAAAGACTTTGTGGGATCACGTTCCACATTTTCTACAGCAACGGCTTCAGGAAAGCTTCCTGAGTTTGATTTTATAAAAATATTGGCAACGGCCGTTAGAAAACCTTTCTTTTCATGATTATTTTTATTCAATACGGCAATCTTTAAGTCCTTATGTTTAAGATTAAAGGTTCCATGTAGCCCTGCCGGATTTCCTTTAAAATTAAAGAGCATCTCCTGAATAGTTCCTGCAGTAGCCGTCACATGAAGGTAAGGTCTGATAAAAGGATTAATTCCGCTGGCCGGAAGATTGGAGGTTTTCCCTGAAATCGTAAAGGCATCATTCTGATCAGCAACATCAAAGCTCCAGTTTACAGATAGCGGCGACAGGTCCATGAAAGAACAGTTGATTTTAATATCTACTCTGGTAGGTTTTCCTTTTACTTTAGCTGAGTTCAGATTTTTAACATTCATATTAAAATTACTGAATATCAGTTTTCCGGGACCCATGCTCTCCGGAGTATCTTCTTCATAGACTAATTTTGAGTTTTTCAGATCAAGAGTATTGACTGTCATCGGAATTTTAATGGATCGCAGCATTTTTGAATACAAAGCCTTTACTTTTGGATCATCTTTCGGGATTTTACTTCTGAAAATATTAGCATCAGCTGATTGGATGGTTACATGGGAAGCATTCACCATTTTCTGATGAGAAAACAGATCCCAGTTCCCTTCTGCGGTTATTTGTCCGGCTTTCAAATCATAGAGATCCCTCTCAACAGGTATCATTTTGATAAACTGCGCTCTCGAAACAAGAGGTTTCATCGCAAAATTATTGATCTGAACTTTATTCTTATTCAATTTCAAAAGACCAAGGCTAAGATTATAAAATGGTGTTTTGTAAGCAAAATTCCGGGTGGTGAGATAATAGTCTTTTATTGTAAAAGAAAGTCTCTGCTGGTTTGGCTTAGGTGCTAGTTCAATAGCATTAAATGTCGCATTCAGATCATGAAAAGCCAGTGGTTGTTTTCCTTTCTCATAAGTAAGGTTTGAATTTTTTAATGAGGCTTTTCTTATGATGATTGAATTGATAATATTGGGCTGAGGAGATTTGCTCTGTTTTTTTTCACCTGCTTTAACTGTTCCGTTTACATTTTCTACAAGAAGGTCTTTAAGGTCCAGATTCAGTTTTTTATCAACGAATTCCAGCTTATTAATATTAAAAGCAATATGATCAGCTTTTAAATCCATTGTTGTTTTTTCAATCGCAGGAGAACCCGGAGTTAGTACAACATCTCTTATTTCACCGCTGGTAGGCTTCAGCGCAATACTTCTTACCGCGATATTCTGATGATTAGAATATACAATGTTGTTTCCGGCTAATGTAAAATCTTTATAACCGACAGGAATAATCTGGTCTGAAGTGTCTTTATTAAACATCAGCTGATTGATATTTACATTAAAGTTTCCGACAGACAAAAGTGTGTTGCCATCCGGTTTATTGACCCGAATTCTACCGTTATTCAGTTTTATATTCTTTAAATCAACTTCAAAATTTGATTTTTTTTCATTCTTTTTCGTCTTTACTCCTGTATTATGGACTGTAAAAACAGGATTTTGAAAATCTGCATTGCTAAGAGATACCTTATTTTTATTCAAAACCACATCTTTGAATTCCATTTTCGGAACTGAACATTCAAATAGCTGAGCTTTTTTAGGATAAAACCGTTTAAACTGAGCGAAAGAAAGAAGCGGTATCAGTTTGAAATCCCCCACTGACACTTGCCCATCAGCAGTATTTATACTATTAATGGTAATAGCATAGGTTTCATCAGGACGGAAAAAGAATCTCTGTCCTTTGATACTGTAGCTGTCAAAAACAACGGGTAATTTATCTTCTACAGATTCTTCTGTCATCTGTAAGTTTTCGACGAACAGATCCAGTTGCTCCACGGATAAGAATTTCTGTTTGGAAGATCTGAAAACAGCAATCTTTCCGTTATTGATTCTTATGTTTTCAAATAAAAACGGATTTCTTTTCTTTTCCGTTTTGCGAAGGACTGGTTTTGCCAGAATGATATTTAAATTAGGTTTTGCCAGCAATAAATCCGATGAGCTTATTCTTTTATTAAAAATAGCATCATAGATCCCAAAACGGCTTATTTTTAAGGTATCAATAGTTCCCTGCAATCCAATAACATCTGTGTTTTGAGGGTTTTTACTATTGACAGAAATTCCGGCAGCAAAGATATTTCCCGATCCTAAATCTACATCTAAAGTTTTGTAGGAGACCTTATAATCTGTATTCTTTTTAATATAATCGGGAAGCTGGGTTTTAAGCCATATATTCAGTCCGAAATTCGCAGCAAGAAGAATTCCTGCCAGGATTCCGAAGCTTATCAATAGTCTTTTAACCCATTTTCTCATATTTTGTGATTTGGTTCTTACATTTTATATCGGTCAGTTCTTTATGTCAAGCTCAATAACATACCCTTCATGTCCTCTTATATTGATGAAATTTCCGCCCTCAAACCCCAGATACTGTCCTTTGATCCCGGTAAGTTTTCCTGTAAATTCAGGCTTTTTATCCAAAGTAAATGAAGAGACCTTTTCCGGTTTTTCAAAAGGGTAATCAAACATCCACAGCTCCTCTTCTTCTCTATAGAATTTTTGAAAATCTTCGGGAAAATATTCTTTTATCTTCTGTCGAAAATCAGCAAGATCCACTTCTCCTTCAAAATCATCCTGCAGCATCTTTCTCCAGTTGGTTTTATCTGCTAAATGTTCTTTCAAAGCAACTTCTATCATTCCTGCTTCATACCGGTTTTCTGTTCTTGCAATGGGTAATGCAAAAGTTGCACCCTGATCAATCCATCTCGTAGGAATCTGTGTATTTCTGGTCACTCCCACTTTTACATCTCCTGTATACGCCAGATAGACCGTGTGCGGCTGAAGCTGAATTTGTTTTTCAACCTCAAGATCACGTTCTGCAACCCCTAAATGCGCGGTGGAGAGTTCCGGACGGATAATCGTATCGCTGGCATAAGGACTTTCAAAAAAGCAGCTTTTGCAGAATCCCATTCTGTAAATAGGTTTATTTTTACCACAGTTTACACACTGAAATCCGGTATGTTTAATGCTTAACTCCTTTCCTAACAGCTCATTCATGTGGATCAGATCCCCTGAAAGATTGAGGTAGTATTGGATGGGTTTTGCATCGTAGCTTGTCATCTTTAAAATTTGCCCTTGAAACTGCATATTATATTTATATTACTTTTTTAAGTAAATTTAATGATTATATTTTTCAAAAAGTAAAATTTATATTTTTGTACTCATAAAAAATACAAATGGTTTATCTTGTAACAGGCGGTAGTGGGTTCATCGGATCCCATTTAATTGAACAATTATTAAGAAATGGACATTCTGTCATAAACATTGACAATTTTGATGATTTCTATAACTATCAGGTGAAAATTAAAAATACTTTAGAGTCAATTGACAAAATTTCGGATTTTGAATTCTCAGATAAAGAGAAGGATATCCAACATCTGATCTCCCTCTCTCATTCTGACCAATATTCCCTCTATTGGCAGGATATCCGGGATAAAAAAGGTCTTGAAAACATCTTTAAAAATCATCATATCGACATGGTGATTCATTTGGCTGCCCTTGCGGGTGTCCGTCCGTCTATTGAGCGTCCTTTGGAATATGAAGAAGTAAATGTTCGCGGGACGATGAATCTTTGGGAACTGTGTAAAGATTTCAATATTAAAAAATTTATCTGCGCTTCCTCTTCAAGCGTGTATGGAAACAATGAAAAGACTCCGTTTGCAGAAACCGATAATGTAGACAACCCGATCTCTCCTTATGCTGCCACCAAGAAAAGCGGAGAAATTATAGGACATGTTTACCACAATCTATATCATATAGATATGATCCAGCTTAGGTTCTTCACCGTATATGGTCCCAGACAAAGACCTGATCTTGCTATACACAAGTTTGTGAAGCTTATTTCAGAGGATCAGGAAATTCCTTTCTATGGTGATGGAACTACGGCCAGAGACTACACGTATATAGATGATATTATTGACGGAATTATCAAGTCGGTTTCTTATTTAGAGCATCATTCCGGAGTATACGAAATCCTTAACCTGGGAGAAAACCAGGTGGTCACTTTATCTGAGATGGTTTCTACCATAGAAAAGGCATTGCAAAAAACTGCCACGAAAAAAATTCTGCCAATGCAACCCGGTGATGTCACAAAAACCAATGCCGATATTACAAAAGCAAAGGATTTAATAGGGTATGCACCGGCCACAGACCTCCAAAATGGCATAAAAAAATTTGTGGAATGGTTTTTGAGAAAACGACATTAAGTAAATTGCTGACACAGCTTTCATTCAGTTTGTGACAGCCATTTATAGAAAAAAATTATAAAAAGAATTGAAAATCAAGTATAAAAAAGTTTATTATACAACCTATTTTTATACTTTTGCAAAAAATTAGAAAATTATGTACTGGACATTAGAATTAGCTTCATATTTAAGTGACGCACCTTGGCCAATGACAAAAGCAGAGCTTATTGACTACGCGATCAGAACTGGTGCACCTATGGAAGTAGTTGAAAACCTTCAGGCAATCGAAGATGAAGGTGAAATTTATGAATCTATCGAAGAGGTATGGAGTGACTACCCTACTGACGAGGATTTCCTTTGGAACGAGGACGAATATTAATAAAGCGATAAGCTTTAGGCTGCGTGCTTAGAGCTTTTTTGCCCTTTTTATATATTAATTTACACGATAAGCGTGTCATTTAAAACGCTTAAAGCATCTTGCATTAAGCATAAAGCAAAAAATTTATGAGTTTTTTAAACAAAGTTCTTAAAGGGTTTTTGGGAGACAAAAAAGCGCAGGACCTAAAAGAAGTAAAAAAAGTTGTAACAAAAATCAAGGCTGTTGAACCCAACATCCAACAATTGACGGATGATGGACTGAGACAAAAAACGGCTGAGTTTAAAGAGAATATAAAATCTGCAACCAGCAAGATCACAGCTCAGATAGAACAGATTAAAGAGCAGATAAAAAATTCAACCAACGTTGACGAAAAAGAAGCTCTTTTCTCAAAAATTGAGTCTCTAAAGAAAGAATCATACGAAGTTGAAGAAAAAGTTCTGGTTCAGGTTCTTCCCGAAGCTTTTGCATTGATAAAAGAAACGGCAAGAAGATGGGCTCAGAATGGAGAAATCCGTGTAACGGCTAGTGACTGGGACAGAGAACTGGTTGCTGCAGGGAAAGATTTCGTTCAGATCGAAGGAGACACAGCTGTTTGGAAAAACTCATGGGACGCTGCCGGAACTCCTGTAGTTTGGGATATGGTCCACTATGATGTTCAGTTTATCGGAGGGGTTATTCTTCACAGCGGAAAAATTGCCGAGATGGCAACCGGTGAAGGTAAAACTTTGGTAGGAACATTACCTATTTACTTAAATTCACTTCCGGAAAGAGGAGTACACGTTGTAACCGTGAATGACTACCTTGCAAAAAGAGACTCCGCTTGGATGGGTCCATTGTATCAGTTCCACGGAATGTCTATCGATTGTATCGATAACCACCAGCCAAACTCAGACGGAAGAAGAAAAGCATACAACTCAGATATTACTTATGGAACCAACAACGAATTTGGTTTCGATTACCTGAGAGATAATATGGTGACTTCACCTTCAGAATTGGTACAAAGAGAATTGAACTTTGCTATCGTGGATGAAGTTGACTCTGTATTGGTAGATGATGCAAGAACGCCATTAATCATTTCTGGTCCGGTTCCTCAGGGAGACAGACAGGAGTTTGATGTTCTGAAACCTTCTATCGACAGAATTGTTGAAGTACAAAAGAAAACAGTTTCTACTATTTTTAATGAAGCGAAAAAATTAATCGCTGCAGGAAATACAAAAGAAGGAGGATTCAAATTGCTTCAGGCATACAGAGGTCTTCCAAAAAACAGACAATTAATCAAATTCTTATCGGAAAGCGGAAACAGAGCATTGCTTCAGAAAGTTGAATCGCAGTATATGCAGGACAACAACCGTGATATGCCGATTGTAGATAAAGATCTTTACTTCGTAATCGAGGAGAAAAACAATCAGGTAGACCTTACAGACAAAGGTGTTGAATACATGTCTCAAGGAAACTCTGACTCTAACTTCTTCGTACTTCCGGATATCGGAACTGAGATTGCTGAAGTAGAAGCTAAAAACCTTTCCAAAGAAGAAGAGTTTGAAGCTAAAGAAAGACTTTTCTCTGATTTTGCTGAAAAATCTGAGCGTGTTCACACGATGAGCCAGCTATTGAAAGCATATACATTATTTGAAAAAGATGATGAGTATGTAGTAATTGATGGTGAAGTAAAAATCGTTGACGAGCAGACAGGTCGTATCATGGAGGGACGTCGTTATTCTGACGGTCTTCACCAGGCGATCGAAGCGAAAGAGAATGTGAAAATTGAGGCTGCTACTCAAACTTTTGCAACAGTTACGCTTCAGAACTATTTCCGTATGTACAACAAACTTGCGGGGATGACCGGTACTGCTGAAACGGAAGCTGGAGAACTTTGGGAGATCTACAAATTAGACGTAGTGGTAATTCCTACCAACCGTGTTATTTTAAGAGATGACAAACAAGATTTAGTTTTCAAAACTAACAGAGAAAAATATAATGCCGTAATTGAAGAAATTGAAAAATTAACAGCAGCAAGAAGACCTGTCTTGGTAGGTACAACTTCTGTTGAAATCTCTCAATTATTATCAAAGGCACTTCAATTAAGAAAAATTCCACACCAGGTATTGAACGCGAAACTTCACAAGAAGGAAGCAGAGATTGTAGCAGGTGCAGGACAGCCGGGAGTGGTAACAATTGCAACCAACATGGCGGGTCGTGGTACGGATATCAAGCTTTCTAAAGAAGTAAAAGAAGCCGGAGGTTTAGCTATTATCGGTACAGAAAGACACGATTCAAGACGTGTTGACAGACAGTTAAGAGGTAGAGCGGGACGTCAGGGAGATCCGGGAAGTTCTCAGTTCTATGTATCTCTTGAAGATAACTTAATGCGTTTGTTCGGTTCTGAAAGAATTGCTAAAATGATGGACAGAATGGGTCATAAAGATGGTGAAGTTATTCAGCATTCTATGATCAGTAAGTCTATCGAAAGAGCGCAGAAAAAAGTAGAAGAAAATAACTTCGGAACAAGAAAAAGACTTCTTGAATACGATGACGTTATGAACAAGCAGCGTGACGTGATCTATAAGAGAAGAAAGAATGCTTTATTCGGAGATCACTTGAAATACGATATCACGAATATGATTTTCGATGTTTCTAATTCTATTGTTGCAAAAGGTAAAGCAAACGGAAGCTATAAAGATTTTGAATTTGAAATAATCAAACATTTCACAATGGCTTCTCCTGTTTCTGAAAGTGATTTCAGCAATAAACAAGTTCCGGAATTAACGGATATCTTATTCAAAGCTGCTCAGGAGGATTATAACATGAAACTGAACTTATTGAAAGAAAAATCATTCCCTATTATTGAGAATGTTTATCAAAATCAAGGTTCAATGTTTAAAATGATTCAGGTTCCTTTTACTGACGGACACAAAACAATGACTATTGTAGCTGATCTTAAAGAAGCTTACGATACCCAATGTGAAAGTTTAGTGAACGACTTCGAAAAGAATATCACTTTATCAATCATCGATGAAAACTGGAAACTTCACCTTCGTGAGATGGATGATCTTAGAAGATCTTCTCAGGGAGCTGTTTACGAGCAGAAAGATCCACTTGTGATTTACAAACAGGAATCTTTCCATTTATTCAGTGAAATGATTGACAAATTGAACAAAGAAATTATTTCATTCTTATACAAAGGAGAAATCCCGGCTTAAGAAAATTTTAATAAAATCATATAAAAACCGCTCTAGCACTGGCTAGAGCGGTTTTTTCTTACTTAACATATTATAATTTATGATAAATATCAATTTTATTATTTATTTAGAACAGTTAAAAATAATATATTTGCAAAAAATTTGACTTTCATGAAAAATGTACTGATCTGTGCTTCCGCACTGGGAACAATGCTGGTTTCTGCTCAAAAAAAAGATTCATTAACCACCAAAAGCATTGATGAAGTCATTATCAATACATATGTCAAGAAAGATAGTGAATACTCCAATAAGATGCCTTTGAAAGCAATAGAGGATCCTCAAGTATATTCTTCTATTGACAAAGGAGTATTAGAAAATCAATTATTATTTACCGTAGATGACGCTTTCAGAAACGTGGCGGGTGCACAGAAAATGTGGAGCGCTACCAACAGAGCCGGAGATGGAGGGATCTATCTTAACTTAAGAGGTTTTGTAGCCGGAAACTCTATCAGAAATGGTATGGTGGCTCCTATTACTACTTCTATGGATGCAATCAATGTGGAGAGAATTGAAGTGTTAAAAGGACCTTCCGCTACATTATTTGGTAGTAATGTGACGTCTTACGGAGGTGTTATCAACAGAGTTACTAAAAAACCTTTCGAAACTTTGGCAGGTGCTGTTTCTTTGGCAGGTGGAAGTTATAATTACTACAGAGTTCAGGCAGATGTAAATGCTCCTCTTACGAAAGATAAAAAGTTATTATTCAGATTAAATACAGCGTATACTAATCAGGGAACTTTCCAGAGAACAAATGCAAAGAACTCATTCTACGCATTTACTCCTTCCATTACTTATCGTCCTACCGATAATTTAGAGATCAATGCAGAACTTGAAATGTTTGAAACCAATTCAACTCCTGAAACAGCATTCTTTTTCTATGTTCCGAGTGCGCAGCTTGGTGCGGACAGTATGGATAAGCTGGAAAAACTAGGCTATAACTATAAGCAATCTTACACAGGAGAAGGCCTTAAAACTGTTGGTAAAGCAAGAAACTTCTTTGGACAGGTTAACTATAAGATTAATGATCACATCAAATCCTCAACCAATGTAAGTACCTCTTATTCTTATTCAGACGGATTCAACCCTTATTTCTATTTTGCTCCGAAAGGAATGGTAACAGGAATTCCAACTGATACAGAATTGGGAGTTGTAAGAGCTGACCAGTCGACTAAAGACAGTAAAAGAACATATTTCCAGGTTCAGCAGAATTTCAACTTTGATTTCAACATCGGAAGCGTAAGAAACAGAACGGTAGCCGGTTTTGACTATATGAGGTTAAACGACAATCAATACTTTATGTTCACCAATTTTGACTGGGTTCCTTTCACGGGTACAGACTATTCTAATATGAATGGACAGACATTGGGAGCAATGTATGACAATTTGAGAAATCAACCAGATTTTGAAAAAAACAGCACCTATATAAGTTCTGGTAAAAAAGATACTTACAGTGGTTATATCTCCAATGTGATTACTCCGATAACCGGTCTTAACATTCTTACTTCAGTACGATACGAAAGTGTAAATTTTAAAGGAGGACAAACCGGACAAAAACTTACAGATTCATATAGCCAAGGAGCCTGGTCTCCAAAATTTGGTATAGTTTATCAAATACTTCCTGAGAAATTATCCGTATTCGGAAATTACCAGAATAGTTTTTCAGTTAATGGATATTATACGTCAGATAAAACAGGAAATGTAGCACTTTCAACACCCGAAAGAGCTAATCAGTTTGAAGGTGGTATCAAAACGAACCTTATCAAAGGAAGAGTTACTACAACGTTAAGCTACTACAATATCCAGGTAAAAAATACCCTTCTTAATACTGGTGAAATGACAGGAACAGGACAGGCTGTGCAAAACCAGGCAGGTTTATTGAGAAGCCAGGGAGTTGAATTGGAAGCAAACGCTTATCTGATTAAAGGATTCTCTGTAATTGCCGGAGTAAGCTACAACGATATGAAATATACAGAAGCTGATGAAACGGTAATCGGAAGAAGACCTGCTACGGCATCATCTCCATGGTTGGTTAACTTCAATGCAAGCTACCAATTCCTTGACGGAAAATTAAAAGGACTTGGATTCGGAGTTGGAGGAAACTATGCGAGTGATAACAAAATTGTCAACTCAACTTCAATGGGAACTTTCATCCTTCCAAAATACCTGGTATTGAATGCTAACGCATTTTATGATACAAAAAAATTCAGAATCGGTGTGAAAGTAGACAACTTTACCAACGAACATTACTGGAGCGGATATACTACAGCCAATGCTCAGGCGCTAGCTAATGTATTAGGAAGCTTCACTTATAAATTTTAAATTGTTAGAATAATTTATTCCCCTTATAAACAATGAAAAGAATAACAATAGGAGCGGCATTATTAGCATCCACGTTAAGTTTTGCCCAGGAAAAAAAAGACACCATCAAATCCAACGATATTGAAGAAGTAGTTGTTAACGGAAGATATTATCAGAAATACAAACTCAACGAGGTTTCTGGTTCATTGAGAATCCAGACTCCTATTCTTGAGCTTCCCCAGAATGTACAATCTATAAGCTCACAGGTTCTTGCCGATCAGCTTACACTGAACATGTCCGAGGGTATCGTTCGTAATGTGAGTGGTGCAAGAAAAGTAGAACACTGGGATAATGTATATTCCAATGTTTTCATGAGAGGGGCAAGTATTTCCACTTTCATGAACGGAATGAACGTTTCTTCTACATGGGGACCTATTAACCCTGATGCATCCATTATTGACAGAATAGAGTTCGTAAAAGGGCCTGCCGGATTTATGGGTTCTATGGGAGATCCTGCCGGATTTTATAATGTGGTAACCAAAAAACCAACCGGGAAATTTGCCAACAGCGTACGTTTCACTACCGGAAGCTATAACCTTTTCAGAGGTGAAGCAGATCTGGATGGAGTTCTTGTGAAAGACGGAGTTTTAGATTACCGTATCAATTTAATGGGAAGTTCTAACAATTCATGGGTTGAAAATGATAAAACAAGCAAAATTATTGTTGCTCCGTCTATTACTTTCAGACCAACAAAGACCACTACGTTTACTGCACAGTACAACTATCAGTATTTAAAATTCAATCAGCCGGGAGCTTATCTGATGTCTAATGACGGATATGCTTCACTGAATGTACATACCAACTTTAATGATCCTAATTTCAAGAAAACTGAAGTAAAGGATCAGAGCTTATTTTTAAGTTTAGATCAGAAATTATTCAAAGACTGGGTTTGGAGTACACAGTATGCTTATATGGATCTGAATTATGACGGTGGTTCATGGTGGGGAACTTTTGATCCTAACAATAAAAATGTTTTAAACAGAACAGTAAGCAACTGGCAGGCTAAAGGAAAAAATCATATTTTCCAAACCTATGTAAGAGGAAAGCTTAACACCGGAAATATTGTCCATAAAATTATTGCAGGATTTGATTACGGAGATAGAAAGTACAATGCAGACTTTTCATCTTTTGCAGGAGGACCGTTCCCAATTGATATTTATAATGTTCAGTATGGTGTAGATCCTTCCAAGCTTCCTTCTTCTGACTTTTACACTTTAAACTCATCTGCTCCGTTTTATGATGATGAAGGCGTAAAATATACATCCTATTATGCTCAGGATCAGATTGAAATGTTCAACAATAAGCTAAGAATAACATTAGCAGGAAGATATACAAGTGGTACCACGTATGCCGGATATCCATATTATTCACCAGGAAATGTTGTTCCAAGAAACCAGGCAGGAGAATTCACACCGAGAGTAGGATTTAGCTATTCTATCCTAAGCGATTTCTCTGCGTATGGAATCTATGATAAAACTTTTGTTCCGCAATCTGCAGTTGGAATCAATAATACTCAGATTACAGATCCTTTCAGAGGGCAGAATATTGAATTCGGATTGAAGAAAGACTGGTTCGGAGGAAAATGGAACTCTACTTTTGCCGTTTACGAAATCAGAAGACAAAATATTCTTGTTGCCGGAGCTAAAGAGCAAAACGGAGGAAATCCTTTCCAGGTTGCTACAGGTGAACAAAGAGCAAGAGGATTTGAAACTGATATCAAAGGAGAAATCATCAAAGGATTGAACATTGTTATCAACTATGCTTATACAGATGCAAAAACCATCAAAGACACAGATCCTACAAGAATTGGAATTCAGTCTCCGGGAAATGCGAAAAATGTACAAAATACCTGGGTAAGCTACAGGTTTGAGAATGGTCTTATGAAAGGGTTTGGTATTTCAGCTGGTTATCAGTATCAGGGAGGAAGACAATCCTGGTTTGGGGTAGGTGCGACAAAAGATCAAAGCCTTCCGGATTATTTTGATACCAATTTCGGGGTTTCCTATGTTGCCAAAAAATTCGATGTCAACCTAATATTGAATAATGTCCTTAACAAAAAGCTTTACAGTGGATACAGAGGAGATGCCGGCGAATATGCTTGGATCTACAATGCTCCGCGTAACTGGAGATTATCAATAGGATATAAATTTTAAAAAAATCAAAAGTTAGCCCCTCATGGGGTTAACTTTTTGCTATGAGAAAAAAGCATCACCATAAAAAGAAAGCTTCTTCAAAAAAATGGTCCGCAAAACTGCATTTGTGGTTCGGTCTATCTGTTGGTATCATTGTATTTATAGTCTCTCTTTCAGGGACTTTATATGTTTTTAAGGACGAAATACACAATACCTTACGCAAAGAAGCCATTGAACTCAAAAAAGAGGATATCGGGAAAAAGCCCCTTCCTATTACTCTCCTTCGGGAAAAAGTATCGCTGGAGCTTAATGAAAAGTACCCTGTCAGTGCTGTAGAAATCCCTTTGGATAAAACCAAATCCTATCAGTTTGAATACTATGAAAAAAGCAAAAAAGGATGGAATTATTTTCAGCAGGTACGTATTAACAAGCTGGTTTATGTGAATCAGTATACCGGGCAAATCCTTGCTGTTTACAATGAAAAATATGATGTCTTCAGTATTCTGAAATATCTCCACTGGGGACTTTTGCTGAATTCAGAATGGGGACCGTACACCGTAGGAATCCCAACCGTTCTTTTCATCATCATGCTAATTACCGGAATTATCTTATGGTGGCCTAAAAATAAAAATGCCAGAAAAGGACGTTTCTGGTTCAATTGGGAAAATGTAAAAAACTGGAAGCGTAAAAATTATGATCTTCATAATATCCTGGGGTTCTATGCATCGTTTATCGCTTTACTATTATGTATTACAGGGCTTTATTTTGCCTATCCCTACGTAAAAAATACGTTCACATTTGCATTATCCGGCTCCTGGGAGCTTCCAAAGGAAAAAGAAAGAAAATCTCCGGACTCTCTGATGGCGAAGAATGAAGCTGTTTTTGATCTGGCTGCAGCTCAGACAGAAAAATTGTATTCAAAATCATCCAGCTTCAGAATCAATCTAAACGGGAAAAATAAAAAAGGAAAAGAACTGAAAAACCTTCCGGTAACCGTATACGGGCTTGACGGAAGATACAGTGAAAGAAATATCCTGACATTTGACAAATATTCAGGAAAACTACTAGCCAACAAACCTCATCACAAACTCAATACCGCCGAGAAATATTCTAACGCCAATTATGATATCCATACCGGATCTTATTTCGGAATCATTGGAAAAATCATCTGGTTTATCGCGGGTCTCATCTGTACATCACTCCCTGTAACCGGATTTCTGGTCTGGTGGGGAAAAAGAAAGAAAAAAGGAAAAAAAATATAATGAAAAAAGCACTTTTGTCAGCTGCCTGTTTAGGAACTACTACCGTTTTTGCTCAGGTTAAAGATACTTTACAGACCAAGAATGTGGATGAGGTTGTGATGACTGCCTCAAGGAAAAAAGAAAATATAAAAGAGGTACCAAGCTCTATTACCATTGTCGGAGAAAAGCAGATTCAGTCTCAGCTGACTGTTAACTCAGATATTACGAGCATCCTTCAGTATACCGTTCCCAGTTTAGGAACCAACTCCGGACAGACTTCCAACTCTGGACAGACGTTAAGAGGGCGCCAGGTTTTAGTTTTGATTGACGGGATTCCACAGTCTACTCCACTTCGTAACGGAGCAAGAGATTTAAGAACTATTGACCCTTCAGCCATCGAAAGAATCGAAGTGATCAAAGGAGCATCTTCCATCTATGGAAACGGAGCAGACGGAGGGATCATCAATTATATTACAAAAAGAAGCAAAACAGATAAAAAGATTTCTGGGGTTTCTCAGATCGGATTGACGGGACAGCCTTATGGCGGTACTTTAGGAGTAAGAGCAAGCCAGCTTTTAACAGGAAAGATCAAAAAATTTGATTATACCCTTTCATTAGCTTACGAAAGAACAGGATATACAAAAGATGGGGATGGAGTTTTGATAAGCCCTACCTACAGCATTGCCAAGATGGACAACTACAACGGATTGCTGAAATTAGGTTATGATATCAATGAAAATCAAAGGATTGAAGCTTCTTATATTGGTTATTCTTCAAGATCAGACCTGAATGTAGGATTAAAAACAGGAAAATACGGTATCACGCCCACAATTGGAGAAGGAATAGGAAAAGGTCAGGAAACCACGCCTCAGGGAACTCCGAAAAACCACAACATCAGAGTGAGCTATGATAATAAGAACCTGTTTGCAGGAACTTCTTTAAATATTAATCTTTATTATCAAGACTTTAAAACCGTTTACGGATACAGCGATACCTTTTTCAATGGCGGACAGTCTAATGTTATTTCAAAAAAAGCAGGGGCAAGATTAAATTTCGATACCCAGCTTTGGAACTCAGCCAATTCTCAGGGAGAAATCATCTACGGAGCTGATATTCTGAATGATGAAACCGTACAAAAACTGGAAGACGGACGTTTCTGGACTCCTAATATGAATATGACCAACATTGCTCCTTTTGTATTGGCAAAAATTGATCTGTTCAAAAAATTAACCATCAAAGGAGGGTTTCGCTACGAAAATATCAAAGTTAATGTAGATGACTTCAATACCCTTTCTACCCTTAAAAGTGACGGAACTTTCACCAAAAGTATTCCAGTTGCCGGTGGAAAACTGAACTATAATGCTTTGGTAGGAAATATTGGTATTCGTTATAATATTGAGCCTTATATCAATATTTTTGGAAGCTTTTCACAGGCCTACTCTATCAATGAATTAGGAAGAATTTTAAGAACCTCAACTTCTGAAACGATTAAAAACCTGGAAACAAAACCAATTATCGTTAACAATTACGAATTAGGGGCAACAGGACAACTTTCAAGTTGGCTAAATTATGAATTGACTTCTTATGTAAGTACTTCTAAGCTTGGGGCATCATTCGTGCAAAGCCCGGACAGAGCATTGATGATTCAGAGATCTCCCGAAATTGTATACGGAGTGGAAGGATTTTTACACTTTACCCCTACAAAATGGATTCAGTTTGGAGGAAGCTACAGCTGGATGGAAGGGATCACTTCCGTAAAGGATGACGGTGATTATTCCGCAAAAATCAACAACAGCAGAATTTCTGCTCCTAAAGTTCTCGCTTATGTGCAGGCAAAACCTATCCCGGCATTATCAGTTGGTTTAGACATGCTTCACTCTTTCCAGCAGAACAGATTCGAGCCTAATGCTAAAACAGGCCAGTATGGCTATGGTGAAGGATATGTTCCTGAATACACTGTATTTAATTTCAAATCAAGCTATGAAGTCAACAACAACTGGAGATTGTCATTAGGTATTGAAAACCTTTTCAACAAGGTATATCAGCCTGCTATTTCATGGTGGACAGCAAGAGACAGTGACTTCACCAATGCTCTTGGATTGAGAGGAACGTTCATGATTGAATACAAATTTTAATTAAACTAAATAAAAAGTAAAGCATATCTTTGCTTTACTTTTTACTGCGATATGAAGAAAAATCATCATAAAAAAAAGCCGGGATTCTTTAAAAAATGGTCTGCTAAGCTGCACTTATGGTTCGGGTTGGGAATAGGATTTCTGATCTTTATTATCTCTATTACCGGAGCACTGTATGTTTTTAAGGATGAGGTGGAAAATATTACCCGAAAAGATGTTATTTACCATCAGGAACAGAATATAGAGCAGAAACAGGTACTTCCAATCAGGGTAATGGAAAAAGCTGTTGCAGAGCAGGTCAAAGAAAAATACCCTATCCATTGGGTAAACGTTCCTATCGACAAGAAAATGTCTTACATGTTCTTTTGGTACGAACACAATACGGATGCCTGGAATTATTTTGATGAATTTCCTATCTATAAACAAGCCTATGTAAACCCTTACACCGGGAAAGTACTAAGGGTGTATGATGAGAAAAACGGATTCTTCAACATTGTAAAAATGATCCACTGGAGCTACCTGTTGAAGCAGGACTGGGGAACCTATGTAGTGGGAATTCCGGTTATCATCTTTATCATTATGCTGATCTCCGGGATCATTCTATGGTGGCCCAAGAACAAAGCAGCAAGAAAACAGCGTTTTGCCTTCAAATGGAAAAACATTAAAAGCTGGAAACGAAAGAACTATGACCTTCACAATGTACTAGGGTTTTATGCGTCTATATTTGCTTTGATCTTCTCTATTACAGGACTATTCTATGCATTCTTTGTTGTTCAGGCCATGATCTATGTGATATTCTCCGGTGGAGAAACAAAGTATCCTGATTTCTCCCACATTAAAACAAAAGCTCCTATTGAGCTGAGAACGGAAGGAACACTGGATAAAATCATTAATACTGTACAAACAAAATATCCTGATTCCTATGGTTTTGCTATAGATTTAGGCCACCCACACATGGATGACCACGAACATCCCAACTTTGAGGTATACGTGAAACATCTTTCTTATTCTTACCACAAAAGCAGCAGCTTAATCTTTGATGAAAACTCAGGAGAATTGCTTCACACTCACGATCCAAAGGATAAAAACTTTGGCGAGAAAACAGTGAGTGCCAATTATGACATTCACGTTGGAGCCATTCTGGGGCTTCCTACCAAGATCATTGCTTTTATTGTAAGTCTTATCTGTGCCTCTCTTCCGGTTACCGGATTTATGATCTGGTGGGGAAGAAAAAAGAAAAAACCGCTAAAAACTGTTTAACATATTAAATAAAATAGAGTTAATAATCCATTAATACAATCTTTTTTATAATTTTAGCCCCTAGAATTTAATAATAGAAATGTCATTAATAGATTTATCAAAACAAGTTGCCCTTGGAGTTGACATCGGCGGAACCAATACCAAATTCGGAATCGTAAACCACCGTGGAGAAGTTCTGGATAAAGGAAATCTCAGAACTGATGCTTATGATAAAGTAGAAGATTTCATCGATGCTTTATATGAAAGTGTTCGTCCAATGATGGAAAAGTATGGTACTGAAGCACACTTTGACGGAATCGGAGTAGGAGCTCCCAATGCGAACTACTATAAAGGAACGATAGAACTGGCTCCCAACCTGCCCTGGAAAGGAGTGATTCCATTTGCTGAGCTGATGACGGCAAAATTCAATCTGCCTTGTACCGTGACCAATGATGCAAATGCTGCAGCGCTGGGAGAAATGCTTTTCGGAGCAGCACGAGGGATGAAAGATTTTATCATGATTACTTTGGGAACAGGAGTAGGCAGCGGAATTATCGCGAACGGAAGCCTGATCTATGGACATGACGGGTTTGCCGGAGAACTGGGACACACGATTGTAAAACCAGGCGGTAGAAAACACTGGAGCACAGGTTCTGAAGGAAGTCTGGAAGCCTATGCCTCTGCAACCGGCATTACCATTACAGCCAAGAAAATGAGAGCCGAATTCCCGGAATCTATGCTGAACCAATATCCTGAAGACGAAATCAATTCTAAAACAGTATATGAATGTGCTATGAAAGAAGACCCAATTGCGATTGAAGTTTTCAGATACACAGGTCAGAAACTGGGAGAAGCAATAGCCAATTTTGTGATGTTCTCTTCCCCGCAAGCCATTCTTTTATTTGGCGGCGTGATCAAAGCAGGAGATTTTATTTTAAAGCCGGCTAAACTGCATATGGAAAGAAACCTTCTTCCTATCTTCAGAAATAAAGTACAACTGGTTTTCAGTGAACTTGACGAAGCAGATGCTGCCATTCTTGGAGCAAGTGCTTTGGTTTGGGAAAAATAACTGAATACATTCTGAATAATATAGAGCATCCTTTTTAGGGTGCTTTTTTTGCCCACAGATTGCACAGATTTTCACAGATAATCAGGTTACATTATTCTTGTGTTTATTTGTGAAAACATTCGTGTTATTTGTGTTTAAAATTAAAATAGAAGAATATAATTCAGCTTAATTGAGATGCTTCGACTCCGCTCAGCATGACACAACTCATACTAACTGTTTTAAAACACTTCGGAAATTCCTCTATTCATTGATAAAACGGTTCATAATCGTGTTTAAAATCATTTGCAGCATCTATCATTGTAATTTGAGTTTAAGGAGCTAAAATCATGTTCAAATGAAAAAGTTTTTCCTATTTTTGATTGTGTTTTTTCTCAATCATACAGAATGAAAAAAGAATTTTATAAATAAAATAATCAACCTTAGAATGGACAACAATAATTTAGAGCAAATTACTTTTGGCGGTGGATGCTTCTGGTGTGTGGAAAGCTGCTTTAACCTGCTGAAAGGAGTACAATCTGCAATCTCCGGATATTCGGGAGGGCATAAAGATAATCCTACGTATCAGGAAGTCTGCACAGGCGAAACGGGACATGCCGAAGTAGTACAGATCACTTATGACCCTGCTATTATTTCTTATGAACAATTAATGGATGTATTTTTCTTCCTTCACGATCCTACTCAGTTAAACAGACAGGGGAATGACATTGGAACTCAGTACCGTTCTGTTATTTACTATAAAGATGATGCTGAAAAGGCAAAAGCTGAAGAAGCGATCAAACTTTCTCAGGAATCAGGAAGATGGAGCGGAACTTATGTAACGGAATTAACACCATTCGACAAATTCTGGCCAGCAGAACAGTATCATCAAGGGTATTACAATGACAACCCTACTCAGCCTTACTGCAGCGCTGTTGTGGGACCAAAAATCCACAAGTTTAAAAAATACTATGGAGAATTGGGAATGCTGAACGCAGAATAAGATTCAACTATTTTTTAAGTTTCGGCTAAAGCCGGATTGATTTATACATCTATAAAATGGACTAAAGTCCGTTCCTATTGACATTTACTATCATTTTATGGGAATTGATGCCGGATACAGAAAAATCAATATAAAATAACAGAAGCGAAGAGGTTTTTCTCTTCGCTTCTTGTTTACACAAAAAATAATTGTTTGATATGAAGAAGACTAATATCCTGGGTTTTGTTTAAAATCTTTTGAGGCATCAATGGTAGCCTGAGGAATAGGAAAAATTCTTCTGAAAGACTGAGTCGCAGGCTTCGCTGTTCCCGGCAAATCAAATTTCTCGAATCTGATCATCGCCTTTCTTCTGTACATTTCCCAATACAATTCATACCCTGATTCTTTAAAAAGAGTGTTCGCATCCAAAGCAGCGATGGCAACTCCTGGAGCATTACTCTTTAAAGCATCATTGGTTCTGCTTGTTCTCAACTTATTGACATCTGCCAAAGCTGCTGATACGTTTCCATTTCTGAAGAAAGCTTCCGCTCTCATCATATAGATGGTTCCTAATCGGTATAATGGGACATCCATTCCGCTTGTTCCGTTGTTTCCGTAACCAGGGTCGAATTCAAACTTGAAGTTTCTTACCCCTCTGTTGATCTGCGCCTGTGTAAATACAGCTTCTGAAGGATTGTCAAAGCTAAGTTCCGGAGTAAAATCTGCGGCAAGTGTAGTATTCTTTTCTGTGAATAATTTATATACTTTGATTCTTCCGTCTGGGGTCAGATCAAAGTTTCCGTTCGGAAGAATTTTCGGTCCGTATTGCTGGCCCACCTGTAATCCTCTGTTGAAATGGAACCACGGTTTCCCTGTTCCTTCCACTTTACTTGTTGAGGGTACACTTACATCGGTTCCGTCATTTCTGAACCAGGTTCCGTCTTCATATTGATAAGTTCTCTGGAAACGAGGGTCATCGTGATTCCCGTTCCATGAATAATAGAATTCCGGAGTGATACAAGATGCATTGGTTCCTCTGTTATCCGGTGAAGGTTTCTGAATCCTTTCCATAGACATATACGCCAGGTCATTATCTGCATTTCTGTTTGAATTCTTCTTCTGAACAATCGTAAAGATCATTTCCTTACTCGTATCATTATTGATATCAAAATTGTGGAAGTAATTCGATTCTAAGCTAAAAAGCCCGCCATTAATCAGCATATCGGAATACTTGATTACCTTATCCATATCATTCCCTCCTCCACTTACGGCCTGTTCCTTAAAGTCGAAATTACCTCCCGTCTTGTTCTTTAATACAGCTCTGTTCAGATACATATCTGCCAGTAATGCATACGCAGCCTGCTTTGTAAATCTTCCTGCGTGGGTATTCTGGGTTTTAATATCAGCCAGATTTGGAATAAGACCTTCTACTTCAGTGATTAAGCCGTCAATTGTAGTATCTGCTTTTCGGATCTGGATAGGTGCATTTAAGTTATCCGGATCTCTGTAAGGAGCCTGCCCGTATAAATCGATAGTTGTGTACGTGTAAAAAGCCAACAGTCCTTTTGCTTCTGCCAAAAATAAAGCCTTATTATTACCGTTACTTTTGTTGATACTTCCTATAGCAAACAGAGATTTTGTAATCCCTGAGTTCAGCTGGTTCCATGTGTTTTTTACAACGTCATTATTAGCATCCCAGGTGAATTCATGCATGGCTCTCCATTTACCACCGTCTCCCCAGTCACTTCCTCTTGTCGGTAAAATGGCTTCATCAGTAGAATATTCCTGCAAAGCAAATACACTTCCATGGTCTACAAAAGTTCCGTCACCAAGCTGTCCATAAGCAGCAGCAAGAGAAGCTTCAGGGTCTGCGTTTTCAGTTCCCATTACCTCATCAATTACTTTTTCATCCAGATTTGTACATCCAATTAAAGACATTACTGCGATGGACAAAACGACTTTATTAATATTTAAAAATTTAGATTTCATGATTTCTTTTAACTTAAATTAAAATTTGATAGTAGCTCCCAAAATGAAAGTTTTTGCAGACGGATACGTCGTGTAATCAATTCCCAGTGATTGGTTCCCCTGCACTTGCTTGTTCGTGTCAACCAATGGATCATACCCCGAGTAGCTGGTAATGGTAAATAGATTCTGTGCACTTACATACAGATTGATACTCTTCAAAAATTTCAATTGATTCATGTCAAAAGTATATCCCAATCTTACATTGCTTAAACGAATAAAGTCTGATTTCTCAAGATATAAAGAAGAAAGCTGCGGCTGATTGGCAAAGCTTGCTCCTGAATCATAATATTTCTTCAAAACGTTTCTGTCTGAAGCTAAATTGTTGATATTTAAATCCAAAGCTGTATTATTCACCAGATATCCTCCCGTTTGTCCAATCAAAGAGAATGCAAAATCAAACTTCTTGTATTTCATATAAGAGTTGATCCCGAAAGTGAAATTAGGAATTGCACCTTCAAAAATCTTCCTGTCATTCGCATCAATCTTTCCGTCTCCGTTCAGATCTTCATAAATATATTTTCCGTTGGCATCAATTCCCAAGTAATTATACATGTAGAAAGATCCTGCCTCATACCCATTTCTGTAGATATTTGCAGTAACTCCTGAAAGTCCGGGTCCTGAAACCTCACCAGAATTAATGCCTGAAACCGGAAGATCTTTTACGATATTATTTACTGTAGCTCCATTGATATCAAGATTCCATGTGAAATTTTCGTTTTTAATAATTTCTGAGCCTAAAGAGAATTCAAAACCTTTATTCACAATTTTCCCATCAGCATTCAGCCAAACAAAATCGGTAGGACTTAACGGAGTGGAAGGAATATATAATATTGGATTTTTAGTTGTTTTGTTGTAGTATTCCAGTGAACCATATAATTTGTTTCTAAATAAGCTGAAATCCAACCCAATATTGGTTTGTGCTACAATTTCCCATTTCAGATTAGGATTGGGTGTTCTCACCACCTGAACTCCATTGATGAGGTTTAAGTTATCGTATAAATAATATCCTGCATTTTGTGATAATAGATAACTTGCTTTTGTAATTTTATTGAGAACTTCCTGGTTTCCGGTTTCTCCCCAGCTTCCTCTTAGTTTCAATTCGTTAATAAATGAAACTCCCTTCAGGAAATTTTCATTTGAAATTGTCCAGCCTACAGCCACTGATGGGAAATATCCATATTTATTGTTATCCCCAAAACGTGTAGAACCATCCGCTCTTAAGGAAGCTGTTAAGAAATATTTTTTATTAAAATTATAATTTACTCTTCCGAAATAAGACTGCAATTCATTTTCCTGAGAGGTTCCTGGCTGTGGAATAAACACATCTCCGGAATATCCGGGATTAATTTCTGGTGAGATCCCCACTCCCTGATTCACAAAGTTTCTTACTCCAAGATAAGTAGCCGTGGCTTTAAATTTCTGATAAGAGAAACCTCCCAATATGCTGAAGTTATGTCTGTTTAAGCTAAGATCATACGTTAAATAATGCTCCAAAAGAATATTATAAGAATCCAGGTTGGCCTGAGAATAAATTCCTTTCGGGCTTCTGTCTGTAATGTTAGGGAACATGGTTGTATTTCTTTCTGATAAGCTTCTGTCAACTCCTAAATTAAATTTATAATTCAATCCCGGTAAAATTCTCAACGTTGCTTCCGTATTCCCCAACACTCTGAAAGTATTCGTTTTATCTTCGTAAACGCTCAATAAATATAATGGGTTGTAGTGGGCGTTCATATTGAAATTCGTATAATTTCCGTTTTGATCATATACGGAACGTGTAGGATTCGCCATCAAAGCATGGATAATCAGCTGGCCATCAGATCCCGCATTTCCTCCGTTTGGAATTCCTGTTTCTCTGATATCACTTGCGGTAAGGTTGAGCTTCACCTTTAGTCTTTTGTTATCAAAGAAAGACTCTTCTGCATTCAGTCGCGCAGTTGTTCTTTTAAAGCTGCTGTTCAGCACAATACCATCCTGGTCCATGTGAGAAAGGGATGCAAAATAATTCCCTGTATCTGTCGCTTTTGAGAAGGAAACCGAATGATTGGATGACACTGCATTTCTGTAGATTTCGTCTTGCCAATCTGTATTTCCGCCATGGTCATAAGATTTATCAATACCTGCAGCTCTGTACTCGTCCGCAGTCATTAAATCTAATTTTTTTATCACTGAAGAAAAACCTAAATACGTATCATACGTAAACATAGGCTCTCCCTTCTTTCCTCTTTTTGTGGTTACCAAAACTACCCCGTTTGAACCTCTCGCTCCATAGATTGCAGCCGCAGAAGCGTCTTTCAAAACCGTGATGGATTCGATATCACTTGTATTCAAAAAGTTTAACGGGTTCTTTGCGGTTGTATTTCCCAGTCCTACATTCGGACTTTGTGCACTCACCGGATCATTATTTAAAGGAATACCATCTACAACGAATAATGG
Organism: Chryseobacterium sp. KBW03; assembly: GCF_003852415.1. Taxonomy (NCBI): domain Bacteria; kingdom Pseudomonadati; phylum Bacteroidota; class Flavobacteriia; order Flavobacteriales; family Weeksellaceae; genus Chryseobacterium; species Chryseobacterium sp. KBW03. The sequence goes on along the minus strand of NZ_QAJO01000004.1, from coordinate 741,227 downwards.
GGTACTTCCGCTTCTGATGGAGCCAATACCTCTGATCGAAACATTCACTCCTGCTCCCGGTTCTCCACTCGACTGAACGATACGGACTCCCGCGATTTTCCCCTGCATCAGATTGTCGACAGAAATATTCATTCCTTCTTTGAAGTTCTCAGCCTTCAGCTGGCTTACCGCTCCCGTTAAGTCTGATTTTTTCTGAGAACCATATCCTACTAAAGTGACCTCTTCAATGGAAGTAGCCTCTTTTTTAGACTGTAATTTTACAGCAATCGAAGTACTTGAAATCTTCATCGTCTGAATCCCATATCCTTCATAAGAAATGGATAGGGTCTGCCCGATGTTCGCGGAAATTGTAAAGTTCCCGGACGCATCGGTAGTAGCGGTTTCTCCGGTTTCTATGACGGTAACTTTCGCTCCTTCTATTGCAGAGCCAGTCTGATCCGTTACATTCCCGGAAATCGTTTCATTTACCTGTGAAAATACAGGATAGTTGGAGGTAAATCCTTTAGCATCAGCTTGGTTGGCCACCAAAAAAATTAATGCAATCGGAATTAGCTTTTTAAGCTTAAAAAAATTAATTTTGTGGTACATATCAATAAGTAAAGTAATTGCAAGACGTTACATTGCTTATTAAAAATCCGCTGTTGTTCCCGCAACAGTGGTTTTCTTTTCAGGCAACGGTTAGTTTTTATTTCGGCATACAAAGTAAAAGCATCTACCACAATTCTATTTTAACATAATATTATCTTAAAGTCAACAAAATATAAATATCTCATTTTGAGATATTATAAATTGACTAATTTTCAGGTATTTATAGGCAGATATTTTTTCAGCAATTACAATTTTTTAAAGAAGACTTAACATAATATATAAATCATTCATCGGGAAGAGTCATTAATTTCGCAGTGACAAAATTCATCGAAATGAAAAAGGCTGTTTTCTTAGGCATCTATTTATTTTCCATCCATTTTCTTTGGTCACAGACGAAAAATATAAGTGAATCAAAAATCAATGAAATTCAGGTAATTGGTTCTCACAATTCTTACAAAAAGGCTATTCTTCCTGAAGTGTACGCCTATTTATCCCAGAAAGACAGTCTCAAAGCGTTGCCGAGAATTCAATATGAACACATTCCTATTCCCCAGCAATTGGACCTTGGATTAAGAAATCTGGAAATTGATGTATATGCTGACAGTAAAGGCGGAAAATATGCCCATCCGAAAATTCTGGATCTGGTAAAAACAACCGAGTCTTTTGATCCGGATGGTAAAATGAAGAAACCGGGTTACAAAATAATTCATATTACAGATATTGATTTTCAGACGTGGTATTATACTTTGGAAGACTGCCTGAAAGACCTGAAAAAATGGTCTGACCTGCATCCTGACCACGATCCTGTTTTTATAACCCTTGAACCGAAAGACGGAAAAGCCAACCAGTTTGGAACAGAACCCGAGCATTATACTTCAAAACTTTTTGATGATCTTGATCATGAACTGAAAAAATATCTTGGGAGGGACAAAATCATCGCTCCGGATGATATCCGCGGTTCTTATACCACCTTAAATGAAGCTGCTATAAAGAAAAACTGGCCAAAAGTGAAAGAGGTAAAAGGCAAATTCCTTTTTGTACTGGATAATAACAGTGAGAACAGGGATTTGTACATCAAAGACCATCCTTCATTAAAAGGGAGAATGATTTTTACTAATTCTAATCCGGGAACACCTGAAGCTGCTGTTTTACTGATGAATGAGCCAAAGAAAGATGATGCGGTCATAAAAGACCTGGTAAAAAAAGGCTATATCATCCGTACAAGGGCAGATGCAGACACCATGGAAGCACGCAGTGAAGATTATTCAAGGTTTGAAAAGGCCAAGCAAAGCGGTGCACAGATTATTACAACCGATTATTATCACCCAAGCCAATTATTCAAATCCAGTTATAAGGTAAGTTTTGAGAACAATACCTATGAAAGAAAGAATCCTGTAACGGGAAAATAATATATTCATGATTAAATATTGAAAAGAAATGACCGTCAGATTACTGATGGTCTTTCTTTTTTACCACAATTGCCCTTATATTTTTCATAAATGGAAAAACCTGTGATACACTGAAAACATTACAGTCTTCTTATTTTCTGGTTTTTTAAATCTATTTCAAAATGATCTGCCGGATCTCCGTTGGAAAGCAGTGAAAGTATTTTAAAAACTGATTTTAGCCGGATGATCAATGGATCCTGCGACTGATTCTCCTGATATAATTGCTCCAATAGCTGATACTGCTCCAGTCTTTCTTTGGGAATATCTTTCTTTGCCAATTCATCAGCAGACTGAAACTTGTACAGATCCAATAACACATCCTCAAAAGACCACTTTTTAAAGGTTTCTGATACAATCTTCTTCTCCTTCAGCTGATTTTTATTTTGAATAAGTAACAGAAGGTCTTCTCCATTCATATTCTTAGTTTTTTCAATAAAATCTTTCGGCCAATCATCCGGAATCATTCTCAGGCGAACCAATTCTTTTAAATGAAAGAGCATGAAATCGTGATAGGATTTCGTTTTCAGAATATCTTTATTCCAACGTATTTTACCTGTATCTTTTTGCAACGCTTTATATTCTTTTTCATACAAAGGAAATAATTCATCAAAGCGCGGAACCTCATTCAAAACTTCGGTCTGCACTTCCATGATGTCCGGAGATTGTATGGTCAGAATTTTATAGCTCGGCAAATAAGCCGCCAGTGACGGAACCTGAACATTGATCAATACATGATCTCCTACCCTCCTAATTCCTGTATCATTAATGTGCATATGACCCGCAAAGTGAATCCGCAATCCTGCTTCTGCAAATACTTTTGCCACTTCTTCCTGAGGAACCCGCTCCAGCTGCCATTTTTTTTCCCCTAATGCGTTTTTAATTTCCTGAGTGGCTCCATCATTAAAATCAATCATGGGATAATGGGTAAAGGCAATCAGGGTTTTATTATTTTTCTTCGCCTCATCAGCCAGCTTTTTTACCCATTGTATTACATGTTTTTTGTTAGTGAGTACGTTATTATAACCAATACTTGCTCCTTTGTAGTTGGACGTGTTTTTGGGGGTTTCATTGAGGTTTTTCGGGATATAGGTGTTTCCATCGATGGCAATCATCCATACATCTTTCACGGGTTCAACAACATAACTTAAATCCGGAACAGAAAACCCTTTTTCAACTTCATACATTCTTTGGGAATAGTCTGCCGACTGCAAGGCTTTTTCGTAAGAATAATTCTTAAACGAATCATGATCAAAAGGTGTACTCCAAAACAGATCTTCTTTTTTTGGATAGAAGCCAAAATCTTTTAATTCATTCAGAATTTCAAGGTATCCGGATTCTGCAATATCTTTTGTGATCACTTTATCTTTTGATTTTCCGATATTTTCTTTGCTGTAAATACCCAGTGGATTTCCATCCTGCCCAAGAAAATCATCTTTTCCGCAGTCATTTCTGAAAGGTCCTACCGGATCGTGATTTCCTGTCGTCAAATAAAAATTAATTCCATATTTCCTGTGGTATTGTTTCAAAATGGTATGAAGCCCACGAAGGTTATAAGCCTGTCCATCATCCGAAAAATCACCGGGCATGGCCACAATTTTGATCCCTTTTGCCGCAATATCATCCAAGGCTTTAAGAAAAGCAAAATAATTTTCATTGAAAATTCTTGTAGAGTGCAATTGGGAATCCATCGTTCTCAGAATCGTGGATTTTCCTGTTTTAGGATTCAGAATTCCTTTAAAATTATGATCCGAAAAACTTCCATACAAGTCCTGAAAGTGCACATCGGAAAGAAAAGCGATCTGCACAGGTTTTTGCGCCTGAAAAAGGGCAAATACAAAAAATAATAGGGTGAATATTCCTCTGTTCATCTTAAAATAAGACGAAATTAAGGGAATCGCTATGGATTTGTTTTAATTGAATTTTAAATAATTGTGAAGGAAGTTTATTCTGCCTGTATAGAGTCTGTGCCTTTACCTGCATATTTCTCTATCATCAATGGAGTAGATTTTCTCAGTTCTCTATTATTATCAGGATCAATACCATCAGCCGTAAAGAATTCAACATTTCCGTTGTATTTTGAATACCAGGTTTTTCCGAGAGAATTTTCAATCGTCATCGTATCCTTTCTTGTTATTCTTTTAAAATACCTGAGGTTATATTCATTTCTGGCAACCACATCAAACTCAGGTCCTATATTATTACTGTCTGTCTCAATAAATTCTTTTCCATCCCAATACATATAATTTTTACTCGGGCTCATGAAAGACATAATGCCTAATCTGTTTTCATCTCTATTTTTAGTTGATGGATTTGAAAAAACAACACCGCCGGTAACCAATAAGGCAACAAACACAAATTCCAACACTCCCAATCCGTTCTTTTTCATAAAATCAGGAACGTTAAAATTCGGGTTGTTGGATATTTTAATAATGATATTAAAAATTTTCTCCGGCACAGAAACTTCTTCCCCATCCAGCATGAACTTCACCGATGTTGTACTTTCTCCTTCGCTTTCTATCTTCTTCTCAAATGTTGGGCTAAAATCTCTAAAACTAGCATAACCAATATACTGACTTAGTTTATCCAATATAAAAGTCTCTATCCCTGTCTCTTTTTTAGTTTCTGCAACAAATGAATCATAATATCTGGAAAGTGTCTTTCCTGATATTGCAAATTTGAGTTTTTTTTCAAGGTCATCCGAAAGGTCATCTGCCCATCCGCTTTTGGTATCTTTTGGAGACTCTGCTTTAATCTTTTCAAATACTTCACGAATTAGTAGTTTTTTCTTGGACATAATTAGTTTTTAAAGGCAATTACAAAATAGGCGATTTTCTACCGTGTCGCATTACGGGATTCCGTAACGAATTCCTGTCCATTTCTTGTCCATCGATGTCCATATTTTGTCTAACACTTACTTTCCTTTCTTCCCCATCTTTGCCATAACAAAATCAGTGATAAACAAAACATTACAAAAACAAATTTACAAAACTGATTTTAAAATCACCAGATAAAACGGAGGAAAACTCCGGGTTGGGAAGCAGATGTTTCTCCTCCGTTTTTGAAGGTTTACTTCCCAAAAAATTTAGAAGCGCTTCAATTTTTTTAATCGTGTAATACTATCTGTGATCTGTTTCGCAGGGAAGAACACGAATGCTTTAACAATAAATTTTTTGAACCATGTTAGAAATTATTTTAATGCTATTCGGTTTAGCATTCTCAAACAATACGGCCAACGCAACAACTGCAAATGATAATAACCCAACAACTGTAACCACACAATCTCAGGGAGAGTCTACAGAGACAGGAGAGACAGGGGGAAGCGATACGGGAGGAGAAACAGGGCAAACTCCACCACCTCCAAAAAAATAATAACTAATAAAGCGAAAGAACTTTCTTTCGCTTTTTTTGTTAATTTTGATAAAAAAAATTGAAAAAACTAATACCATTCTTATTGCTTTTGATGATTATCTCTTCATGTAGGCAGAGCAATAATAAAATTGATAGAATAGATTACGATAAAGCATATAGCTTTTTAAAAACTTCGCAAAAGGATAGTGCTTTTAAATATTTTAATAAAGCAAAAGACGAATTTATTACTCAAGAAAAGTTTTCATTTGCTGGAAGCTGCTTAGTGAATATGGCTATTATACAGAATGATTATGGAGATTATTATGGGAGCCAAGAAACAGGTCTTTCTGCAATTAAATATTTAAACGAAAAAGAAGATTCATATGAACTTTCCTCAAATTATAATAGTCTTGGTATAGCTTTTCAAAATCTTAAAGAATATAAAAAAGCCTCACAATTTTATAGTCTTGCTGCAAAATTTTCGCAAGATCCTCTAGATAGTCTTACGCATCTAAATAATAAAGCTGTTGCTTTTAGTTATTCAAAAAAAATTGATTCTGCAAATATTCTTTTCAATAGAATTCTCAATTATCCAAATTTAAAAAAACAAAGCATTCTATATTCGAAAGTTTATGATAATCAAGCCTATTTCAAATTTCTTCAAGATAAAAATTATAACGCTGAAGAAGAGTTATTGAATGCTTTAAAAACTAGAGACAGCATAAAAGATAATTGGGGGTTAATTGCTTCTTACTCACATTTAACAGAATATTTTGAGAATAGTGACGCCACAAAAGCTCTCTTTTATGCAAAAAAAAAGTTACAGACAGCATCACTTAACAAGAGCCCTGATGATAAGTTAGAAGCCCTCCAAAAAATAATACAATTAGAGAAGCCTGAAAATATAAAAACGACCTTCAAGCAATATCAAAATTTGAAGGATAGCTTAGAAACAGCCAGAAATAAGTCTAAAAATCAATTTGCTTTCGAAAGATACGATTCTGAAAAACTCAAAAGAGAAAATGCCGAAAAAGAAGTAGAATTACTATATAAAAATGTGGGCATTGGTGCTTTAATTCTAGTTTTAATTGGTGGCTTCTTTTGGTTTAGAAGAAGAAGAAAAAGGCTCGAACAAGAAAAAGAAATCGAAGTAAAAAACACTCAGCTTAAAATGTCTAAAAAAGTTCATGATGTAGTTGCCAATGGGATCTATCAGGTGATGACCAAAATTGAAAATCAGGAACATTTTGATCGGGATAAAGCGCTGGATGAACTTGAATTTGTGTATGAAAAATCAAGAGATATTTCCTATGAAAAACCTGATGCAAAAGACATTGTAGAGTTTGATGAAAAAATATCAGGACTTATTGGTTCTTTCAAAAATGAGGAAGTGAATACCTTTCTGGCTGGGAATGAAAAAAATATCTGGAACGGAGTGAATGATTCAGCGAAAGATAATGTCTATCAGGTGATCCGTGAGCTTTTGGTGAATATGAAAAAACACAGCCACGCAAGTCTTGTTGTTTTTAAATTTGAAAGAAATAATAACCTGATTAAAATTCAGTACACAGACAATGGAATAGGTATTCCCGGAGATCTTTCCTACAAAAATGGATTGAGGAATACGGTTTCCCGTATTGAAAACATCAATGGAGAAATTACTTTTGACAACACAACAGAAAAAGGGTTGAAGATTTATATTTCATTCCCTGCATCGTAAAAAAACAAAAAGAATGTTCAAAAAAATTTTAATAGCCGAAGACCACGAAAGCAGCAGTATTTCTGTACAGAAAACATTAGAGGATCTCAATATTTCCAATGCAGATTATGTGTATTATTGTGATGATGCCATAGCCAAAATTCAAAAATCTATCCGGGAAAATGATCTATATGATTTACTGATTACTGATCTTTCCTTTGAAGAGGATCACCGTGAACAAAAAATTAAAGATGGGAAGGAACTTATCAGTGCTGCCAAAGAGCTGCATCCTTCCCTGAAGGCCATTGTCTTTTCCGCAGAGCACAAATCCGGGGTTATAGATTCTCTTTTCTCAGAATATGGAATCAATGGTTTTGTCCGTAAAGCCAGAAATGATTCCAAAGAACTGAAAAAAGCAATCGCTTCTGTATACGTCAATGAAAACTATCTTTCTCTTGATCTCAAACAAGAAGTAAAGAAGCTGAACAGCTATGAGTTTTCAACGTATGACATTACACTGGTCTCTCTTTTGTCTCAGGGAGTTCTTCAGAAGAATATTCCTGTATACCTTCAGAACAATAATATCAAGCCCAACAGCCTGAGCAGTGTAGAGAAAAAACTCAACAACCTGAAAGAAGATCTTCAGGTCACCAGCAATGAGCAGCTTGTTGCTTTTTGTAAGGATTTAGGGATTATTTAAGTCTCCAATACCAGCACCTTGATATACAAACCTTTCATTTTTGAAAGGTTTTTTTTGCGTTACGGTTTCCCGTAAGGATTGGGGTGTAAAGGATGATACTTTTGGAGTATAAATAAAAACAATTATGGAATACAAAGTAATACCATTTGTTGCCACAGCCAATCAACAAAATATGAGTGCAAAAAACATTGCAGAACAATTAGACAATTTAATAAAAGTTCATTCTATTGACGGCTGGGAATATGTAAGACTGGAAAGCGTATCCACCTATATACAACCTATTGACGGATGCTTTGGTCTTGGTCATAAACCTGGCTATATGACTTCTTATCAAATGGCGGTTTTCAGTAAAAAAGAAAATGAAAAGTCTGTTAATTCTTCTCATTAAAATTTATTGGTGGGGCATTCCTCCGTCAAAAAGAAGGAAATGTATCTTCAGAACCAGCTGTTCTAAATACGTGTATGAAAAAACAATACATGATGGATTTATTTCAGGATTAAAAGCTTTCAGATATCGTTTTCAAAACTGCAGATCCGGCGCTCACCTTATAGAAAATCCTTCAGGAGAAATTCAAATCATTTTACCTAATCAACAAATTCTTAATGAAATAGAAATTTCAGAAAGATTTATTACAAATAAAAAATAACCATCATGGGAAAATTCGTAATCACTCAAAGAGTCAATAGAGAATATCAGTTCAATCTTAAAGCCGGAAATGGAGAAATCATTTTAACCAGTGAAGGATATGTTCAGAAAGCATCATGTCAGAAAGGAATCGAATCTGTAAGAGTTAATTCACAGGAAGACTCAAGGTATGACAGACGTGTAGCCGTCAACAGCAAAGAGTATTTTGTTCTTAAAGCCAGAAATGGAGAAATTATTGGTAAAAGCCAATTGTATAGCACAAAATCTGGTATGGAAAACGGAATTGCTTCTGTAAAAAGCAATGCTCCAGATGCAGAAATTATTGATGAAACCTTATAAAAATTACAACTATGGATCTTAAAATAAAACTAGAACAACTGCATCAAAAAGTAACAGGCTTAAAGGAGCAGATCGGTACGGAAGAAGCGACAAAGAATGCTTTTGTAATGCCTTTTATACAAATTTTAGGCTATGACATTTTCAATCCTACAGAAGTGGTTCCCGAGCATGTTTGTGATATCGGAACCAAGAAAGGAGAAAAAGTAGATTATGTGATTAAAAATAATGATGAGCCTATCTTCATCATCGAATGCAAACATTGGAAAGAAAGTGCAGACGCTCACAATTCTCAGCTTCATAGATATTACCATGTTTCTAAAACAAGATTTGGTGTTCTTACGAACGGTATTATTTATAATTTCTATACAGATCTTGAAAAGCCCAATATTATGGATGAAAAACCATTTTTCACGATCAATATGGAAGACTTGAAAGACAGTTCTATCAAAATCCTGGAGAGTTTTACTAAAAAGGATTACAACCTGGAAAGTATTCTGGACTCTGCTGAAGCATTAAAATATATTAAGGCGATAAGAAAGGAATTTGAAAAAGAAATAGAATCTCCTTCTGATGAATTGGTAAAGCTATTGGTAGGAAGATTCTTTGAAAAACCGATGACAGCCAACCGAATGCTTTCTTTTAAAGAGTATACAAAAAAAGCATTGACAACTTCTATTAATGAATCAATCAGTTTTCGGTTAAAATCTGCATTGAGCATCAATGAACAAATTGAAAAAAGAGAAGATGATATAAAAACATCACAGCCTATTGATGAAAATAATGATTCTAAAATTGTTACTACTGAAGAAGAGCTCGAAGGCTTCCAGATTGTAAAAGCAATTATGAGAGAAAAAGTTCCTTCAGCGCGTATAGCTTACAGAGACACATTATCTTATTTTGGAATATTACTGGATGACAATAACAGAAAACCGCTTTGCAGATTACATTTCAATACAGCAAATAAATATATTGAAACCTTTCATAACGGTAAAGATGCCGGAGAAAAAGTACTGCTGAATAATCTTGACGAAATATACAATTTCAGAGAAGAACTTCATAAAACCCTTGAAAACTATTAACCCTACACTTCACATCAGTTTAAAGTTCTAATGAATCGATTAACCATCGACAATTGATCAATACCCCTGATAACGATTCACATCATTAAAAATAAATACCATGAAAAAACTACTTTTTACAAGCCTTCTAGGGCTGGGACTATTATTACCTGCTAACTTCTCCGCAACCACGTCCACCACTGTTTTTGCAAAAGAGCTTTCCGGCAAAAAACCCAGAAAAAGTAAAAGCAAATCGAGCAGAAAAAGCAGAACGACAGGCAGTGCATCTTCAGGATATTCAAGAGCATACTCCTCAAGCAAAGGCTGTACATATAACGGACAGCAGTTATATGTAGGATCAAGAGGTGGATGCTATTATTATTCAGGAAGCAGTAAAAAATATGTAGACCGATCTTATTGTTCCGGATGTAACTAAATAAAAAATAATAACCATGAAACTTAAATTAACCCCTTCTTTTGAAAAATAAAAGTTCTTCAATAAGAAAGACAGGCCTAAAAACACACTCAGCATATAACAAAAAAGCATCTCGGTTTTGAGATGCTTTTTATATTTTATTTTCTGATCATTTCCGTATGGGGAATATCATCTTCCAGATATTTTTTTCCAGTATCTACAAAACCGAATCCGCTGTAAAATCTCAACAGATAATCCTGCGCTGATATTTTGATTTCAGAAGTATGAAAACGGTTTTCTATGGTTTCTACGGCGTATTGTATCAACTGTTTTCCAAGGCTTTTTCCTCTTGCCTGCTCTGTAGTCAGAACCCTGCCGAAGGAAGTCTCGTCAAACTTTATTCCTTTATCAAAAACACGGCAGTAGGCAAGAACCTGCCCGTCTTCTTCCGCCCAGATATGAACTCCCTTCTGATCATAATTATCAAGATCAGGGTAAGGACAGTTCTGCTCAATAACAAAAACATCTATACGTGCTTTCAGTACAGCATATAATTCAGGAACCGTAAACTCGTCAAACGTTTTAATTTTCCAGACAATATTACTCATCGAAACTTATATTATTATTCGTTAAAAACTCATTGGTTTTTTGTATAAAATCAAGAATCTTGTCTCCCCCCTCTTTCTTTTCTGCTGAGGTAACATACAATTCCGGAAGATCTTCCCAGGTTTTATGAAGTTCGGTCTTATAATCCTCAACGTTTTTGATAACAACGTTCGGTTTTAGCTTATCTGCTTTTGTAAAGACAATTGAGAATGGGATTCCGCTTTCCCCACACCATTGGATAAATTCCAGATCAATTTTCTGTGGAGTGTGTCTTGAATCTACCAAAACAAAAAGGTTCACCAGATTTCTTCTGTTCAGAATATAATTGGTGATCAGTTTTTCAAAATCCTTTCGCTGAACTTTTGAAACCTTTGCATATCCATATCCTGGTAAATCGGTAAGGTACCAGTTTTCATTCACCAAAAAATGATTGATCAGCTGAGTTTTCCCCGGAGTCCCCGAAGTTTTAGCCAAATCTTTATGATTCATCATGGCATTGATCAGTGATGATTTTCCTACGTTTGACCTTCCGATAAAAGCATATTCGGGAATATTGGGCTCGGGGCATTCCTGCCATTTTCCACTACTCTTTACAAACTCTGCTGTTTTAATAATCATTTTTGAATGTATTTTAGAAAAATAAACCATTAAGAAAAGCTCTTAATGGTCATTTATATATTTTAAACTTTATCTTTTACCCAGTTGTATAGGATTTCGTTGAATTCATCAGGTTTTTCCATCATCGCAGCGTGGCCGCAGTGATCGATCCAGAATAAATCCGAATTCGGAATAAACTTGTGCATATCTTCTGCCACTTCCGGAGGAGTTACATTATCCTGCTTTCCCCAGATCAGACATGTAGGAGTCAGAATCTTCGGAAGATCATGCAGCATGTTGTGCTTAATAGCACTTCTTGCCAGCATTACTGTTTTTATTCCTTTCATCCTATCGTTGACTACTGCAAAAACTTCATCTACAAGATCTTCTGTCGCTACTTTTGGATCATAGAAAACTTCTTCCGTTTTCTTTCTGATATAAGAGCGGTCATTCTTTCTCGGAAAACTGTCCCCGAAAGTTCTTTCGTATAATCCCGAACTTCCCGTAAGAACAAGATTTTTTACCAGATCTGGTCTTGCCAAAGTTAGAATAAGCCCTACATGCCCTCCCATCGAGTTTCCTACAATGGTTACAGGTCCTGAAATATGACTTTCTATAAACTTGATAATATATTTTGCGATAGTGGTAAGATTCGTATTGAGTACCGGAAGATCATAGATGGGTAATTGAGGCACATATACTTTGAACCCCCTTTCCGAAAAAAAACTTACCATTTTATCGAAATTACTCAAACCACCCATTAACCCGTGCAACAGCACCAATGGATGTCCTTCTCCTGCTTCTACATAGGAATATTTCTTTTCTTTTTTTGTACTAAATATCATAAAACGCCTTAATAAAGCCTTGCAAAAATACAAATTAAACCTCAAAAAAATTTTGATTATCCTAATTTAAGATAAAAATAATATAATATTCCCCTTTTTAACTTTTTTTTTCAAAACCGCTTTGTTATGGCTAAAATAACACTTCCAGCAAGTGTCTTCATATCAGTATTTTACATTATTGAGATTCAATCTTTAATAAAACTTATTAACATTGAGTCAAAAAGTGGGAAAAAGTGGGAAATTTTGGAAATTATTATATAAATTTGTCCCAAATGAAAAATTTCATTGGAACATACGAGTGTAAAATTGACGACAAAGGCCGCTTAAAAGTTCCTTCATCTTTAATCAAACAGATGGAAGACTTCGAAGACAACGCATTTGTAGTCAAAAGATCTGTGTTCCAACCCTGTCTGGAGGTATATCCTATGAATGCATGGGACAAACTGATGGGCAAAATTAATAAACTGAACAGGTTCATAAAAAAGAATGCTGATTTCATACGAATGTTTACGGCAGGAGTAAAGACAGTAGAATTGGATAATGCAGGAAGGTTACAGATCTCCAAAGACCTGACGAATTTCGCAAATCTTCAGAAAGATATTGTGATTACCAGCGCGGGAGAGCTCTTCGAAATTTGGGATAAAGATGCCTATGAAAAGGTAATTTCCACCAATGAAACTGAATTTGCAAGCCTTGCAGAAGATGTGATGGGTTCTTTCGATGAAGAATAACTTTAGTAGGTTATTAATTGATTATTATTAAATAAAAAACACAATTAAGCATGTATCATAACCCCGTTTTGTTGAAGCAGAGTGTTGATGATTTGGTGACGAATCCTGACGGAATATATGTGGACTGCACCTTTGGAGGAGGAGGCCATTCAAGAGAGATCTTGAGCAGACTATCCGATAAAGGGAGATTGTTCAGTTTTGATCAGGACCTGGATGCACTTAAAAATACAATTGATGATCCACGGTTTACATTGGTAAATCAGAATTTCAGATTTCTGGAAAACTCTTTACTGATGTACGGAATTTCTCAGGTAGACGGTGTTCTGGCAGACTTAGGTGTTTCATCTCACCAGTTTGATGAAGCAGACAGAGGATTTTCCACAAGAAGCAATGCTCCTTTGGATATGAGAATGAATGTAATGCAGAATCTTGATGCCAAAAGAGTAATCAATGAATATGAAGAAAGTGAGCTTGCAGATCTTTTCTATCATTATGGAGAACTAAGAGAAGCAAGAAAGCTGGCAAGAGAAATCGTTCATCATAGAAAGATCAAAACGATAAATACTACGGAGGATCTGAAAAAGCTTTTCAGCTATATTCCGCCTCATAAAGTAAATAAGTTCTATGCTCAGCTTTTCCAGGCGATAAGAATTGAGGTAAACCAGGAACTGGAAGTATTGAAAGAAATGTTGGTTCAGGCTTTCAACGTATTGAAACAGGAAGGAAGATTAGTCGTTATTTCTTACCACTCTCTGGAAGACCGTTTGGTAAAAAGATTCCTGAAAAACGGAATGTTCGAAGGAGAACCGGAAAGAGATATCTACGGAAACTATAAAAAGGCATTCGAATTGATAAAGAGTAAAGCCATCATTCCTGACAATCAGGAAATCGAAGAAAACTCAAGAGCAAGAAGTGCCAAAATGAGAACAGGAATAAAGGTATAAAATGGTAACCGATAAGTGATCAATGATTGTAAAAGATCAATCATTATTTATCAATTATAAAAAATAATAGTGGCAAAAAGAACAACAAATCGCCCCCAGAAAAGACTCACTTTTATAGATATTATAAAAGGAAACTTTCTGAATCGTGATGAGATCAAAATACATTACAGGTATTTTCTCTTGTTGTTTATACTGATGATGTCCATGATTTATACGAACCATCTCGTCAATAAGAAAATTAAAATTGTAAACGCCTTAAAGGAAGAAACAGAAGAATATAAATCGAGAAACGCTTACGCCCAGAGTAAGCTGATCAAAGTGAAAATGGAATCAGAGCTGGGGAAAGAAGTCGCCCGGGATTCATTGATGACCCTGGAAAACCACCCTCACAAATTGCTAATAAAACTGGACAGTACAGATGCAAAAGCAAAATGAATATGACAATAAGCGTAAGAAAACGTTACGATGGGGCTACCTCTTTGCAGTGGTAGCTTTGTGCGTGTTTGTAATGTTCTTGGCAAGGATTGTTATCCTTCAGAATACTAATGTCCAGGAAATTAAAGATGATTACATTAATAAAAATTATCGCGAAGCCACTTTAAAGGCTGCCCGCGGTAATCTTTTTGCCTCCGACGGTTCTATTCTCGCCACAACGGTGATGCGGTATGACATCTATCTTGACTTCAAAACGATGAAAGATACGGTGTACTCCAACAGCATTGGAGCATTGACAGATTCTCTGAGCAAAATGTTCGGAAAGTCCAGAGGAGAATTCAGACAGAAATTTGACGAGCAGAAGAAAAAGAAAAACCAATACTACACTTTGGTAAAAGGGCTTGATTTTGACCAATACGACAGAATCAGAAAATTCCCAATCTTCAAAAGAGGTAAAAATAAAGGCGGATTCATTGTCGACAGAAATTATAAAAGAGAATTGGCCACTTCAGAAATCGGAGCCGGAACCATCGGTATGGATAACGGAGAACTTAGATCCGGACTGGAAGGAGCTTTCTCAAAATATCTGACAGGAACTAACGGTAAAAGACTGGAGCAGAGAATCAACTCTTCACAATGGAAACCAATCGACTTCTGGAAAGTTCAGGAACCTGTAGATGGAGAAGATGTCTACACCACCTTAGACCTTAGAATTCAAGACATTGCACACTCCGCTCTGGAGAAGCAGCTGATCCATTTTGAAGCAAAACATGGTACCGTAATTGTGATGGAGGTTGAAACCGGAAAAGTACGCGCCCTTGTCAACTTAAGAAGAACAGATTCAGGAGATTACGAAGACTCTTACAACTACGCACTGAAAGATAATATTGAACCGGGATCCACTTTTAAAACCATTTCGCTTTTAGCAGCAATGGATGACGGGTTTATCGATGAAAATACAACAGTAAATGTAGGAAACGGAGTTTGGGTATATGCAAAACAAAGAATCTCTGATGGTCACGGAGGAGGAACTTACGACATCAGTGATGTATTGGCGAAATCCAGCAACGTAGGAACTTCAAAGCTGATCACAAAGTATTACGCAGAAAAGCCACAGATTTTCCTTGACCACCTGAAACGTTGGAAATTATTCGACAAAATGGACATTGAACTTCCGGGAATTACAAAACCAAAGATTGTTACTCCACAAAACAAGAGATGGAACGCAGCAACACTGGCCTCTATTTCTTACGGATACTCTTCTAATATCAATCTTCTGCAATTAACAACATTCTACAATGGAGTTGCTAATGGAGGGAAAATGCTTAAGCCTTTATTCATCGATAAAATCATGAAAGACGGCAAGGTGATGTACAATGCCAAGCCTGAAGTAATGGTCAATAAAATGGCTTCTGAAAAAGCGATTAAAATGATGACTAACGCCTTAACCAAAGCAGTAGAAAAAGGAACAGGACGAAGCATCTTTACCCCGAATCTTAAAATGGCAGGAAAAACCGGAACCGCCCGATTTGAATATTGGCTTCCCGGCCCTATGAAATACAGAGCATCATTTGCAGGATTTTATCCGGCAGACGCACCCAAATACACTTGCTATGTAATGATAAGTGAGCCCAATACATCTATAGGATTTTATGGAGGTTCCGTTTCAGCACCAGTCTTTAAGGAAATTGCAGGAAAAACATTCCTGAAGACCCCTCAGAATATTGAAAAAGAAATGCTCGTAGACAAAAAGGTAAACCTGAGCAAAATGGTTGAACCTAACGTAAAAGTAGCAGTTAATGATAAACAAATGCCCAATGTAGTAGGATTAATCGGTAAAAACGTAATCCCGCAATTGGAAAACTTAGGATACCGTGTCGACTATAAAGGAGTGGGAAGAATCAAAGAACAATTCCCGCTGGAAGGCACAACGATCAGTAAGAATCAGAGAATTTATTTGTCTCTGCAAAATTAAAGAAACAGAACTCCAAAAGAGTGATATAAACCAAAATAGAGTTAAGCTCTATTGATAAAGATGATTATAACAGAATTAGTAAACAGAATCCCAGTACTGGAAATCCACGGTGATAGCAACCGTGAGGTTACTGAGTTGGTGATTGACAGCAGAAAGGTTACAGAAAACGCTCTGTATGTTGCGATGAGAGGAACAGTGGTGGATGGTCACACATTCATTGTATCTGCTATTGAAAAAGGAGCTGCAGCAATTGTTTGCGAAGAATTTCCTGAGACATTGGCAGAAAATGTCACCTATGTCAAAGTGAAAGATTCATCTAAAGCATTGGGCCATCTCGCTTCCAACTTCTATGGAAACCCATCTCAGAAACTAAAACTGATTGGCGTTACAGGAACTAACGGAAAAACATCTGTTTCTACCCTACTTTTTGATGTATTCAAAAACTTAGGATATGATTCTGCTTTACTCTCCACTGTTGAGATCAGAATTGGTGAAGAAATTATTCCGGCAACACACACTACTCCTGATGTGATTACAATCAACAGGATTTTGGCTGAAGCAGTAGAAAAAGGATGTGAATTTGCCTTCATGGAAGTAAGCTCACACGGTATTGCTCAGAACAGAATTGAAGGATTACACTTCAAAATAGCAGGTTTCACCAACCTTACACATGATCATTTAGATTATCATAAAACGTTCGAAGAATATTTAAAAACAAAGAAAAGATTCTTTGATCAATTAGAAGATACAGCCATTGCCATCACCAATGTGGATGACAAGAATGGAAATGTCATGCTTCAGAACACTAAGGCCAAAAAGAAGTCTTATGCTCTGAAAACCATGGCAGATTATCACGGGAAATTATTGGAAGTGGATTTCAACGGAATGCTGTTGAACTTCAACGGAAAAGAATTCTGGACGACACTTACCGGGAAATTCAATGTATACAATCTGCTGCTTGTATTCGGAATTGCTGTGGAACTTGGTTTTGAGCAGGATGAAATTCTTCAGGCGATCAGCAAATTAAAAAGAGTTTCCGGAAGATTTGAAACATTCAAATCCGATGGTGGAATTTTCTTTATCGTAGATTATGCACATACTCCGGATGCATTGGAAAACATTCTGGACAGCATCAACGATATCAGAACCAAAAACGAAAGATTAATCACCGTGTTTGGCTGCGGAGGAGACAGAGACCATTCCAAAAGACCTGAAATGGGGAATATTGCCTCTAAAAAATCAACATTGGCAATCATCACTTCAGACAACCCGAGAACAGAAGATCCGGCACAGATTATTAAAGAAATTGAAGCAGGCGTTGAACCTCAAAACTTCAGCAAATACACTTCAATACCGGACAGAAGAGAAGCCATAAAAATGGCCATAAAGTTTTCAGAACCTAAAGATATCGTTTTGGTTGCCGGAAAAGGCCACGAAACCTATCAGGAGATCAATGGGGTGAAACATCATTTTGATGACAAAGAAGTAATTAATGAGCTTTGGAAATTAATGTCCAAATAAATTATAAACGATAGTCGATAAATAATAACTGATTTAATCATTTATCTATTATCAATGATCATTTATTAACAATTGAAACTATGCTATACTATCTATACGAATATCTAACCAACCATGGAATTCACATTCCCGGATTAGGACTGTTGAAATACATCTCCTTCCGTGCCGGAATGGCTGTCTTATTCTCTTTGATTATTGCTCTTGTCTACGGAAAAAGAGTAATCAATTACCTGAGAACAAAACAAATGGGAGAATTGGTGCGTGATCTAGGATTGGATGGTCAAAAACAGAAAGAAGGAACTCCTACCATGGGAGGCCTTATCATTATTTTGGCAACCATCATTCCCGTATTGCTGTTTACAAGAATTACCAATGTGTATATTGTTCTGTTGCTGGTTTCAATGTTCTGGATGGGCGCCATTGGTTTCCTTGATGATTATTTAAAGAAAATTAAAAAAAATAAAGACGGGTTAAGTGGAAAATTCAAAATTGTAGGACAGGTCGGATTAGGGCTAATTGTCGGAATTACAATGTATTTCCACCCGGACATCACCGTTAAAAGAAAATATGCAGATGCGAAAGTGGTAAACAGAAACAATGTAGAGCAAAACTTTATGCCTACAGAAAAAATTACTGTTTCTACCGTTCCTTTTGCAAAGAATAATGAATTCGATTATAGTGGAATTTTGTTTTGGATGAATGATAAGGATGCTCATGAATGGGCATGGATTGTTTTTATTCCTATTGTGATCTTCATTGTAACAGCGGTTTCAAACGGAGCCAATATTACAGACGGAATCGATGGTCTCGCAGCAGGAACCAGTGCTATTATACTGCTCTCGCTGGCTCTCTTCGCCTATCTTTCCGGGAACATCATCTTTGCAGACTATCTCAATATCATGTTCCTTCCGAATATGGGAGAAACCACCATTTTTGCGGTGGCAATGGTAGGTGCCGTGATCGGATTCTTCTGGTACAACACTTATCCCGCACAGGTTTTCATGGGAGATACCGGAAGTTTAATGCTGGGAGGAGTGATTGCTGTACTAGCCATTATTTTAAGAAAAGAATTGTTGATTCCTGTATTATGCGGAATCTTCCTGATTGAAAATGTATCTGTGATGCTGCAGGTCATTGTTTTCAAATACAGAAAAAGAAAATATGGGTTGGAATATGCCCAAAACAATAGACTATTCAAAATGTCACCATTACACCATCATTATCAGAAAGAAGGATTTCATGAAAGTAAAATCGTGAACAGAATGATCATCATTGGAGTAATACTGGCTATTGTGTGTCTGATCACATTAAAAATGAGATAAAAAACCAATTTAAAAATTAAAAGATTGAAACATTGAAGAATTTTTTTAATCATTAAATCTTTTAATCATTAAATCAGAATAATATGAAAATAGTTGTTTTAGGAGGTGGAGAAAGCGGATGCGGCGCTGCTTATTTGGCTAAAAAGAAAGGTCTGGAAGTATTTCTTTCAGATAAAGGAGCCATTAAGGATAACTATAAGCAGTTTCTTACCGATAATGAAATTGAATTTGAAGAAGGAAACCACGATGAAGAAAGGATTTTAAATGCTGACTGGATCGTAAAAAGCCCTGGAATTCCGAAAAAAGCGGAGATCATTTATAAAATTCATGAAAAAGGAATCAGACTTTCCTCTGAAATTGAATTTGCTTCTGAATTTACAGACGCTAAGATCATCGCCATTACAGGAAGCAACGGAAAAACAACAACGACTTCCCTGATCTACTATATCCTGAAAAATGACGGATTGAATGTGGGTTTGGGTGGAAATATCGGATATAGCTTTGCCAAGCAGGTTGCAGATGAAAACCATGAATATTATGTCCTGGAAGTAAGCTCTTTCCAGTTGGATGATATTCAGAATTTCAGACCGTATATCTCTTTATTGTTGAATCTGTCTCAGGATCACCTGGATCAGTACAACTACAACTATGAAGAATATGCGTTGGCAAAATTCAGAATCACTGAAAATCAGGAAAATGATAATTTCTTCATCTACAACAAAGATGATGAAATGAGCAAAAATCTTCTTGAAAAGCTTGAAATAAAGGCTAAAATGATTCCTTTCTCAATAAAAGAGAAGTTACCGGAAGGAGGTTTCATTAATGAAGATGAAATTGTGGTAAAAATGAAAGACGAATTCACAATGAAGGTTGATGAATTGTCTCTATTGGGAAATCACAATGTAGCCAACAGCTTAGCAGCATCTATTGCCGGTAAGATATTAAAAATCAACAATGAAAGCATCAGACATTCATTGATGACATTCCAGGCAGTGGAACACAGATTAGAGTTTGTAACTGAAATTGATAACGTAAAATACATCAATGACAGCAAAGCAACCAATGTGAATGCCACTTACTATGCTCTGGAAAGTATGAAAACACCAACCGTTTGGATTGTTGGTGGATTAGACAAAGGAAATGACTACACGGAAATTGAAGATTTAGTCAAAAGAAAAGTAAAGGCAATTGTTTGCCTGGGAGTTGATAATAAAAAGATCATTGAGTTCTTTAAAGACAAAAAAGAATTCATTTATGATACTTCAAGTATGGAAGAAGCCGTGAAAATTTCAAAATCACTGGCTAAAAAAGGCGATACTGTTTTATTATCTCCGTGCTGTGCAAGCTTTGACCTGTTCAAAAGCTATGAAGACAGAGGACGCCAGTTTAAAGAGCAGGTATTAAAATAAATGTAAATGTTGGATGTAAAAGTACATTTTACTTCGTACATCATACATCAATACAATCAATATGGACGAACAGAACACAGAAAGCAGATTTGAATTTCTAAAGGGCGATAAAGTACTTTGGATGGTCATCCTTGTGATCTCCATTTTCTCTATTTTCCCCGTATACTCTGCAAGTTCAAATCTAGAATACATTGTCAATAACGGGACCACAACAGGTCACGTTATCAAACATATGTTCTTTGTAGTCCTAGGATTAGGAATTATGAGACTGGCAGGAACCGTAAAATACGAATACATCGGAAAGCTCAGCAGTATTCTGCTCGGTCTGATGGTTGTTTTACTGATCGTTACCATGTTTACAGGACAGACCATTGATGGGGCCAGTGCTTCAAGATGGCTGAAAATTCCGGGAACCCCGATTTCCTTTCAGCCTTCATCGTTCGCCTTTTTAATGTTAATCATCTATCTGTGCAGATATTTAACCAAAAAGATAACAAGAGAAAGACTTCCGATAGAGAATATCATGTATATTTTCGGGCCTATCCTCCTTGTTTTCGTATTGGTAGCAAAAGATAACGGTTCTACAGCATTAATGATTTTAATGGTTTCTGTGATTGTTCTTATTATAGGGCAGCTTCACTGGAAATACATTGCAGGATTTATTTCTGCCTCATTTATAGCCATTGTATTATTTTTACTAATAGCCCTGAATACGAACATGATCGGCGGAAACCGTGTTCACACATGGATGAGCCGTGTAGAAACATTTACCTCAAGCAAAGCAAAATCAGCCGATGTAGATGATGAAAGCATAAAAGCGAAAAACTATCAGGTAATGCAGGCTAAAGCAGCCATTGTACATGGTGGGATTACCGGAATGGGACCCGGAAAAAGTGCATTGAAGCAAATGCTTCCACAGTCTGCCTCCGACTTTATCTTCGCTGTGATTGTAGAAGAATATGGCGTGATAGGCGCTGCTTTTCTGATCTGTTTATACCTGATTATGATGATACGGATCGTAATGATCGCCAGTAAAATGCCTGCATTTTTTGGATCCCTGCTCGTGCTCAGTCTCGGGGTAATGATCTTTATTCAGCTTTCGGTAAACATAGCTGTTGCCGTGAACCTGATTCCGGTAACAGGGCAGCCGCTGCCTTTGATCAGTTATGGAGGAACCTCAATGCTGGTAACCTATTTACAATTAGGTATTATTTTAAATATAAGCTCAAGAATACAGATTTATGATGAAGAAGGAATGGGCAAAAAACAAAGTGTAGCAGAAATAAACGATATCGCTTAACATGAACAAAAAATTGAAAATACTATTATCAGGCGGAGGAACAGGAGGACATATCTTCCCTGCCATCGCCATTGCTGATGAGATCAAAAAAAGATTTCCTGATGCAGAATTTTTGTTCATTGGTGCCAACGGAAAAATGGAAATGGAAAAAGTTCCTCAGGCAGGCTATACAATAGAAGGAATTGATATCGCCGGAATCGACAGAGGAAACCTTTTGTCCAATTTGGGACTGCCTTTCAAGATTCTGAAGAGTTTATCAAAATCTAAAAGGGTTATCAAAAACTTCGCACCGGATTTTGCAGTAGGAACAGGGGGATTTGCCAGCGGACCGGCTCTTTATGAGGCAAGCAAAATGGGAATCCCGATTTTCATACAGGAGCAGAATGCCCATGCAGGAGTAACCAACAAAATTTTAAGCAAGAAAGCAAAAGCTGTTTTCACAGCCTATCCAAAAGTAGAAGGTTTTCCGGCAGAAAAAATAAAATTCCTGGGAAATCCCATTCGTGAAAACATTATTTCAGGAATGCAGAACACTGCTCAGGCAAAAGAGAAAATGGGACTGAATAAAGATAAACTTACGATATTATCTGTGGGTGGTTCTTTAGGCTCCAGAACATTGAACAATGCCTGGAAATCTCATTTAAAAGAAATAGTAGACAAAGACTATCAGCTGATCTGGCAGACCGGAAAGCTTGATTATAAAGATATTTTAGACGAAACAAAAGATATAGATACCAGAAATATTCAGATCCTAGAATTTATCAAAGACATGGAGCTGGCATATTCTGCAGCGGATATCATCGTTTCGAGAGCCGGAGCCATTGCCATTTCAGAGCTGGCTGTAGCACAAAAACCGGTCCTTTTGGTTCCTTTCCCTTTTGCAGCGGAAGACCACCAAACCAAAAATGCCATGAACCTTGTTGAAAAAAATGCGGCCAAAATGGTAAAAGACTCTGAAATGCAGGAAAAATTCTGGAATACATTATCAGAGATCTGCGAAAATGAAAGCGTAAGAAAAGAAATGTCCGACAATCTGAAATATTTTGCCAAGCCAAACGCCGCAAAAGAGATTGTAGACGAGATTTTTAAAGTGATACAATAAATGAATGTTTGTCATTCTGAATGAAATGTAGTGAAGAATCTATATTGAGATTCATCCCTCATCGAAATGACAAAGTGAAAATTTTTAAATAAATAAATGAATAATTTACAAACATATCAGACTTTTTACTTCGTTGGAATCGGAGGTATCGGAATGAGTGCATTGGCGCGCTATTTCAATGCATCCGGAAAAAAAGTATTGGGGTACGACAAAACCAATACAAAATTGACTCAGAATCTGATGAACGAAGGGATTGATATTGTTTTTGAAGATCATATTGATGAAAGGATCACTTCCCTTCAGAAAGAAGATACATTGGTGATCTATACTCCAGCCATCAAAACGCTTGGAATTTTGGATTATTTCAACCAAAATCAGTTTGAAGTGTTGAAAAGAGCTAAGGTTTTAGGATTAATTACAGAAAATACAGATTGTATCGCCATTGCAGGAACCCATGGAAAGACAACAACGTCAACCCTTGTGGCTCATTTGTGCAAAGAAGCAGATCTTCCCTTCTCATGCTTTTTAGGGGGCATTTCTGAAAACTTTAAATCCAACTTCCTGTACAACGGATCTACTTATTCCGTAGTGGAAGCTGATGAATATGATAGAAGCTTCCTAAGCCTATCCCCGGATTGGGCTGTAGTAACTTCTACGGATGCTGATCACCTGGATATTTATGGAGACAAGAGCCATATTGAAGAAGGATTCAGACAGTTTGCCGCTTTGGTCCCTCAAGACAAGCAGCTCTTTGTAAGAAAAGGAGTAGAAATTGGCAGAGGACATCAAACTTATGCGGTGAATGAGCCTGCAGACTATTATTCAGACAATCTGCGTATGGATCATGATAAAATCTATTTTGATTTCCATACTCCAACGGAAACGATAAAGGATTTTGTATGGGAAATTCCGGGAATCCATAATGTGGAAAATGCTACTGTAGCCCTGGCTATTCTGCATAATTTAGGCGCAGATTTTGATACGCTGAAAAAAGCAATTGCCAACTTTAAAGGAATTAAAAGAAGATATACCAAACATATTTATCCAAACGGTAAAATTTATATTGATGACTATGCCCACCATCCTACAGAAACCAATGCTGTAATAGGCTCCATCAGAACATTTTACCCTGATAAAAAACTACTGGTAGTCTTCCAGCCCCACCTTTTCAGCAGAACAAGAGATTTCGCAGACGGGTTTGCAGAGAGTTTAAGCAAAGCAGATGAACTTATTCTGCTTGACATTTACCCTGCAAGAGAGCTTCAGGAGAACTTTGAAGGAGTTACCTCAAGCTGGCTGCTGGACAAAGTAACATTAGATAAAAAAGAAGTATCGACATTATCCGATGCTTTTGAAAAAATAAAAGAAAAAGATTTTGATATCCTCCTTACAGTAGGCGCAGGAAATATAGACACCCTGTATGACCCTATTTGTGAATGGATAGAGAAAATTTGAGTATAAACGCAATGCTCGCGAAGAAAAAATATGAAAAATAAATACAGAATATTAAAAATTGCTGTCACCGTAATCATCCTTGGATTGTTACTGAGTTTCTCGTTGAAGAGATTCAGCCACCAACAGATTACGGACAATAAGATTTCTGTAAAAATGAGCGAGAAAACTCCGGTTTATTTCGTCGATGAAAAAGATATCAGGGAGATTGTAAAAAAAGAAAACCCATCAGGAAACGTTGGAGATCTTAATATCCCATCTTTAGAAAAAAAGATTAATTCTCTTCCAGCCGTTGACAGTGCTAATGTCTACCTGAATCTGAATGGGAAGCTGAATCTGGATATCAAACAGAGAGTACCGGTTTTCAGACTTAACAAAGATGGGAAAGACTTTTATGTGGATGAAAAAGGAATTGAATTCCCTATTTCAAGGACGTATTCGCATCCTTGTATGCTGGTAACCGGAAATGTACAGCCGGATGAATATGAGAAACTGGCAGAACTGGTTGAAAAGATAGATAAAGATGATTTTAGCAAGAAATACTTCATTGGGATTTCAAAATATAAAGAAAGCTATAATCTTCTGACGAGTGAAGGAAATTACAGAGTAGAAATCGGAGATCTGGATAATATTGATTTTAAAGTAAAAGGATTTAAAACCTTCGTGGAAAAATATCTGGTATATCAGGATCCTCAGAAGTACAGCATGGTTTCTGTAAAATATCAGAACCAGATTGTCACTACCTTAAACCCTTATTTTAAGGAAAACGACAGTATTTTGAAAGCTGGAAAAATGGAACTGGCAAAAGTCCCTTCTTCTTCAACTTCTGGTAAGAAGACAGAGATCAAGCTAAAACTAGCGGAAACAAAAAAAACAAGCTCCACACCCGCAAAACCAAAAGAAAATACAAAAACACATACAAAAGAGACGAAAAAAACAGAGAAAAAATCAACCGCTAAGGCCCTGTCCAAACCAAAGCCAAAGGCAAAAGTAAAAATAGAATAAGTTATTCAGCACATTTAATACACAAATAGGAGATCCTCCTTAAAGGAAAAAAGTAGAAAAAATCAAATCGATATAAAAATGGAAAATCAAGAGTATTCAGTAGGTCTGGACATCGGGACAACAAAGATAGTCGCGATTGTCGGAAGAAGGAATGCACACGGGAAAATAGAAGTTCTCGGTGTAGGAAAAGCTAAAAGTCTTGGTGTTCATAAAGGTATTGTGAATAATATTTCGCAAACCATTAATTCAATCAAGGCTGCAGTATCCGAAGCACAATCCAGTGCTGGAGTTCCTATCCGCAAAGTTACGGTAGGTATTGCAGGAAAACACATTCGTTCTCTGCAGCACTCCGATTATATTATGCGTGAACATCCTGATAAATTTATTACAGACGATGACATCGAAGCATTGAAAGATCAGGTAAAAAAACTGGTCATGCTTCCTGGAGAAGAAATTATCCATGTACTTCCTCAAGAATATAAAGTGGATTCCGAGGGTGAAATTCAGGAACCCGTTGGGATGCACGGAAAACGTTTAGAAGCAAACTTCCATGTCGTAGTAGGCCAAATGGGCAGCATCAGAAACATTGCAAGATGCGTTCGTGAAGCAGGATTAGAAATGGAAGCTCTTACGTTGGAACCACTAGCCTCTTCAGAAGCTGTTCTTACAAAAGAAGAAAAAGAAGCCGGTGTAGCCATTGTAGACATTGGTGGTGGTACAACAGATATTGCCATATTTAAAGATAATATCATCCGTCATACCTGTGTTATTCCCTACGGAGGCGGAATTATTACCGAAGATATCAAAGAAGGCTGTTCCATTATAGAGAAACATGCAGAACAACTGAAAGTAAAGTTTGGTTCGGCTGTTCCCGAATTAGAAAAAGACAGTACTTTTGTAACCATTCCCGGGCTTCATGGAAGACCGGATAAAGAAATTTCTTTAAAAACTCTGGCACAGATTATCAATGCGAGAGTAGAAGAAGTTTTGGAAATGGTAAATACGGAGCTGAAAGCGTACGGAGCTTTTGAACAAAAGAAAAAACTGATTGCCGGAATTGTTCTTACCGGTGGGGGTTCAAACTTAAAGCATCTTCGTCAGCTGGCCAATTATACCACAGGTTTTGACAGCAGAATCGGTTTTGCGAATGAATATATCGCCAACGATAAAAATCAATATCTGAAAGGTCCTGAATTTGCTACGTCTATCGGGTTACTGATGGAGAGTTTAAAGATCAGAGACAAAAGACAGAATATTGATGAAGAAGTAGAAACTGTCACTGAACAGCCAAAACCTGAAGTCGCTGTGGCACAGGCAGAAACTGTTCAACCCGTTCAGCAGGCAACACCTGTTCAGGAGCAACAGTCTTTTGAGAGAGAAAAGCAAGAAAACAGAAAAGCGAAACTGACTTTCGGGCAGTCGCTTATGGAAAAAGTAAAAAAATTCTTTGAAGAAGTAGAATAAACATAAATGATAAAAGATTTTGATGAATTATACGTAAAATAAATTAATATTTATTAACTTAAAACGAATATCGTTCACCAATTATCATCTATCATCTATCAGTTATCAATTATTAAAAGTATAGTTATGGAAAATATAGGTACACAAGGATTTTCATTTGATTTGCCAAAAGGAAATTCATCCATCATAAAAGTAATCGGTGTAGGGGGCGGTGGAAACAACGCTCTGAAGCACATGTACGAAAAAGGAATTCACGGAGTTGATTTCGTGATCTGTAATACGGATGCTCAAACTTTAGATAATAACCCCGTTGCTAATAAAGTTCAGTTAGGAACAACAATCACAGAAGGTCTTGGTGCTGGTGCTGACCCTGAAGTGGGAGAAAAATCAGCAATCGAAAGTATTGAAGATATCAAAGCCGCTATGGGCCAAAACACCAAAATGGTGTTCATCACTGCCGGAATGGGTGGTGGTACCGGTACCGGAGCAGCCCCTGTTATTGCCAAAGTAGCAAAAGACATGGGGATCTTAACAGTAGGTATTGTCACTGTTCCTTTCAGTTTTGAAGGGAAAAGAAGACTAGACCAGGCTGAAAACGGTCTTGAAAAATTAAAAAATAATGTTGATTCATTAATTGTTATCAACAATGATAAATTAAGACAACAGTTTGGAAACCTTGGATTCAAACAGGGATTCTCCAAAGCTGATGAAGTCTTAGCCAATGCTGCCAAAGGAATGGCAGAGGTTATTACGGGTTATTTTGATGTAAACATTGACTTTAGAGATGCTAAATCTGTACTTCAGAATTCCGGAACAGCTCTTATGTCTACAGGAACAGCTTCAGGAGAGAATAAAGCTGAAGAAGCAGTAAGAAAAGCTCTTGACTCCCCATTATTGAATGACAATAAGATTACAGGAGCTAAGAATGTTCTATTGTTGATCAGAAGCGGTGCAGAAGAAGTAACCATGGATGAGATCGGTATCATTATGGATCATATTCAGAAAGAAGCAGGAAATACCGCAGATATCATCTTCGGGGTGGGTGCTGATGAAGAATTGGGAGATGCTGTAAGCGTTCTTGTTATTGCAACAGGATTCTCTAATGATAACAAGAAATTTGCAGGCCCTACTGAGAAAATCAGAATCAGTCTTAACGATAGTTTCGAAGCTCCAAAAAACTCTCCTTTCAAAACAAGAGAGGAAAGAGAATCTGCTCCAGAGACCGCATATGACACCAATAGAAGCAATCATTTCAGATTAGATGATGAAGACCACAATACTCCACAGTTCAAGGTGACATCTATTGAAAAAAAAATGATTATTGAGGAGGAAGAAATTAAAACTGATGTAAGATTCTTTGATAAAGAGGAAAACACAGTAAATACCCCTGAACAACACTGGAGAAACGAAGAAGAAGGCGATCAGGAATACAGCTTATTGTCTATTGATGAAGAAAATGAAGACCCGAACGATCTTGAGATCCAGTCTTTCTCATTTGATTTTGAAAATAAAAAAGATGAGCCGCAGTCTGGAAGCACATTCAGCAATTCTTTTTCAGAGGAAAAATCTGTTGAATTCAGCTTCTTTGTCAACGAGCCTGTCAGAAATGAGCCCAATACAGATTTTGGACAGCCAAAAGCAGAATTTAATACCCCTTCGAATGCTGCAGTAGCTGAGCCTGCTCAAAAGATTGAAACATTCTACCAGAAACAGGAAGAACCAAAGGCAGAAACAAGATCAACTTTTGAAAATAAGACAGAAATTCAAGCCCCTCAAACTGAAGAATCAGAATTCACGTTTGTGAATAAAACGATGGATCAGGATAGAGTGGTTGAAAGAAGAAATAAATTAAAAGAATTCAATTCGCGCTACCAGAATTTTGACAGCAATAGTGAATTTGAATCTATTCCTGCTTTCAAAAGAAAAAATATTTCGATCGACGGAACCAATGCTTCAGACCAGAATATCAACACGTATCTATCTGATAACAATGGATCTATGCAGATCAGAGAAAACAGATTTTTAAATAAAGACGTAGACTAGAATTAATTTGAAAATGGAATAATTTGAGAATTTGAAAATTAACCAACTGTTAGAAAGTATGAATTCGGTGTATTAGCTAATTATTTTAATTAATAATATAAAGCTCAATCATTTACCATTGCTTTTATTATTTTCAAATTGTTTCATTCTCAAATTCTCAAATTATAAATTTATGAGTTTAGAAAATATCATCAGTGAGGCTATAAAAACGGCCATGAGAGAAAAAGACAGAGTCGCTCTGGACTCTCTTCGTGCTGTAAAATCACAAATTCTTCTTTTAAAAACAGAAGCTAGAGGCGCTGAAGTTTCTGCTGAACAGGAGATCGCTATTCTGCAAAGAATGATCAAACAGCGTAAAGATTCTTTTGAGCAGTTTTCAGCTCAGGGCAGACAGGATCTGGCGGAAGTAGAAGACGCTCAAATGAAAGTCATTGAGAAATTTTTACCTAAGCAGCTTTCTGCTGAAGAATTAGAAACAGAAATAAAAAATATTATTTCTGAAACCGGAGCTGAATCTCTTAAAGATTTAGGGAAGGTAATGGGAGCTGCCTCAAAAGCATTAGCCGGAAAATCAGACGGAAAAAGTATTTCCGAGATGGTTAAGAAGCTCCTTTCATAATGTGATCCGGGTTCCGGGATTTGGATTGATTTCAAATCTCACACAACACGTATCTCATTCCATAACTAAGGATATACAACCTTTGCATATCGATTTGATTAAACAAGCCCGGAACTTTTCAGTTTCGGGCTTCGTTTTCTTGGATATTAAAGTTTGTTAATCAGTTTTGATTCTAAACTAAAAAAAAAGAATTAAGATACTACCATATTTCAGAAAGTATTTAAGTGATTGATTGCTCGAGGGAAAGCCTTAAATGTTTTTTTCATGGTCGTTTGTTTTTCAGAATCATTTCAAATTTAATACTAATATTTTATTATTCCTAATTTTAATTCATCATTTTTTTAATATTATTACAATATTAATATCTGGTTAATTTTATATGACTAAACGATTGATAGTTTTTATATATTGAACAAACGCAAAGAATTTCTTAACTTTGTAACGATAAAAAACAAAATATATGTATCCAACAGATTTAGTAATGCCAATGAAGGCAGAGCTTACAGATAAAGGTTTCCAGGATTTAACAACTCCGGTTCAGGTAGAAGATGCACTGAAGCAGTCTGGAACTACACTATTGGTAATCAACTCCGTATGTGGATGTGCTGCAGGAGCTGCAAGACCAGGGGTAGTATACTCTTTGACAGGAGATAAAAAACCGGATCACTTAACAACTGTATTTGCAGGATTCGATACAGAAGCTGTGGTAGAAGCAAGAAAACACCTTGCTCCATTCCCACCGAGCTCTCCGTGCGTAGCACTTTTCAAAGATGGTGAATTGGTTCACATGCTGGAAAGACACCACATCGAAGGAAACCCTGCAGGAGCTATTGCAGCCAACCTTCAGGCAGCATACGATGAGTATTGCTAAGAAACAAAAATCTAAATATCAAACCGTTACAAAATATGTAACGGTTTTTTTATTTAATTTCTGAAAAAATTTCCTGAAAATTCAAATATCATTATATTTGTTGGAATGGCAACCAAAGCACTTTTCAATACTGTAGTCAATTGGTTTATCCGTCAAAGGATAGATCAGATACAAAATTTCATGGACCATCCCATTGAAACACAGAAAGGTATACTCTTTTCTCAGCTGTTTCATGCAAAAGATACGGAGTATGGTAAATTATACGGATTCAATTCTATATCAAGTTATCAGGATTTTAAAAATAAAGTTCCTATTGTTACGTATGAAGAAATGGAACCTTATATTGAAAAAGCAAGACAGGGACAAAAGGATGTAAGCTGGCCCGGTTATATCAAACATTTTGCAAAATCTTCCGGAACAACAAATGCGAAAAGTAAATTCATTCCTATTTCAACGGAAAGTCTTGAATACTGCCATATGAAAGCCGGAAAAGATATGGTTTCCATTTATGCCAACAATCACCCTGAAAATCAGCTTTTTAATTATAAAAACTTACGTTTAGGCGGAAGTTCTGAATTGTATGCAGACTTTAACACCAAATTTGGCGATTTATCTGCTATTTTGATTGATAATCTCCCGTTTTGGGTAGAAATAACGACAACTCCCAGCAAGAAGGTTTCTTTGATGGGAGAATGGGAAAGTAAGCTGAAAGCGATCACCTCTGAAGTGAAAAATGAAGATGTGGGAAGTATCCTTGGGGTGCCCAGCTGGATGATGGTTCTTCTTCAAAGAGTATTAAAGGAAACCCATGTAGAAAATGTTTCTGAGCTGTGGCCTAATTTGGAGGTGTTTTTTCACGGTGGAATCAGCTTTAAGCCCTACAAGGAGCAATTCCGACAGATCATCGGAAAAAACATCAATTACTACGAAATTTATAATGCCTCTGAAGGCTTCTTCGGTATACAGGATAGATCTGACAGTGATGAAATGCTTCTGATGTTGGATTATGGGATATTTTACGAATTTATTCCCATGGATCAGTTTCATTTTTCGAATCCAAAAGTCGTAAGTCTGGAGGATGTGGAAGTTGGGAAAAACTATGCTATGGTTATCACAACCAACGGCGGTCTATGGAGATACCTTATAGGTGATACGGTAGTCTTTACTTCAACAAACCCTTTCAGAATAAAAATAACAGGAAGAACCAAGCACTATATCAATGCTTTTGGGGAGGAACTGATGATCACCAATGTAGAATCTGCCCTGGCGAGAGCTTGTGAGGCTACAGGAGCACAAATCACTGATTTTACAGGCGCTCCGGTGTTTATGAAAGAAAATGAAGGGGGTGCTCACAAATGGATCTTTGAGTTCAGTCAGCATCCGGATAATCTGGACAGCTTCGTTGATGCTTTTGATAAACATTTAAAGACCATCAACTCCGACTATGAAGCGAAAAGGTACAATAATATAACTCTTAAAAGACCTATTGTACACATTGCTAAAAACAACCTTTTCTATCATTGGCTGGAGGCCAAGGGAAAACTGGGCGGACAAAATAAAGTACCAAGGCTAAGCAATGACCGTGAATATATTGAGCCCCTGCTGGAAATGAATAAATAAGAGAAAGAATATTTCTTTCAAATTAATGAATAAAAAAAGCCGCAATCTCATTGAATTGCGGCTTTTTATTTTACTTACTTAAGTCTTCTTTTACTTTTTTAGCAGCTTCCTCTACTTTTGAAGCTCCTTTTTTGGCGGCATCTTTTGCATCTTTTCCTACTTCCTGCGCTCCGCTTTTAATATCTTTCCCAACTTTGTTCGCTTCAGTTTTGATATCCTGTCCTGCCTTATGAAGATCCTGTTTTGTCTTGTCTGCAGTGGCATCAATTTTATCTTTAGCTTTTTGGGCAGCGTTATCTATCTTATTTCCAGCTTCATCTACTTTATTCTTAACGTCTTCTTTTGTTTTGTTGACTTTTGCACTATCAACAACGTCAGGCGTTTCCGTAACTGTCGTTGTGGTCGTAGTAACTGAGCCGTCAGAACTTTCTACTTGTTCTGTTTTTGTAGTTGATTTTGTGCATGCTACAGTGAATATTGAGATCACTACCGCTGCAAGGATTTGCTTTTTCATATTATATATTTTTAATGATTTTGATTTATTCTGTTTTGGTATTTTGTGCAGATGGTGTTTCTGAAGCTTTATTCTTCTTTTCTGCGTCTGTTTTTTTCTTTTCCTCTTCCTGTTTTGCCTTGTTCTCTTTTTCAAGCTCTGCTTTAAGCTTACTTTCTTCTTCCTGAAGCTTTTTAGCCTGTTTTACAGAGTCCAGATATTGAGGAGAGGACATTCTTATCTTACGGGCAATATCTACTGAAACAGCTCCTGTAGAAAAGGAATCAACAGCAACAGTATCATAATGCATCTTAACATCCTGTTCAGCAGCGAAACCCGGAGATTCTTTCTTAGAGCAGGCGGTGAAGAGAATGGTAAAAATAAAAATCGCAGACAGTAAATTTTTCATGGAACTAATTTAGCAGAAATTCTGCAATTACAGGATAATGATCCGATAATTTCACAGACTGGTCTACTTTATAACTTAGTGGAATAATTGATTTCGAAGTAAAGATATAATCGATCCTTAAAGGAACTTTATAATCATGAAAACTGCTTGCACTTCCCTTCCCTGCTACTAAAAAAGCATCCTGAAGATCTTTTCCGAGGTTATAATATTCATAAGAATTGGGAACAGAGTTGAAATCACCGGCTAAAATAACGGGATAAGGTGATAGATCTACCATCTTTCTGATTCTTTTTACCTGATCTTCATGTGCCTGAAATGTAGGTGTCATATGAGATAACAAGGTAGAAATATTCCCAAAACCTAGTGCATCAAGCTTTGTAAACATAGATTTATGAAGTCTGAAGGGTTCCAGATAGACATTTATAATTCTGATAATTTTTCCGTTGATATCTATATCAGCATAAAACGAATTTCCCCGTGCTTTTTCATCAATCAGCTCTGCCTGTCTTACAATTTTATGCTTTGTTTTCAGAATGACTGAAGGATATTTTATAAGATCTCTCCTCAATGCGCGATTGGTGTCTTTTTCCTGCACAAGAATGATGTCAGCATCCTGTGCTTTGATATAATCTTTTACTTTATCCCAGCCATATTCTCCGTATTTCACATTGAAAGTCAATACTTTGATATCACGGATTGTTTTTAAATTTTCTGTTTTGGGAGAAAAGTTGACCCAGCGTCTGATCGGGTTAACAAAGACAAGAGTCCCCAAAGCAAAGGCAATAGCAATTTTTTGTTTTTTAAAGACCCATACCAGCGTAAGAATAAGATATGTTGCCATTATGTAAGGGAAACCAAGAGAGAGAAGATTAAGGGTCCCCAAAAGATTAGGAGGAATCCACGCATTCCCTAATGTGCATAAGAGTAAAACAGCAACAACGATATGTATAAATAGTAATATCTGATTCGACTTCATAAAAACGGTCTTGGTACGGATGTTTTTAAGCAAAAACCCTACCAAGCAGTGAAACTTTAACTATTTTTATGATTACTTACCCTCTTTTGAAAACTTTACAATTACGGGGTAATGATCTGAAATTCTGACAGAACGATCTACTTCATAGGACAATGCGCGTAATGATTTTGAGGAAAAAACATAGTCGATCCTGATAGGGAATTTATAGTCATGAAAACTGGTAGCACTTCCCTTTCCTGCTGTTAAAAATGCATCTTCAAGTCCTTCAGAAAGATGGTAATATTCATAAGAACTAGGAACAGAATTGAAGTCTCCGGTTAGAATAACAGGATAAGGAGAACTTTCAATGGATTGCTGGATCAGATCTACCTGATCCTGATGCTTCTTAAAAGTTGGAATAAGTCTTTTAATAACGTCTTTTACCTTTTGTTCATTGGCATCGGTATTTCCGTTAAGCTTCACCATCTCTTTTTCGAAATGGAACGGATTAAGATAAACATCAATAAACCGGTATACTTTGCCATTAATTTCAATATCGACCTCTAAGCCGGCAACTCTTACATCTTCGTCCTGGGGATCGATAACTTTCTGACTGATAATTTTATGTTTCGTCAAAACAGTTAATCCGATAGATGGATTGGCTTTTTGATAGCCTTCAAATTCATATTCTCTCCCGGCATCTTCCTGCAAAAGAATAACATCTGCGTTCTGAGATTTCAGATAAGGTGCAATCCCTTCATTTCCTCTACCTCCTGCTCTGGTATTGAAGGAAACCACTTTTATGTCAGTGTCCCCTTTTTTAGGAGAGGAATAATTGACCCATCGTTTTACAGGATTGATAAATGCCAACCCCATAAACATGAATACAAAAGCTCTCTTTTTCCAGCTGAATACCCAGAATATTGTTAGAATGACATATAAGATAATCAGCACCGGGAAACCTAAAGAAAGAAGATTAAACCAAGGAAAAACCTTCGGTGGAACATAGGCATTCAATAAAGTGCCCAGCAGTAAAAATAGAATTCCAAGATGTAGAATCAATAGGATGAGTCGGAAAACCTTCACAATGTTATTTTAATTGAATCTATACAAATGCTTTTTCCAAATTCTTGCCAGCAGCCACCCCACCAAAGCACCTCCTACGTGAGCTAAGTGAGCAACACCACCTCCATTCCCGGATATACCAAGGTAAATGGAACCAACAACAATAATAGGCAGCAGGTATTTTACTTTAATTGGAACCGGAATAAACATGATTCCAATTTTAGAATCCGGATATAATGTTGCAAATGCGGCTATTACTCCGAAAATAGCACCGGAAGCTCCTACCATTTTGGATCTCAATAAGGCATAATATTCACTAGCCAATTTTTGCCCTTCGGCTGTTGTAGCGCTAATCTTCATACTTCCCACATAATCAAGAGCTGCTTTCGGGTAAACTTCAGAAGCGTTGAAGCCAAGGCTTTGTAAGCGGGAAATAATTTGCTGAGCTTCCACAAAATTCCATAAATTAAAAAGGAAGAATGCTCCTAGACCACTTGCAAAATATAAAATCAAATATTTTTTGTCTCCTAATGTTTGCTCCAGAATGGGCCCAAAACTGAACAATGTAAACATATTGAATAAAATATGCATTATACCTATAGATTCGGAAATAGAAGCATGCATAAACATGTGCGTAATAATCTGCCAAGACTTAAAATTAGGAGAAAAAGGATAAAAACCTGAAAGTGTATTGTATAAATCCGGAAGCAAAAAATTCGCGACCAAGTATACAATAACATTTATAATAATGAGATTTCTTGTAATCGGCGGTATATTGTTAAACATAATTTTTAAAATTTGTTTTTAAAATCATTAAACGGAACTTCATAGAAGCATCTCTTGCCGTCCGGTAAAAATTCCGGGAAGCCTAATGCTGTAAAATCTTTGATAAGCTGTTCCGCATCTTTTTTATAAATAAAGTCAAACCTTGACTTCGACTGCATTTTACTCCATTGGTTATGGTAATACTGCATAAATTCATCTTCTGTCTTGTATTCCAGAATTTCAAAAAGGTTCTCCAGAAACTTCATTGCCTGTGTTTCTTTCAGTCCTTCAGGAAGTGAATCTATTCTCAGCACACTTTCATGTGCAATTTTCATGTCAAACCCTAATTCCGGAAGATATTTTTTGATCGAATTGTATTTTGTCTTTTCGATCTCATTCATATGATACTCCAGAGAAAAAAGAAGAGCATGACTGTTTGTGCCCGATTTTCTGGTAGATTTGTTACCATCAGAAACCAATAATCTGTGCATTCTTCCCAAATCCAGCATGAGCGTCACATCCCCTTTATTGAAAAGCCAGTATCCGTTGGGAAGTCTCATAAGATCTTCGTCAAAATCTTCATCCTCAAATAAGTTGATTTTTGAAGGTTCCGCCGTAATATTCTGATGGTACATTTCCGTAAGGTTCTGAATTTCCTCAGGATGCACTACAATTTTTTCTTCCAGAAACGGATTATAATCTTTGTCCACAATGATCTCAGGCATTTTTACAAAACCGCCACCGCCGCCATTTCCTTTACTTGGAATCGGCTTATTCATCATTTGATCCAATTCCGGATCTCTGTCAAAATCAAGGCTTGGAGAAACATTGTAAATCCCTAAAGATCTTTTAATGGTTGATCGAAGCAAAGCAAAAATAAGGTGCTCATCTTCAAATTTCACCTCTGTTTTCTGCGGGTGGATGTTCACATCTATTTTCTCCGGATCAAGATCCAGGAAAAGGAAAAATGACGGCACATATCCCGGTTGAAGAAGTCCTTCAAAAGCTTCCTGTACTGCTTTATTGAAGTAAGGGCTTCTGAAATATCTTCCATTCACAAAAAGAAACTGCTCGCCTCTTGCTTTCTTGGCACCTTCAGGTTTGGCAACAAACCCATGAAGCTTACACCAGATAATATCTTCTTTGATAGGAATCAAAAGCGGCTGAAGCTTTCTTCCGAAAACATCGACAATACGCTGCATCTGACTTCCTTTTCTCAGTCTGAAAACAGCTTCATCATCATGAAAAAGAGAAAACTCCAGATTCTCATGAGCCAATGCAACACGCTGAAATTCATCAATTACGTGTCTGAATTCAATATTATTATTTTTCAAAAACTTCCTTCTTGCAGGAACGTTATAAAAAAGATTTTTTACTAAAAAGTTTGATCCGTCTGCTGTCTGAATAGGGTCCTGAAACTGAAAAACTCCACCTTCGATATAAATATTGGTCCCAATGGAAGTATCTTTCTGTTTGGATCTAAGTTCTACCTGGGAAACCGCTGCTATAGAAGCTAAAGCTTCACCACGGAAGCCTTTTGTTGCAATCTTAAAGATATCTTCTGTCGCTTTGATTTTAGAAGTGGCGTGTCTTTCAAATGCCATTCTCGCATCTGTTTCAGACATTCCTTTTCCGTCATCTACCACCTGAATAAGGTTTTTCCCGGCATCCCTGATGATCAATTCAATTTTCGTTGCATCTGCATCTATAGCATTTTCCAAAAGCTCCTTCACAATGGATGCAGGGCGCTGCACCACCTCTCCCGCTGCAATTTGGTTGGCTACATGATCCGGTAAAAGCTGAATAATATCTGACATAAAAACGTAAATCAACTTACAAAAATAGTCAATGAAAACGGGAATTAAAACACTAAAATCGTGATTTAATATTTAATTATCAACATTTTTGCCTATTTATCCCCAACCATTTTTTTTAATGTTTGTAATGAAGGGCTTTAGCAAGTTTATTTATTTGATTCTGAAATTTTTCATT
This sequence comes from Chryseobacterium sp. KBW03, assembly GCF_003852415.1. Taxonomy (NCBI): domain Bacteria; kingdom Pseudomonadati; phylum Bacteroidota; class Flavobacteriia; order Flavobacteriales; family Weeksellaceae; genus Chryseobacterium; species Chryseobacterium sp. KBW03. The sequence continues at coordinate 703,446 of NZ_QAJO01000004.1, read as the reverse complement.
TCTATACCAATAAAAATTGGCGAAAAACAACCAAAATATTGATATGCGAGGTGATTTTTCAAAAAAACGCCCTTATTCTATAATAAAATAAGGGCATTTACAGCTAGTTTATACAAAAAATTAATAGTGTGTTTTATATTTTAATCCTCAAAGACAAGCTTTCTTTTTTCTTCTCTTTTAGGAATTCCATGGATTTTATCATAAAGGTAAGCCAAGAGGTTAGCCTTTTTATAGATCCTGTTGTATCTGTACTTCGTATTGAAGTGACGTACATGAATTTTATAGGCATCATACCCAATGACAATCAACAGACATAAACTGATCACGTAGAATACCCTAAACTCCAGATAATAATAAGTCAGTCCAGAGAAGACGGCTCCCATAACATAAGCAAGCATAATACTCATCAGCAGTTTTGCTCTACCAATCAACTCTCCGTTTCTTCTGTATTTTTTCTGTGTAAACATAGATACCAGGATTCCTAAGTCGGTGGTTGTTCCGGTAAGGTGGGTGGTCTTCACAGAGAAATTGGAGATACTTGCCGTCAATCCGTTTTGCAATCCGGTGGCGAAAAGCATCAGGGCTACCAAATATTCTGTCTCTTCTAATGTTTTCTGATAATAGAACTGCCCATACACCCCTACAAAAAGCAGACATATAATTTCCAGCACAATAGGCATAGAATGGGCAAAGTATTTACTTTTCTTATTAAAGTTGATTACAATAAAGTTGGATAGGAAACTCCCGAAGAAGAATAAAAATATCCATCCGCCTACTACGCCTACCTGAGTCCAGTTTCCTTTACTGATTTCTGCCGCCAAAATAGCGTAGTGTCCCGTTACGTTCGACGTAAAAGAGAGAAATATCAATAGGGAAGCAATATTTATAGTACCCGCCGTAAAGGCAGTCAGCGTCCCCAACCTGATATTGTCTCCCAGTGTCCTGCTGTTACTATAATTTCTTAACATTTTTTATCTTTTTAAATAGTGTTTAATTTTTTAGACCTCTACAAAGATCTCTGCCAGTCTTCCTCTTTCCGGAAGTCTTTCTCTTACTTCAACAGTAATTTCACGAGACTGCAGCTCTTTGCATTTTTTGATATAAGGAATAAGGTCGAATTTCCCTTTCCCTTTGCTTTTGATAGATGGAGAATAATATGCTTCTTCAATATTTTCTGCCTTTACATACTGGTTGAATGTTCTTTGGAAGCTTCCTGTAAAAACATCACAGATAACTTTATTCACCAGATGAGGGTATTTATTACTGATTATTCCATAGGCATCACAAAACTCTTCAGGTCTGATTTTATTGAAAACCGATGTTTTGGTAGTGAATAAAAGGTCTCTGATAGAATCTCCCGAATCGTATCCGGAAGTCAGAAGGATATTATATTGATTCTGATCTTCTGATGCATCTTTCTCCTTAAGTACTTTTTTCAATATATTCAATGACTCAAGAGAGTAATCTGTCGCAATTAAAATTGTTTTAGCCATGTTCTTTATTATTTTGTATTGTGTTATCTTTTTGATGATACAAAACTAGAACGACCAAATTAGAAGATCTTTGGAACGGAATTAAAATGTGATTAAAGAGATTAAAATGAGATTAGAAAATTGTTAAGGGGGTGTTAACATAGCAAAAAAAAGCAAAATCGCAAAAGGGCGGATTGCTTATAGAAATTGTTTGCTATAAGATTGTTTTTCAGACTAAATAAAAGAAAAAAAAGGGTATCATAAGCTGGAAATACCTGTAAAGGAAGACCCTTATCTGCCCATTCGCTTATTCCCCTTTCTGCATCATACTATAGAAATTCGGGAAACGCATTTGTACAGTTGTTCCTTGATTTTCGTGTGAACTTACGATCAGTTCGCCGTGGTGCATTCTTACAATGTTTCTTGCCAATGGAAGCCCGATTCCGTAGCCTTCATAGTTATTCGTATTGGAGGCTCTGAAGAATGGGTCGTAGATTTTATTCATTTCTACTTCAGGAATTCCGATACCGTTATCTTTTATAATGATGTAGACATCTGTATTGGTGGCTCCTAAAGAAACTTTTACCTGCTGGAAGTTAGAATATTTACAGCCATTACTGATGATATTGGCAACGGCAAGATGAAGAAGCTGTTCATTTCCCTGTACCTTTAGTTTCTTAGGATTATCGGGCAGCATACTGATATCCAGGTAAATATTATTTCTGGAATCAATTCTTCTCAGGGTTTCAATCACATCCCAAAGCAGTTGGTCGATTCTTACTTTATCCATTTTCTGGATCTTTCCGTCGAAACCGGTTTGGGCAATCATTAATAAAGCTTTGATCTTTTTATCCAGCTTTTCGGCTTCATCAAGAATGATTCCTAGAGTCTCTTTATACTCGTCGGCTGTTCTGCTGATAGAAAGCGCAACGTCTGCCTCTCCCATAATTGATGTAAGAGGAGTTCTCAATTCGTGAGATACATTTCCGATCAGGTGATTCTGGGTTTCAAAAGAGGTTTCAATACGGTTGAGCATATCATTGAAGGTATCCACCAATTCATTAAGCTCCTTATTGTCCGCCTGAGCCTCTAGCCTTAAGTGAAGATTTTCAGAACTGATCTCCTTTACTTTTCCTGTAATTTTTAAGATCGGTCTGAATAAAGTTTTAGACAGATAAAAAGAAAAGATCATACTGAAGAACAGAGAAAGTACAATACAGGTAAGCAGGGTTCTTTTTAAAAAGCCAAGATAATAAACGACGTAATGGTTTTTGGCCGATGCGATCGCAATATAATCTTTATCATCATACCTGAAACTCTGACCTATATAATAAAATTCCTCATCATTATAATTGGATTCACCTTGTTTGATAATATTTTTAAAGAAATAATCCGGAATATGAACCTCCTGAGAAATCTTCTTGAAATTGGAATCTGTAGGCACCGCGAAAACGTAGTCTTTTTCCATCGGAAGCTCCTCATCATTCAGACTGCTGAGAACATAGTTTTCCGGAAGATCGAGATGGTCTTTGCTTTTTTCAATCTGAACAATGGTTGCCGTCCTGATCTTTAGCAGTTCATAAAACCTCTGATGTGAAAAATTAACGATTGAAAAGTACACCAAACCACTGAACAGCAAAATGATGGCTGTAAAAACCAACATCAAAAGCACCATCGTTTTGGTCTGATTTGTAATCACTTTATTAAACATCCATTATGTTTTTTTCAATACATACCCCATTCCTATCACAGTATGAATCAACTTGTTATCATCCTGATGATCCAGCTTTTTTCTCAAATAATTGACGTAAACATCTACTACATTGGTTCCCAGCTCATAGTTTACTCCCCATACCGCATCCAGAATTTCCGCTCTTGAAATTACTTTTTCAGGGTTATTCAGGAAATACAGCAGAAGTTTGTATTCTGTTGATGTCAGAGAAATCTCTTCTCCTGCACGGCTCACCTTCTTGGTATAGTCATTTACCATCAGGTCTGAAAACTGAAACACATGTTCATTATCCGGCTCAGGTTCAATGGTTTCCTGCGGTCCGTTGTTGTTGCTTCTTCTCAGCAAAGACTTCACACGCGCGACCAGTTCAATGAATTTAAAAGGCTTTACGAGATAATCGTCTCCTCCACTTTCCAGTCCAAGAACAATATTTTCAGATGTTCCCAATGCTGTAAGGAATAAAATAGGAACGCTTTGGTTGGTTTTTCTTATTTCTTTACATACATCCAGACCGTTCATTTCCGGAAGCATAATGTCCAAAATTACCAGATCGAAATCATTGGCCTGCACCAATTGCACTCCTGTACGACCGTCAAAAGCCACAGAAATTTCATATCCATTTTCCTGAAGTCCTTTTTTGATAAAAGAGACTACACTGGTTTCGTCTTCGATAAGAATAATTTTTTTCATAGATGAAATAAGGAGTTTTACAAAAATAGGGAAATTTTCTTGGGATGGGCAAAAAGGGAAATTAGCGATTCTATTCTTTTCAAAAGAAAACCTGTCTTGTTGGTATTTCACATCATTACCCTCCTTCAGCTTTTCATCCTCTATAATAATTTTCAATGAATTGATTCCCGCCCTTGTCCAAACTCTATAGAATAATATTACCTTTGCTTTTAATAGAATGACGAAAAAATAATTCAGGTTAAATTGCACAGCGTATGAACGACTTTTTAATAGGTATCGGTAAGAGATTAAAGGATATTAGAAAAAAGAATAATTTAACCATCAACGAACTGGCTTTCAAAGCGAATGTGAGTAACGGCCTTGTTTCCAGGATTGAAAATGGAAGAACGATTCCTTCGCTTCCTGTTTTACTGGATCTGATTCAGTCTCTTGAGATTGATGCCAGCTATTTTTTCGAAGGAGTGGAGAAAAAATCCAATGCCAAGTTCATTTATGTTCCAAAAGAAAGCCAGCAAACTATAGAAAAAGAAGTAGAGGCTGAAGGATTCAAGTATATGCATATCTTCAGCAAAAGCCTTCATTCTTTGGGTTTTGAAGCCGTATTATTGACTCTTGAACCTAATTCTAAAAGAGAAAAGGTAATTACGGATGCCTGGGAATTCAAATATATCCTTAAGGGAGAAGTAAAGTATCTGATTGATAATGAGGAAATCATCTTAAAAGAAGGTGATTCTTTATATTTCAACGGAAAGTTTCCTCACGTTCCGGTAAGCATCAGCGATGAAAGCTGCGTGATGCTTGTTCTTTATTTTTATACTGCTTAAATACTTTTTTAACGCAAAGTTTTTATCTAGCAAACCCACGATCTTTAAGAGAGCAAAGAATGGAATCAATTTCATTGATTCTTTCTAAGCGTATACCTAATAATTACACTTCATCAGCGACAACGTCGCATTCTTTGCTTCCTTAAAATATATCAGTTGGCTTATTAAACTTTGCGTTTAAATAATAATCACTTTTTTATCTATTTTTCCTATCATTCTTCAATTTTCGATTTCTGTTACAATATGAAAGTTTACAAATATGCAACTTTTGTTTTTCCGTTTCCTTCCAAGATGAACGAAATATTAACCAAAACAGTCCTGTTTTCGGAAGATTTCTATTCCTTTTATTTTCAGTAAATATTTGCGAAAAGTATTGAAATAGTGAATTTAAACTTTCTTTCAACCTGTTTTCAAAGGCTGGCATTAATGGGTTTAAAAGTAAAATAGGCGTAACAAATAGCACTTATTTGTTAAATAATACTTAACACAAAATATTTATATATATTAAAATTATTGGCGTGATTTGCATAAAAAATTTAATATATGTAAAAATGAAAACAAATTTAGAGAAATTACTTACCCTTGTTTTTGTCTGTTTCATAGTCTTTATTTCAGCGCAGAAACAATTAATTATAGGAACGGTTCTTGACGACAGCCAGCCTCTCCCCGGGGCCACAGTCAAAATAAAAGGCTTATCCAAGAATATAGCGACTGATATTGAAGGGAAATTCACCATTAACGATATCAAAGAAGGTCAATATATTTTACAAATCAGCTATATCGGTTATGAATCTACAGACATCAATATTGATCTGAAATCAGAGCAAACGGTAGATTTGGGAATCATCAAACTTTCTCAGCCGCGAAAAAACATTGATGAAGTGGTTGTTACCGGAACGTTGAAAAATACGGAAGCAAGAGCTTTAAACCTTCAGAAAAATGCGATCAATATTACCAATGTAATTGCTTCTGATGGGATTGGGAAACTACCGGATAGAAATGCTGCAGAGACGGTACAGCGTGTACAGGGAGTTTCTATCGAAAGAGACCAGGGAGAGGGAAGATTTGTTTCTCTGAGAGGACTTCCGCCATTCTGGGCATCTACAACCATCAACGGAAACAGACTTCCTACTGCTGAGGAAGAAACAACATCCAGAGCAACAGCATTTGACTTCTTTCCTACGGAACTGATCTCTTATGTGCATGTAAATAAGTCTTTTACCCCTGACATGGAAGCTGACGGTATAGGAGGCGGTGTGAATTTTATCACCAAAACGCCGCCTATGAAAACAGAGTTCAAAGCAACGGTAGGAAGCGGATATAATGCTAAGTCTGACAAAGGGGTTTACAACCTTGGATTTTTATATGGAGGAAGAACAAAAGATAAAAAATTCGGGTATTTATTCAATTTTGCCCATTTCATCAGGAATTGGTCTACGGATAATTTTGAAGCGAGAAGAAGTGGTGATGAAGGGGTTTTCAGACTGGAGCTTCGCGATTATAACGGAGTCCGAAAAACAACAGGGATCAATACTGCTTTTGAATACGTGTTGTCTCCAAAAACCACGTTTTATTTAAAAGGAATGTATGGTACGCTTTCGGATGACGAAACCCACTACAAGCACAGAATCCGATTTGACAAGTTCAGCAGTGCCAACAATACAGCAAGAGTAGAACTTCAGAATATCCACAACTTATTGATTACAGAACTTACTTCTGTGTCTTTGGGAGGTATTCATAATTTAAATAAAGGAAAGATCGATTGGGATCTATCTTATTATGATAACAAATTCAAATATGGAAATATTCCTGACAAACAGAACAATTCTTACTATGTTATTAAATATACTCAATCCGGTGTAGGCATCAATCCTGATTATATTTCAAATCACGGAAACGGTCCGAGAGCCTACTGGAAAGCTGATGGCGGGAAGTTAGATTATAAAAACCCGGATGCTCTTTTCGGTTTCTACAGCGATCCGAACTTTAAAATGGATGCTTCTCAGATGAGATTTACAGATCTTGAATTCTATAAGGTTTTTGTAGAGGAAAAAGATAAGATTGTAGCAGCATTCAACCATGAGATCAATGCTTCTGATAAGCTTACTTTAAAATATGGTTTTAAATACAGAGATAAAGAGCGTAATGCCAGATTCTCCGACATTTTCTACAATTGGAGCAGCGGAACAGCTCCCCTTCTGTCTGATTATTCGCAATACATCACGACACAAGCCAACGGACCGCAATATTTAAGTGAAATGAATACCCACATCGGTAATACTTTTGGCCCGGTACTTTCTACCACCGGAATGAATCAGTTTTGGTATCAGAATCAGGGAAATTTAAAGATCAATACCGCTGATTCTGAAGCACTGGAATACAATAAAGCATTAGGAAGAAACTTTGATGTGCTTGAAAAACATGCAGATGCCTATGGAATGGCAACGTATAAACTGAATGATAAAATCACCATTTTAGGAGGAATCAGATTATCAAATACCAATACCAAAGTGAAAGGATACAGCGTGAATGATGATGTGCTGACTCCTGTAGAAAATACCAAAAATTACCTGGCAGTGCTTCCGATGATTCATTTGAAATATACGCTGAATGATAAGACAAACCTTCGTTTTGCAGCGACAAGAACTTTCTCAAGACCGAATTTTGGAGATCTGACCCCAGGTGGTACTTATAGTGAAGCGGATAATGAGTTTAAAGGTGGAAATCCCAATCTTAATCCTACGTATTCTTTGAATTTTGACCTGATGGGAGAATATTATTTTTCCAATGTAGGAATTCTGAGTGGCGGTGTTTTCTATAAATCGATTACAGATCCTATTTTCCAGGATTCTTTTATCGGAAATTATAATGGAATGAATGGAGTACAGTTTACGGCTCCCAACAACGGAAAAGCAGCATGGCTGGGAGGTATTGAGCTGGGAATTAATAAAAGATTCGACTTCCTTCCAGGGTTTTTACAGTATTTCGGAGTTCAATTGAATGCCACATTCATGACTTCCGAAATGGAAAAGCCAAGCGGAAGAAAGGTAGCTCTGCCATACCAGGCAAAGGAATTGTATAATGCACAGCTTTTCTTTGAGAAAAAAGGATTCAACGCAAGACTTGCTTATAACTACAAAGGAAAATACGCTGTAGAATATGCCGAGGAGGACATCAATGATTCTTATTATGGTAAATACAGCAATCTGGATTTCGGAGGTTCTTACCAGTTTACGAAATACCTGACTTTGTATGCAGATGTGAACAATATTCTGAATAAGCCTCTGATCTATCATTTCGGTAAAAATGAAGACCGTCCTGAACAGGTAGAATATTATGGCGTAAGATTCAATCTTGGAATAAAACTGAACTTCTAAATCATGGCCAGAACCATCAATAAAAAAACATTGGTAACACTGAGGGCAGCTTTTGCCGCTTTCGGTGTTTACTTCTGCATGTACGGCTTCAGAAAACCTTTTACTGTAGCTTCATTTGAGGGACTTGCCTATTTCGGGGTAGATTATAAGATTCTGATTATTATTGCTCAGGCTGTAGGGTATTTCATCTCGAAATTCATCGGAATCAAATTTATTTCCGAACTGAAACCTCAAAAAAGAATCACCTATCTGTTTACCTTCATTGCTATTGCTGAACTTGCCTTATTTGGATTTGCAGTTGTTCCTGCCCCTTATAACATTCTATTTATGTTTATCAATGGTATTCCGCTGGGAATGATCTGGGGAATTGTTTTCTCCTATATTGAAGGACGCAAAACGACAGAAATTATAGGGTTATTTTTATGTTCAAGCTTTGTGGTTTCTTCAGGATTTACAAAATCTGTGGGAAAATTTCTGATGGATACTTTCACCATTTCAGAATTCTGGATGCCTTTTTCTGCCGGGCTTATTTTTATCATCCCTTTACTGCTTTTCGGACTGCTTTTAAATAAAATTCCGAAGCCTACACAAGAAGATATTTTGCTTAAAAATAAGCGACAGCCACTGAATGGAAAAGAAAGAAGAGCACTCATTCAGCAGTTTTTTATTCCTATTGTGTGTATTATATTTCTGTATATCTGTTTAACGGTTTTAAGAGACTTCAGGGATAATTTCAACCGTGAAATCTGGGATGGCCTTCATTTTAGTTTTGACAGCTCTATTTTCACCTTAACGGAAATCCCTATTGCAGTAATGGTACTGCTGATCTTGAGCTTTATGGTAAAAGTAAAGAACAACAAAAAGGCTTTTGCCTACTATCATTATATTCTTTTTGCGGGAATTATTACGGTAGGACTTTCTACCTATCTGTTTCAGCAAGGCTCACTATCTCCTTTTTTATGGATGACCATTTCTGGCTTCGGAATGTATATCTGCTATATTCCTTTCAACGGAATTTATTTTGACCGAATGATTGCAGCATTTGAAATCAAAGGAAATGTAGGTTTTCTGATCTATATTGTAGACTCATTCGGGTACCTTGGAAGTGTCTTGATTCTGCTGTACAAAAACTTCGGATCAGCTCGGACTTCATGGCTTAATTTCTATATCAATTTAAATTATATTATTACAATCGCTGTTTTAATTCTCTCGGTGATTGCTTTTCTGGCTTTCAGAAATAAATCGAAGCCAAAATCAAACTCAAATTCTAATCAATTCATCAATTTCGATACGTCGAAAATTTTATAAATAATAATACAATGACAACAAAATTTGATTTACTCGTTGTAGGAGGTGGAATTTTAGGAACATTCCACGCTTATCATGCGCTGAAGAAAAATCTTAAGGTCGCTTTACTGGAAAGAAATTCTGTTCCTCAGGGTGCCACGGTAAGGAATTTCGGACAGGTAGTGCCTTCCGGAATGGATCTTAAATGGCAGAATTTCGGAAGAGAAAGTCTGGCAATATATAATGAACTTCATGACCAGGCAGATCTTACCATCAGACAAAACGGATCTGTATATATCGCTTCGAATGATGAAGAGCTTCAGCTAATTGAAGAGCTCTATGAAATCAACAGAAATAATGATTACGAATCGGTTTTATTATCAAAAAACGACTGCATCAAGAAGTTTGACGGGCTTCGTTCCGATTACTGCAAAGGAGGTCTCTTCTTTCCGCAGGAACTTTCTGTAGATTCTGCAGATATGATTGTAAAGCTTCATAAGCTGCTTCAGGAAAAAATGGGATTGCAGATTTTCTACAATACAACGGTACTGGAAACCCATGAAGATGATCAGAAATGTATGGCAGTAACAGCAGAAGGAATGGAATTTAATGCTTCTAAGATCATTATCTGTGGTGGACACGAATTCAAAACTTTATATCCTAAAGTATTCAATGACAGCGACCTGGAAGTGAGTAAACTTCAGATGCTTCAGACCAAACCGCAAGGAATTTATTCGCTTCAGGGAAATATTCTTACGGGGCTTTCTATCAGAAGATATGAATCTTTCGGTGAGTGTGCTTCTTTTCAGAAAATCAAGGCTTTAGAAGATCAAAATTCATTTGAGAAGAAATATGGTGTTCATATTTTATTCAAGCAGGCTCTTGACGGTTCTGTCATCATAGGCGATTCTCATGAATATGCGGATGCTAAAAATGCTGATGATCTTGGATATGATCTCAATATGGAGATTGATGAGTTTATGATTCACGAGGCTAAAAAAATTATTGATCTTCCCACGTATGAAATCCAGAGAAGGTGGTTCGGAATCTATTCCCAGTGCAAAACAAAAGATATTTTTGAGCACAGCCCATCTGCCAACATTCATATTGTAACGGGTATCGGTGGAAAAGGAATGACGGGAAGCGGAGGCTTCTCCAAATTTAATATTGAAAAAATCTACGCATAAAATTTAAATGAAAAATATAGAATTACTGGTTCTGGATATGGCCGGAACAACAATTGATGAGGACAATGTAGTATACAAAACGCTTACGAATGCTGTGAACGATTATGGCTATGTGGTAAGTCTGGAAAAGGTATTATCCAGCTGCGCCGGAATGGAAAAACTGGAAGCTATTACAAGTCTTTTAAAGGAAATCAATGGCAATCAGGAGGATGCTCCTGCTATTTTTGAAAATTTTTCTGACCAGCTAAAGGAATCCTATAAAAAACTTGAAGTAAAACCGATTAACGGAACTGAGGATTTCCTTCTAAGTATGAAGTCTCAAAACAAAAAAATCGTTTTGAATACAGGATATACTTCTGAAATCGCTCATCAGCTTTTGAATAAACTCAACTGGAAAGAAAGTATCCATTTTGATGCTTTGATTACCGCAGATGATGTCTCAGAAAGCCGTCCGAGCCCTGAAATGATTCTTCTTGCGATGAAGAAATTCAATATTACTGAAGCCAATAAGGTTTTAAAGGCTGGAGATTCTGTGATTGATATTGAAGAAGGTAAAAATGCGGGCTGCGGACTAACGGTTGCTGTACTTTCAGGGGCTCAAAGCAGAGAAGAGCTGCAAAAAGCGTCGCCTGATTATATTCTGAATACCATTTCGGAGGCTGAAGGTCTTCTTTAGCCTCCTCTTTTTCAACTTATTTTTTTAATACTTCTTGGCACAAATGTTTTCATGGATACTTCTATTGAAAATGTTTGTGTTTTTTTAACCACCCCGTCAAAAATTCAAAGAATTTTTGCCACCCCTCCAAAGGATGGGAATATAGGACGTTCGATTGAATATTTGTCAAAGCCGGAGATTTTAGAAGGCTTTTGTAAACTTTTTATTCATAAAGCCGGTCATCTAAAATAAATAAAGTCATTTTTCTTTTGTGGCTTTTGTGGTTAGCATTCAAGCTTTTCTCGTAAGCTGTTTAATTATCAATAAATTAATTTTCAGTTCACACATGTTTACAAATAGTAAACTAATTTTACAATAGTTAAAAATAAATTACTATTTGTAAACTTTTACGATTTAAAAACCCTTTTTCCCCATGAAAACAAAACTATTCTCAATGGCTGTTGTAATGAGCTGTTTCCTTGGAGCTCAGACCAAAAAAGTTCTTTTTATCGGTATTGACGGATGCCGTGCAGATGTAATGATGTCTACACCCACTCCTAACATCCAAAACCTCATCAGTCAGTCCATCTATTCTATTGACGGGCTTTGCGCTTCCACTACCTGGAGCGGAAACGGATGGAGCACGATGCTTACAGGCGTATGGCATACCAAACACAATGTTCAGGACAATAATTTTACCAATCCGAACTATGTCAATTATCCTGACTTTTTAACAAGAGCTGAAACCTTCAATCCCAGTCTGAAAACGATTTCTCTTGCTCACTGGGCACCCATCAATGATAAGATTGTACAGAATGCCGATGTAAAGACTAATCTGGCAACAGATCTTGCCGTGAAAAATGCAGCCGTAACCGCTTTGCAGAATGACAATCCTGATATTCTATTCGTAGATTTTGATGATGTAGACCATGCAGGACATTCTTATGGTTTTGCTTCAAGTGTTCCACAATATGTATCTTCTATTCAGACCACAGATACTTATATAGGAGAAATTGTGGCCGCTATGAAAAACAGACCTTCCTATAATAATGAAGACTGGCTGGTAGTACTGACCACAGATCACGGAGCCATTGAAAGCTCTCACGGAGGAGGAAACCTTTCAGAAAGAAATATTTTTACGGTGTATTCCAATCCGGGATTTACGCCACAACAGATCAGCAAAACCGTTCTGGAATCTAACAAAACGTTTAATCAATTGAATTTCCCGGCGGGAACTTATGCAAAACCGGCTAACCAGACTCCTTTTAATTTTGGAACGAATCAGGATTTTACGATTGAATTTTGGGTAAAACCTAATGCGGCCTATTCCAGTGATCCAGTGATGATCGGGAATAAAAACTGGGCAAACGGAAAAAATAAAGGGATTATTTTCTCAGGGTATTCCGGGCAGACTTTCAAGATGAATATTGGTGACGGTACCAACAGAATTGATCTTGTTGGCGGAAAAGTGGAAACCAATAAGTGGAAACATATTGCTGCCAGCTTTGACAGAGATGGTCTTGTAACCCTTTATGAAGATGGTGTTCCTGTGACTTTTGCTAAAATGAATACCATTGGAAATATTGATTCCGGGCTTCCTTTCACCTTAAATCAGGATGGAACCAATACCTACGGGATCAATCTTGCCGCTTCTTATAAAGATGTAAGAGTCTGGAAATCTGCTCTTCCCAATGATGTCATCGTGAACTGGGCTAATCAGGATATTACACCTTCGCATCCTTATTATTCTCAGTTATTGGGCAATTGGAGATGTAATGAAACCTCAGGAAACACGTTGACAGATTCAAGTCCAAATGGCAATAACATGACGGTGACAGGTTCTCCGGCCTATAATGCCAATACAGTCAACAATTTTAAAATTTACGATTATACCTCAACAACAAGAGAAACCGACCACTTCCCAACCGTATTGAACTGGCTTTGTATTCCGGTACAATCTTCATGGGGAATTGATGGAATCAATAGAATTCCTGCTTGTATTAACGAGGTTCTGACAACAAAAGAAACGAAGGTAACAACTGATGATTTTAAGGTATACCCCAATCCTGTTACAACATTCATCGGAATCCAGTACAAGTCTGATGATAAGGAAATTAAAGCAGAAATTATCGATAGTAAAGGTGCTCTTATTTCTACTACCCGTTTACAGTCTTCGAGAGGATATTACGATGAAAAACTTAGTATTGGAAATATTCCGGCAGGGGTATATTTCATTAAAATCAACGGAAGCAAAAAGTCACTGACCAAGACTTTTATCAAGAAATAAAACAGTAAAGCAATTAGATTTAAATTTTGATATTAGAACAAGGATATTCTTATCCGAGTTCTAATATTTTTTTGTTATCTATTCAGAATCAGTTCCATTTGCACATCAACACGGTCATAGCCGGCATCTACGATGGGTACATGTACAAAACCTATTTTTTCATAAAGCTTTATGGCCGGAACCAGTACCGAGTTGGTTTCCAGGACTACTTTCTCAGCATTTAGGTTCTTCGCCAGATCGATCAATGTCATTCCCAGTAAATATCCTATTTTTTTACCCTGAGCTTTAGGACTTACAGCCATCTTGGACAGCTCAAAAATAAGAGGCTCATCTTTCGCCTTCACTAATGCACAGGTTCCTACTGCTTCTCCATTCAGCAAAGCAAAAGCAATATATCCTCCTTTATTTAAAATCTGTTCTTCAGGATGATCCAGTAACTTATAATCACTGGCTTCCATCACAAAGAATGTTTTGATCCATTCTTCATTCAAAACTTTGAAAGCTTCTTTATATTCAGGTTGATATCTTATTATGGTCACTTCATTATTCATATCATTCATCTCTTTAAATGGTATTAAATTCTATTTTTAATCATTTTTCCCAGTTTTTCCAGGTCGCTTTCTACACGGTCTGTCCATTCCAGAGCGTAATTCAACCGCATACAATTCTGATACTGGTTATATTGTGAAAACATTCTTCCAGGGGCAAAGTTTACCTTCTGGCTGACAGCTTTATCATAAAGATCTTCTGTACAGATTCTCTTATCCAGTTCCAGCCAAAGCATAAAACCTCCTTTGGGTTCTGAAATTTTGGTATTATCCGGAAAATATTGAGTCACCGACTTCTGAATCTGCAGATAATTAGCATACAGCTTTTTCCTGAACGTCATCAAATGATGATCATAGCGTCCGTGCGCAAGAAAATCCGCAATCACATCTGAAAACAAGGAAGGTCCGCTCACCGTCTGAACCAGTTTCTGGCGGATAATTTTCTCTTTAAACTTTCCGGGAGCCACCCATCCGACTCTAAACCCCGGAGCTAATGTTTTGGAAACGGAGCCTACCCACATTACAATTCCTGCTTCATCATAAAATTTACATGGTTTTGGTCTTCCTGCCCCGAAATAAATGTTTCCGTACACATCATCTTCCACTAAAGGAACATTATGCTCAGTAAGCATTTTTACCAGCTCTTTTTTGTTGTCATCAGGCATCTGAAATCCCAGCGGATTATTATAGTTCACCACAAAACAACACGCCGATAGCTTCGGAAGCACCTTTTTCAAGGCATCCAAATCTACTCCTGTAATGGGATGAGTAGGAATTTCTACAGCTTTCAATCCTAATAACTGAATCGCCTGAAGAATTCCGAAATATACGGGACTTTCTACGGCTACCGAGTCTCCGGGCTGCGTGACAGCCATTAAACAGTTATAAACAGCATTCATCGCACCGGAAGTAATGACCAGATCATCTTCTGTGATTTTCCCTTCCATGACCATCGACCATTTGGCAATTTCCCGGCGCAGCACTTCGCTTCCCTGTACGGGTTCGTAATTGGTTCCGCTGTCGCTCTTCCTTTTCATCACGTCAATCATACATTTCTTCATCTTGGCAACCGGAAGAAGACTTTTCCCCGGAATACCCAATGCAAACTGCGTAACATCTGTTCCCCCAATGCTTCCAAATACTTTATCAATTAAATCCTGTGGTGTATTCTTACTTTCCGAAACCTTCATCTGGGTAACGGAAGGCAGTGCCAGCTTTCGCTGGGAAGTCTGGCTTACATAATATCCATACTTGGGGCGTGATTCTACCAGGGAACGGCTTTCCAGTTCCATATAAGCCTGCTTTATCGTATTCAGGCTTACGTTATACAATTTCTGAGCACTTCTGAGCGAAGGCAGCCTGTCTCCAAACTGCAGGGTTTCGCTTTTGATCTGCTCTGTGACAGAGTTGGCTATTTTAAGGTATAGAACGTCTTTCGGCATGAATACGGTTTTAAGTAAATGTACAATTTTATACGGGCTTTATTCAAGATTCAGCCAGCTGATCATTTGATTGATACTGCTTTTCAATTGTTCCGGATCTCTGAAATTGGGAGTATTATTTTTTTTACAATATCTTTCAGCACTGGAAAAAAAGTTCTCCATTTCTGCTTCTGACATTCTGTGTTTATCATAAATTTTAAAAGAGATTTCCCCCTTTTCACTCATAATAAGACTGGCAAAAGCGACTACTTTATTCCCATTTTTAGCCAAAAGAAAAGGAAGTCCGAAATTCTGATCTGCTTTCTTCAAATTCTGTGTCTCCAGAAAAATATTTTTCAGCATCCACATATCTGATATATAAGCTTCAGCATATTGGAATTGTATCTGGCGTTGAACGATGGTTTCCATATTTTCTTCTTTAGCTAAACAAAATTATGGAGTATTTAATTTTGGATACAGATACAGAAGTATATAATATTATGGATACAGATTTTATAGATTGATATGCGAGAGAAATAAAAATAAAAAAACAGGCTGCCTCTGTTCGAAACAACCTGTTTGATACTATTTAAAGTTTCATGGTTATTATTCTGTTTTTTTCAAAGCTTCTTTGATCCCTTCCAGCCCATCTCCAAACTGGGCCAGCAGTGCCACAATCTGTGACATCCTGTCGTTTTCTCCTAGACCTTTTAAAGTTTTATTTTTTACAAAAGTCTTCTTGATTTCCTCCCAACGCTCGATTTCTTCTTCTGAAATAGCACCTATCAGCTCTTTCAATTTCAGCATATTAGATTCTGCTCCTGTTGTCAGAGTCTGGGATTCGTTCTGATAATGATTCAATACAATCTGAATGACTTCATTCGTTTTCAGGATCGGCTGGATCTGTGCAATAAGCTTATTCATATTACGGTAAGATCCCTGCAGTTTGAATGGCGGTTCATTTCTGTAATCATCTGACATGGCAGCAGATGCAATATATTCTTTATTGACCTTTAAAACCATATTTCTTACCATGATGGTATTGTGCAATACTGCTCTAAAATCAGCGATTTCATTTGAACTGAAGTTTCCTTTCAGGTTATCTGCCGGATTATCGGTCATCACACAGTCATACAGTTCATAAAGATTTTCCATTCCCGGGTGGGTCAATCGGGTCAGATATTCGTTAGACATCAGGGCATTTTCAATAAGGCTCAGATCAAAAAGAGTTGTTTTTGATCCTGATATTTCTCCCAGATTGTACGTATCTGAACGGTTGGCAAGCATATCCGGGATTTTAAATTTCTCTCCATTCTCGGTATATGGGTTTCCTGCCATTACCAGACAGAATCTCTTAGACCTAAGATCATATGTTTTACTTTCCCCATTGTAAATTCCTTCAATTTTTCTCTGCCCATCAGCAAGGGAGATGAATTTCTGTAAAAATTCAGGGTTACAGTGCTGGATGTCATCAAGATATAACATGACATTATCACCCATTTCCAGCGCAAGGTTCAGCTTTTCAAGCTCCTGTCTTGCCCCTGCATTTCTGGCTTCTGCCGGATCTGTGGATACGATATCATACCCTAAAGACGGTCCATTTATTTTCATAAATACCAATCCCATACGCTCCGCCATATACTCCATCAGGGTTGTTTTTCCATATCCTGGTGGAGATACGAGAAGAAGCATTCCCATTCTGTCTGTTCTTTTGTCTGAACCTGCTGTCCCTAATTGTTTGGCCAGATTGGCTCCGATGAGAGGAAAATAGACATCGTTGATCAGTTTATTTCTCACGAATGAGCTTAATACCTGAGTCTTAAAAGTATCTAGTTTGAGTGCTTTTTTCTTTTCGCTTACCCAGTTGTATTTTAATTCCTGTAATTTTTTATACTTTGGAACCGTGTCTGTATTAAAATGGTTCAGGCGGGATACAAATTCAAAATAGTTAAGATGGTATTCTGTGTCCTTTTCAAGGGATCTTAGTTCTTTTATGGCTACTTCAAAAGAGATGCTTTTGATATTTTTGGGATCAAACTTTTGGGTAATGATAAATGCTGTGGCCTCCTTTATGATATTTTGATCCGCTTCGGAATCAAAGGCCTGTAATGCGCTTTCGACAATATAATAACATGCTGAAGGATACTGATACATAGCCTGTAACTGCGCAATAAACTCAAGATCTCTGCCTTTTTCTTTCAGCTCTTTCAAGAATAATTCATATAAAGCACCTGCTTTTTCTGAGATCAGGAAGTTGTCTTTATCTACCTGTTTCAGATATTGGGCAGCGCTGATATAATCTGTATCTGCAAAAACACCATGAGATGATAAAAAAGCATTCATTTCCTGTGACAATTCCCTGCTTAAATACTCAAATCCCTGTTTTACAGTAAATGATTGAGAAATAATGGCTGCCGCTTCAAACTGTTTAGCATAATATTCTTTTCTTTCATTTTCCAGGAAAAACCAGAAAAGCTGCGCTAATGCCCTCTCCTGTGCCGTGAACCTCATCAGTCCCAGCTCATTGTGCATCTGCTGAAGTTTCATTACAATGCTTTGGGCATCTTTATCATGAATTCCTTTTACCAAACCTTCTCCGAAATGTTCGGCCGTGAATTGTTGTACAGCCTGTTCGTTTTGCCGCTCCGTAGCCACTTCCTTATGGGCAGAAAATACATTCCAGGCAAGATATTCAAATCTTTTTACCCTGTTGTTTTCTGAAACAAATTCCTGATTCCAGACTTCTTTGAATTCTTCTGTCGTGAAGTTCAGGGGTTCATAAAAACTGGTTCCGGTAAGGTGGTAATAATATTGAGCATTTCTCAAAACCAGGGTAAGATCCAGTTTCTGCTGGTTAACCGCAAATTTATAGTCTCCTAATGTAATGATGCTTTCACCATCTGTATAGATCTCTTTTTTATCTTTAAGCTTTCTTACAGCTTCCTGCTGAGAAGTTTTCAAAAGAGTCTGAATCTCTTCCGATTTTGCCGAATCTTCCAGTTCTGCGAGCTGTCTTGAAAGATCTCTTACCTTTTCAACCATCAGATCTGCAGCAAAATACCCATTGATCTCATTTTCAGAGTTTAAAGATTCTGCTTTGGTCTGTACGGATTTCAGAATTCTCTGTGCAGCATCGAACAGGTTCTGAGTTCTTTTATTTCTTGATTCGGTAAGCTGTACTCTTTTGTTCTGGAAATGTCCGTAGACTTCTTCTCTTTTGGTTTCTATCTGCTGTATAAATTCTTCAAAGTCGATAAATTTCGTCTCCATCTCTTCCAGCTGAATAGAAAGTTTGGTGAGATGATCATCACATTTCTCAGGTGTTTGGGAAAGTTCGAGGAAATTGATCACAGACTGGTCAAATAAGGTAATCTGAGCCTGGAAATCTGAAGCCAGTTCTTTTCCTGAAATTTCTCTTTTCCTTTTGCTGAGTTCCAGCCTTTCCTGATTCAGTCTTGCAAAGATCAGCGATATGTTTTCTATGATCTGAGTAGATTGAGAGGTATCTTCTATTTTAAGATTGTTGACAATATCTACCAGTAATTCAAGCTGGCTGGAAAGGATATTGATATTTTCTTCAATTGTTTTTGCATCAATTGCTTTCTTCAGTGCAATGATGTTTTCTGAGATCTTTTGAGCTTTTTCTTCATAAGGCAGCAATGCGCCTTCCTGCAAAAGAAAATCCACACAGGCATTTGAAAGTTCTGTATAACGGTCTGCAAGGGATTTATCCAGTGAATCCAGCAAAGCAGTATCCGCATATTTAAGTTCTCTTGCGCCTGCAACATCTCCTCTTAACGCTCTGATCTGTGAAAGGGCATCAATATATTCTGTCAGCTGTGAATAATGAAGCCTTTTGGTATCGTCCAGAATTTTTTCACAAGCATGTTTTATCTTTTCTAAAGCTTCTTCTGTGTTCTTCTTCTGCTCTACTACTTTTTCGTATTCATTGATTGCGGAATGGGCAATCCCTCTGATCTCTTTCAAGGGGACATCCAGCTTCTGAACTTCATCTTCATTCAGGAAATAATACGTATCCAGAATAAAGGTGGAAAGTTTCACAATATCATCATAAAGACCACTGTATGAATCTTTTTTATTGAGAAGCGTGATCAGCTCCTGGCTTTCTGCCATTACCCGGACTATATCTTTATTTCCTATTTTGTATAATAAACTGTCTGCTTTTTCAATATTGGGAGCCAGTTCCTTGGAAAATGGGGTCTGCCAGATCTGAGCCAGATGGTGTTTGGTTGTTTCAATACTTTCTCTGAGATAGATCAGCTTTCCGTCATTGAGAAAGGTAAACCCACTGCATCTAATGGGGGTTTCTATGGTCTGGGTGATGATATTATAGGAAATCAGCTGATAATTGTTCGTTTTATCATCATAGAAAACATATAAAAAATTCTCACCGTTGGGCTCTATAACGGTTTTCAGATAGTAAAGCCTGTTCTCATCCTGGGAAATAACTTTTAATCCTCCGGTCTGAAGGGCATATCCATTGGAAAATAATACCCCTTGATTCTCCGGAAGCAAAAGTCCTGAATATCTCAAAGCATCAGCTCTGGAAACCTTTTTTTCTTTGTGGTTATAAATGAAATAACGTTCTGTTTCCTGGTAAGGCTTTATTTTAAACAAAACAAGATTATCCAGATCGCAGAAATGGATCTCTGCATCATCCAGGTTCTGGTCTTTATGGAGTACATCTTCGGAATAAATCCCTTTTCCCGTATCTGTATTGTCTTCTACTTTGATGGTAATATCTCCGCCAATACTTTCTACAAAAACTTTATCTGCTAATGAAATATGCGGATGCTTTCCCGACCGCTGCATATCTCTTGTTGCCTTTATCCAAACAAAACCATGTTGAGGAGGATAAGATGTTTCTGAAGCACTCCTGGAGTTGATATAAATAAGCTTATTTTCTTTAATAAGCCATTTAAAAGCTTTGATATCCGTTGTACTTTCTGACAGTTGAAAAACCATATACAGATAGTTTTCCGTAAAGGCGAATCTGGCAAAGAATGTATTTCTGTAATATTTGTAAAGATTTTTGAACTCGTCAATAAATACCTCATCATTGATTAAGGTATAGTCCTGAGGTTCAAAACGGTTGTTATTAATTTTATAGATTGAAAAAACATCCGAAATGTTGATTTCTGTCTGAAGTCCAAGGTGTGCATTGGAACCAAATATCAACTGATCGCCCAAAGAATAGATATCTTTTGCAATACAGGTGTGATCTGTCGAAATTCTCTCGTTGGCAATAAGAGAAAAATCTACTCCTCCAAATATATTTTTACGGTTCTCGTTGAGTTTCTGAAGCCTCTGAATCAGGTCATTTTTCTGCTCATTCAGACGGTTTTGAATGATTTCGTAAGTTCCGGAATTAAGTTGTTCTGACATCGTTTGTATTTAGGTTGTCATGACTGCTGATGGACAGCAGATCCTTGTATAAACTTATGGTACTTTGAAAATTTTATCTTATTGAAACCTTATAGGTTTTGAAAACCTATAAGGTTTAAGTATTCCTAAAGTATTGTTGAATTAAACATGGTTATTGTTCACCGGTTTGTTTTCCACGCCCAGGTGTTTTGCCATATCAAGCGCTCTTTCCAGAATTCCTTTTTCCTGTTGGCTGGCAACTCCGTTCAGCTTAAAGATCAGAGAAGCAATGCTCATGTTTTTGATATCTTCTGAAGAAATCTTGTATTTATCTACCATTCCCATCACTTTTCCAATGATGTTTTCTCCATCACCCAGAAGACTTTCTTTTACAATCTGTGCGTTTTCGCTGTGGCTGATAAACTTGTCCAGTCCTTTTCCTGCTGAAACCTGGCGGATCACGTTATCAAAGAAGGTATTGTCCCCTCCTACGATATCAATTTTTGCAGATTTGAAAGCTTCTGCCAGTACCATAGACTGAGCTTCTGCAATATCTTTCTGAATAGCAATCTGTGCCAATTCCACATCTTTTTCTTTTGCCAGCTGAAGACGGAATTCTTCATGGTCTTTTCCGGCATCGTTCAGTTTCTTCATCGCTTCTGCCTTTTCGGTGATTCCCGCTGCTTCTGCCAATGCTTTTTCTTTGATCACTTCTGCCTGTGCAATTCCTTCTTTCTTATTGGCATCTGCTTTTTTCTCAATAACAATTGCTTCCACAATCCCTTGTCTTTCTGCAGCATCAGCTTTAGCGTGCAGTACCTGAGCTTCTGATAAGCCTACTGTTGCTTCTTCTTTTGCTTTGGCATCTGCGATAATTTTACGGGCTTCCGCTTCTTTTTCTGCAGCATCTCTTTTTGCCTGTGCTTCGATGACGTATTTCTGTGCATCTTTTTCTGCTGCCAGTCTGCGTGATTCTGCAGCTCTGGTTTCTTCAATCAGCTTTTTCTCTGCTTCCTGAGTGGCAATCGTAATTTCTACCTGCTTGTTTCTGTCTGCGGTTTTGAAAGCTTCAAGATCTTTGATTCCCTGCTGCTCTTCAACTACCGTTTTTTCCATTGTCAAACGCTCACGAATCGCATCCTGAATGCTTTTCTTCTCAAGTTCTATAGCTTTCTCTTTTTCAATCTGAGCAAGAGAAACAACCCTCTCTCTTTCGGTCGCTTCAAGCGCTTTGTCTTTTAATACTCTTTCTGTTTCTACAAGGTCTGCGCGTTCTTTATTTTTAGCAGCAATAACGACCTGACGAAGTTTATTTTCTTCCGCAATCTGCAGTTTTTCTTCTGTTGCAATGCGTACGGTTTCATATCTCAGACGTTCTTCTTCTCCTACTTTTAAGATCTCAGCATTTTCACGGGATTTGATATTGGCTACTTCTCTTTTTTGAGATTCTTCTTTTTCTGCCAATTGTTTTTCCAGTTCCAGGATCGCTTCACGGGCTTCTACATTCTGCTTGGTAATGGTTTTTTCCTCATCACGGCGAACCTGATTGGCTTTGATATTCTGGGTTGCTGTAAGTTCTGTAATTTTCTTAATCCCCTCAGAATCAAGAATATTGTCTTTATCCAGTTTATCAATAGAAGTCTGTTCAAGGTAATCTATTGCACAGTCGTCCAGTACATATCCGTTAAGATCTGTTCCAATGATATCAAGAATTTCCTGACGAAATTCGCTTCTGGCTTCGTATAATTCGGTAAAATCAAATTTCTTTCCTACGGTTTTAAGGGCTTCTGAAAATTTTGCTTCAAAAAGCTCTCTCAGGGTCTGGGCATCCGAAGCACGCTGACAGCCAATTGTTTGACCCACATTCACAATATCATCTACAGATTTGTTGACGCGGATAAAGAAAGCTACCTGAATGTCTGCTCTCATATTGTCTTTACAGATCAGTCCCGCTCTTCCTTCTCTTGATATCTCCAGTTTTTTCACTGAAATATCAATAGATTCCATACGGTGAATGATGGGGATGACAATACCGGCATTAAAGAAGACTTTTGTACCTCCATAGCCAGTTCTTAAAATAACGATTCCCTGAACGGTTTTTTTATACATCGATAAAATCCAGAAAATCAATCCGACTGTTGCTACGACAGCAACAATAATTCCAGCAATTAAAGGTAAGTTCATAGTTTTATAAGTTTATAGTTTATATATAGATGTGTTTTTTGTTTTAGATATACTGGAAAAAGATTTCCAGTATATAATTCAGCATGATCAAAAAAATAGTTAACATGGTTATTAGTCTTTATATTTTAATATCTCATTGATCGCTGTACATAGTAGAGTCTTTTTTCCGGTTCTTCATCTACAATCATGACACGGGTGCCATGCTCCAGCCTGCTTCCGTCTTTACTTCTCACCATCAGCGTCATGGGGTCGCTTCCGATAAAGACTTCCATCATTCCTATTTTATCATCCTGAATGCTTGATTTTAATCGTCCCTCTCTTCCTAAAAAGGCATATGATAGCTCGCCTTTATGGTTTATTTCTTTAAAAAAGGGATTCAGGGGCTTTAGAATTATTTTGGTCAGCAGCATTCCTCCAATCATCAATGGAAACAGGATCAGGATCCCTGCCCATGTAGGAAGTGGAATAAAATAATTCAGATAAAATGACCCCAGCCAGGTTATCAGCAGTGACAGGGTAAGAAAATAGGTCACCGGAACGATATCCAGATTAAGAAATTTCAGGAAATGCATCCATGCCGAAGGATCATGATCAGGAGCGTGAAGGTGCCCATGCGGAACGTCTATATCTGTATCAGCATCCAGGTCGGAATGAATTCCTACATCGATATCCAGCCCTGTGAGAATGGTAAAGAGCCAATAGACCACTGAAAGCCCAAGAAGGACCGTCAGCACCGTATTCACCGGAGAAAATGCTACATTTAAAAATTCCTGAAAGGTCATATATTAGCCTTTTTTAAGTGTTTCTTTTAATCTGTTTAAAGCTTCTTCAGCTTTTGTATCGTGATTGTTTACAATGGCATCTATTTCTTCATCAATACTTTTTCCTGATTTTGAAAGATCCGAATAGGCTTCTGCCAGAGCTTCCTGCTGTACAACACGGTCCTTTAGTTTTTCCAGCATGCTTACCGTACTTCCGGTATCCATCTGGGTCATCTTCTGATTGATATCTTTTGTGGCTTCACTTACCTGAACTCTTGCTTTCAGGGTTTTCAATTCATTTTCCCACTTGGCAATGCTCGATTTCAGATGATTGATATTTCCCTGCATCTTTTCGCATTCGTTATACAATTTTTCATGTTCTTTCTGAAGTGTATTTGCGCTTTCCTGTGAAGAAGTCTGCTTTTTCAAAGCTTCTTTGGCAAGACGGTCTGCTTCTGCAGTTTCCACTTCTCCTTTTTCTGCTTTCTGAACGATTACGATGGCTTTATTGTAATAATCTTTAGCGATCTGTTCTTCTGTCTCCGCTTCATTTTTTTTGCGAATGGCAAGAGCTTTCAACTGGGCAAGGGCTTCAATGCTTTTTCCCAGCTGTTCTTTCATTTCACGAATACCCTCTTCCGTTAAATTGATGGGGTCTTCAAAGCTCTCGATCACAGAATGGATCTCTGCTTTTCCTATTGTTAACAATCTTTTAAAAATGTTCATTTTAAATATCTTTTGTGAATTACTTACTCATTTCAAGCATTTCGGTTGTAAATTCTCCTACAAGGATTCCCAGGGAATTGATAGAGGCCATTACTTCGTTCTGAGCCATATTATCGGTAGGAAGTGTATCTCTGAAAATTACCCGTCTTCCGGTTCCATCCAGTACAAATGCTCCGTGAACGATATCTCTGTTCTTCTGAAGCAGTCTCAGGAATATTTTCTCGGATGGGTTTTTGATTTCAAAAAGAAACTGTTCCATAATCAGAATAGAGTCTGATATTATAAGGATCATGTTTTTTATCCCGTTGGATTCTTTTTCAATGATTAAGATTCTCTGAGCCTCATCCTCCAACGTGATGTTAAACTCATAATCTAACAACCACTCTTTGACCGTACTGAATATTTGATTTCTCATGATGGCTGGTTTAGTGTTTTATTTTCGTCTACACAAATATAAAATAAAATTCTCAAAATGCAAATATTATTAGCAATTATTTATTTCAGATTCTCTATCTTTGCAAAAAAGATTAGACAAAAATGAGCTTCTTCGGAACTAATATTAAGAAAATAAGACAGGTGAAAGGACTTAGTCAAAAGGCCTTTGCAGACATGTTTGATCTAAACAGAGGAGTCATAAGCTCTTATGAAGAAGGACGTGCCGAACCCAAAATCGAAACGATATTAAAAGTAGCCCATCATTTTAACCTTAATCTTGATAAATTACTCACTGAACCTCTACAGGTAAACCAGCTGGTAAGTGTATCTGACATAGATCAGCTTATGCTTTTCCCGGAATTGGCTATTCAGAACAGCAAAGAAGTACAGGCAAAAACGGACAACAATAATCCCAACGCTCCAATTTTGCAAAAAATATTAGCATCCGTTGACCTGGTCTATGAATTTACTCCTGAAAAACAATTGCTTCTTGAATATCATTATGGAGACGTTTTATTTTTAAATAAGACAGATCTGAAAAACGATCCTTTATCTAATCTATTGGTATATAAGGATGGCAGCCTTCAATACGGATCTGAAATAAAAACAAAAAACACTGATAATCAGGAATATTATAAGATTGTAGGGTACGTTTCTACTGCAGATAAAAATATTTTCACGGGTATTTTTGAAAGGCTGGAAAATCTTGAAAATAAGTTCAAAAATTAAATCATAATTCAACAGTGTTTGAATGGTAAAATAACTGAGATGGCTTCTGCCATTAAATTAATCACCAATTATTGAATAATAAAATATTGTAATTGGACCAAAACCCATATTTAATGTATGTTTTGCACACTTTTATTTTGATTTTCAGACCTAAAACTAAACTGTTGTGTAGTCGAAATTAAGACGTTTAAACCTATTTTTGTTTCAAAATAGAAGCAATGGAAACAAAATATTCTCGAAACAGGTTATACGTACAGGAAGAAGAGCAGGCCGCAATAAAAAACTTCTCAATTTTACTGGCAGGAAGTGGTATAGGCAGCAATATTGCCGAATGTGCCTTACGTTTTGGTTTTGAAAATATCACCATTGTGGATGGCGATACCATTGAGCAGTCTAATCTGAACCGGCAAAACTATACCCATCAGGATATTTCTTCCTATAAAGCAGAAACACTGTACCATCGTCTGAAAAGCATTAATCCTGATGCCAATATTCAGTACCGGAGCGAATTTATCACCCAGGATAATGTTCATGAAATTATAGGCAACCATGATATTGCCATCAACGCACTGGATTTTTCAAGCAATATCCCTGTGGTATTTGACAGAATATGTCAGGAAAAGGACATGCATGTATTGCATCCCTATAATCTTGGCTGGGGAGGTTTAGTGGCTGTTCTGGAGCCTAATGGTCTTCCTCTGGACATTCTTTCTGATGATAATTTTAATGAACTCAAAATGGTAGAATACATTGCGGGCTATCTTCGCTTTTGGAGAACTCCCAATGAGTGGCTTGAAAATATTATTGACGATTATAAGAACGAAAAAGAAAACCTTCCTCCTCCTCAATTAGCGATCGCTTCATGGATAGTTGCCGGAATGTGTACTCACGTAATGTTCAAAATAGCCACAGGAAAGCCTTATAAAGCCTTTCCTCAGTTTTATATGAACGCTATTTCCGAATAAATATCAGGAATTTAAATCAGTTTATAATTGGTTGCATAGGATAATGCTTCTGTGATATTACTTACGCCCATTTTATCAAATAATTTTCTTCGGTGAAACTTCACCGTATCTCCTGTTACATAGATCTTATCGGCAATTTCATTGATGGTAAGTCCCTGGGCATACAACCTCAGTATCTCTGCCTCTCTTTCCGAGAGCTTTACTTTCTCTTCTTTGATCCATCTGTTATCTTTCAGATCATAATTCCAGATCTCATCTGTTCCCTGCTTTACAATAGAAATATTTCCGGATGCATGATTATGGGATAGTGATACAATACACATCGCCTTCCACATTTTGCCTTCTGAAGACAAGAAAAGCGGGGTGAGCTTGTGGTTGATAAGGATGGTATTTTTACTTTCATTGACTAAATGAAAATCATAGGAAATTGTATAGAGTTTTCGCTCATTCACGGGCAGATTCTCATAGAATTCAAACCCTACTTCATTGATTTTAAACAACAGATCCAGGTCTTCTTTTTTTACATGCCGGAAATAGAAAGCATACCCCATTGTTTCTACCTCTTTGGGAGTATGATCACAAAGAAATAAAGGATTATCTGAGACATACTCAAAATTTTGTTTCTGATAATCGATGACATACAAACTCATATAAGTGATCCTGGCAAAGGCTTTAATCACCTCAAGGTAATCAGACGTCTGATGATTCTCTGACTCTGAGATCGCATCAATGCTGTTTTTTTTCGAAAAGAATTTACCAATCTCTTCCATAGTTAAGTTTTTAAGGTACAGTTTTTAGGTTACTACACTAAAGTGTAGACTTTAAGGAATCTACACTAAAGTGTAGCATATCCCACTATTCAGTGTAATAATTTTACTATAAAGATAAAAAAAATATGGAACATCTTAACTTTTATTCTTTAAGTAATAAAAACTTATACGAATTAGCAGAATTTGTTGTTACCGAAAACTTTAATCATCATGAAAGTTATTCTGATACGGATCAGTTTAAGGCTGAAGTAGAGGATATATATCATGAGGAAAAGAACTTTAAAAAGTCTAAGGTTTTTGTCTCCAGAGATCACGAAGGTAAGATCAATGGTTCTATAAGAGTTTTTAAATGGAATCATAAGGATATCCTTCCATTGGAAAAACTTTTCCAGATCAATCCATCTTCTTTTATCAAAAATAAAACAACCAACATCTGGCACATTGGAAGATTTGCTATCAAAAAAGGAATTGATAAAACAGGCTTTGGAATTTTCAAAACATTAATGGCATATGCGCTTAATGAAGTTTGTCAGAATGAAAATTCTGTTGCCATTGCTGAATGTGATGCCAAGCTTCTGAAAGTTCTTAAGCTTATGGGAATAGAAGCTGTTACACTGGCTGAACCTATTCATTATCTGGGATCTGAAACGATTCCTGTAATGCTTACCTATAATGGGCTGAAAAACTTCTTTGATAAGAACTGTCATTTGATGTCAACACAGCAGGTGAGCGCCCTACACCAAAGTGTAGTATTGAAACAAACCGCCTAAAACTACACTTCCGTGTAGCAACATTCAAAACGCAACATTCTACATTTGAAACATAAAATAAAAGACATGGCAAAGAAATACTTAATACCGTTATTATCCTTTTTAGGAATGGGCATCCATCTTAATGCTCAGAGTATTTCCGGTAAAGTATCTGATGAAAAGGCAAAAAATATTTCTTATGTAGAAGTGATCCTGCTGGCAGGAAATGATAAGTTCTCAACGATCACTGATGAAAACGGACTTTTCTCCATTAAACTTCCGAAAGCTGATTCTTATAAAATGGAATTTTTCCTGAACGGAAGCAAAGTATACGAAGGAAATGAAAATATAGAAGGTGAAATTACAAGAAGCTATACGATAAAAGACAGTCAGCAAGAAAGCCAGGAGATTCAGACGATCAGTCTGACAAAAAAGAAAAAACTGATTGAAAGAAAAATAGACCGTCTTGTTTTCAATGTAGAAAATTCGGTTGCAGCAACAGGAGGAACGGCATTAGATGCTTTGAAAACGACTCCTCTGGTCCGTATTCAGGATGAAAAGGTTTCTATTGTTGGAAAGGGTGAAGTTCTGGTTATGATTGACGACCGCATTCAGAGAATGTCCCCGGATGATTTGTCAAGCTTACTAAAATCTATTCCTTCAGACAATATCCAGTCTATTGAAGTGATCACTACCCCACCGGCTAAGTATGATGCAGAAGGAGATAGTGGGCTGGTAAATATCAAATTAAAAAAAGGAAAGGCAAATTCCTGGAATGCCAATATCGGAGGTAATTATACCCAGAAAACCTATGCAGGAGGAGGCCTTCAGGGAGCCTTTAATTACAACCGCAACAGGCTGTCATTACAAATCACTGCCAATACCAATTCCCAAAGGCTTCGCACTACATCTGACAGTAAGATTTACTATCCGGATGAACTATGGATCCTGAATGTCAAAAATAAATCGGAAGAGAACAATCTCGGACTGGGGTTTGGCATTGATTACAAAATATCGGATAAATGGACAACGGGGGCAAAATATCTGGGCAGTTTTACCAGAAATACCTCATCAAACAGTCCTTTCACCTCAAGGTTTAATCCTTCAGGAGCCGTGAACTCATACATTACGTCTGATGTGGATGCCAACAATAAACCTAATATGAATTCTCTTAACTGGTACAACACCTTTAAAGTAGATTCTGCAGGGACAAAAATCACCACGGATTTTGACTATTTCCACTACAGAAAAAGTGATTACAACTTTTATGCAGGAAATGAGCTGGATCCTCAAAGAAATATTCTTCCTGGAAAGTTTTTCTCAGCCACGAATACCAACGTGAACCGTATTGAAAACTATTCTGGAAAAGTGGATGTGGAAATGCCGTTGAAATGGGCTTCTTTAACCTTCGGGGGGAAGTACACGTATACAAATACCAATAATGACCTTGTGGTTTTGGATCATAAAACAGGAGCGCCTGTTTTAAATACAGACCAGTCCAATATTTTTAATTATAAAGAGCATAATGAAGCGTTGTACGTTTCTGCAAGCAAAAAGCTGGGTGAAAAATGGGAAACTCAGGCTGGGTTGAGGATGGAGGCTACACAAACGACCGGATATTCGCATAATCTTAATCAAACCAACAAAAATGATTATGTAAAATTGTTCCCGACAGCATATGTGACCTATAATCCTGATGATAAAAATTCTTTCTCGCTGAACTATAGCAGAAGAATCCGCAGACCGAATTTCGATTATCTGAATCCGTTTGTGGTACGCACCAGCCCTTATTATTATTCGGAAGGGAACCCGTTCCTGAAGCCGTCAATAATAGACAATATTGAGTTTTCATATGTAAGAAATCAAAAATGGGTATCCTCAGTGTATTATTCTCAGGTATCAGACTTCAGCCAGGATCTTGCCATTCTGGATCAGAATACCAATATCACAAGAAGCACGCCTTTGAATTATGCCAACACCTATCAGATCGGGGTTTCAACGTATTACAATTTTAATAAATGGTCGTGGTGGAACAGTTTTACAGGGTTTAATGTCAATTATCAGAAGGTAAAGTCCAAAACAGATTTCATCAGCTCGATAGACGGATATAATGCCTATTTCTATTCGAATAATGACTTCACGCTGAATAAGTCTAAAACCATATTCGTCAGTGCCAATTATGGGCTGCAGCTTCCGGGACGCTATCAGATCTTTCATATCTCAACAATGAATATTCTGGATGTTTCTATGAAATTCCTGCTCCTGGATAAGAAACTGACACTTACCGTTACCGGTATGGATCTTTTGAACGGCCAGCGTCCTGTGATCACTTATGAATCGAATGGTGTAAAAACAGACTTCAGCAGCTATGGTGACACAAGAGGAGTAAGAGTCTCGTTAAGCTACAGGTTCGGAAACAAGAATCTAAAATCTGAACAACAGAGAAACTTCGGAAACGAGGACGAAAGAAACAGAATTAATTAATCAAATATATACTTGCAAGTAGGGTCCAATAAAGGTTTTATGACTTGAAAAGATAACCAGAACTAACCATACTAAAATTTTAAAATCATGCACAAAATTAAATTAACAAAAGGATTACAGATCAACAAAGAGCAAATCAGCAAACTACAGGAAGAGCAAATGAACAGCCTTAAAGGAGGGGTTAACAGCCTTCAGGCAGCAGCACAATCTTGCGGACAGTGTTCTTGCGGTGGAAACACAATCGTAAAAACGAGAGCAGCTCAATAATAAGCTTGCCAAATCACATTTAAAATAAACAATAACAATCTAAAAATCAAACATCATGCACAAAATTAAATTAACTAAAGGATTACAAATCAACAAAGAGCAAATCAGCAAATTACAGGAAGAGCAAATGAACAGCCTTAAAGGAGGGGTTAACAGCCTTCAGGCAGCGGCTCAATCTTGCGGACAGTGTTCTTGCGGTGGAAACACAATCGTAAAAACGAGAGCAGCTCAATAATAAGCTTGCCAAATCACATTTAAAATAAACAATAACAATTTAAAATCAAACATCATGAACAAAATGAAATTATCTAAAGGATTACAGATCAACAAAGAACAAATCAGCAAACTTCAGGAAGAGCAAATGAATGGTCTTAAAGGAGGAGTTAACAGCCTTCAGGCAGCGGCTCAGTCTTGCGGGCAGTGTTCTTGCGGTGGAAATACAGTGGTACAAACAAGAGCTGCTAAGTAATTCTCACAAAAATTCGAAAATATTTATAACAATCTAAAAATCAAACATCATGCACAAAATTAAATTAACTAAAGGTCTTCAAATCAACAAAGAGCAAATCAGTAAGCTTCAGGAGGAGCAAATGAACAGCCTTAAAGGAGGGGTTAACAGCCTTCAGGCAGCAGCTCAGTCTTGCGGACAGTGTTCTTGCGGTGGAAACACAATCGTAAAAACGAGAGCTGCTCAATAATAAGCTTCCCCAATCACATTTAAAATAAACAATAACAATTAAAATCAAACATCATGAACAAAATGAAATTAACTAAGGGTCTTCAAATCAACAAAGAGCAAATCAGCAAACTTCAGGAAGAGCAAATGAATAGCCTAAAAGGAGGTGTTAACAGTCTTCAGGCTGCAGCTCAGTCTTGTGGACAATGTTCTTGTGGTGGAAACACTGTGGTACAAACAAGAAAGTAATCTACTCCTATAAAAGAGGGAGAACTTTTCACAGACCTCCCTCTTTTAAAAAAAATTATATAATCTCATAGCTCTCAGATCATGCAAAAAGAAAAACTAATCATCTCAGAAATAGAAGAATGTATCCGCAAAAAAGATACTTCCCTTACCGGAATCGGTCTTAATAACGGGATTCTAAGTGCTTCAATGTTCTATTATTATCATTATCTAATGACCAAAGAATCGGAATCTTTAGAACTGGTAACCCATTACATTGAGAAGTCTCTGTCTGTTTTAACAGAAGATTATAAAAGTCTTCATTTTAATGACGAAATAAGAGAGCTAGGATTATATCTTATGTTCCTGAAACAGGAAGAAGTTTTAGACAGCGAAATTGATTCTTTACTGGAGAATATAGATGAAATTCTGGAAGAAATACTGGTCCAGCAAACGGAGAAAGGAGATCTTGACTTAACAAGCGGTTTTCCGAGTTTTGCCAAATATTTCGTACTGAGAAATCTTGAAGGCAAAAAACATCTGATAGACGAAACGCTGAATAAAATCATTGAGCTTGCTCATCCTCATGAAAGCGGAAGCTACTGGAAATTTGATCTTCGGGATAAAGAAAATCCTTATGTAGAACTAGGTTTAGGACATGGAACCACAGGAGTAATCAACTATTTGTTATTCCTTTATAAAAATAACATCTACAACCAGGAATCTCTGGAACTCATTCACAAAGGATTATCATTCATATGGAACTGCAAAGAAAGCAACACGGACAATATCACGCTTTTCCCGTTCAATGCCTTTGAAGACGTCTACATAGATTATCACAATCTCGCTTACGGTGAAATAGGAATTGGCTATACTTTTTACAACGCCGGAATTCTCTTAGAACATAAAGAATATTGCGACAAAGGACTGCAAATATTGATCAACACTACAAAATTTAAAGATGCTGATCAGTCTGCCATCCTGGAGCCGGGACTCATTTATGGTTCCGCAGGATTATCCGCCTTGTACAAAAAAATCTATCATCTTACTGAGCAGGATGTCTTTTTGGAAGCCAAAGAATATTGGCACGAGCATCTTCTTCAATCAAAAAATAATGAAAGTGAAAAATGGGCAGGATTCAAAGCCTATTACAATGCAGAGTTTGACAACATCAATATGGCCCTGGGCCAAGGCATAGCAGGAATCGGGATTACCCTGATGAACAATGTCATTAAAACCAATCACAACTACGTCTCATTCTATAATTACGATCTATAATGGAAACTCTACAATCTCAAAATATCACGACCATTCTTCATGAATACGATCAAAAACTTCTTGATTTTGATTATGGAAATTTACCTGATGGATTACTTTATGGAAAACTGGGACTGCTGCTCTATTTCTTAACACAATATCAAATCTCCGGAAATGATATCTATGTAAACAAGGTAGGAACTATCCTTGAAGAAGTCTTCGAGAATGGCAATCTGCAAAAAGAGAGCAACGTATATACACTCCCGAATCTATCCAAAGGAATGACCGGATTGGGCATTATCCTGGATTTATTAAAAAAAGACGGATTAATACAAGATGACTTTGATGAGCAGATTACTGACATCGGAGAACTGATCTTCCAGCAATCCGTTACCATGCTGAAGGAAGACAATTATACTTTTTTTGATGGGCCGATAGGAAATCTTCATTACTTCAACACCATCAGAAATGAACAGTACAGCAGCGAAATTGTAGACATTCTTTATGATGAATGCATTTCCCACCCCATCCCATTTGAAAATAAGCTGAACGACAGCTATGCAGATGGTATTAACTTAGGATTCAACTATGGCTATCTTTCTATTGTTAATAATCTTTTGAGCCTTCCGGTAATAACGGAAAAAGCAAGGCATATTATTAACACCTGTCTGGATTTCATTATTTCCAATTTTGATGTCCATGAAGTAGAAAATGCCAGAATATATAAACCATACAATTACAAAATAGCAGAAAACCTGTTGAAGCCTTTCCACAACAACAGACTTTGCTGGTGCAACAGTGATCTCTCCTTCTCTTATCTTCTTTATAAAACAGGAGAAACACTGCAGGAAACAAGATACAGAGATATGGCCCATGAACTGGGGTTAGAAACCACAAAAAGGAGAGTAATGGCCAATACAGGCGTAGAATTTATTCAATATTGCCACGGAACTTCTGGACTTGTACAGCTCTATAACGAGATCAATAAAAAAGATGCCCATCCGGACTATAAACAGGCCAAAAACTTCTGGGTGAAAAGATCACTGGAAATCCTGGAAAACGAATTGGATCAACCCCTTACTGAGCAGGACGGCTCTTTGCTCTTTGGGAAAACCGGAGCATTGATCGCTCTCAATGATAAAATCGACAAAACTAAATACCTAAAATTTTTACTGTAACATGAAAACAAAAAGCATAGGATTACTAGAACTAGGATACAGAAGCGGCAAAGATTCCATCACAGCTCTTAACGATGTAGTTGATTATGCCCTTCATGCAGAGAGATTAGGATACAGCAGATTCTGGCTGGCAGAGCATCATTATTCCCACCTCAAGAATCTTGCATTTTCAAATCCGGATATCGTGATTGCCATGATCGCCGGAATGACAGAAAAGATAAGAGTAGGATCAGCAGGAACTTCAGTTCCCAGTTATTCTCCTTACGCTGTCGCTACCAATTATAAACTGATCAATAATATATTCAACGGAAGAATAGACCTTGGTTTATCAAAAGGAATTCCTGAAAGCACGTATACCAAAAACCTTTTGAATCCGGATATCCTTGAAAGAGGCACCGGAGTGGTTTTCAAAGAAAATGCCCACGAAATTCACGAACTGTTTTATTCTGAAGCCGAAAAGAACGAAAAAGAAGGAATTTTAATCCCTCCGTACGGCGGACTGATCCCCGATCTCTGGTATCTTTCTTCTTCTCTGAACAATCTGGATGACGCCATCAGTTTACATTCAAACTATTGTGTGTCAGCATTTCACGGAAGCGGAAAATTCCTTGAAGATCTTGAAGATAAAAAAGAAGAGATCAACAGATATAGAGATTCATTTGTACAGAAAAACGGATTTGCTCCTAAAATATCACTGGCACTGGCCATCAATCTTTCAGAAGTCAACGAAATAAAATCCGATGCCGATGAATCCGAATCATTCAAAATCCTCAACCTCAACTTCGAAGAGCTTTTTGAACTGATTGAAAAACTGGATGAAAAACTGTCCGTCGATGAATTCATTTTATATGATACAGAATCCGACAGTGACAAGAAAATAGAAAACGCTGAAACGATAAGCAATCACTACAACTTACAATCTATTCAACATGAAAACGCAGTTAGATAACATCAATATTGGCTTTATGAGGAACTCTTTGTACTCATTCAAACAATATAATAATATACCGAAAAATACGGCAGATCTTGATCATTTCGTACTGGAATTGTGGAATGATGAAGTTTTCAGAGAATCTATCTTTTTAGCCTCTTATGAGCTGTATAGCGAATGGGCAAGATTGTGCCAGAACGACCCTTCTTTATCTCTGGTAAAGAGAAACAAAATCAATAATTCTATTCTGAAATACTACATCAGAATTACAACCAGATCTACTCCGTTCGGAACATTTGCTTCCCACTCCGCTTTTGAACTCAGTTCAGAAAACAAAAATATTGAAGCCGGAAATATGAATTCTATCCATCGGTATACTACCCTGGATCTGTCTTTCCTTTTTCAGGTTATAACATTAATCAACAGAGACTTTCCGGAAGTTCACGAATATGAACTTAATGACTCGATCTATAAGTTAGGTGATTATTACCGATATATCGAAACTACAATACAGAATGAAAAAAGAGTCTACACTTTAAGCTCATTGGAAAAAGATGAACTTCTGGATTTTCTGGTTGATACCATAGCAGACCAATCTTATCCTTTTGATAAACTGGTTGCCTTGGTTGCAGAAAACGTGGAAGGAGTTTCTGAAGAAGATGCCAAATATTACATTTTCAGCCTGATTGATGCCCAGTTCTTTAAAAGCGGCTTTGACATCTGCTTAAATGAACATTCCCCTTTGTTTCAGATCATTGAATATTTAAGTTCAAAAAAAGGGATTTATCCTGAACTCGACACCTATCTGGAAACCCTCATCAAAATGGATGGCTATATGGAATTGCTGAACTCAGGAATAGGACAAGCTCAGGAATATTACAACGAGATATTCGCACTTGCTAACCAGTTTTCGATTTTGTATGACAGAAAATATCTGATCAACTCATCCTTAAAAAGAAATCTTGACTTTTCACCTGTTACCAGAGAAGATCTTTCCAAAATCAAAAAGGGAATCAATACCTTAACCTGCTTTTGGGACAAAGGAAGTGAAACAGTGAATGAAAATTTAGAAAAATTTAAATCTGCTTTTTACACAAGATATGAAGAAAGCCTGGTGCCTTTGGTTGAAGTATTGGATAATGAAAGCGGCATCGGATACATTCAGGAGCAAAACAATGAAAATGATTTTTCTTCCCTGTTGGATACCCTAAGCTGGCCTAATTCTAATAATGATTCATTTTCTATCACTTACAATAAAAAAATTCATGAATTCTGGAGAAGACTCATCAACAAAGCCAATATCAATGGAGATACTGCGATAGACCTTAGCCAGCACGATATTGACAGCCTTCAGAATGCGGAAGAAGTAAGCCTTGCAAGATCTCTGTCGGTTATGATTGAAAAGGTTTCTGATAAAATCGCAATCTCTTCTGTAGGCGGAACAAGCGGCACCAATCTTATCGCCAGATTTTCCAATGAAGATGAAGAAATCCTGGCTCCAATGAACAGAATTATCAAAGAAGAACAGAATGATGATCATTTTATCTACGCAGAGCTGCTTCATTTACCGGACAACAGAGTGGGAAATATCTTACTGAGACAGGTGAAAAGAGGCAATCAGCTTTCCTTTCTTACCAAACCTTCAGCGTCGGAAAATACAATAGCCCTGACGGATCTTTATATTAAAATGATTGATAAAAGAGTTGTATTATTCCATAAAGGACTGAATAAAGAGGTTAAAATCTTCCATTCTACCGCCCACAATTTTGATTATAATTCGCTTCCGGTCTATCAGTTTTTATGTGATCTTCAGCACCAGGATGTCTCCTCTGCATTGGTTTTAAACATCGGAGACACCAACTATCTGATGTATGATTACATTCCTCGTATCACTTATGGCGAAGACATCATCTTTACTCCGGCATTATGGAGATTATACCAGAACGAAGTATCAGGGGTAA
Organism: Chryseobacterium sp. KBW03; assembly: GCF_003852415.1. NCBI lineage: Bacteria > Pseudomonadati > Bacteroidota > Flavobacteriia > Flavobacteriales > Weeksellaceae > Chryseobacterium > Chryseobacterium sp. KBW03. Next base: position 666,283 of record NZ_QAJO01000004.1, on the reverse strand, counting down.
AGACTAAAAATAATACTGAAAGCATTAAAACGATAAAAGAATATCTTTCAGATAAAAAGGTCAACCGATATTTCTTTATTTCTCAGGGAGACAATAAGTTACTGATCGATGCGGAAAATGAAAATCTTTTATTATTCCTGATTGATGAGCTGAGATCCAAGGAAATGGTAACCCTTACAGAATGTCTTTATGATCTTGAGACCGACGAATTCAACAACGAGATTGTCATCCCAATGATCAACAGGAATTATAAAGCATTTAAAACAGAGCTTGACCATCATCTTTTCAACATCAATGTTTCTGATAATAAGTTTATTCCCGGAAATAAGTGGCTGTATTATAAAATCTATTGCGGCAACAAGTTCTCAGACAAAATATTACAGGACGTCTTCCCAGATCTTTTACCTCAGCTCAGTGAGGAAGAACTGATCAAAAAGTGGTTCTACATCAGATACAGTGACCCTGATAATCATATCAGACTGAGACTGGAAATCAATGACAGTAAACTCACCAATACTGCTCAGATCATTACCACTTTCAACGATTATTTTGATAAGTATATCAGCGAAGGAATCATTAATAAAGTGGAAATGGGAACCTATGACAGAGAATATGAAAGATATGAAGGTGAATTTATCGATGCTGCTGAACACATCTTCCATTATGACAGCAAACTGACCGTTAATCTGCTGAAAAACATACCCAATAACGATGACCTTTGGCTGTACACCATCAAAAGTATTGATACCTACTTCAATGTCTTCAACCTGGATCTGGACAAGCGATATGAAGTCATCAACAAACTTTATACCCAGTTTCAGCGGGAGTTTAATGTAGACAGCAACCTTAAGAAGCAACTCGATTTGAAATACAGAAACAACCTGAACATCATCAGCGAGATTGTAGAAACAGACAACAGCCCTTATTTCTCAGAATTTGTCAGTTCCATCACAGAAAACTGCAGAGAAATAGAGAATCTGAAGACCATTCAAAAAGAAAGATTAGTCAGCAGTTTTATTCATATGCATATCAACAGGCTGATCAGATCCAGACACAGAATGCACGAACTGATCATCTACGGAATTGTAGAGAAGTATTATAAAATGAAAATCGGCAAAAGAAAATATCTAGTATCATGAAGCTAAAATTTATCCCTCAACACGACCAAATGGACTGCGGTCCTGCATGTATCGCAATGGTGGCTTCCTACTTTGGCAAGCAGATTCCGTTACATTTTTTAAAAGAAAATGCCAACTTATCCAGAGAAGGAGTTAGCTTACTGAGCATCAGTGAACTATGTGAAGATATTGGATTTGAAACTTATCCTGCCAAGCTTACATTACAGACTTTGGATGAAAACGGCAGCCTGCCTTGTATCCTACACTGGAATAAAAACCACTTCGTAGTCCTTCTTGATGTAAAGAAAAGCCTTATCACAGGAAAAAAACGTTACAGAATTGCCGATCCAAGCCATGGAATGATCTGGCTGAACGAAAAAGATTTTCTTAAAAGCTGGTTATCAGACGGTGAAACAGGAATCGCTCTTTTCGTAAGTCCTACCAACAGTTTTTATCAGCAGACATTCCCGGAAGAAGATAAATTGAGTATTTCTTTTGCCATGAAATATTTCAAAGAGCATAAAAGCAAATTTCTCTTTTTGTCTGGTATGCTTCTTATCGGAAGCTGCCTGAGCCTTGTCTTTCCGTTCCTTACACAAACACTTATTGATAAGGGAGTTAACACGAAAGATGTAGATTTGATTACAATCATTCTTATCTCTCAGGTAGTGTTATATTTAGGAAGCATTACGATAGAAATTCTCAGAAACTGGCTGATGCTTTATATCGGAACCAGAATTAGTATTTCCATTATTTCAGACTTCCTAAAAAAGATGCTTCTCCTTCCCATGGGTTTTTTTGATACCAAAATGAAGGGAGATTTTACCCAGAGAATCCAGGATAACGAGAGAATAGAAGATTTCCTTACCTCTCAGAGCCTTATGACTTTCTTCTCTATGGTTACCTTCCTTGTGTTTTTCGGAGTGCTTTGGTATTATAATGTAACAATCGTGCTTATTTACTCATCTCTGACAGCATTATCATTGGTTTGGGCTCAATATTGGCTTAAAAAAAGAGAAATCCTCGATTATTACCGATTCAGAGAAAAAGGACAAAGTCAGGAAAGCGTTTATGAAATTCTGAACGGAGTTTCTGAGATGAAACTGAACCAGTTCGAAGACTATAAAAGACAGGAATGGGAAGGTATTCAAAATAAACTTTTCAAAACAACCCTTCGTATCTTAAAAGTAGATCAGTATCAGTTTTCAGGCTTTGAGTTCCTTAATCAGCTTAAAAACATTTTCGTTACGTTCTTTGCGGCATTGCAGGTTGTAAAAGGAAATATGACTATTGGTGAGCTATTGGCGATATCTTACATCATCGGACAGCTCAACTCTCCTGTCAACCAAATGATTTCTTTCTTCCGCTCTTTACAGGATGCGAAACTGAGCCTTTCAAGATTAAATGAAGTTCAGAATCACGAAGAAGAGGAAAAAGAAGGAATGAAAGCCCTTGAAATCAATAGTACATCTTCAGAAGAAGAAAGAGGAATTACCTTAAATAATGTTTCTTTCCAATATGAAGGTCCAAAATCTCAGTTTGTTTTAAAGGATGTCAATCTGTTTATCCCTGAAGGTAAAGTAACTGCTATTGTAGGGGCCAGCGGAAGCGGAAAGACGACATTAATGAAGCTGTTATTGAAGTTCTATAATCCAACTCATGGTACCATTCATTACAACGAGGACGATATTCTAACGCTATCTCCAAAAAGTGTCAGAGAAAACTATGGTGTTGTTATGCAGGACGGTTTTATTTTCTCAGACACCATCGAAAGAAATATTGCTACCAGCGAAGTAGAGATCAACACCAGAAAAATGGAAAATGCAGTAAGAGTAGCTAATATTTCCTCTTTCATCGATAATCTGCCATTAGGATACAGCACCAAAATCGGGGCTGCCGGCAACGGAATCTCCGGAGGTCAGAAACAGAGAGTTCTTATTGCAAGAGCAGTCTATAAAAATCCTCATTTTATATTATTTGATGAAGCAACCTCTGCGCTGGATGCCGAAAATGAAAAGATTATTCATGATAACCTGCAGGAATTCTTCAAAGGAAAAACGGTAATTATCGTAGCACACCGTTTAAGTACCGTAAAAAATGCAGATCAGATTATAGTCCTGAAAAATGGAGCCGTTGTAGAAAAAGGCAACCACCAGGAACTTGTAAACAGAAAAGCAGATTACTACAGTCTTGTAAAGAATCAGCTTGAATTGGGCAACTAATCACCTCTCAATATATTTTTGACCGTTTCACAGCCTGTGAGACGGTTTTTTATTGAAGTATAAAAATAGGAAGAGAAAATTTATAGGGAGTAAACAAAAAGTCCTCTGTAATTTGATTACAGAGGACTTTGTACCCCAGACGGGACTTGAACCCGTACGTCCTTGCGGACACAGGATTTTAAGTCCTGCGTGTCTACCAGTTCCACCACCAGGGCATGGTGTGGGCAAAAAAAAAGATCCGAACTAAGTGTTCCAACCTTTTCAGTGACTCTTGAAAGAGTCTTTTCGCATAGTGCGGATGAAGGGACTCGAACCCCCACGCCTCACGGCACCAGATCCTAAGTCTGGCATGGCTACCAATTACACCACATCCGCTGATTTGCTGATCTGAATTTACAGATTCAGGCTATATTTCTTACAAATATAAGACTTTTTATTTAAAGAACACTCTCTATTATAACAAAAAACCCTCCGTAAGATATTACAGAGGGTCTTGTACCCCAGACGGGACTTGAACCCGTACGTCCTTGCGGACACAGGATTTTAAGTCCTGCGTGTCTACCAGTTCCACCACCAGGGCATGGTGTGGAGCGAAAAACGGGATTCGAACCCGCGACCCCAACCTTGGCAAGGTTGTGCTCTACCAGCTGAGCTATTTTCGCATAGTGCGGATGAAGGGACTCGAACCCCCACGCCTCACGGCACCAGATCCTAAGTCTGGCATGGCTACCAATTACACCACATCCGCTGGTTTTTTTATATTGTAAGTTTTAAAGAGCTTGCTTCTTTTTTGTGAGTGCAAATATAGGACAATTTCCTTTACCAGCAAACTTTTCCGAAAAAAAAATTAAAATTTCCACATTTTTTTTTCACGACCCCTTTTATTACATTTCATTTTCTTACTTTTACATCGTTAATATTTACGATATGGAATTACAAGGAACGGTAAAGAAACTTTTTGATGCTCAAACATTTGCGAGCGGATTTCAAAAAAGAGAAATGGTTATTTTAACCCAAGAACAGTATCCACAGCCGATAAACATAGAATTTTTATCTGATAAGATCAGTTTATTAGATAACCTTAAAGAAGGAGAAAACGTAAAGGTAGGAATCAATATCAGAGGAAGAGAATGGGTTTCTCCTCAGGGTGAAACTAAATATTTCAACTCTATTACAGGGTGGAAAATAGAGAAGGTTTTTGACAATGCTTCAGAACCTATTCAGGCAATGCCTCAGCAGTCTGCATCACCGGTTTCTAACGAGAATCCTTTTGCTGGTGACGATGACGATGATTTACCTTTTTAATTAAAAGAATAAAAGATCAAATATAAATCCTGCTTTTTGAAGTAGGATTTTTTTGCTAAAAATGGTTCGATTAGACGAAAACGAAATTTCATTTCCCGATCCTGAGCTCTATGACGGGCATGACGGGCTGATTGCCTTCGGAGGTGATCTGTCTGTAGAACGTATTTGGTTTGCCTATCAGCTGGGTATTTTTCCCTGGTACAATCCTGATGAAGAAATTCTATGGTGGTGCCCGGATCCGAGGTTTGTTCTTCTTCCCGAAGAAATAAAAGTCTCAAAATCAATGAGAAAGATATTAAATAGAAATATTTTTACTTTCTCAGAGAATCAGAATTTCAGGGAAGTGATCAGGAACTGCCAGCAGACCAACAGAAAAGGACAGTCTGGAACATGGCTTTCTGATGAATTGATGAATTCATTTATTACTCTTCATGAATATGGCCTAGCCAAAAGCATTGAAGTGTGGCAGAATGGAGAACTTGTGGGTGGCTTTTACGGATTGCAGATCGGAAATGTTTTCTGTGGAGAAAGTATGTTTGCTAAAGTAAGCAACGCCTCCAAAGCAGGATTTATTCATTTTGTAGAAAGCAACAAAGATACCCTTGAATTGATTGATTGCCAATCTCATACCGAACATCTGGAAAGTTTGGGCGCAAAAATGATTGCTAAAAAAGAATTTCTAAAAATCTTACACGAAAATAATGAACGCAGATAAAGAAAAATGGATTCTTCTGGTTATCCTGAGCATCATCTGGGGATCATCCTTTATTTTGATCAAAAAATCTCTGGAACATTTTAATCCGTTTCAGGTGGGATCATTAAGGGTTCTTATTGCCGGGATTATTTTACTTCCAATTGCCATCTCCAACTATAAGCTTTTCCCGAAAAAGCATTTGAAATGGCTGATTCTGGCTGCTTTTACAGGAAATTTCATTCCTATGTTTCTGTTTCCCATTGCAGAGACTGAGATAAGCAGCAGTATTGCCGGGATCATCAACTCTATGATGCCTATTTTTGTGATTATTGTAGGGGCACTGGTTTGGAAATTCGAAACAACAAAAAAACAGATTATAGGAATATTAATAAGCTTTACAGGAGTTTGTATTCTTGCATTTGGAGGAGGTGACAGCGGGGAATTTAAAATGATTCCGATCCTTTTGTTATTATTGGCCACTTTATGCTATGCTTTGAGCACAACTACGGTAAAATCAAAGCTTATGGAGGTTTCTTCTACAGTTTTGTCTGCATTTGTTTTCTCGTTTGTTTTGTTATTTCCTTCCGTTATTGCATTGACAAGTACCGGATTCTTCTCAGAGTTTAGCTTTTCCAGGGATAATTTGCTTGGGTTGATGTTCGTCGGGCTGCTCTCCATTTTCGGAACCGGGCTGGCAATGATGATGAATTACCGTTTACTGAAAGTTTCTTCTCCGCTTTTTGCATCCACTGTTACTTTAGTAATGCCTATTGTGGCTATTATCTGGGGAATTTTAGACGGTGAAAAGATGACTTCCCTACAGTTTGCAGGAGCAGGAATTATCATTGCAGGACTTATATTTTTAAGAACAAATCCCAAAAAGTAAAATCATATTATAAATTAAATTATATTTGACTGATTTAACTTATAACTATGAAAAAAATTCTACTTTATGGCTCTATAGCCTTATCTCTACTTTCCTGTTCTACTTCTTCTGAGGATACTCCCTTTGACAACAGCGATCCCTCCACTCAAAATGTAATCCTTCCTACAAAAATGAATAAGGATGGTATTGTCATGAAAATCAATTACAACGGAACTAAAATCATCAGCATGATTAACAACATTAATCATGGACAAAGAATTGAGTTCACTTATACTGATGATTACGTTACCGGCATCAAAAATTACGAAAATAACGTTCTTGAAAGTACGGTTGAATATGGATATTCCGGCGGACGTATGGCTTCAGCAGTTACTAAGGAGTATTCTACTACCGGTACCGTACAAAACACAGTCACATTTACCTATACGTATACGAGTACTACAGAAATCAATGTAAAAAGACAGACGAACTCGGGAATCGCAGGTTCTTCTACCATCAACAGTGTGTTTACATACAGCAATGGAAATATGGTAAGCAACGTAGGCTCGGGAACCGGAACCGTCAATGGAAATACTGTTACTTACACAGAAAAAGAGACCTATACTTATACGGATAAAAACTATCCTTTTAAAAATGTAAAAGGTTTTGACAAAATTATATTCAATGGAAATGAAAGCAGTGATGGGGTAAGCATGTTGTTTTCGAACATAAAGAACAGCTTAAGTACTTATAAAGGACAATTCACCAATACGACAGCCGGAGGCGGAACTGGAACCGGAACCAGCAGTCATAAGTATACCACAACATTCAATACAGCCGGTTATCCATCTGAAGAAAGCAGACAAACTCTTGATATCAATGGAAACCCAATGACCAGCTCCCCTGATCGATTTATGTACGAATACAATTATCAATAAAAAAAACCTGCATTTCTGCAGGTTTTTTATTGTTTTTAGATTAATCTAGTTCTTCTTTCTCACTCTACTTGCCTTAGCCTTTTTCACCTCATCTTTAATATATGGATACTTTTTCTGCATATCCTTTACTAAAGAGGGGTCAAGATCTAATGCTTTCTGAAGAGCTTCCATCCCTTTATCCTGGTCTTTCAGGTTAAAAAAACAATTGCTTAACTGATAAAACAGTTCCGCTCTGTGGTGATTTTTTAACGCTTTATTCAAAACCGTTACAGCATCTTCATATTCTCCTACCAACATCAAAACTTCTGAATAGGCATACCAGTTGTAGAACCTTGTTGGCTCAGCATCTACGAGTTTTTTAAGACAGGAAAGACTTTCTTCAAATTTCCCTGAATCGATGAATAAAAAAGCCAATCTCTTTTGATAATCAAGATTGTTTTCATTCAGCTGTGTAGCTTCTTTGGCATAATGCAATGCTTCAGACATTCCGCCCATTTCTTCGTAAAGATAAGACTGCTCCATCATCGCAAGATAAAACTGAGGGTCTTCTCTCAATGATTTCTGGAATGCGTTTAAAGCTAAAATAGGGTTTTTCAACGCCTTATTGCATAGTCCGATCTTATAAAAAGTAAATGCCTTTGTATATTCAAGCTCCAGCATCTCTTCATACGTCTCGATTGCCTTTTGGTATTGTCCCAAAGCTTCATAACAGGCTGCTTTATTGGCATATACCCCTACAGAAGTAGAGTTGATTGCCAGCAAATAATCATAGCCTTTTATCGCTTCATCATAATTTTTTCTGTTGAAATAGAATTGTCCATACTCAAACCATGCGGTTTCAGAATAAGAGAATTCATCTAAATATTCATTAAGAAAGGCAATAGCCTCCTCGTTCTTATTCAGTTCACTGAAACACACCATACAGTTTTCCAGCGAATATTCATCCGTTGGATCTTCTTTAAGTGCCTTTCTGTAGTGTCTAAGAGCGTTAAAAGGATCTCCAAGATTCACATATTCATCCGCAATAAAGTTGTGGAGAAAGTTTTCTTCTTCCTCTAATGTCAAAGCTTTTTTACAAATTTCAATGGATTTTCTAGGATTTCCTAAGTTCGAATAATACTTCGCGTAGCAAACCAAAAAGTCTGTGTTCTCCATAGAAGCACCTTTTAACTCATTGATCAATTCTTTCGCTGCATTATACTCTTCCCACTCCAAAAGGATCTCAAGTCTTTTAATCTTGATATCTAATGAATTGGGATGAAGCTTCAGACCATAAGTAACCGCCATATCAGCGTAATTAAAATCTCCAAGCTCCAAATAATAAACAATAATGTCTTCTAATTCTTCGGTATCGAAGTAGAATTCGTCATTGTTTTCCATCATTTCCTCGAACTTTTTTACAAGTTCATTTCCAAAATACTCTTCCAATAGTGTCCTCTCTGTCGGCCCAATGTCTGAATTTGCTTACAAACCTCGGCAAACTTTTAGTTAATAATACATCTGAAACTGATATTCAAATATTTATGCAAAGTTGCAACTTTTTTTTGAATTTTCCATTTCATTAATTTCTATTATAAAAATAGTAAAAAAAGAAAACCAATAAAAGGATTGTGGATAAAAAAACGCAAATTGGGGTTAAATTCTTATGACAAGCCGTTTTCCGCTTTGTACATACCCATTCCATACAGATTCAATATCCTTAATATCAACATCTTCCGTCTCCATATTAATTTTTCCGTCCAAGGCCGCCTGAAACATTTCAGGAATAATTTCTGAAAAGAGAAGCGCTGATTCTTCTTTCGTCCAGCTTCCCAATCCTGATCCCGAAATCTGAATATCAGTTCCTCTGAGAATCTGTGAAGACAGCTGAATGGTATCTCCGCTCATTCCGCCTACGGTAACAAGTTTTGATCGGTGAGAAAATGTTCCGTCTCCTTTAAGAGCAGACAGTATCATTTCTACGGAATGCCCCCAGATATAATCCAGGATAATATCTATAGGAGTTTCGCTATGAATTTCTTTTATTTTTTGTTTAAAATCATGATCATCTGCTTTGAGGGAAATCACCTCATCGGCCCCCAGTTCAAGCAAGGCCTGCAAAGCTTCCTCATTTCTTCCGGTAACAATAATTTTTTTTGCGCCATATAATCTGGCAATCTGAACAGCGATCTTCCCTGTAATTCCTGTTGCTCCATTGATCAGAACTGTATTTCCGGGTTGTATGCCCGCCTTAAATCTTAATGCCATTGCAGATCCCATCACCGCGTTGGGTAATGCTGCTGCTATAGAAAAATCCAGTTCCGAGGGGATTGGAACGGTCATTTTTTTATCGACTACCACTTGTTCTGCTATAGTCCCTTTTTTGCTGAAAAAATAGACTTTATCTCCGTTTTCAAGATATCCAACTCCATCTGAACCAATAATAGTGGGTTTATGTTCTTCTTTCTCCGTGGAATAATGATTTCCACTTGCTCTTGCTCTATCAAGATTTTTAATAGCTGCTGCTTTTACTGATATTAAAATCTCGTTTTCCGCTACTGCTTCCGGCTCCGGAAAATCTGTATATTGAGGACTCTTTCCTTTTTCGAATATTACGGCTGCTTTCATTGTTCTAAATTTTTATACAAAATTATCACAGGGAACCTCAGCAAAGCAATAACATTTGTTATGAGTTTTAGGAAAGGGAGCTGGAAGAGGGAGGCTGGGAGTTTATAAAGCGGACAATAGAGTTAAGAAACGTAGAGGTTGCTAGAGAGCAGGATATTGTGTATTATGTGTTCGTTAAGGCACTTCGTTTAGCAATGAACAATCAACATTGCTGAGTGAAACGCCTTTGCGACCGTCTTCAATTAAGGAAATTATTCTTTGCGGACATCGTGTTTAAGATGAGTCCGAAGTTATACAGTGTTTTTTTTAACTTCCAGCTTCTGACTTCCTTCTTCCAACCTCTTAAAGTCTCTCTTTCAGGATCTTACTTTTTATCCTGCTGAGATGTACCGTTGTAATACCGAGATAAGAAGCGATATAATGCTGGGGAACTCTTCTGATGATCTCCGGCTTGGTTTTGACCAGATTGATATACCGCTGCTGTGGTGTATCTTTAATAAATGAAAAGAAATGCTTCATATAATCGAATACCCTTTCGAAAAGAGCATCCATAAACAGAGTTCTGAGCTCAGGATTTTCATAAACTTCTTCTAAGAAAGCTTCCACATCAGGTTTTTTGATTTTATATAATATACAGGGCTCTATGGTCTCGAATGAAACCATACTTGGCAATCCTTTTCTAAAGCTTTCAAGGGACGAGAACATTGTATTCTCCAGGAAAAACTGGAATGTAACGTCTTTTCCATCATTATTATACCAGGCTCTTACCACGCCTTTTTCAATGTAATAGGCATTATGGGAAACTTCGTCTTCTTTTAAAAGCAAAGTTTTGGCAGGAACCTCCATCCGTTCGAAGCTGCTGAGAAACTTCCTCCATTTTTCTTTAGGGAAGGGAAATCTGTTTTTGATATTTTCAAACATTCCTGATATAAAAAAAGAACGGACAATGCGTCCGTTCTTCGTATATTTTTAGATTAAACTCTTGATTTTAGCAATGATGTCATCTCCTAATTTATCTGCTTCTTCCTGAGATTTAGCTTCTGTATAAATTCTGATAATTGGCTCTGTATTAGATTTTCTAAGGTGAACCCAGTTATTTTCAAAGTCTATTTTAACGCCGTCTACAACAGAAACTTCTTCATTTTTGTATTCCTGCTCCATTTTGCTTAAGATTGCATCTACATCAATCTCAGGAGTCAGTTCTATTTTCTTTTTCCCCATGAAATAGCTTGGGTATCCTGCTCTCAGCTCAGAAACAGTTTTGTTTTCTTTAGCCAAATGGGTTAAAAATAAAGCGACCCCTACTAAAGAATCTCTTCCGTAATGTAAATCAGGATAGATAATTCCTCCGTTTCCTTCTCCTCCAATGACTGCATTTTTCTCTTTCATCAAAGTAACTACATTTACTTCTCCTACAGCACTTGCAAAATATTCAGAATTGTGGGTATGTGCTACATCTCTCAAGGCACGGCTTGAAGAAAGATTAGAGACTGCTGCACCATTTTTATGCTTTAGCAAGTAATCTGCAACGGCTACCAATGTATATTCTTCGCCAAACATTTCGCCTTTTTCATCGATCAAAGCTAATCTGTCCACGTCCGGATCTACCACGATTCCTAAGTCGGCATTTTCCTTTTTCACCAATTCGCAGATATCTCCCAAATGTTCTTTCAGGGGTTCAGGATTGTGTGGAAAATGTCCGGTAGGCTCACAGTATAATTTGATCGTTTCACATCCTAATGTATCCAAAAGCATAGGAATTGCAATACCTCCTGTAGAGTTTACAGCATCCAGAACTACTTTAAAATTCTTAGCTTTGATGGCTTCTGCATCTACCATTGGTAAATCCAGAATCTGCTTAATATGGATATCAAAAGCATCCTCTCTTGTTTCATATTTTCCAAGATCGTCTACTTCTGCATAGTTGAAATCTTCACTTTCTGCTAAAGCCAATACTTCAGCTCCATTTTCACCCGTGATGAACTCTCCTTTCTCATTTAATAACTTAAGGGCATTCCATTGTTTTGGGTTATGAGAAGCGGTAAGGATGATTCCTCCATCTGCATTCAGCTCAGGAACCATTATTTCAACCGTGGGTGTTGTAGAAAGTCCTAAGTCTACAACATTAATTCCCAATCCCTGCAGCGTTGCAGTCACCAGGGAAGAAACCATCTGACCAGAAATTCTGGCATCTCTTCCAATGATAAGGGTAAGGTCTTTTTTATTTTTATTATTCTGAAGCCAGGTTCCGAATGCGGATGCGAATTTTACCACATCAAGCGGTGTCAAGTTATCATTTACTTTTCCACCAATGGTTCCGCGAATTCCGGAAATAGATTTTATTAACGACATTATGTTTTTAATTTATAGTTTTTCTAAATTTTACCAGACAAAGATACTTAAAAGACCTTTCAACTTATAGAACCGGAATCTTTTTTTGGATTTTATCGTAGGTATTTTTCACAACTTTCGGTGGTGCGAAACGATATCCCACATACAATAAGCCATAGAGGTTATTATTCTCCACTGCCTGGTTGTTTTTCTGATCGTAGGCGTACGTATTAAAATTCATTTTGCCCCCGAATAAAAAACGGTCCGTATTATACCCTACATGCAAACCGCCCTGCATTCTTATGGTGGCATATTGAGCATTTTCTTTTACCTCACCATTCTGAAAGTTCCGGTAGCTTGAGAATTTACCTCCTATTCCAATGGCTAAATAAGGTGAAATGTTCACATTTTTCCCTATTACCCAGTTGTAAAAATACCCCATATTGCCTCCGATATTATATTGAGTTTCTTTACTTTTTACTTCGTCAATTTTATTTCTGAAAACAGTAAGATCATAATCTACAAAAGGCACCCAGCTTCCACTGCTTCTCTTCTGCCATTCTCCCTGTGTGTAGATACTTCTTGCTGAAAATTTTTTATTAAGAATATAGGAGGTGGATCCACCAAAGCTTTGTACCCTAAGATCCGGAAACTGAATATACGGATCACGACCTTCCTGCCATTGCGGAAACAGGTCTTTCATATTTTCAATATAAAAGCCTTTTACATTTTTATAGTACATATTCTGGATGAATCTCCCGGGAAAGAGTCTGAAGCTAAAATCGGTGTATGAGCTTTCGCCTTTCATCTGATTATCATTGTTTCCCTGTAAAAATTTAGGTGAAAATGATAACGTTGCACTTATTATTCTATAATCGACTGAAAGGGATGTCTTGGTTTTGTTGTTGATTGACAGGATTGTCTTATTTGCATTTTTCCCTTCTCCTTCTGAAAAAATATAGCTTTCTATATTGGTATCAAGATTCACACGAATCATTACCTGATCTGCATAGGACTTGGTATTCGTGGTATCGGATTGTGCTTTTCCCTGCGTGGAAAATGAAGAAATTAATATTAATAATCCTGCTTTTAAGAAATTCAAATCGAATAATTTAAATTAGAAAAATGAATTTACTCTATTTTTTCCAATTATCCGATAAGCCCAATATTAAGAACAGCCGCAATCTTTATCACAGTTTGTTCTTTTGGAACTGAATTTCTTAGGGGCAAAATTCTTTTTAAGCACCTTAAATAGAGAGTAACATGCGAATGCTACAATCAATAAGATGAGTACGTATTGAAAAATTAATGATGAATTCATTACTTTAAAATCTGATATGCTATCATCGACACAAAGTATGCCAAACCTGTCATCATGACCACCTGAAAGCCAGTCCATTTCCAGCTTTTGGTTTCTCTGTAGACTACTGCAAGTGTAGAAACACACTGCATTGCAAATGCATAGAAAAGAAGCACTGAGATTCCCGTTGCAAAACTGAAGACTTTTTCGCCATTCGGTTTTACATCGCGTCTCATTTTATCAATTACTTTTACTTCCGGAGCATCATCTTCCAAGCTGTATAGTGTAGACATTGTTCCTACAAAAACTTCTCTGGCTACGAAACTTGTAAGAATTCCTACCCCCATTTTCCAGTCGTAGCCCAATGGAGCAATAATGGGTTCTATTCCTTTACCCATTTTGGCAAGGTAAGAATGGTCAAGATGAACATTGGCGGCTACCAGTTCATCCGCTTTCTGTTTCGGTCCAAAATAGCTCAGGAACCAAATGATGATACTTACGATAAAAATTATTTTTCCGGCACCGGTAATAAAGTCCCATACTTTTCCTAAAACCATTTTAAGGTCATAGGCAAAAAGTGGTTTTTTATAGGTAGGAAGGTCCATTACCAGGTATGTTTTTCCTTTGCTTTTAATAAATCCCTTAAGAATTGCCGCTGAGAATAAAGCAACCAGAAACCCAAGAAGGTACATTCCCATCAAAACCAGCGCTTTGTATTTTATTCCTAAAAATGTTCCTTCTGAGATGATCAGTCCAATAACGATGCTGTATACCGGAAGTCTTGCAGAACAAGTCATAAACGGCGTTACCAGGATCGTCAGCAACCTCTCTTTAACGTTTTCAATATTTCTTGTAGAAATTACTGCAGGAATGGCACAGGCGGTTCCTGATACCAGCGGAACGATACTTTTACCGTTGAGCCCGAATGGACGAAGCAGTCTGTCCATAAGGAATACCACTCTCGCCATATATCCTGAATCTTCCAGGAGATAAAGGAAATACAGCAGAATCCCAATCTGTGGTGCAAAAACCACAATTCCTCCTATTCCCGGAACAATTCCGTTTGAGATCAATGAATTGACAGGGCCTTCAGGAAGGTGTTCGCTGGTAAATGCAGCCAGCCACGAGAATGTCTCTTCAATCCAGTTCATCGGATATTCTGCCAGGAAGAATACACTTTGGAAAATAACCAATAAGATCAATAAAAAGACGACATATCCCCAGAATTTATGAACCAAAACCTTATCCAGCTTTTCGGTCAGTAATTCTTTAAACTGAGCTTTCTTGGAAATTACATTCTCCAGTATTCTATCTACGTTCTGATATCTCCTAACGGTTTCCTGAACCTGTAATCTTTTTGGAACCAGGCTTTTAGTATCAGCTTCATTCAGCTGCTCCATTGCGGATCCTATTCTTCCCAGGTCTGTTCCTAGTGATAGGCTCATCCAGGCCTTATATTCGTTGTCGAAACCTTTATGTGCTGCCAGTTTCTGAATAAAATCTTTGTGTTCGTTTGGGGTTTCAAAAGAAACTTTATCTGCTTTTACAAATTCATTTTTGTAAATGGCTTCTCTTACTTCATCAATTCCGATCTGTTCTTTGGCATTGGTCTGGATAATTGTAAGACCTAATGCATCGGAAAATTTCTCAATGTCTATGGTAATCCCTCTTCTCTCTGCCTGGTCAATCTGATTGACAATCAAAATCATTGGAATACCAAGGTCCTGGATCTGCTGAAACAGAAGCAGCCCTCTTTTTAAACTTAATGCTTCAAGAATATAAACAACTCCAGCATAGTTTTTCTGCTCATCAATAAGGTATTTGGAAAAAATAGCTTCATCTTCTGAACTCGGATATAAGCTGTAAGAACCCGGAAGGTCGATCACCTCAACATCTTCGTTTTTATAGGTATAGTTCCCAGAATGACTTGCTACGGTAACGCCGGCATAGTTCCCGGTCTTCTGCTTTTTGTTGCAAAGCATGTTAAAAACCGTTGACTTCCCTACATTAGGATTTCCGACTAAAAGTATCTGTTTTTTCTTGTTTTCCTGCATTAATTCAATTCTTCAACAATGATATAATCTCCTTCTTCCTCACGAAGAGCAATCCGGCTTTTTTCTGCTCCAAACTCCACATACATAGGCCCATTGAACGGGGCCTGATACAAAATTCTGAAAGTGGTCTCCGGAAGAAGCCCCATTTCAATAATTTTATTGGGCATTTTCAGATGGTCATTATCATACCCCAATATCTTCCCCATTTTATTCTTAGGGAATCCACTTAATTTATGTAATCCTTTCTCTTTCAAAGCCTAATTTTTAGTCCTGCAAATATACGCTATTTAAATTTAATCTAAATAACGTTTCAATACAAAAGAAATCAACCCAGACACATCGCTGTATCTGGGTTGATTTGAATCTTATTAAGAATTTTCTTCTGAGGATTAAAGTTGTAAGCAGTGGTAAGGAGGACCTGCAATTACAGAACCTAAAGCAAGTTCAATAGCGCATTTTTCTGCTGTAGTCAATTCTATCTCTTTTGCTGTTGTGGATATTGTAATAGGTTTTTGTTGTTGATCTGCCGTTTGGATAGTTTTTTTAGTGACTAAAACAGTTTCTGTTGCTTTTTTGGACTCCGTATTTTTATTTGGAGATTCATTTTTAGCAAATAACAGAGCTGACGTTGTCAGTAAAACTGTGACAAGAATTTTTTTCATGGTATAATTTTAAAATTAGTTTTAACAAACATAAAAGAATAAAAAACAAAATCAAATTTTTTCCTGAATAATTTTTAAAATTTCTTTTAGATCTATAAAAAAGAAATCAACCCAAACACATTGCTGTATCTGGGTTGATTCAAAATATAATTTAGTTGATATGAATGCTTATTTTTTCTTCTTTTCAGAAGCCTGTTCTTTTTCTATTGGATTGTCATTGGATCCGAAGAAATCTTTCACCTGCTTTTCAAGTCTCTTCATAAAATCTCCTACCGTTCCGTCTGTACCAGGCATTGGTCTGCTCATGTTCTCTGCAGTCATGTAAGGTCTTGATTCTGCAAATGGATCTGCTTTATATCCT
This sequence comes from Chryseobacterium sp. KBW03, assembly GCF_003852415.1. Taxonomy (NCBI): domain Bacteria; kingdom Pseudomonadati; phylum Bacteroidota; class Flavobacteriia; order Flavobacteriales; family Weeksellaceae; genus Chryseobacterium; species Chryseobacterium sp. KBW03. Next base: position 649,826 of record NZ_QAJO01000004.1, on the reverse strand, counting down.
TCGTAAGATTTCAGGAATTTTTCTTTGGATGTAGGTGTTATTGTATTGCTCATCATTCCCATCTTGGCATTGATCTTATCTGCATATGACAATTCATCATAGTTTTCGATCTTTTTATTTCCGCTCAGCTGCCATGAGTAATTTTTATCAGCATCTTCAATTTTTACAATCAGACCTGGAAGTCCTTTAAATTTGTACGGCCCATCCTGAAAAGGGATATCTGAACTGAACCATGCCGTCCATTTTCTTCCTCCAAATTCTGTAGTTGCTTTCTGAGCATTGTATGCACCTACCTTTTCTTTATCTGGTAAAATGCTCCATTGCAGTTTCGGATCGTCTTCGTATGAGAATAAGTTTCTACTGATTCTGTCTACATACTGAGCCTTCATGTCCGGATAACTTTTGATAATTTTATAGGAAAATTTAGGCCATTTTATTAGTTTGGTCATATCCTTGAAAGACTTGGTTTTCTCCATCTCTTCTATCTGAATTTTAATGATAGAATCCTGAGCAGGCATTGTGTAATCCTGATAGATGGATTTTTTTGGAGTAATATCAAGGATGGTAATGATCTTATCCAGCTTTGCCGAATCTTTCTTCGGTTTAAAAGTCAGTTCATAAAAGAAACGGTTTGCGGTTTCCTTTGACTCCTGAGCTCCCGCAAAAGCAAAAAGAGCGATAAGAAATACGGAGAATAACTTTTTCATTATTTCAAGTTTTATATAATTAGTACTCATGTCTCTACTTTTGTTACAGTTTTTTTGAAATTTTATTTTTGATCAAATAATAAATCTACTCCAGATTAAGTGATCATTAAAAAATTATGATTCTCTTAAAACAGTTTCTTTTTTAAAACGCTTACCTTTAAGTTTCTAAAAAACAAAATATTATGGATACCTTATCTCAATTAAAATCCGAACTGGAGGGAGAATTCCAAACCACAAAAAAATTTATTGAACTATTCCCTGAAGGAAAAAATGACTTCGCCCCCCATGAAAAAAGCATGAAGATGATGCCACTTGCCACTCACCTCGTAGAAGTTTTTGAATGGCCGAATACTATTTTAAATACTTCCGAACTGGATTTTGGCAAAGGAGACTACAAACCTTCGGTTCTTTCAACAAGAGAAGAGCTTCTGAAAAAACTGGAAGAAGATTTTCAGGCAGGCAAAAAGGCGTTGGAAAACAGCAAGGAAGACGATCTGAACCCAAGCTGGACCATTAAAAATGACGGCCATGAACTGGCAAGCTGGAGCAAATATGGGGCAATCCGCCATGCTTTGAACCAGATCACTCATCACAGAGCTCAACTGGGAGTATATTACAGACTGAACAACATTCCTTTGCCGGGAAGCTATGGGCCTTCAGCAGACCAGCAAAGTTTTTAATTTTAATACCTTAAAGTATATCTCAACAAAAAACCAATCCGGATGGATTGGTTTTTATTTTTATTTAAAGTTGAATTTTACAGTAAACATGACCTGACTGGGGCGGAGTTGGATTCTCGTATAAGAAATACTTTGTGCATTGATATCATACGTTTCAAAAACTTTTTTGTTCGCGATATTCATCCATTTCACTTCGAAATCTATTTTCTTTTTAGCCCAACTGAACTGATAAGACAAATCATAGAATCCGTTATTATATTTCTGAGTTCCGGCACTACTGTTTACCTGATCCCAGTTAAATCCTATGGTATGGTTTTCCAATGGATAGAAAAATACGCCTAAGTTATGATTAAATCCATTTCTTGAGTTCTTATTATTCAATTCAGGTGTTACACTTGTATTGGTTTGTTTTGTTTTTGAAATGGTAAAATTATAATCAACGCTCATCCAGCTGAAATAGGTATTATTGAATTTAAACCCTACTGACTGAGAATTATTTTTGCTTTCGTAAGATTGATCATTCTGATAAGCATCTGATGTTGAAGTATTGTTGCTATAGCTTAATGAAGCATTTGTTTTAAATTTCGGGAAATATTTTCCTACTTCTCCGCTAAACCCATTATTTTTTGTGTGATTTTCCTGTTCCAGATATTTCACTGTGGTATATCCTGCTTCGTTTCTTACAGGAGAAGAAATAAGATTTCTTTTGGCATCGGATAATCTATAATTAAGATTAAAGAACAAATTATTCAAAGGATTTCTATATTCTATTCGTGTCCCTCCAGATTTTGTATTGTTCTGAGGAATCGGGTTGGAGGCATCCATTGCATTAATACCATTGGGTGACGTCATTAAAAACCCTGAATATGCGGTGTTTACTTCCCCGAAGTTATTATTGATATTACCCGTTACTGAAGCTTTCCAGAATGAAGCAAATGAGTACTGTGCAAAAATATTTGGCTCAAAGGTTACTTTATTTACCGATTTTGAAACAAGTCTCAATGGATCTTCCGCTTTAATATTGTTTGAGTTTACTGGAAGATTGGCATAGATCATCAATGATTCACTTTTATAATTTACTCCTAAACTTCCATATGGTGTTGCTGTAGTATATTTCAAATCATTATTATATGCTTCATTTGGTCTTAAAAACTTGCTATTCTGAAGGTTTGAAAGGTCCGTAGTAAGATCTGTAGTTTTAAAATTAAAACCAACCTCCGGGGTGAAAGTCCATCCTTTAGCTGAAAAACCTAAATTGGCAGAATGATTGGCTTCGAAAGTTTTAAGCCTCATATTCTGTCTTACAATATCTGTAGGTGCTGTTGTTGTGAAGCCAGGTATCTGCAAATATGAAGCAGGAGAAACCTCCAGTGTCTGTCTATCTGTTTGATAATTAATATAAGACTGAATATTAACCATTTTCTCTTTCCATGGAATAATGGTACTCAAAGAGTTCTGAAATGAAGTAGTAGGAGATTCTATTGCCTCATCCCCATGTCTGCTGTTGGTTGCATCTGTTCGGTCTACAATACCCCTGTCTGCGTTCCAATATTGGGAGAAGCTTGTTGTATTTTTAAAGAATCCTTTTTTTGCATTTTTAGTAAAAATCAATTCTCCTTTTGCTTTATCCGTATAGAAATTATTGAAAATATTCTGAGTTACTCTTGAAGCAGGCTGATTAGATGTTGCAAAATAATCCGTCTGGCTGTAAGATTCTCTCTCTACCGCATTATTGGTATAGTTCGCGTTAGCTTTAAGTTCCCATTCCTTTTTCTTATCAATATTGGTAAGATAGTTGGCTGATAAGTAATGAACATTATTCATCAGATATCTCTTTACCGGAAGATTAGGGGTACTTGCATTTTCTACATTCAGCCAGTCATTTTGAGAAGCATTGATTCTCTTGCCTTCAAATCTGTTCCCGAATGCTAAAATATTTCCTTCATTTTCCACCTGCTCACCCATGTTATTGGTTTTATAATTGACCACCCATTGGCTTTTCTGCCCGAAAAACATAGGAGTCAGCTTTACATTCCAAAGCCATGGATCTCCGAAGCCCGTTCCAACTTCTCCTCTCCCTGTCATGGTAACGGAGTTTTTAAGCTTGATATTGATTGCTGCCTGATCTGAAGGTACTTTATCCTGAAGAATTTTTACCGGCTGGTGATTTTCGAGAACTTCTACTTTCTGTACGGCATCTTTCGGAAGTGAGTTGTTGATGGTTCCATAACCACCTTCCATAAGATCTTTTCCGTTCACATAGAATTTATTGATGGCATTTCCCTGGTAGAGAATTGTTCCGTCGGTATTCACCTCAATTCCCGGAATCTTTTTCATTACATCTGCCAGAGTTCTGTCATTTTTGTTGTTGAATGCTTTAAGATCATAGGAAATGGTATCCCCTCTTGCGGTAATCATTTTTGTTTTCAGCTGTACTTCTTTAATTTCTGTGGCTTCAGACTGCATTTTGAAACTTAAGGTCTGATCACTGTTGCTGATTTGTTTCGTAAGGGGCTTCTGATTGAAAGCTTTTACTTTAAGATCCACATTCGATTCAGCGGAAGTGAACGTTACTTTGTATTCACCTTTAGAATTGGTAATTCCGTAGGCCAGAATAGCATCTTTACCCGGTTCTTCTATGGTCACACTGGCACTTGGTATTGCTACCCCGTCATCATCAGTGATCTTTCCTGAAACAGTCTTTTGTGCGAAAGTAAGCACAGTAAAGAAAAGCATCAGAAATAAAGAAATATTTTTTTTCATACTTAACATTTGCTCAATTAGTTAATCATTATCGTTTTTTGTTACACTTTTTATAAAGATGAATTTTATAGATAAAGGTTAAATCATTATCACTACAAACATAGTTATATTTTTTAAACCTTTGATTTTTTTTTAAAGTGTATTCTTTTCGGATCAACTATAGCTCACCTTGTAACTCATGATACATGATAATTTTTTTCCTTTAAAAATTATATTGGGCATATAAAATCTTCAAAAATTTTCATCAGTTATTTTTAAAAATTCGCAACAAAATCTTAATACAATTTATCATATTAAATAAAAAAGAAGCGCTTTTCAAGAGAAATATAAATTTTAATATTTTTATTCATTCCAGATAGTAAAATCTGATTTGAATTATAGATTAAAAAAAACTTAAAAACGGGCACATAAATATATATTTAATAATTTTGTAACATTAAATTTACTAAAATGGGAATTATTTTAAAGCCTATAGATATTGTAGAAGATATTTCAAAAGAGGAATTCTACGAAAAATATCTAAAGCCAAGAAGGCCCGTTGTCATCAGGAATATGGCAAAAAACTGGCCTGCTTACCAAAAATGGACGATGGAATATATGAAGGAGGTTGTAGGAGATGTGGAAGTTCCGCTATATGACAGTTCAAAGGCAGATCCCTCTGCCCCCATCAATGCATCGGCCGCAAAAATGAAGTTTGGAGATTATATAGATCTTATACAGCGGGAGCCGACTGATCTCAGAATATTTCTTTTTGATCCTATAAAATATGCTCCGAAGCTTTTAGAAGATTATATTTCCCCCAAAGAACTTATGGGAGGATTTCTTGATAAATATCCTAATATGTTCTTCGGCGGAAAAGGATCTGAAACATTCCTTCATTTTGATATTGATATGGCTCATATTTTCCATACTCATTTCAATGGAAGAAAGCATATTCTCCTTTTTGATTATAAATGGAGAGAAAGGCTTTACCAGATTCCTTATGCTACGTATGCACTGGAAGATTACGATATAGAAAATCCGGATTTCACAAAATTCCCGGCGCTGAATGGTGTAGAAGGTATTGAATGCTACCTGGAGCACGGAGATACTCTGTTTATGCCTACGGGATGGTGGCACTGGATGAAATATCTGGACGGAAGTTTCTCTATTTCTTTAAGAGCATGGGACAAGTCGTGGGCAGTAAAAGCACATTCGCTGTGGAATCTTACTGTACAGCGAAAATTTGACGATATAATGAAAGCCAATTTCAAAAAGAATTACATGGAGTGGAAAGAAAAACTGGCGGTTGAAAGAGCAGAAATCGCTTTAAAAAGAGGCTTACCGAGATAAATAAAAAGACGTTTCAAATGAAACGTCTTTTTTAATTCTATTATAAAATGCTATTTTTTAATCATTTTATAGCCTTTTTCTGTCTCTTTATCTTTGACCTTCACTATATAATTTCCTGATGTCAGTTCACTTACATTTACAGTTCCGTTTTCTGCATTTATTATTTCTTTTTTCACCAGTTTTCCGTTAAAATCATAGATGTTAATCTCAGATATCTTAGTTTTATTTTTGATATATAAGATATCTTTTACCGGATTTGGATAGATGGATCCACGGCTGCTATCCTCTTTTACATCGGAAACCGATAGACTGTTTGCGGAAATCTGGAAATCGTCTATCCCAATAAACCAGACATCCTCAGTCGTGGAATAGAAAGCAATATAAATTGTTTGTCCTACATAAGGAGTCAGGTCATAAGTATACTGATTCCATGAAGTAGGAGGTTTTACCGCAGCAGCGAGCGTATTGGTAAGGCCCGCGATGGTGGGAGTTGTTGTTGATACTTTTATATCCACCGTCTCAGCAAGCCCGGCTCCTCTGTTTCTTGCCCAGAAAGTAAGCTTATCTGATACTCCCGCGGTAACCACTATAGCAGGACTTATGGCATAATCATCATGGGCAGTACTGTCATATTCCAATCCCAGAAAATGGGTTCCTGAATGGGGAGCATTGAATGAAGAGTCATAAGAACTAAAGGTTTCCCAGGTTCCGGGATCTCCTCCATTAATTATCGTCCACCCGGCAGGCATTGTTGCCGAGTCAAAACTTTGAGAATATTGTGCTAGCAGACCTGTTGGTATGAAGCACAGCAATGTTACGAATTGATAAATTTGTTTCATCGTGTTTATTTTTATGCTAATTTAATAAAAAACAAAGACATTGTTTAACAAATTATCATTAAAAATAAAAAATAATCAGACTTTTATGAAAATAAATCTACAACACCCGGTAAACAGGATACTGTCTGAACGTTTTTTCTTCAAAGTATGGAGAGTGCCTGTACACCCAATCCAGCTGTGCCTCTCCGTCTTCAGACAATTTTCTATCCGATGCTTTAGCTGCTTCAAAAGCTTCTTTCAGTTTGTTGTCTTTTTTCAACAGTTCAGCTGCTGTATCTTCGAAAATATATGCAGAATAATATTCTTTCTGAGCCAGAATTCCATCAAAGAAGTTCCAGTTGAAAAATGAGTCTAGTGCTTCAGGTTCAAGGGTTTCTATGATATATTTTACACCAGGCTGATTGGTAGAAACCAAATAGTCTCCTGCAGAAAATGTCATATTTTTACGAGAAGTATCTACCGTAGTTTCAAAATGCAGATAATGACCTTCATAAGGGTTTTTAACGGTTTTAAAATCTTTGATCTTATAGGATTCAACCGCCAGAGTACTGTCTTTCCGTATGGGTTTCATCTGAATTTTATTTCTTTTAAATTCTTCAATTACGCGATACTGCGACTGCGGAATCACATAATACTTCGGAATGGTAATATATCCCGTAGGAATAGCAGTGGTAAAGAGTTTTATATTCTTCGTAAAAGGTTTGTTGCGGTCATAATACAGCCTTGGTTTACCAGAGATTTCACTTGGTTTGTATTTTCCTTCATAACCTTTAAAATCCATCGTAGAAAACTTCGTGGAGTCTATTTTCCAACGGATTCCGTATTGTTTTCCTGCCTGGTATTGTTTTAAATTTTCAATGCGGAGCTGTTTTATCGTATGATATTCTTTATCTAAATTCTGCAGGTTGACCAGCATATATTGGTAAGTAGCATCTACCCTTTTGTCATAAGGCTTCAGCATATGGGTTTCGGGAACGGTTCCTAAAGAATTGAAAAGAGAGGTATATCCTGTAGAGTATCTCGGGGAATCTTCAAATGAAGCAAATCCCACTTCAGGAACATCTCCGTGAATGTTGACATAAGGAGTACTTTCGTAGCCCAGTTTCTTCATATCTCCAAGATTTTTAGCCTGATAATCGTTATAGAAATAGGCTCCAAGAGTATTTCCCAGACGTTCTTTAAAGGTAGAAATATAGGTAAATGTGTATTGATAATCTGCTCCATTGCTCACATGATTATCTATGAAAACATCCGGTTTCAGCCACTGATAGATTTCCTGAAAGCTTCTTGCATTTTTAGAATCTGCCTTGATAAAATCTCTGTTCAGATCATAATTTCTAGCATTTCCTCTGAAGCCGTACTGTTCCGGACCATTTTGATTGGCTCTGGAATAGGATCCTCTGTTGAGCATTCCACTCACATTATAGGCGGAAATAGCAGCAATGACAAAATTTTGCGGAGTTTTGATTTTTTTGACTGCAAGATCTCTCATCAGCATCATGGTAGCATCTATTCCGTCCGGTTCTCCGGGGTGAATCCCGTTATTGACGAAGAGAATGGCTTTGTCTTTTCTTACTATTTCAAGGTCCTTTTCAGGAAAAGGGTTATAAACGACCACATAAATGGGTTTTCCGTTGTCATCTTCTCCTTTTTTAAGGTACTGAATGGTATTAAAGTTCTTAGCCAGATTCTCATAGTAGCTATTCATTTCATCGTAAGTAACAGTCTGGTTGCCATTGCCCTTTTCAAAAGGGGTCTGAAATGATTTTTGAGCCAAAAACAAGGTGGAACTCAGCGTGAATAAAAGATATTTCAGTTTCATTGAAGTCATATTTTCAGACTTTAAAATTAGTTATCTTTTGTGAAAAAGAGAATGTGTTGACTAACAGAATTGTTTTGAAAATAGAAACCTCACAGGTTTTGAAAACCTGTGAGGTTTGTTACTAATAGCACTAAAAGCCTGATTTATTTGTTCCATTCTATTAATTTCTCCCTTTTTCATTGGGGTACAGGGAAGGAAGCGGGTCGCTTTGCCAGAATTGTTTGGAGTCGATATCCATGATCGATAAAGATCCTGTATAGGCTGCTCCGGTATCCATATTCCAGATATTGGCTTTATTGGCGGGTGTTTTGATTCCGATATCCAGCGTAGGGGTATGTCCGATGAATATTTCTTTGTACAGAAGCAGTCTTTTAGGATATAATTCTGAATTATTTTCCAGTTTTTTATCCATTGCCACCGCAGTTTCCCAAAGGGTTCTGTCCCAGCGGTAATTGCTGGAATACACTTCTCTTTCAGGGCCGTGCATGGAAGCATATCCGGCATGAATAAACAACCGGTTCTGATCATCAATATGATAGTTTTTCATCCTTTGAAAGAATTCGAGCTGAATATCCAACTCTTCAAGAGAATAATCAGCATAACTTTCTATGGTGCTTTTTCCTCCATTGAAAAGCCATACATCAGGATTTTGTCCCAATGCCAGCCAATCTTCACACCATGCATCATGATTTCCTTTGATGAAAATACATTCCTGCTTTTCGGAAAGTTTCAGTAAGAACTGTATAATTTGGGAGGATTCGCTCCATCCGTCTACATAATCTCCGAGGAAGATCAACTGATCATTTTCTGTCACAGCCGCTCTTTCAAGAACCTGTTGCAGGGCTTTAAATCCTCCGTGAATGTCTCCTATTACTAATGTTCTGCTCATTTTACTTCGAAATGTATTTTGCATCTACAAAATCCGTCAGCCATACTCCGTTTGCTGACTGATAGAAAGATAATCCTTCCTGATGCATTGTTCCGGTTCTGATGGTGAGAATCACGGGCTTACCGTGTCTCATCCCTACCTTTGTAGCCGTCTCTTTATCAACACTTAAGTGTACATGCTGGCGTGTTCTTTTTTCAATTCCTTTTTCTAAAATGGAAGTGATATTAGCTTCTGCCGTTCCGTGGTACAAGAATTCAGGGGGTTGCTTTGCTTCCAGGGCCAGATCTATATCAATAGAATGTCCCTGGCTTGCCCTGATCATGGTTTTGTCTTCGTTAAAAGCAAAACGCTTTTTATTATTGGTTTCTACAACCTCATCTAATTCTGCGGGCGTAAAATATATTCTTCTTTTGGCTGATTTTGCTCTCAGCTCTTCTATATCTGCCCAACCGTTTTCATCTAGCGTAAGTTCAATGCTTTCAGGCTGATGCCGGAGAATAAGGCTTAGAAATTTACTTATTTTTTTCTTTTCTATTTCGTTCATGATTTGTTTTTTAATTCATTAATTTTTCGTGTAGTTTTTTGCACAATGCTTCAATATCATCTTTCCTCACCAGCTCGGCAATCCATTCCTGTGGAATACTCTCAAATCCATAATAAATTCCTGCAATGCCTCCGGTGATGGCTCCGGTGGTGTCGGTATCTTCTCCCAGGTTTACCGCTTTTAAAACCGCTTCTGAATAGCTTTCTGAGTTTAGAAAACACCATAAGGAAGCTTCCAGACTGTGCAGGACATATCCGCCGCTCTTGATTTCATCTTCAGGATAATCGGAAATATTACTTTTTAAAATCTTATGAAAAAGCTCAATTTCATTTGGGTTAAACCCTTGCTTTTCTGCATATTCCAACGCAACTTCCTGTGTATGCGCATAAGCCTCTTTTTTGTTCTTCCCTTTCAATAATTGAATGGCAAAAATCACATAGATGAAACAGGCAAAAACAGAACGGAAATGACCGTGCGTTATTGCTGAAACTTCTTTTACTGTAAGATACAGCGTCTGAATATCATCTTCTTTTTCAAGATAAAAAGCCAGGGGAAGAATCCTCATTAAAGAACCATTCCCATTGTCTTCTTCAAAAATATTTCCTGAAAATTTAGCACTCTCCCCCTTGATTAATCTTGCCAGAGCATGCCTTGTAGTTCCTCCAATATCGAAAAGCCTTCCATGGGCTGTCCAGTGACCGTATTTATTCCATTTTACAAAGCTTTGTCCTATTTTTTCCAGGTTATAGCCTTTGGTAAGTTCTTCTGCAAGACAAAGTGTAAGAGAACTGTCATCGCTCCAGGTACCTTTGGGTTGATTCCAGGACATGTATTCCAGCATTTTTGTGACCGGAAAACGTTTTAAATCTTCTCTTTTCTTAAATTCCACCGGAACACCAAGTGCATCTCCAATGCAGACACCCATAATTCCTGCTTTTACTTTGTTTTCCATCAGGCAAGGTTTACCAGTTTATCGAACAGGAGTTTCATTCCTTGAGTGGCTGTTTCTTTCATGACAACCGCTCTCTGTCCGTATCCAAATCCTGTTTCATTAGGGTTGATAACGATTAAAAGGCAGTCATCTTTGATATCATGAATCAGTCCGGCTGCCGGATATACCTGCAAAGAAGTTCCGATTACCAGTAGGATATCCGATTCTTTTACGATTTCTCTTGCTGTCTGATACAATGGAACATCTTCTCCAAACCAAACGATAAAAGGTCTTAACTGTGCCCCATCTTCTGCTTTATCTCCGATATTGATATCCTCTTTTTGATCATAAATCAGGTTTTTATTGTTACAAGAACATGATTTGAACAATTCTCCGTGAATATGAAGAATATTGTTAGATCCTGCTCTTTCATGAAGATCATCGATATTCTGGGTAATGATCTGAACATCAAAATGCTTTTCCAGCTCTGCCAGTAATTGATGAGCTTCGTTGGGCTGTACTTCATGCAGCTGGCGTCTTCTCTGATTGTAAAATTCAAGAACCAAAGCTCTGTCTTTTCTCCATCCTTCCGGACTTGCCACATCCGTTACATTATGATTTTCCCAGAGACCATCTCCGTCTCTGAAGGTTTTTATTCCGCTTTCGGCACTAATTCCTGCGCCGCTTAATATGGTTAGTTTTTTCATTGGTTTATTCTAATAGTTTTTCATAAATCATTTCATTCTCATCATCAAAACAGACAAAAATAACTTTCTCAATGATATCTGAATGAAATTTTTTGACCTCATCTACTGCAATTTTTCCTGCCAGTTCTTTTGGAAACTTATATACTCCCGTACTGATGCTAGGAAAAGCAATGGTCTTTACTCCTAAACTTTCTGCTAATTGCAAAGAATTGCGATAACAGTTTGCCAGAAGTTTCGATTCTTTTTCCTCATTTCCATTCCAAACCGGGCCTACTGTATGGATAACATATTTTGCAGGGAGATTTCCAGCATTTGTTACTACAGCTTCACCAGTATTGCATTTGCCCTGTCTGTTTCTGATTGCTATGCATTCTTCAAAGATCTGTGGGCCTCCTGCTCTGTGAATAGCTCCATCCACTCCACCTCCACCAAGTAAGGATGAATTGGCGGCGTTAACAATCGCATCGGCGTGGATCTTTGTGAGGTCGCCTTTTATTAATTCAATTTTCATGGAACTTATTTAAATGGTTGTCTAGAAATATGTATTTCAGCTTCTATTTCATTATTCTGAAGTTCATAGTATAGTGCTGCTGCCCATTCATCTGCTCTTTCTACTTTGGGGCCTAATGTAATTTTTTTTACACTTTTCAAAATTTCAGAAAGTTCAATATATACTCTTGGTATTTCAAAATCTTTATTAACTTTCTTATCGAAACCAATACCCTTTTGTACTAATCGTACTTCATGCTCATATTGATATTCAATACCTTTAAATAAAAATGCAATTTCAAACAAAAGTTCCTCAATATCTTTCTGAATATCTTTACTTCCTGTTTTTTTTATAAATTCTTTGAGCGCTAACTCTAATTGATTACAATAATCATTTAAATCCTTATTTCTTATACTTCTTTCAGCTTGCTCAGGAATAAAAAATTGCCCGTTTTCTTTTTTGTACGCAACTCTATAGAATTTAAAATCTGTTTCATTAGGTGATGTTTTGTCGATTTTAAGTTCTGATTTTACTTCTTCAATTAGAACCTCCTTATTCATTGTAATTGCGCAACCCCTTGCTTCTTCTTTTCCTTCTTTTCCATACATCCTCCACATTGTAAGATCGTTATGCTTATTTTGTGAAACAAAACTTCCTATAAATGGTTTTTTTACAAAAATAATATCTACATGACTTTCCTTTTTACTAAGTGGTGATTCATATTTTAAATACTCAAATAAAGCCGCGCCTTCAGAAGTATCATTTAAAAAAGCTCCTTCTGATAAACGAAATTTACTTTTTTCTAAAATTAAAGCTTTTGCCACTGAAAGGCCTGTGAAATGCGTAATACAATCCTCCTCATATTCTAAAGTTTTTTGAATTTTAGAAACTATTTTCTGAATTTTTTCATAGTCTTCACTCAATAAAATTTTGCTAATTTCTCTTACCTTAGAGACCGAATTATCATAAAAAAAATCTTTTACCTTATCAAGCTCAATATACTTTTGATAGTTTTCCCTTGACTCAATATACTTTTCCTGAGTAAAATAAATATTTGCAATATTATAGTATGGTGCCGAATTTTTTGCATCACTACTAATGGATAGTTTATAATACTTTACTGCATTTTTAAAATCACCCTTAGCATAATAAATATTACCAATACCATTATATGCATATGACTTCTCTCTTGTTTCTAATTTTATTGCTTTTTTAAATGAAAGCATCGCTTTATTATACTCTCCTTTATCAGAATAAATTTGTGCTAATCCTAAATATGATACTGATATATTGAAATTTTCTGAATCAATTGAAATTGCTTTTTTATAATATTCTTCAGCATACTCATTCTGTTTTGAAGTTACATAGATATTTCCAAGACCCTGATAAGCTAAAAAAAATTTATCATCTAGCTCTATAGCTTTTTTATAATATTCTTCAGCTAAAGCTGGATCCTCATTAATATAACAATTTCCTAAATAATGATTGCCCTTAGCATTTTCTTTAATATTAAGACTTTTTATAGCATCTGGTTTATAATCATTTCGTCCTAATCTGCATTTAGATTGAGCAATTTCAGCATATAATTCATAATCATTAACTTGTTCCAAAATCTCATCTGAAGCTGTTTTTATAACTTCCTCGTAATTTTCCTCTTCATTAAGTTTTTTAACTTTATCAATTAATTCCTGTCTATCTATTGTATTCATTGATTATTTTTTTTAAATATTATTTCATCATTTGAGCTTAGCATTACTCAATAAATATAACTCTTTATTTATTTTCTAAAATCTCTTTAAAATCTTTTGAATACGGAGAATAGGATCCGTAAACCGCATTAAATTCAACATCCAGATTTTCTATTTTAAATTGTTCGTCAATCTGATCCAGACAAGTGATGACAAGGTTTTTTTTAACCGGAAATACATAAGCTCCATCCAGCTTCAAGGCATAATTCAGCAGTTTGTAATCTATTTCTCCAAATCTTAATTCCTTCTGATATTCATTAAATGTACAGGTTTCCTCTTCATTATTTCTCAGATTCATTTCTTTTTCATTGCTCATCCAGCCGCTTCCATGGCGCGTTGCATAGCTTCTGGTCACATAATACATTTCTATGTCTTCAATTTTTAAAAGCTGGCAGATCTCATATGCATTTTTTGAAGTGGTATGAGCATAAGTCACATTGGGAAAAACTCCATGATCCATATCGAGTAAAACTCCCTGACTTCCTTCAAAAATAAGGTGATCAAACAAAGCCAGGTAGTTATAATCATTTATATTCCAATCAATGGCTTCAATAGCATCTAAAAAAGGCTGTAAAAGTTTACTGATCTCACTTTCATCTACAAAACCATAGTAATAAGCGATCCCTTTCAGTTTCTCCAACAACATTTCTTTGGGTGCTATGAGGTCTATTGCAAATAGTTTATAGGGACTTTCGTGTCTTTTCTTGGTAGCGCCTACTCCCTTTCCGCAGGTTCCATGCTCCAGATTCCGTGCATTTGTTCTGTTTTGCCATACATCAAAAGGAGTTGTGACCTTTGCTAACGGATGAATATGCAGTTCGATGTTACCGTTCTTTGCGTTCAATTCTTCTCTTTCGTTGAGCAGAAAAGCCGGGTGTATCGTACAATGCTCGGTGAAGTAAGAAGGCAGGCCACGAAGTGCTCCGCTCGCAAAACTGGAATGTACATGTTTTCTTTCATCAATCATCACGGTATGTGCCGCCTGTTGGCCTCCTGAAAATCTGATCACGACAGCCTTCGGATTCTGAGAAGCGAGAAAATCGGTGGTTATTCCTTTTCCTTCATCTCCAAAACCAAGTCCTATTACTATTTGCGCCTTTTTCATGTTTTTATATTTTTTGAGATCCTTTTCCATTGCCATTTTCATTTGTATTTTTATAATTGTATTGATGGCAATTTCTTAGTTCTAAAGCATTTGAAACTGATCTAACCCTTCTGTTCCTGTTGTTCCCAAGGTTTTATTTTTAAACTTATCACAGATAATCCCTTTGATAACGTTGGGAATTTCCCGGTGATCTTCTATGGATATACAGTTTTGGCCTAGTAATTCTTTCCAGCCTCTATCTGCTCTGAGTGCCTGATCAGAATGCAAAACACTGATATGGTATACTTCATATTTTTTCTTTGCTTCTTCCAGCAGTTCAAAATGAGTATAAGTTTGCTGTCCTTTTCCCATAATTTCTCTGATTGCAGAGGCAGAAAGTGTTTTTAAACAAGGTTCATCACCTACGGTAAACAATAATCCTTTTTGTCCTCTTTTTTCAAAGGCATCTGTTCTGGTATGGAAAGCAGCAAAGTACCAGGCTAAAAGATAGCTTTCTCCGGCATTTCCACCGCCTCCGGACTCTATGTAGGTACGGGTAAGCCACATATCCAGTTCTTCATCTCCTGACTCAAACTGACCCACCTGAAGCGGATAGCCGTCACATTCATGATCTCCTATTCCAAGGAATAACAAGGCTGGATCAGGAACTCCTCCCTGGATAATTCCTCCCATCAGTTTTGGCAAACCGTCTCTGATCAGTTCATGGGGAATATGTCCCATGCTTCCTGTAACATCCAATCCTAAAATAATGGGAACAGAATTGGGATGAATGTCTGAATCTCTGGATTCTCTGAAAGAAATACCATGAGGATTCATGGATTCATGAGCCATTCTTTTGGCGTTTTGGGTGAAAATTTCTCCTGCGGATTTTGTTCCGTAACCCGCTTTACTTGCTCTGTCATAACGAGCGTCTAAATCGTATCTTGTACTTCCCATGACTATAGTGTTTTTCCAAATAAATATTCAAATCTCTTTTGAGTTACTTCGAGCTGAATATTCAGATTTCTGATTGTTAATGATAATTCCATGTCTTTCTGAACGAATGCTTCGGGATTGAAATCCGCAAAAGTCAGACTGTTTCTGTCTAAAGGACTGATATCAATAAGCCCTTCCTGTTCCCGCTCGAGTCTTTTGATTTTTAATTCGATATCTTCGACTCGGCGTCTGTAAATCAATTCGGAATCTCCTCCGATGATCCGGGCACGGTCTTCTCTGATCTGATCATTATTTCTTTGTAATGATTCGATAAATCTTGGTTTTAATTCATCTTCCATGACCAAATATTTTTATTTGTGTTAATATTACGCTAATTAAACAGGACATAGTAATGCTATCTCTTTTTACGAATGATTTTATTCCTTTGAGTACATTACATCTGTTCTCAGCACATACTTTAATCCGCTGATAAGTATTTTCCCTTCGTGTCTTAAAGGATGATAAAAAATAAGGGCTGTTCCTTTCTTTGGAGCTACGGGAAATAAGTTTTCAAATTCTGTTTCTCCTCCTTCAAAATCATCATTCAGATAGATCATAAAGGTGTAAAAACTTTTCTCTTTTTCATTCCTGATATAACTTCCGTCTCTGTGCATTTTGAACTGCTGTCCGGGAGCATATTTGTAAACCCTGAGCATTTCATTAAAGTTAAGAAGCTCATGTCCATCATGTTCCTGAGGTAGAAATGCAGCGGCTTTTTTAAAAAGTTCCTCAGCTATTCTTTCATCAAACATCATCAGCCGGTCATTATTTCTGACGCCTTTGTTCATTTGCTGCCGTCCAAAAACATTGATCTTTGCTTCTTCAAAAACTTTTTCCTGTGAAAGACTGATATAATGGTCACATTCTGTTTCGGTCAGAAAATCTTCAATCAGAAATATCTGTGGGTGTAATTCAACTTTTTCCATAATCGTATTTTGTGTTTGGTCTTGTGTTTTTACTTTCTTAATTCATCTCTTACTTCCATTAAAGCAAATCCTAAGAGGTTTTCTCCATTCCAGAGTAAAGGATTTTGTGCTCTGGTATCTGTTTCCAGCATTCCAATTCCCCAAATTCTATCATAAGGACTTGCCTCCACCAGAATTTTATCTCCTGTTGACAAAAGAAAGTCTTTAAAATCTTGATTCTGAGAGAATTTTAAAAGATTCCCTTGGGTTACCATTTCATATTTATGTTCATCCCAAATTGTAGGATCAAAGTTTTTCACTTTCCTTCCCAGGGCTTTTGCCTGATTAGGAGTAACCGCCTTTAAGATTTCCTCTTCCATTTCAGCATCATTAAACAGTCTTGCCTTTCCAGCCATCATATAATGTTCAGCCGTTTTATAAACAATCCCGTTTTCTTCAAATTTTCCTGGAAACCACTGGCTAAAGCATGATTTGGTAATAGTATCTTTTGCTGTGTGTCCCCAGAAAAAGAGAAATTTTATTCTTTCTTTTTTCTGAAAGCGTTCTGTAATATTGTGTAAGGTGTAATTCATGATTGTGTTATTTTTACACAAATTTAAAAGAAAATCAGTCTTTGCACCAAATTTATTTGCGTTAATTTTACACTAATAAATATAATTAACTGATTACCAGTTAGAAAAATTCAGTTTTATTAAACACAAATAGCACAAATTCATATCACAAATGACACAAATCTTTAATAAGTTTTGGCTAAAGCCATTGGAATATGGTATAAAAAAAACGGGCTAAAGCCCGTTCCTATTGAATGTATTTTAATGAATTTATTAAAGTATATTTCTTAAGCTCCAATATATTTGTAAACATTAGTGCCCAATTATTAGTGAAATTTATATTTAAAACAAGCTATTTAATCTCAAAATAAAAGCCCTGTTCCTCCAGCTCTTTATATTTTTCCTTATTAAATGTAAAAAGCTTTCCGGGTCTGCCGCTGCCCTCTTTTTTAACGTTGTTGGTTTCGTTAAGCAGTCCATAGCTCATGATTTTTTTACGGAAGTTTCTCCTGTCAATTTCCTGCCCTACAATGGCTTTATAAAGGTTTTCAAGGTCTGAAAAAGGAAATTCTTCATTGAGAAGATTGAAACCGATAGGCTGGTATTGAATTTTTGTACGAAGTCTTTTTAAGGCAGTCTCAATAATTGTTTTGTGGTCAAAAGCCACTGAAGGGAGTTTGTTTACACTAAACCATTGTGCATCTTCAGCATCAGAATCTGCAAACAGTTCATGATAAGACGGGTTCACAAGGCCCAGATAAGCCACAGAAACCACTCTATTCCTTGGATCGCGACCCAGATTACCAAATGTATAAAGTTGTTCTAAAAAATCAGGTTTTATGCCCGCTTCTTCATAGAGTTCTCTTTTTACGGCATCATCTACACTTTCATCATCAAGAACAAGACCTCCGGGTAGTGCCCAACCTCCTTTAAAAGGTTCAATATTTCTTTTAATCAGAAGAATCTGAAGATCTTTTTTGTCAAAATATCCGAAAATAACTGCATCTACAGCCACTTTTATATCTTGTAGTTTTTTTGGAGACTCCATAAATTAATTTGCGTTACGAATACACAAAGTTATAGAAATAAATCTTTTTATTAAGTTTACATGATGAAATTTTTTGTTTATTTTTCACTTTTGCTAACGTTCTCCGGCTGTAAAGAGAAATCTTTTGCCGATGAAATTAATTTACAATATCCAAAACATGAAAAACTGAGCTTTCAACAGTTCAATGAAGGGCTGGAAGAAACAGGGACAGGAGTGATCTATATTGGAAAGGAAGCATCATCAATAGAGGTAAAATATTTTCGGCATATGCTTGCTCCACCACCTCCTCCTCCTTCGTTGGAGAGAATTCAGCAAGATTCAGCAAGGGAACGTATCATTCAGAAATATTTCTATCCATCTGTCAATAGGGTTTATTTAGCAGATAAACCGGTTATCTTTGATTCTTTAACCTCAAAAAGTGTTGAAATCATTGTCAAAGTACAGGATACAATTCCAAAATACATGTATAATTTTGAAACTGAAACCTTAAAAAAATACAAATCATTTCCGGTCTTTATAAAAAATATTTCCGGACGAAAACTTATTCTCCCCGAGTTTAAAAGCTTATTTCCAGCTCTTTTAAATAATCAACAAAAATGGCAGATTATACGGAATGATAATGCATTAATTTGTGGAAATAGAAGCTGGAACTATGCATATTGGGAATTTGAACCTGATGAAATTATGGTGGTTTCAGTCAATTTTTTGCCGGGAACAAGTAAGGGCAAATTCAAATTATATTTTGGCAATGCTGCTTCAAAACCTTTTTTGATGAATTATGATAAAAAAATAATCGAATATCAATAGAAGGACTCAAAGGTAAAGTAAGAATGAATTAATTATTTAGGTTTAAGACAGCCTGAACGGCTACCGTGTGGTAAAATCAAATGAAATATATCCTAATCGAGATCGATTTCCTTCCATTATAAAAATCAAATACAACCTCAGCAGGCAACACATCGAAAATGAACTATATTCCTTCTGATGGCAAATAACTTTGGCTAGCGATTTATGCCCGTAGTAAAAAATAATTTCAGATATAATAAAAGTTCATATCTTTAAGTTGCAAATCTAACAATCTTAAAACTAAATCATTATGAAAAATTTATTATCAATTCTTTCTATTGCCTTTTTATTAATGGCTTGTGAGAAAGGAAAAACAGCTGCTGCCAATGGTTCCGGTAAAAACGACTCTACGGCAACAAATTCCGAATGGAAACCTGTAGACTCTGCAACGGCCATGAAATCCTGGATGGAATATGCTACTCCCGGAGAAATGCACAAAATGCTGGCAAAATCTGACGGAACCTGGACCGGAGAAACCACCATGTGGATGGAAAACGGAGCAAAACCTATGACCAGCCAATCTGAGGCTACTAATAAAATGATGTATGGCGGACGTTACCAGGTCAGCAACCACAAAGGAAACTTTATGGGAATGCCTTTCGAAGGAATGAGCATTGTAGGCTATGACAACTCAAAGAAGAAGTTTGTCAGTACATGGATTGACAATATGGGGACCGGAATAATGCATGGGGAAGGAGATTGGAATGCTTCCACAAAATCAGTTGAATTTAAAGGAAAAATGACTGATCCTTCAAGACCTGGAAAGGATTGTGATTTCAGAGAAGTTTTCACATTTGTGGATGACAATACTCAAAAACTGGAAATGTACGGTCCCGATTCCAAGACTGGAAAAGAGTACAAAACAATGGAAATCAAATATACCCGTAAGAAATAAATCAATAAAAAAACCGCTTCGTCTGAAGCGGTTTTTTTATTTTATAATGAATTAATCATTCAGTTTTAATACAGCCATGAACGCTGATTGCGGTACTTCTACTCTACCAATCTGCTTCATTTTCTTCTTACCTTCTTTCTGCTTCTCCAATAGTTTACGCTTTCTGGAGATATCCCCACCGTAACATTTTGCAGTAACGTCTTTTCTTAAGGCTTTAATGGTTTCTCTTGCAATTACTTTCGCCCCTAATGCTGCCTGAACCGCAATATCAAACTGCTGTCTCGGGATCAGCTCACGAAGCTTTTCACACATCCTTTTACCGATGTAATACGCATTAGAATCGTGAATCAATGAAGACAATGCATCTACCATATCACCATTGATCAGGATATCCATTTTTACAAGCTTGGAAGCTCTGAATCCAATTGGATGATAATCGAATGACGCATATCCTTTAGAGATCGACTTCAATCTGTCATAGAAATCGAATACAACCTCAGCAAGAGGCATATTGAAAATTAGCTCAACTCTTTCTGATGTCAAGTAACTTTGATTAACGATCTCTCCTCTCTTCTCGATACATAAAGTCATTACCGCTCCTACGAAGTCAGATTTTGTAATGATAGAAGCCTTAATGAACGGCTCTTCTACTCTATCCATCGTTGAAGGATCCATCATTTCAGACGGGTTGTTGATCAGGATAGGAACTTCAGGTTCTTTTTTAGTATATCCAAAATAAGAAACGTTAGGTACCGTTGTAATTACGTTCATATTGAACTCTCTGTCAAGACGTTCCTGAACGATTTCCATGTGAAGCATTCCTAAGAATCCGCAACGGAAACCAAAACCAAGAGCCGCAGAACTTTCCGGTTCAAAAACCAGAGATGCATCATTCAGTCTTAATTTTTCAAGAGAGAATCTTAATTCTTCAAAATCCTCAGAATCAATTGGGTAAATCCCGGCAAATACCATTGGTTTTACTTCCTCAAATCCATCAATCGGACCGTCTGCAGGTTTTTCAAAAGAAGTGATGGTATCTCCTACTTTTACTTCACGCGCATCCTTAATACCGGAAACCAGATATCCCACATCTCCACAATGAATCGTTTTCTTTGGAACCTGCTTCAGTTTCAATGTCCCTACTTCATCAGCACCATATTCTTTCCCGGTTGCAAAGAACTTAATCTTTTCATTTTTAGAAATACTTCCGTTCACGATTTTGAAATAAGCTTCAATTCCTCTGAACGGGTTGTAAACAGAGTCAAAAATCAATGCCTGAAGTGGTCCGTCAGGATTTCCTACCGGTGCAGGAATTCTTTCAACAATCTTCTCTAAAAGATCATGAACACCCTCTCCTGTTTTTCCTGAAACTCTCAATACATCTTCATATTCGCATCCGATCAGATTCATGATTTCATCGGTTACTTCTTCAGGATTGGCAGATGGAAGGTCAATTTTATTCAAAATCGGAATGATCGTTAAATCATTTTCCAATGCCAGATATAGATTACTGATGGTTTGTGCCTGAATACTCTGTGCAGCATCCACGATAAGAAGTGCTCCTTCACAGGCAGCAATAGAACGGGATACTTCATAAGAAAAGTCAACGTGTCCCGGTGTATCAATAAGGTTTAGAATATATTTTTCTCCTTTATACTCATAATCCATCTGGATCGCGTGTGATTTGATTGTAATCCCACGTTCTTTCTCCAAATCCATATCATCCAGCGTCTGAGACTGTAATTCTCTTTGGGTAACGGTATTCGTATACTCCAATAGACGGTCTGCCAGGGTACTTTTACCGTGGTCGATATGAGCGATTATGCAAAAATTTCGTATGTTTTTCATTTAAGAATCTTGTAATTTGCAAAGATAAGAAAATGAAAGAGAATTTTTCATTCTTAATTTTTTCTTTTAACTGAAACACAGGTAACAATAAGAAGAGAAGCCAAATTTTTCCAATTTTTTTTACATATTATTTCGTTTTACCAAAGTCTTCCGGTACCAAATAATTTCCTGTAAAAGGATCAAGATAAACTTTATTTCCTAACGTATTCTTCTTTTTATTTGATAAGCTGACGTCAACAACTGCACCAATAACGCCACCCACCAGACCACCGGCAGCAACACCAATTGTGACCCCACTTACAGTCGTTTCAGGAAACAATTCTGCTTTTGTTGCCTCAATAAAAACACCATTTTCATCTTTAAAAATCTCAGTGTAGCCAAAAGGGATATTCTTGTATGCTATCCCCTTATACACAAAAGCATAAAAATGTCTTATTCCCATTTTCTCCTCTCCTTTTACTGCCTTTGTAACGATTCCTTTATCATTAGCCTGCAACGTAAACCCGGGTTCAGGATTGTGAGTAAAAAAGCTGTAATAATCTTTGTAAACCCCTTCTTTTAATTCGTCAGCTGTTAAAATACTAAGTTTTTCTTTTAATACAGCGGCATAGTTAGGAAGATCATTTTCAGAAATACTAAATTCCCACGGTGTTTTTTTATAAGATTCTTTAAACAGATCAGTAAGGATCAAAGTCGTTTTTCTAGCTAGATTTTGTCCTAAATAAGGTGTTGTACGTGATGAAACCGTTGCTATCGTATCTTTTCTATCCATAAGATGATAGCCATCCTCTTTCTTAATAAATATACTTGCCCTTAATTCAAGCTTTCCAATAGAGTACTTTTCTTTTTTGTCTTCTGAAATATTCAAATTTTCCAACAAAAAAACCATATCATTATTCCCTCTTACCGGATTGTATTTATAAAACCAATCTTGTATGTCCTTAGTGGCATTATTTTCAAAAATAATTTTTACCTCATCCTTATGATACATGACCATTCCGACTTCCTGATTGGCTCTTTGATCTATCACCGTAAGACTTTTGATAGAATTTTTGCTGTCTTTAATGGATTTTGAAAGATCAATTGTTTCTATTTTCTGACCCAATAATACTATCGAAAACAATAAAAAGAAAAGTGCTTTTTTCATAGGTAAACTTTGTGGTAAAAGTAATTTTTTTTGTGGTAAAAATTAAACGGCTCTCACAGAAATATCCGTAAGAGCCGTCCAACATTAAAAAAATAAACTATTATGGGTTCTGCTTAGGTCCCGAAGCGTTATTGTTTCCGTGAGGTTTTCTTTCATCCATTTTATCTCTCATCATCTTTTCGGATTGAAACAGCTTCAGAACTTTTTGACAGGGAATAACCAGCTGCATTTTATCAGCGTATTTTTTTCTGTTATCCAAAAGCTTCTGCCCTAATTCAAAGCTTTGCTGCAATTTAGCTTTCGCTTCTTCATCCGTTAAAGTTTCAGGGTCAAAGCTTGAGTTAAACTGACTTTTTATCTGCTTCTGGCTATCCAGATATTCGTTATACAATTGTGTAAATTCTGCTTTATCACCAGGATCAACATTCAGATTATCCATGATCATATTGTTCCTAAATTTCTTCAGGAGATCTTTCCTCTCTTCCGGGGAAAGATTATTGATAACCTCTTTCCTTTGTTTTGGATCCATCTTTTTCCAATCATAATCTGTCCTTTGGGCATTTAAGCCAAAGCCATAAATAATCAAAAACGTCAATAGTATCTTTTTCATCTTCTTTTAGTTATATATATCCAAATAAACGTCCTGAGTCGAGTTACTTGCTAATTCTGCAATCTCAGAATTAGAAAACGAGTCCAGATAGTCATTCATACGGGTTTCTTCTTTTTTCTTCACAGCTTTCACCGGTTTTGGTGTCTCTGCTGCTTTTTCAGTTTCATTATCATTTTTTAAAGCGTAACTATCGTTACTTCTTTGATTTTCAGCTGTTTGATTGTTGTTTTCAACAGAAGTTAAATCAGACTTTAAGGTTTCATAAGCGAGTTGGCTCTCTGTTTTTGGTTCTTCATGATGAGCAACATATCCTGTTTTAGAATTCAGTTCTTGTTCAACGGAATCATTATTTGAATTGAAAACATAGTTTGCTCCAAAGATCAAAGCCAGTGATGCCGCTGCTGCATACATCCAGTTCAGCTTAAAGACAGGTGCTTTTTTACTTGTCTTTATATCATTCATAACGTTCTCCTGAATATTATCAAACATATTATCAGGAACTGTGTAAATGTTTTTACGCTCTAGTTTTTCTATGTCGAACTCTTTCATCTTTGTTGAATCAAAAATTATTTTTCGTAATTTTCTTTAATATAATCTTCTATTTTTTGTTTGGCATAATGATAATTTGTTTTCAATGTTCCCACAGACATATCTACAATTTTTGATATTTCTTCGTAGGGTAAATCATCATAATACCGCATCATAAATACCAGTTTCTGCTTTTCGGGCAGGCTTTGTATGGCGTTCTGCAGTAATATCTGTATTTCTTCAGCATCTCCTCCCGCATTATCAGCTACCAGATTCTGCATATGATACTCCGGGTCCTCATCCGTCTTCTGCATTTTCTTCATTTTGTTAACCTGCTGCAGCGCTTCGTTGGTAGCGATTCTGTACAACCAGGTATACAACTGGCTATCATTTTTGAACTGATGAAAATTCTGGTAAGCTTTAATAAAAGTATCCTGCAAAGTATCCTGTGCAAGATCTCCGTCCACAATAATTCTTCTTATGTGCCAGTACAATCTGCTTTGATAGGCATCCATCAAGGCCCGGACCCCTTTATCCTGGGTCCGTGGATTCTGCATCAACGAAATAATCTCCGCGTCCTTAATCTTCATAAGATGCCTTACACTGTTTTGGATTACAAAAGTAACTGAAAGTTAAATTAAAAATTCAATTTTCAGTTTAAATATTAAAAATAATATGAGACAGTTACGCAAGAAACGTGCCTATATTGAGGTACCGCATTTCTGAAATCATCATCCTTTCCCGGCTCAGCTTAAAATCTTATATTTGTTATATGCAAATTGTAATCATCGGTTCCGGAAATGTTGCCTATCATATGGCAAAAGCTTTCACTTTGAAAAGCATTCCCCTGGCCCAGATTTTTGGCAGGAACGAAAAAGAATTAAGTAAAATTTCTGAAGAATTACACATTCCCTATTCCAAAGATCATCTGGAAGAGGCAGATCTTTATATCATCTGTGTGAGCGATAATTCTGTAGAGGAAGTTTCAAAGATCATTACCCGAAAAGACTGTCTGGTTGCCCATACATCAGGATCACTTGCAAAAGAAGTCCTGGCTGGTGACTACAGGAAAGCCAGCTTCTACCCTTTACAGACTTTTTCAAAATCCAAAGAACTGGAATATGAAAAAATCCCGTTTTTTGTAGAGGCGGAGAATGAAGAGGATCAGAAAATATTGCTTGACCTTGCTTCTCAGGTTTCAGAAAAGGTAATGGAAAGCAGCCATGAAAAAAGAAAATATATTCATCTGACCGCAGTTTTTGCGTGCAATTTTGTGAATCATCTTTTTTCAAGGGCTAAAGAAATTTCAGATTCACAAGAAATTCCGTTTGATTATTTCTTCCCATTAATTGACGAAACGGTTCAGAAAATCTATGAAATTGAACCAAAAATGGCGCAGACCGGTCCAGCAGTAAGAAATGATGTAAGAATTTTACAGCTGCATGAACAGTTATTAAAAGATGAAAGTCTTGAAATTTATAAAACAATGAATCATTCTATTCAGAAAATGTATGAGCTATAAAGAGAAATTAAAAGATATTAAGGCATTTGTATTTGATGTTGACGGCGTTTTCACAGACGGAAGTGTTTATCTGCTTCCGGGTGGAAATATGTGCAGAGTGATGAATGTCCTGGACGGTTATGCCGTAGTGAAAGCATTAAAAAACAATTATTTAATAGGAGTGATTACGGGCGGAAATGATGAAATGGTAAAACACAGAATCAATTATCTTGGTATTCAGGATTACTACCCGAAGTCTCACAATAAAATTGAGGATTTTGAAGATTTTAAGAAAAAATATAATCTTAAAAATGAAGAAATTCTTACCATGGGTGATGATCTTCCGGATATTCATATCATGGAAAATTCAGCTATTGCAGCATGTCCTGAAAATGCAGTTCCTGAGGTAAAAGGAATCTCCGATTATATTTCCCCGAAAAAAGGAGGAACCGGAGCGGTACGTGACGTGATCGAACAGGTGATGAAAGTTCAGGGGAACTGGCATGATGATAACACTCAATCTGTATAACCGGTATGAAATTACTTTTAGCATCACAATCTCCAAGAAGAAAAGAACTTCTTTCCAGCCTTGGTTTTGAATTTGAAGTGGTAAAAATAGACTGTGAAGAAATTCTTCCGGAACACATCAGAATAGAAGCCGCGGCTGCTTATCTTTCTGATTTAAAAGCGGCTGCTTTCAGAAACCTGGAGGCAGATGAAGTCCTGTTGACCGCTGATACGGTGGTTGCCATCGACAATCAGATTCTTGGAAAACCTAAAGATGAAGCGGATGCCTTTAAGATGCTTCAGAGCCTTTCAGGAAGAACCCATCAGGTTTACACCGGAATTACCATCAAAACAGCTGATCAATCTTTTACAGAAACAGATGTAGCCGATGTGACCCTGAGTGTACTTACCGATGAGGAAATAAAGTATTATATTCAAAATTATAAGCCTTTCGATAAAGCCGGAAGCTATGGTATTCAGGAATGGTTGGGAATGACGAAGATCACAAGTCTCACAGGAAGTTTCTATACGATTATGGGGCTCCCTACTCATCTTGTTTACAAAATATTGAAAGAAACCTCACTGATTTAAAAAAATTATTAAGGTTCCAGACCTCCATTAAAGAAGAAATAAATATTTCCGCAAGAAATATAAATATTATTCATTATAAAATTTTATTATTTTTACAAAATCATCAACCTGCTGATAATAAAAAGCAGATTAGCAAGTTATATTGAATAATGAAAAAGAATATATTATTCCTTTTAGTCATATGCCTTATTGCATCCTGTGCTACCAAAACAAAAAAGCCAGAGCAGCGATCAAAGCTACTGAAAGGTTTTTCCACATATTACAACACTCTTTTTAATGCGAAAGATGCATTAAACAGTGAATTTACGACCAGAGACAAAGGGCACAAAGACAATTTCTATGCACCTTATATTCCTATCCTGACGTACGAAGAACAGCCTTTGGGAAGTGATCTCGGTCAGTCTGAAGCTTTTGCTGAGAATTCTATGAAGATGGCTGAAGTAGCCAACAGACCTTCTGGAAGAGGTGATTCCGGAGCACCCAACAGACCTGGCGGATCTTCTGGAAATGGCCCTGCAAGACCCGATGGCGAACAAGGTAAAGGAGCAACAACGCTTGAAATTGCGGAAGCAAAAGCTTTAAAAGCAATTAATAAATATTCTGTAACCAGAAACGGTGAGGAAAAAAACAAGACGATTTTTGATGCCTATATGATCCTTGTACAATCGAGAATCTATCGGGGCAAATCTCTGGAAGCGCTGGATGCCCTTAATTATGTTTTCACCCACATGAAAGATGATAAAAGGATAGCACTGGCAAGAATTTATCAGGGGCTTGCGTATGATAAAATCAAGGATTATCACAGAGCCCATGAAACTTTTGCAAAACTGAAAGGAGAAGACATTAATAAAAGCTATGCAAAACTGCTAAGCATCTATTATTCTGAGTCTCTGCTTGATGCAGGTAAAAAAGAGGAAGCGGCTCAAGAGCTTGACAATGCTTTTGAACTAAATTCCAATAGAAAACTGAAGAGCAGAATTGCTTATCTGAGAGGACAGGTTCTTGAAAACCTGAACCAAAATGATAAAGCAAGAGAAAGTTATACTGCAGCGTACAAATATGCTAATGATTTTGAATTTGAAGTAAAATCTCAGATCGCCATTGCCAAAACTTTTAACGGTAAGGGAGACTATGCAGGAGCAAAAAATTATCTGGAAGGAATCAGTAAAAAAGGAACTTATGTCTCCAGAAAGAATGAATTTTACTATGCTTTAGGTTTGATGGCCAACAAAGCAGGAAAGAAAGATGAAGCTCAGCAATTCTTCAGAAAATCCTTGTTTGAAAAGGTATCTGACCCTCAGATCCGTGGGCTGGCTTATTATGAAATAGGGAAAAGCTATCTGGAAAAGAACGATTATATCGGAGCTGGAAGTTACTATGATTCTGCCCTGGCTGTAATGACTTATGAGCCTTCAAGGATTTTATTAAAAGATCAGTCTGCCTATATTAAAAAGATATCCAAGAACTACTATCTGATCAAAAAGAATGACAGTATTCTTTCCCTGGCAAAGATGGATAACACTCAGAAAACAGACTATTTCACAAAATATATTGAAAAATTAAAGGTTAAAGAAGAAAGAGAAGAACAAGAGAGAAGGCGTGCAGAAAGAAGCAAAGGATTTGATACCGGGGACTATAGTGCCAACTCTATTTTCGCTAACAGTTCTAATGCTTTTGAGGATTTTGGAGTGACAACCAAAGGATTTTATTTCAGTAATACAGGAACAGTAAGCAAAGGAACATCTTCGTTTAAGCAAGTATGGGGAGACCGTGCTCTTGCTGATAACTGGCGTTTTTCCAAAAAAATGGCTTCTATTGAAGATATGAAGAATGAAGCGCTGGGGGTAACTTCAGCTCCTAATCCAAGACGTTTTGAGCCTGCTTTTTATATTGAGCAGATTCCTACGGATCAAGGTAAGCTATCTCAGCTAAAAAAGGACAGAGATACCGCATCTTTAGGTTTAGGGATTATGTATCAGAACTATTTTACCAATACTCCCCTAGCGACCAAAACACTGTATGATCTTGTGGATGTAAAGCCGGAAGAAAAAGTAATGCTGCAGGCATTGTATGAGATTTTTGCCATGAATTATGAGAAAAATCCACAGGCATCCGAAAAAGCAAAACAAATTCTATTAGCGGATTATCCATACACTTCTTATGCTGAATTTGCGAGAAATCCTAAAAACAAATCCTTCGTAAAATCAACGGAAGAAGTTGAGAATGAGTATAAAAAAGCATACGCTTTATTCGAATCGGAAAAATTTGCGGAAAGTAAGGATATCATCGATCAGACTATTCTGAAATTCCCGAAGGATGCACTTATCCCTAAATTATATCTGTTAAATGCATTCAATGCAGGAAAATCCAGCGGAAAAGAAGTAATGATTCTCCAGCTGGAACAGATCGCTCTGAATTATTCTAAAACACCGGAAGGAATAAGGGCTAAAGAAATGCTGAATTACCTGAAAAGTGATCTCAGCTTCCAGGCTACTGACAACAAAGGAAATGCTGTACCTCAACAACCGGGAGGACCTCCTACACAGCCTACTTCCAGTAACCAGGGTACGGGAATCCCACAAATGAATAACGGGAAAGTGCAGAAACTG
Organism: Chryseobacterium sp. KBW03; assembly: GCF_003852415.1. Classification (NCBI taxonomy): domain Bacteria; kingdom Pseudomonadati; phylum Bacteroidota; class Flavobacteriia; order Flavobacteriales; family Weeksellaceae; genus Chryseobacterium; species Chryseobacterium sp. KBW03. The sequence goes on along the minus strand of NZ_QAJO01000004.1, from coordinate 620,687 downwards.
GATAATATACAAAACCTGAATATGGATACTACTCCACAGGTATCAAATCCAGCCCAGCAAAAACAAAAAAAATCAAACGAAACGAAACCAGCGTCAAAGTCACCACCGAGACCTCAATAAAAACAAAAAAGCGAAGATATACTCTTCGCTTTTTTTATGGGTTTACTTTATTCTGATTATACAGAATTTAAGAATTCTTTTTCTTTACTCCATGGAAATCTTTGAGATAAAAAGGCTCGAAATAAGCTATATCTTCAAACTCATTGCTTTCTATCTTTTCCAGGGTCTTCTTGATAAGATATTGCGAAGAAGGATACACATCGTCTTTAAAAACAGCATCAGGAAGATTCAGGATCTCTTTTGCTTTTTTAGCCCCATCCCCTACAAACAGAACTTTTTTATCTTTGAATTCTTCAAAAGAAGTCTCGTCTAAAATTTTAGCTTCTGTCTGAGATAATTCCTTTCCTGTATTACCGTCATAAACGGCCGTATACACCTCCATTCTCCTCGCATCAATCAATGGCACCACAAAGTCATAGTTATCACCTAAAAAGGGCTCTATCATGCTTTCAAGAGAATTGATAGCAATCAGAGGAACTTTGAGTCCGTAACAGAATCCTTTTGCAGATGCTGCACCAATCCTCAACCCGGTATAAGATCCGGGACCTTTTCCCAAAGAAACGGCTTCAATTTCTTTAATTGAAATTCCTGCTCCTTCCAATGCCCATTCTACGTAGCTATGAAGACTTTCAGACTGTTTGTAGTTTTCAGAAACTTCTTCACACAGACATAGTAGCTTTTCGTTGTCTGATACGGCTACTGAACAGTTCTTGGAAGATGTTTCCAGATATAGAATTTTCATTTTTTTGTTTTAAGCTAAATGCAAAATTGCGAGAGCAAAATCGCTTTCAATTTTCTGCAAATTTAATCCATTATTTTGGACTATTTTCTATAAATCGTTCTCGGTTCTGCCTGAGCACTTGGATAGATGGTCATATCTGAAACGGTAACGTGTTTCGGGGCATTTACACAGTAAGCAATGGCATCGGCAATATCTTCAGCTTTCAAAGCATCATACCCTGCATAGACCGTTGAAGCTTTCTCATTATCTCCTTTGAATCTTACCAAAGAGAAATCGGTTTCTACAGCTCCAGGCTGGATATTGGTTACTTTGATGCCAAACTCGGTAAGCTCTAGTCTCATCCCTTCCGAAATAACATCTACTGCTTTCTTCGTTGCACAGTACACTACCCCATTCGCATACGTCTGTCTTGCTGCCACAGAGCTGATGTTTACTATATGACCTAAACTTTTAGTTTTCATATTTGGGATGATCATTTTAGAAACATAGAGTAGTCCCTTTACATTTCCATCGATCATAGAATCCCAGTCATCTGTCTTACCAGCCGAAAGAGGGTCTAGCCCATGGGCATTCCCAGCATTATTAATCAGAACATCAATATCTTTCCAGTTTTCAGGAAGAGAATTAACAGCGGTCTCCACTTCTTCAAGATTCCTTACATCAAACAATAAACTAAATATTTCGGTATATTGAGATAGCTCTGATTTCACAGCCTCCAGTACTTCACTTCTTCTTCCACAAATAATAATTCTGTTTCCCTGTTTTGCAAGAAGTTCAGCAGTGGCTTTTCCTATACCGGACGTCGCTCCGGTGATTAATATTGTCTTCATAAAATTGTTTTATTAATTTGCATCAAAGGCCTGAAAAGCATCTTTGATATGGTCAATAATTAAGTTCTTATTTTCATCGGGAAGAACGGAGATAATATCAAATCGTACTTCATTATCTTTATTAAATTCTTCCATATAATGATTGGCAGCAGAAACAATTGATTTTATTTTTGTTTTGGTTACTGCTTCATGGGGCAGCATAAAAGCATCTGTAGATCTTGCCTTCACCTCAGTAATGATAATCAGGTCATTTTTTTCAGCGATAATATCAATCTCAGCTTTCTGAAAACGAAAATTTCTGATAAGAATTTTATAGCCGTTTTTCTGAAGATAGTCGGCAGCCAGATCTTCTGCTATTTTTCCAAAATCATTATGATCAGCCATATTTTGTGTTTAAGAATTTGGAGATAGGAGAGTGGTACTCTTTTAAAATTCGATCTTTACCTTAGCTCCGATTTTCATTTTAACATTTCCTCCGATTAGAAGTGGTCTGTTGTCTTTAATATGTCCATTTGGAAAAGCAAAAACCACAGGAAATTTATACTTTGAAATTCTCTCAGAAATCAGTTTATAGGCAAATTCATCAAAGCTTTCTTCATAGTTTTTATTTTCTTTTTCATCACCCATATTGGTCATCCCACCAACGATAAGTCCTTTGATCTTATTGAAGACTCCCGCCAGCTCGAGACTCATGATCATGCGGTCCAGTGCATAGTAGTTTTCTCCGATATCTTCAATAAATAGGATTTTATCTTTAAAGTCGAAAGAATATTTGGTTCCCAGAAGGGCATAGATAAGGGCTAAATTCCCTCCAACCAATTCTCCTTCAATATTGCCTTCTTTATTCAATTGATGAGATTCAAGGGTGTATTTTGGCGTTTTCCCTTTTAGAATATCAAAGATCAGGTCATAGCTTTCGTCGGTAACTCCAAAACTTGATGTTTTGATGGTCTGTCCATGGATCGAAACAAAACCTTTTTTCAACAGATAACTTTGTATCACTGTATTATCGGAATAGCCAATGTACCATTTTGGATTTTCTATAAAGTTTTTCAATTTAAGATGCTGAATCAGATGCTGGCATCCATAGCCTCCTCTGGAAGCCCAAACCGCTTTAACTTCATGGTCATTTAAGGCCCAGTTGATGTCTTTTATTCTTTCCTTTTCTGTTCCGGCATAATTATATCCGTTTGAAAATTTGGTGTAGAGATGTTCCCCGATAATGGGTTCAAAACCTCTACTTTTAATCATTTCTATTCCCTTTTCCAGTTGAGTGGCATCTACCGCTCCTGCAGGGGAAATAACAGCTATTTTGTCTCCTTTTTTAAGGGACTTTGGAAAGATCATTTTTTTCATTTTGTTTTTTGATATTTTACTTCTTTCTTTTCTGCTTCTTCAAGTTGTCTTTCAAACTGATTGAACTTTTTGAAACTCTGCAGGAAAATAAAGAAACTGAAGACAATAAGAATACAGCCAACAACTCTTCTGATCCGGTTGGCCAGTTTCTGTGTAAGCTTATCGTGAAATTGTTTAGCAAGAAATATTTTGGCAAGATCTATAGAAAGGTATGTTGCCAATACTATGCCTATGTATAAAATAAAACTGCTGGTGTCCGGGTATTGATTCCTTACGGAAATTACCGTTACCAGCCAGAAAAGGATAACTCCAACATTTAAAAGATTAAAGAAAAAACCATTGAAAAATGTTTTAATATAATTTTGGCCAATAATCTTTTCTTCACCCGGCATATGCATTTTGGTCTTGGTTACCAGCATCACAATCCCATAAATAAAAATTAGAATAGAAGTGATTCTATAGAACCCGGGATGCTTATCTATTAAAGAGACAATATCTGTACTGGCATAATACGCCGCTACAATGCATAATAAATCTGCAGTAATAACGCCAAGATCCAGTGATAAGGCATGTTTTGGGCCTCTGGAAAAGCTGGTTTCAATTAACAGGAAAAATATAGGTCCTATAAAAACCAGGCTCAGCATAAATCCTAATATGACGGCAGATAGTACAAGTTCTAGCATTAAGTGGTATTTAAAAATGAATAAAAATTCATTTCGTTTTATACAAAGTTATACTTTATGATTTAATTATTCAATAAAGTTGTGATATATCAACTGGATTTTAAGGAGAGTTTAATCTGAAATTTTTAAGGAAATAGGAGAGGAGTAAGAATGATAAGCCCTGAAACGTGACCAGATCTTAAAATTATTTTGAATGAATTTTTAACTTCTTAAAAAGAAAGAGGCTGTTCTTTTTGGGAACAACCTCTTTTGCGTTATACTTTGCTGATGATCTCAACAAATTTATTTTTCAAGGCAATTTTCATTAAAAGCAAACTCGAAGTCTTTTCTAATTTTAAGCCCAAAAATACCTCGTTCAAAGGTATAAGTAATCTGATTTTTAAACAACATTCTTTTATAATCAATGAGAAAACTTCTCGTCATATAAGAATATTCATAGGCATTTCCACTCAAATAAACGTAAGTTGTCTTTCCTTTCTCATGGCTTCGTACACTTCCAACCTCTGAAATCATATTTCTGAAACAATATGTTTCTTTGGTAGGATTCATTCCTGTAAGATAATTGATCAAAAAGAATCCATTAATTATCTGTGGAAATGTAACTCCAAAAAAGTACTTTTTCCCTTGTTTATCAATATTAATAATATTCCTTTTGATTAAAATATTACATAGGGCTACAAGGACGATCATAGCGAGCAAAAACAGATAAAAATTGATAACAGTGTTAAAAATGACTGTTACCAATAATATTGCATTTAAGATACTAAATACAATATACTTATCTATCCTGGTCATTATCCACAATCTTGAAGTCAAGCTGCTTTTGAATCAAATTCGCTTTCACTACTTTGATCTGAACCTGATCTCCCAACTGATATTTATTTCCATGTCTTGACCCATAAACAGCGTGAGTTTTGGCATCATACATATAAGAGTCATCTACCAGGTCTCTTAATTTGATCAGACCTTCAGCACCGTTTTCTGGAATTTCTACCCAGAATCCGAATTCTGCAACCCCTGAAATTACTCCCGTGAAAGTTTCTCCAAGATGTTTTTCCATGAATTTCACCTGCATATACTTGATAGAATCTCTTTCTGCATCAGCTGCTAATCTTTCCATTGAACTGCAATGTTTAGCTTTTTCCTCCAGCTCAGGTTTGGCCGGAGATTTTCCTCCATCCAGATAATGCTGAAGAAGACGGTGGGCAATCAAATCCGGGTAACGACGGATAGGAGAGGTGAAGTGGCTATAGTATTCAAAACCTAACCCATAGTGGCCAATTGGTTCTGTAGAATACACCGCTTTACTCATACTTCTCATCGCCAGTGTTTCGATCATATTTTCTTCTCCTTTCCCTTTCACATCATGAAGAAGCTTATTCAAAGATTCTGCAACCTTCTTGGTATTGGCAAGATCCATTTTATATCCGAAAGTAGCTACAAAGTCTCTTAATGACTCTAGTTTTGCCGGATCCGGATCGTCGTGAACCCTATAAATAAATGTATTGTTTGTGATCTCTCTCTTTTTGGTCAGGGATACAAACTCAGATACTTTTTTATTGGCCAAAAGCATAAATTCCTCGATCAGGTGATTAGAGTCCTTGCTTATTTTAAAATAAACGCCGATCGGTTGATTATTTTCATCCAGATTGAATCTTACTTCACTTCTGTCAAAAGTAATAGCCCCTCTTCTGATACGCTCATTACGCATGATCTTCGCAAGTCTGTCAAGAACATTGATTTCTTCAGCTAGATCTCCCTGTCCGCTTTCTATGCGCTCCTGAGCTTCCTCATAGGTAAATCTTCTGTCTGAATGAATAACTGTTCTTCCAAACCACTCTTTCTGAATTTCTGCATTGTCATTTAATTCAAAAACAGCTGAAAAAGTATATTTATCTTCGTGTGGACGAAGGGAACAAACATCATTACTCAAAACTTCCGGAAGCATTGGTACCACTCTGTCTACAAGATAAACCGAAGTGGCTCTCTTATACGCTTCATCATCAAGGATAGTCCCCGGAACTACATAATGGGACACATCTGCAATATGAACACCGATTTCCCAGTTTCCATTTTCCAGTTTTCTCATTGACAATGCATCATCAAAGTCTTTAGCGTCCTTAGGGTCAATGGTAAACGTACAGATGTTACGCATATCCCATCGTTTTGCAGCTTCTTCGTCAGTAATACTTCTGTCAATTTTATCTGCATCTGCTTCCACTTCCTGTGGAAATTCATAAGGCAGACCATATTCTGCAAGGATAGAGTGGATCTCTGTTTCATGTTCTCCCGGTGCACCCAATACCTGAATGATTTCACCTTCTGGATTTTTATCTCCGGGTCTCCATTCGGTCATTTTTACAATTACCTTATCTCCATCTTCAGCATTGTTGAACTTTGCTTTTGAAATAAAGATATCTGTGTTGATTGATTTTTTATCACAAACAACAAAGCCGAAATCCTTATGAGCCACCTTCTGAAATATCCCTACAAACTCAGTTCTGGTTCTTTCCAAAACTTCCAGAACAGAACCTTCCAGTTTCTTTCCTTTATAATGATAAGTTATAATAAGAACCTTGTCTCCCTGCAAAGCATCCTTCACATTTTTGGCATGTACAAAGACATCATCTTCCAATCCTTCCACTTTTACGTAAGCATTTCCGCTTTGGTTGAAGTCAATAATTCCAGTTAGGGTTCCTGCTATTTTCAGGTTCACAATATACTTTCCTTTTTCCACTTCTTTGATCTTTTCGGATCCCTGAAGTTTGTGCAGTGCCTGAATTACAAGTTCTCTTTGTCTCGGATTTTTGTAATCTATACCGTCGGAGATCTGCTTATAATTATAAATTTTAGATGCATTCGCATTCATAAAACGGAGAATCAATCTTCCGATCTCCATCATTTTTAAATCATTTTTATGACTTATATATTTTCTTTTTTTTGGCATTTTAATTTTCTTTTTAAATGTTTTGGTCTTAGTTCAAATAAAACCTTTTTCTAATCTTCCTTCTCTATTCCTTATAGAGGTTATTCAATTTCATCATTAGATTCTTTGTGTAAAATCATCAGAACTTATCTTTCAGTTTACTTACAACGGGAGCTTTAGTTTTGTATAAATTTAATACAATTCTTGAGAAGAAAAGAGAAAAACCTTCTATTAAATATATTTCAAATATAAGAAAGGCTTTGGAGAATAATAGAGTGTAATTTCTATTGGACAGTGCAAATGTACGAATAAAAAATAAATAAGGCTTGTAATACGATTTACAAGCCTTAGTATATTTAGCAAACAGCAATTTTATCAACTCTGTTCTGGTGTCTTCCACCTTCGAAGTCTGTTGAAAGAAATTTATCTACAATTTCAAGAGCCAGTTCCTTTGATATAAATCTTGCCGGCATTGAAATCATGTTGGCATCATTATGCAGTCTTGCCAGTGTTGCAATCTCCGGCATCCAGCAAAGTGCGCATCTTATTTTCTGATGTTTGTTCGCCGTGATCTGAACCCCATTTCCGCTTCCGCAGATCAAAATTCCGAGCTCATTTTCTCCGTTTTCCACAGAGGTTGCAGCAGGGTGTACAAAGTCCGGATAATCCACACTGTTTGTGGAAAACGTTCCAAAATCCTGTACTTCAAAACGTTCTGAAAGGTAGTTCTTAACAATCTCCTTATATTCATAGCCTGCATGGTCCGCTGCAATCGCAATTTTTCTTTTCATAATACTCTTATTAAGCTTTATTAGATTCTATTTCCTTACAAAGGTAAGAATAATAACAATTCGTGTTAGTAAACCGTGAGTTAATTGTGAAAAGGTATGTTAATAACTGTGGAAAACTTTTATCAACTTTCTATTTTTAAAGATCAATTTATTTCGTAATAGAAAACCTTTCGGCAAATTTTCACCACAACTTTCCAGATGTTTTCTTCAGCTATCCCCAGATTTCTCCATAATAAAATAACTAATAATTGATTCCTGTCAAAGTTACCAACATTTGTTAATAAGTATGTGAAATAGCGGGTTTACAAGGGTTTATATTGTGAGTTAAATATGAATTTAATACAAGTTGAGTGTTACCAACTTTTAAGCTAAAACTTATCCCCTAAACTAACAACATACAACAACAACTACATTATTCTTTTTCTATAAAGAGATAAAATTGTTGATTAATGGGTGATTGGGTTTGGGGAAAGTTTTTGAAAACTTTTATTTTAATGAAAGTGTTGAAAAAGTTTAAAACCTTACATTTGTGAAACAGAAATTCAATAAGATTTATGAAATTATCGTTGCGAGATTTTCCGGAATGAACCCTGGACTTTGACCACGGCGGTTTCATGAAACTTAGAAAAAAATAAATCTACTTATGAAAACAATCAATGATTTTAATTTTAAAGACAAGAAGGCTCTGGTAAGAGTGGATTTCAATGTTCCTCAGGACGATCAGCTGAAGGTGACAGACAACACAAGAATTGTTGCTGTAAAACCAACAGTGGAGAAGATCCTTAATGATGGTGGTTCTGTCATTTTAATTACCCACCTTGGGAGACCTAAAGGGGAGGTTAAAGATGAATTTTCTCTTAAACATATTGTTGGCGAAGTTTCTAATGTTCTAGGACAGGAAGTGAAGTTCGTGGATGAATGTATTGGGGAAAAAGCAGAACAAGCTGCTGCTGAACTAAAACCAGGGGAGATCTTATTATTAGAAAATGTACGTTTTCATAATGAAGAAGAAAAAGGAGATGCTGCTTTTGCTGAGAAGCTTTCTAAGTTAGGGGATGCTTATGTAAATGATGCATTCGGTACTGCACACAGAGCTCATGCTTCTACAGCAGTGATTGCTCAGTATTTCGAATCAACTAAATATTTCGGTTTACTGATGGCTAATGAGCTTCAGGCAATCGATAAAGTATTAAAGAGTGGAGAAAGACCTGTTACAGCTATCCTGGGAGGTTCTAAAGTTTCAACTAAAATCACCATTATAGAAAATATCCTTCCTGCAATAGATAATCTGATCATTGGTGGAGGTATGGCATTCACTTTTATTAAGGCTCTGGGTGGAAAAATCGGAAACTCTTTAGTAGAAGAGGATAAGCTTCCTTTAGCTCTTGAGATTTTAGGAAAAGCAAAAGAACATAAAGTAAAAGTATATCTTCCATCTGATGCAATCATCGCAGAAAGCTTCAGTAATGAGGTGGAAAGAAAAGAGGTTGATATCTATGCAATCCCAGAAGGATGGATGGGACTTGATGCTGGCCATAAATCTAGAGATCAGTTCAATGATGTATTGTTAAATTCAAGAACGATTCTTTGGAATGGTCCGATTGGAGTTTTTGAAATGTCAAATTTTGCCGGCGGAACGATTGCCCTTGGTGAAAGTATTGCCGAAGCAACAAGATTAGGAGCTTTCTCTTTAGTTGGAGGAGGAGACAGTGTAGCTTTTGTTAAGCAATTTGGATATGCTGATCAGGTAAGCTATGTTTCTACAGGAGGTGGAGCAATGCTTGAAAGTCTTGAAGGACTTGAGCTGCCAGGGGTAGCAGCCATCAACAATTAAGAGAAAATAAAATAAATATTTTAAAGTCTGCTAATTATATTAGCAGACTTTTTTATTTCTGAAACAGGAGGGAAATCCTTTATTGATCGAAGTTTTTTAATGATTATAGATATAACCTGAGGTTATATGTAGCGTATATGTCTTTTAAGATAGATTTTTTTTCTTTCTGGGTTTAATAATAAAATTATTTGTTCGGATTATATTTTTTTTACGTCAAGTTTTGACGTTGCCAGCGAATACATTTGCAGTATCAAATTAAAATATTATGATGTATACAAATGAGTTTTTCGCCGTTGGAAATGCTGCTCCCAATGACAATCTAGTGCAGCTGATTGATAGCTTTACAGGGGAAAGCGTTACTTTTCAAAAAGTAAGTACCTGGATTGATGAAACGATTCTCGTTATTAACGATCCCAAAGTTCTGGAAGATGAAATTATTTACCGATCCAGAGGGAATGACTACTATGTAAATACCGTAGTTTTTTCTTCTAAAAGAGTCTATGTAACGACTTTTGGTGTAAAGTCTTCATATACTGAAGATCAAAGACCAGCCATTCAAAAAGCTTTTGATATTAGTTCCAAGCTTGGATTGAAATTAGTTTTTCCAAATGGTCATTTTCTTATAAATTCTTACAGTGATAGGCCTGAATTAGTTATTGCACACGCTAATATTTTAGAACTAAGATCTTATCTGGATATTGAATTTGAAGAATATAGCGTTCTAAAAGTTGGTTATTTTTTTGATGATAAGCCATTTGTTCTGTTCTCCGGTTTTAATAATACTGACAGTGCAAAGTTTAAACCTCTGTATAATATTACCATGAAGGGCAGGGGAGTCGTTGATTTTAATGGTGAATTGTCACAAATGAGAAGTTCATACATGCGTAGAATTGGCTTCGAAGGCGGCAATTGTACTAATGTTGATATAGATGGAATTTATTGGACTAATGGTGACCTAACCAATTGTATAAGTGTTGGTTGGTCTCAGAATGGCAGCAAAGTCACCATTCAAAACTGTATCTTCGAAGATTTGGTTAAGAGTAATGAAATTATTAATAATGATCACTCTACAATCTATGGAAATGTTAATTTTTTATCGGTGCATGATAATGTCTTCTTAGGTAATGAACAAACGAGATTAATTGGATGTGCCTGCGAAATTCACGGAAGTAATTCTTCCTTTACCAATAATAAGGTATACAATTACACTAGAATGAATTTTGTGGCTGGAATTTACACTGAAAAGGGTAATATTACAAATATTTCAATCTCAGATAATATTGCTGAAATTGTTAATTCAGGTGTATACTTGTGGCCGGATAAAAATTGTACAATCTCTAATGTATTTATTACTTCTAATAACATTAAGCATCTTCATGTACAAGGAAAAGGAATGTTGTATAATGGAGGACAGTGTTTATTTATTATTCAAGGTAAAGGCGGTAAATGTGAGAGAGTTACAGTGACGAATAACACCTCACATATTCTTTATACAGTGGGCGACTACTCCAGATACGCCGCAGGTGTTTTAGCTTCCACAGAGTCCTTGGAAATCACTGATAATCACTTTGTAGGCCATTCTCTTGGTTTCTTATTTGATAAGGATCATGACGAAATTAATAGTCAATATGCAGAATATTCATTTATAAAGGTTTCCAGAAATCATTTTACAGCCATTTCGAAGCTAATAACAATGGTTGCTAAACGAGTGAATTATTGTTTAGTATCTGATAATGCATCAGTTATACCGGTGTCTACGGTAGAAGACGTAATCAGTATTACAAGTGATTTTATTCAGTCTACTACCATCAGAGATAATGTGTATATCTCTAATCAGCCTAAAGTGGAATTTACTCCTTCAGCTGTATTTCTAGCAGATCCATCGAATAAAGCTAAATATATTTTATCTAAAATAAATACTCCTGTACCTACTATTAATGGAATGACATCAGCTTTGATCAGCCCTGTACTTTCCAATAGTCATAGAAGGGTAGGCGCAATGTATACGATTCAACCTACGTACCCTTTTCCTGAACTATTTTTTAACGCGCATACTTTTGGAACGACATCACCTTTAAGTGTGAGATTTAAAGTTGATAATATGACTCCTTTTACCTTTCCAGCAAATTCAAGCTTATTAAGTAACTTGATTGTTGATTTATAAATAACATAAAAACCGGATCAATTCCGGTTTTTGTTTTTAAGGTGATAAAATTGACTTTCATAAATACTTCTTAAATCAATAAATTATACTTTTCCGATTATTAACACCTTTAAGTACATTTAAAGGGAAATTAATTATGATTCTGAAAGAATTTGGTTTTTTAAATTCTATTTTTTTCCATTTCAATCAATTTTATGCAAAATTTTTAAAAAATTAATTTTTGTAAGCAGGACGAAAGTTTTAAGAAATCAGAGAAGAGAATTATTGATCATTGATTTTTTGATTGTCTATGAAATGGAGTAGGGGAGAAGTTTTAAAAATTGAGAAAAGCAATCTGGAAATTTTTCGATCGCAGCTGAAGGATTTTTTTAGAAAGCTTAAAATGGATACAAACTAATTTCGATGAAATAAAAAACTCAGGATTTTTTCCTGAGTTTTTTAAATTTTATAGTGAAAATGCTGAAAACTGACCTTCATAAACAGGTCAAAAATCGATTTTCTATCTTTTTTCGATAATGTATATCAAACTTGAAAATTCGTTTGAAAAAAGTGCCTTTACGTTTGAAATTGTTCCGTGAATGACCGCTTTTGCCCAAAATAGGGGTGATTTTTTGTATTTTTCGCTTAACATTGAGATGTAATACGAATCTAGTACAAGAGGTTTTATTTTTCTTAATTTCCAGTCTGGTTTTTTAGAAATTAAATTTTCCATACCGTTTTTAGAAAAATGGTAGATGTGTCTTGGTACATCATAGGCTGCCCAATATTCTTTATAATGTTTAGCATCATAAGAAGTAGGGTTGGGAACTGCAATAATAAGAATTCCTTTTTCCTTTAGTTTATTATGAAAAATGTTTAGCATTTCATTTTGGTTTTCGATATGCTCAAAAACATGCCAGAGTGTAATCGCATCTAAACTTTTATCTTCAATTTTACTAATGTCGTCTAGTATTACAGCTTTTGTTATTTTACTTTTTGCAGCTTTTCTTGCGTCGGCATCAGGTTCAAAACCGAAGGTTTCAAAATCATTTTCTATATATTTTACAAATTCTCCGGCTCCGCATCCGTAATCCAAAACTTTTGATCCTTTCTTAATTCTATCTATAAGAATATTTTTTTTGTACTGCAGATTAAAAGACTGTAGAAATTTGTAAAGTTTTTCTTTCAGACTTCCGGAATCCTGGTGGTGAGAAATATAATCTTCGCTTTCGTAATATCTGGAAATATTGGATGGAGTAGGGGTGGTTTTAAATACACCTTTTGTTTCTGTTTCTTTTATTTCAAATATTTCCTGTGAAAGAAAATGATCTTTTATTTTCATTGAAATCGGTATCTTTTTTATCTATTCAAAAAAATTAAGATATTCAGAGGCTATTATACACTCAAAATACCTTAATTCTTGTTTTATTTTTTAATGTTTCACGTGAAACATTTCTTTTTAACGTCCTAAATATACTAATAAGACATTGATATCTGCTGGAGACACCCCGCTTATTCTTCCTGCCTGAGCAATTGTCTTCGGACGTACATTAGACATCTTCTGTTTTGCTTCTGTAGAAAGGCTGGAAAGGTTAGTGTAATCAAAATCTTCTGGGATTTTTATATTTTCCAGACGGTTTAATTTTGCTACGTTTTCTTTTTCTTTCTCAATATAGCCTTTATATTTGATATTGATCTCTGCCTGTTCTCTTACTTCCTCATTATATTGGGAAGAAACCTCTTTGATAAAGTCTATTTCATCCAACTTTTTCAATGTGATATTAGGTCGGGTCAATATTTGAGCAGCTCTGTAAGCCTGATCTACCGGATTACTTTCTATAGATTCAAGAATAGGGTTGATAACACCTGGTTTTAAAGAAGTTTCTCGAAGGAACTCTTCAAGTAGTTGACTGTCAGATATTTTGGCTTCTACTTTTCTTAATCTGTCTTCTTTGGCCAATCCAAGTTGGAATGCCTTTTCAGTTAACCTGATATCAGCATTATCCTGTCTCAAGAGAAGCCTGTATTCAGCACGTGAAGTAAACATTCTGTAAGGTTCTTCAGTTCCTTTGGTGATCAGGTCATCAATTAATACTCCAATATAAGCTTCATCTCTGTTTAGAATAAAGTCGCCTTTTTCATGAACTTTATTATGGGCATTGATACCGGCAATTAAACCTTGACCTGCTGCTTCTTCATATCCTGTTGTTCCATTGATCTGTCCTGCGAAATATAAATTGTCAATTAATTTTGTTTCCAGGGTATGCTTCAATTGGGTAGGAGGGAAGTAGTCATATTCAATAGCATAACCTGGACGGAATACTTTTACGTTTTCAAATCCTGGAATATGTTTCATAGCTTTGATCTGTACATCTTCAGGAAGTGAAGAGCTGAATCCGTTTACATAGATCTCCACAGTTTTCCATCCTTCCGGTTCTACGAAAAGCTGATGTCTGTTTCTTTCTGCAAAACGATTAATTTTATCTTCAATACTTGGACAGTATCTTGGACCTAAACTTTGAATCGTACCATTGAACATTGGACTTCTATCGAAACCTTCTCTCAAAATATCATGTACCGTTTCATTCGTATATACGATATGGCAGCTTAATTGTTTTGTTAATTTTGGAGTATCAAGATAACTGAACTTTTGAGGATTTTCGTCTCCTTTCTGTTCTTCCATTTTTGAATAATCCAAACTTCTTCCATCTACTCTCGGTGGAGTACCGGTTTTCATTCTTCCTGCTTCAAAACCTAAAGTGACCAATTGCTCTGTAATTCCAAATGCTCTTGGTTCACCCATTCTTCCTCCGCCTAATTGTTTATCTCCAACGTGAATTAATCCATTAAGAAAAGTTCCGTTAGTAAGAACAACAGATTTTCCTTTGATCTCAATTCCTAAAGAAGTAACAACTCCGGTTACTTTATTATTTTCAACAATCAGTTGTTTCACCATATCCTGAAAGAAATCAAGATTGGGAGTATTCTCTAATGCTAAGCGCCATTCTTCGGCAAAAAGCATTCTGTCATTTTGGGTTCTCGGAGACCACATCGCGGGACCTTTTGAAAGATTTAGCATTTTGAATTGAATAGCAGATTTGTCTGCTATAATTCCGGAATATCCTCCCATTGCGTCAATCTCTCTTACGATCTGTCCTTTTGCGATTCCGCCCATTGCCGGGTTGCAACTCATCTGTCCGATGGTCTGCATATTCATTGTAACGAGTAGTGTTTTTGAACCAAGGTTGGCTGCTGCGGCAGCGGCTTCACAACCTGCGTGTCCGGCACCTACTACGATCACATCATATATTTCTGAAATCATTTTTATCTCGCTTGTTTTAAGCTTTTAATCTTATCTTTATAACCAATGTTTCACGTGAAACATTTTTGAAGAATGCACTCTAGGTAAGCTTATATTACTGCTAGAATATAGCACTTTATATAACGGACCTTAAGTGATTGTTTAATTTTAAATCTTTAAATCCCGATACTTGGTCAAGTACAAATCTTCCATTCTCCGCATCTCTTTTTCTTCCTCTTCCGTCTTATCTTTGTAGCCTGCAAGGTGTAAAATCCCGTGGGCTAAAACCCTTCTTAATTCTTCTTCATAATCTCGGGAAAGGGTAGAGGCGTTATCAGAAATGCGCTGCAAAGATACAAAAATCTCAGCGCTTATTGTCTTGCCTTTTACATAATCAAAAGTGATGATATCCGTATAATAATCATGCTGTAAATAGTCCTGATTGATCTTAAGAAGATATTCATCATCACAGAAAATATAATTGATTTCTCCTATTTTTTTTCCTTCTGAAAGAATAAGATCTTCCAGCCATTTTTTGTAATCTGTACTTACCGACTCTGGTAAGTTTTCGTAAAAGAACTGTATCATTTTTTTAAAACCAGTGTCCTAAAATAACACTGAATATACCTTTTTGGTTATTTTTAAGTGAGTGGCTGAAGTTTACTTTAATCTGTCCAAAAGGAGATTTGTAACCAGCCGTTAATCCCAGTGAGCTGTAATTTACTTTAACTGCATCTTCAAACTTGATATCGTTTGATAAATTAGCAAAGCTGAAGTTTCCACTGATGAAATAGTTTTTATTGAATTTAAATTGAATATCGTTAGACGCTAATATCACATTATTCGTATAAAGCTGGGCAAAATAAAAGCCTCCAAAGCTTTTGAAATTAATAATATTTTGTTCGAAAATCCCTCCTAATCTGTATTGATAATAAGCAGGAAGGTGTTCACCAAGTGTAATTCCTCCAAATAGATTAAGACGGTAAGAGAATTGTTTGCCAAGAGGAATATTGATTTTAAGATCTGCCTTGATTTGAATAATCCTTTTATCAACTTCTGATTTTAAAAGGTCTATAACTTTCCCTTCAGCAGCAAAATAGACCCCTTTGGTAGGGAATTCTTTGTCATCCTGTGTATCTGTTTTTATGAAGACATAAGGGTTCAGAAAACGGCTGTAACGTCTGTTGTCTCCATTGCTGTTTTCCGCCTTAAAGTAATCGTGGCTCATACCTCCTCCAATGGCAAATTTATCCTTCCATATAGACTGTATATAAACTTCATTTCTGCTCCATTCCCATCTGTCGATAACATAATTGTCGACATTTTTAAGGTCAAAGCTCATTCCTGAGGAATAAATACCAAATCCAGGAATATATCCGTTATCTATAAAATAGTTCAGGTAATATCGTAATCGATCTCCCACAACGAAATCAAAAGAAAGATTTGAGTTTTTGAATAAAAGTCTTTTTGCAGAATAATTCAAAAGAAGCCCGGTCTTAAAAACTTCGTCATAATGCAATCCGAATTTTAAAAAATGACGGGTATCATCTTCGGTTACATAAAGCTTTAAATAGTTGGCATCATTTTCCTGAACGATATCATAATTGATAAAACTATAGTTGTTTGTAGCAACCAATTTATCAACCATTTTATTGATGCTACCATAAGTCTGTAAAGAGGGTAGACGCAGTCCCATTTTCCCAAGCGTATAGTTTTTACCGTATATCTTGCTTCCTTCTATAGAAATACTGTCGATCTTATATACATTGGAATAAATAGGGTTTATACGCTGTCTGAGGCGGTCAAATGGCCGCTTTGGTAACTGATCCAGTATCTGAGAATATTTCAGTCCTTCTACATATCCGCTGTCCAGAATTTTCTTCTTATCATCATAGCTTGTAGCTGACATCCCTTTCAGGTTGGGTTTGATATTGATGTCTGTATATTTATACTGTTTTCGGGTATCTTTTTTTATTCCAAAATCGATTACCTGATTCAGGATGGATATAATGTTGTTTAAATCCTCTCTTTTTGACAGGTCCTGATTCAGGTCCACACCGATGACAATATCAATTCCTTTGTCCTTTAAAGGCTTGGAAGGGTAGTTTACCGTCATTGCTCCATCAATATATATACTGTCGCCAATTTTAATAGGATCCATTAAAGATGGAAATGCAGAACTCGCCATAATAGACTGTACCAGATCTCCTTTTTCAAAAATCTGCATATTTCCACTCTCCAGATTGGTGGCAACGCAAAGAAAAGGAATGGGCATTTTGGAAAAATCTTCGATATTGGAAACGTTTTTAAAAAGTTCTTTCAGAAGATAAACATTTCTCTGGCCGGTACTGATAGAAGAGGGAAGTGTGATTTTTCCATTTTTGAGTGGAATGGATAAAAGGTATTTGTCTACGGATTTGTTGAAAAAGCTGGCTTCCTGTCGTGATTTCGGATCCATAATCAAGGAATAGAAATCTGTATCCATGACTATTTTTTCAATTTCTTTTCCGGAATAGCCTGCCGCATAGAGTCCTCCAACTATGGCTCCCATGCTTGTTCCCGAAATATAATCCACCTTTACTCCCAATGAATCTAATACTTTAAGAACTCCGACATGTGAAAAGCCTTTGGCACCACCACCGGCGAGGGAGAGTCCTATCTTTGGATTTTTCGGAATCACCAAATCTTTTTTTACCTGAGAATGGACCAATAGCAGTGGGAATATGAAAAGCAGAATCAGGAGTTTTCTCATAGTTAATTTTTTATATAAATCCGTTTCACCCGAGGGGAAATGGAGGTTAATACTTCATAGGTTATCGTTTTGCAGTATCCTGCGAATTCTTTTAAACTTGGTTTGGCATTGAAAACAGTTACCGTATCACCTTCTTTTACATTCGGAATATTGTCTACATTGATCATCATCATGTCCATACAGATATTTCCAACAATAGGAGCAAGCGTTTTGTTGACCCCTAAACTTCCTACCTGATTTCCTATCAGCCTTGGAATACCGTCTGCATATCCTACAGGGATTGTTGCAATTCTTGTAGGGTGATCCGCTTTATATTTTCTGCTGTAACCAACAGATTCTCCGTTCTCAACCATTGATATCTGTGAAATTACGGTTTTAAAGCTTACCACAGATTGTAATTGCTTCTGTATTTCGTCATCGGGAGATTCTCCCAACATACCGATACCAATTCTTACCATGTCATACTGATGATCCGTATAACTCGTTATCCCGGATGAATTCAGAATATGGCGGATAGGAGTGTAGCCTAGTTTTTCAGTTAGGTAGCTGGAGTTTTTCTCAAAAACGGCAAGCTGCTTTAAAGTAAATTCTTTCTCTTCAGGCATATCAGAAGAGGATAAATGGCTGAACATACTTTGGACTTTTAGATTTTTTTGACTTAAAGTCTCGCTTAACTGATCCAGCTCAAAATCTTTAAAACCAAGACGGTGCATTCCTGTTTCCAGTTTGATATGGATCGGGTATTTTTTATCATGCCCTGACTTTTGTACAGCTTCATAGAACAATTCCAACACTCTAAAACTATAAATTTCAGGCTCAAGGTTGTATTCTATAATGGTATGATAACTGTGCTGCTCAGGGTTCATTACAATAATGGGGGTTGTAATTCCTTTTTTACGAAGTTCTACACCCTCATCAACGTAAGCTACTCCAAGGTAATCTATATGATGATGCTGAAGAAATTCTGATACCTCATAACTTCCAAGTCCATAAGCATTGGCTTTTACCATTGCCATCATTTTGGTTCCTGGTTTCAGCAGAGATTTATGATAGTTGATATTATGAAGAATTGCATTAAGGTTTACTTCCAGTACCGTATCATGTTTTCTAAGTTCAAGAATATCTTTAAGCCTTTCGATCTCAAATTTTCTGGCACCTTTCAGCAGAATGATCTGATTTTCTAATTCAGTAAGATATTTACTTTCAATTAACTCTTTAGTGTCAATGAAAGTATAAGTTTTAGCTTTAAATAATTCACTAAATAATGATATTTCATCCCCGATTAAAAATACAGAATCAAAATTTTGTTCATTGACCAGTTCGGAGACTTCTTCATACAATTCCTGAGAATTGCTGTTCACTCCTACAATATCTGTTAGGACCAGAGATTTTTTAGGTTTGTTATACTCATTCAAAAACTGAAGGGCCGTTTTCAGAGAATCGAGGTCAAGATTAAAAGAATCGTTGATAACAATATTGCTCTTATTTCCTTCAATCGCTTCAAGCCTCATTTCAACGGCTTTTAAAAGGTTGATTTTTTCAACGATCTTTTTATTTTCGATATGAAGTTCCTTAAGGACTGTAATAAGCGCCATAGCATTGGTTAATGTCGCTTCGTCTCTTTGGTGGGCTGGAAAACTGATTTCTTCCCCCAAATATTCAACAATAATGTTTTCATCCTTGGAAATATTGTTTTTGATGAAAACCTGATTCTCTTTTTTAAAACCGTAAGAAATTAATTTTTTATCAGAATAGGAATTATTAATTTTTTGATCTACCAAAGAATGGTCACCATTATAGATGATGATTTCAGAATCCTTAAAAAGTTTGATCTTTTCATCAATCAGTTCTTCTTCGGAAGAAAAATTGGCAGCATGAGCCGTTCCTATATGGGTAAGCAATCCGATCTGAGGATGGAAAATATTTTCAAGTTTTTCCATTTCATGAGGTTTTGAAATTCCCACTTCAAAAATTCCAAGCTGATAAGAGCTGTTGATTTGAAGAAGAGAAAGTGGAAGACCAATCTGGGAATTGAAACTTTTGGGACTTTTTACAGTAGGAAATTCATTCCACAGGCATTGATATAACCATTCTTTTAAAATAGTTTTACCATTACTACCAGTGATTCCGATAGATTGTATGTGAGAATTCTCGAAATGGTACTTTGCTAATTTTTGAAGAAAGTCTACAGAATTTTCAACAATGATCCAGGTTATATTTTCAAACCCGGGATAATGATGCTCAGAAATAATAATATTGATCCCTCTGTCTATTGCAGATTCTATAAACTTTTCACCAGAATTTTTAGAGGTATTGATCGCGATAAATGCAGTATTCTTGGTAGAATAAATAATCCTGCTGTCGTATGCTATATTTTTGATCAATAAATTTCCGTCTCCAATGATTTGTGCATTGGCGATCTCTGCAATGTGTTGTACTGTATAATCCATTGGTACCCTTTCTGCTTTATTTTTAAGGCGAAATGGCAAAAAGGTAAAATAATAAAGAGGAAGAAAAAGTTTTTATAAGCCAGCTTCTCCTTTTTGAAATTTCACAATGCTGCTTTTTCGCTTTTCATTTATATTAGTGAATATAATGTATGTTTTGGTGCATTCAGCCTTTGCTGTTTTGCAATTTATTTTCTTTTTAAAAGTACTTCGTCAATAAAAACGCGGCGGCTTACTGCTTCATAGCTTTCGGTTTCTCCCAACTCTACCAGATTATCTCCCTGGGAAGTTCTCATAGAATAGTTGGCAAGATTCCCTGTTCTCTTACAAATAGCATGCACTTTTGTAACATATTCGGCTGTAGCCATCAAATTGGGCATAGGTCCGAACGGACGGCCTAAAAAGTCCATATCCAATCCTGCAATGACCACTCTTACACCGCTATTGGCAAGTTGGTTGGCAATATCAACAATACTTTCATCGAAAAACTGAGCTTCATCAATTCCTACTACATCACAATTGGAAGCTAACAGAAGAATTTCATTAGGGTTTTCTACTGCTGTACTACGGATTTTATTCTGATTATGAGAAACTACATCCTCTTCAGAATATCGTACATCCAATTTGGGTTTAAAAATTTCCACGTTCTGTCCTGCCATCTCTGCCCTTCGCAATCTGCGTATCAGTTCTTCGGTTTTACCGGAAAACATAGAGCCACAAATTACTTCCATCCAACCACTTTGTTTGGAATGATTAATTGTATTTTCTAAAAACATTTGTTAAATTAGCCGTATATTTTTAACATCAAAAGTAAGCAATTTTAATAAGAATCTTATTATGCAGAATATCCAAGATTTAAGGGAAAAGATTTTTTTTGAATCCATGAATATCATTGATAATCTGGACAAAATAAGTAATATAGACGAATTACTTTCCAAGCAAGATCTTGTAGATGAGCTTGCTAACAGAATTTCTTTTTTGAAATTGCTGGAAAAAAATATTGAATATTTCGTAGCTGATGATCCGGCTCATCAACACCTCTCTTTTGTATCAGGAGAAACGGAATATCATGATTCAGGGAATGAAGTGACGGAAGAGGAAGCTATTTTTAATAATGAGCTGAACGAAATTGATGAAAATGAAATTTTTTCAGACGGATCTGAAGAAGAGGAAGCCGTTTTCAATAATCAATTGAATGAAATTGTTGAAAATAAATTCCATGAGAATATTGTAAGCTTTGTAGAAGAAAATCACGAAGAAAAAGCATCTGAAAACACTCAGGAACAAGCTTCTAATCATGAAATTCTGGAAGAAGAAGCCGTATTCAATAATCAGTTGAATGAAATTGATGAAAATGAGATTTCTGAAGAGCAGAGAGCTGTTCTGAAATTTGTAGACGAAGATAAAATTCTTGCGGATGCTAAACCGGATTCTGATGAAGACCTCAATGAAGATTTATTTTATGATGAAGTGACTGAGGAAGAAGTTATTTTCAATAATCAGCTGAATGAAATAAATGATACAGAAGAGGAAATCTCCGAATCAGAAACCAAAAAAGAAACAGATTCTGCTGTTGTAAATGATGCTAAAATACCAGTAACAGAAATTATTCCTAGTATTTTTGATACTGAAACTTTAGATGATGAAATACTGATTGAGGAAAACGAAGAACAATTTGTTGCCTCAAATATTTCAATACAAGAAGGAGAGATGATTACAGAAACTTCCAACGTGGAAAATATTCTGAGTGAAATCAAAAATGACCACTCTGAAGAAAATACAAAGGAAGAAAGCATCCTTGCTGAAGTCTATGACAGAAGAAAAATTGTAGAAATTGACAAACCTGTTCCTGAAGAAACAGATAAACATCCTTCCGATGAAAGCTTCGAAAATTTAGAAGAATATCATCGGGAGAAAAAAATAAAATTAGCCAATATCAAAGGAATGAAGGCTGTTCAGTCACTTTTTGATGACGATCACCTGGAAAGAGAATTTCCTAAGGAAGAAACTCCTGTTTCGGTTGTAAAAGAAGATACAGGAAGCATTCTGAAATCTAATATTCCTACGAACTTTATGGAAGCTGACAAGCAGAAACCTGAGTTTAAGCTGGATCTGAATGACAGAATTGCTTTCTCAAAAATGCTGTTTGAAGGAAGCCAGATCGATCTTAATGATGCCGTATTCCAGCTGAACCAATTCAAAACGATGGAAGAAGCCAAAGAATATCTTAGTGATCTGTACTATGAGAGAAAATGGAATAAAGTGGATGAATATGCCCAGAGACTTTGGATATTGGTGGAAAATAAATTCTTATAATTTTGAGCGGAATCCTATATTTTGTTCCCACACCCGTTGGGAACCTGGAAGATATGACGTTCAGGGCAGTAAAAGTCCTGAAAGAAGTTGATTATATTTTATGTGAAGACACCAGAACTTCTGGAATACTTTTAAAACATTTTGAAATCTCCAAGCCTTTAAAATCTTATCATTTACACAATGAGCACCAGGCAACAGAGAAAGTAATTGGAGACCTTAAAAGCGGTCAGAATATCGCTATTATTACCGATGCCGGAACACCGGGTATTTCGGATCCGGGATATTTACTGGCAAAAGCAGGCGCAGATAATCAGATTGATATGATATGTCTTCCGGGAGCGACAGCCCTGATTCCGGCACTTGTAGTTTCAGGACTTCCCAATAATGAGTTTTTATTCGCTGGATTTTTACCACAAAAAAAAGGAAGACAGACAAAGCTAAAACAGCTTGCTGAAGAAAAAAAGACGATAGTTCTTTACGAAAGCCCGCATAAAATCAATACGACTCTGGAGCAGATCAAAGAATTCTTTGGAGAAGAAACCAAGGCAAGTTTAAGCCGCGAAATCTCCAAAAAATTTGAAGAAACTAAGCGAGGGACAATCAACGAGTTAATTGAATTTTCCAAGAGTAAAACCTTAAAAGGAGAAATCGTTCTTATAGTCAATAATTCTATTTAATTTTCCTTGAAAAAATTAGTTTTTGTATTGTGTTCTGTAGTTTGTACAGCACAGACTAACCAATATATGAAGGTTATCCTGTCAAAAAAGATAGGGAAGGAGGTCAATTCCTATTCGGACGGATATGGAACAATATATGACTCCGGGACCAAAAAACAGGGAATTGTAGATTCTCTGGGAGCCATTACCTTTAAATCTCCTTATAAAGGGGGAATTCTGCATGTTTTTAAAAACAGGTTTATCCTTTATTCAGAGGAAGGAAACAATAGAAAATCAGCCATTATTGATGAGAAAGGAAAAGAGCTGGTCTCTTTGGATAATCAGGAGTTTAATACACCATGGTGGAGTAAGGAACGTATTATTTCTTCAAAACAAGACAAAGAAGCAGTTTATGATTACAATGGAAAGGAAATCATTCCTTATTCAGAAAAGATCCGTTTTTCAGGGAAGAACAGATTTTTTGTTTTAAAAGATAACAAGTGGTTTCTATATGATCTCAACGGAAAGCAGGTCAGCAGCCGGGAATTTAAAGAAGATTATAATTTTGAAGGGGGTAGAGCATTGATTATCAATGATAATAATGAAAGTGAAATCATTGGAGATAATGGGCAGACTTTACATCAATTTTCGAAACAGGTTGTGAACATCAATGCTTATCCCTATCTGATTACCAGGAATAAGAGTACAGGTAAGTATGGCTTAATCGATGTTGAGGAAAATACACTTGCAGAAGAAATCTTTAGTGATGTCACCCCGGAATATTTCGGCGGAAAAGAATATATCTACCTCGAAAAAAAAGGAAAAACAACTGTTTTCAGTAAGAAAGACAGGAATTTGTATCCCCAGGCTTTTAAATATTTAAATCCTTTATTGAATAACTTCTTCAGCGTTTACAATGATAAAGTAAAAAAATCCGGTATTATCGATCTTCAGGGGAATATAATTCTCCCGCAGGAATATGATTTCATCAGGAGTTTTACCATTTCCGGAAAAGATTTCATCTATCTTAAAAAAGAGAATGAAGAACAATTTCTGGATAAAGACCTCAAGAATATTGTAGGAGATGGAGTCCAAATTTTAGGTTTCTATCCTGAGAGTCTTATCCTTGAGAAACAAGGTAAGTATTATATTTTTTCAGTAGCAGATCACTCGATGAAGGAACTGAAAAACATCAGTCAGATAAAAAATGAGAATGTTGAGTACTTTAATCCTCTTAATCAATATTCAAAACCTTTGGTATGTAAAAATACAGCCAGTTTTTATGGCATTCTGGATGGTAAAGGAACAGAAATTGTACCTTTTGTTTACGAAGACATCATAACATTCGGGAATGCTGAAAACGAAATTGTGGTAAGAAAGGAAGGGAAATTCGGAGTTTCAAATTTCCAGAATGAACTCCTAAAGGAAATTATTTATGATAAATATTTTTGGCAGAAAGAAGTTCTGAAACTAGATAAGGATAAAAAAACAGACTTCATTTATTTCACCAGATTTAGAAATAATACTGTTCAGCTTTAATAAAAGCTAAATAAACATTAAAAAAAGCAGTATTTTAACAATTTAAATGGGTTGAATAACAATTTATAATATCTTTGCAAACCGTTTAATTCCGGAAAGGAAAGTATAAGAACTAAAAGAGTCAGCTGTCACAAGCTGAATGAGTTATAAAAGAAAATAATTATCAATAGATATGAAAATATTAGAAGGAAAAGTAGCAATAATTACCGGAGCTACAAGAGGAATCGGGAAAGGGATTGCTGAAATGTTTGCTCAACAAGGGGCAAAAGTAGCATTTACCTATGCCGGTTCTGTAGACAAAGCAAAAGAATTAGAAGCAGCTTTAAGTTCTGTAACCCAAATTAAGGGATATCAGTCCGACGCATCAGATTATGATGCTGCTCAGAAATTGGTAGAGGATGTAATGGCAGAGTTCGGGCAGATTGATATTTTGGTAAACAATGCAGGGATTACAAAAGATAACCTGTTATTGAGAATGTCCAAAGAAGATTGGGATAAAGTGATCAAGGTAAACTTAGATTCAGTTTTTAACCTTACAAAAGCGGTAATCAAGCCGATGATGAAGGCCAGATCAGGATCTATCATCAATATGACTTCTGTAGTAGGGGTGAAAGGAAATGCCGGACAAGCCAACTATGCAGCGTCTAAAGCTGGAGTTATCGGATTTACAAAATCTGTGGCATTGGAATTAGGTTCAAGAAATATCAGATGTAATGCAATTGCGCCTGGATTTATTGAAACAGAAATGACAGCTGTTCTGGACGAAAAAACAGTTCAGGGATGGAGAGAAGAGATTCCGATGAAAAGAGGAGGGCAGCCTGCAGATATCGCAAATGCATGTGTATTCTTTGGAAGCGATATGTCAGGATACATTACCGGACAAACATTAAACGTTGACGGTGGAATGTTAACTTAGAAAATGAAAAAAGTACAGAATATAGTATTATTCTTGTCGATTTTAATAGGCGTCGGTCTGGCATACATTAGTTGGTTTAATGTATATCAGACCGATGATTATTTCTGGTCCTATACGACCAGAAAAATAGGGTTGTTACAAAGTTTTATTCAGACTTATACAACCTGGGGTGGAAGATATTTCGGATATTCTATCAATATGTTTAATCCTGTTTTTTATGACAATAATAATATTCTTCCCAAGATCTATCCTGTTTTCTTACTACTTTCCTTCATTGGAATTTCAGCGTTAAACTTTAAAGAATATTTCAATTATTCCCCAAAAGAATCCGTCAAAAAAGGACTTCTTCTGTTTTTCTTTTATACCATCCTTCTGGTGAGTCTTCCTGAGCATTACTTTTGGATTACAGGCTCCAATGTCTATTTCGTTCCTGTTATTTTAGCAGGTATTTTACTCTATTTTTTTAAAAAAAGCGAGGATACACAGCAGAAAATATGGTTTTACCTTTCGGTTTTGCTTACAATCATTCTGATGGGGTCCAATGAAATTCTGGCATTGATTGTTGAAGGCCTTTTGTTACTATCTTATTATCAGAAACGCAATAAGAGAAATCTGACTTTGGTACTGATAGGAAGTGTCTTTTTACTGATAAGCTTTTTGGCTCCGGGAAACTTCAACAGAATGGGAGAGTCAGAAGGTGGAATTATAAAGTGGCTGAAGAGAATTGCTCTTTTTGGTGCGAGTACGATGTATGTTGCCGTTAAAGTTTTATTGGTGCTTCCCTTATTTATTAAAGTTTTTGAGAAAGAACTTAAAAATATCAGTACGAAAATACCATTTAAAAACGCGGTTCTGTTTTGGTCAGTTTCTTTACTCCCTTTATTATTTACAAGCTATATTCTCAACTCTGTTGCAAGGCAGTTTGAAAGTATCATCTTTTATTTTTTCATCAGTTTTTCAGTGTTGATGTTTTTTAAATTTGAAAAAGTTAAAAAATTTTGGTGGGTTTCCCTTCTCATTATTTTTCTTCCTGAGTTAAAAATATTCCCTGAAAAATATTCATATTTCAACATTGATTTCAATGGAGAAAACATAGTGATGGAGATTATGAAGACAGATCTTAAAGAATATGAAAAAGAGATGAATGAAAGAGTAGATATCATCAGGAATTCTTCTAAAGACTCTGTTGTCGTTGATAAGATCAAAGAAGTTCCGAGGATTTTGTATATGGATGAAATGGCTTCAGAGCATGAACAGGAAACCTATGTAAATGATCAGCTTCAAAAGTATTTTAATAAAAAATATATAAGAACAAAAGAATAAAGGCTTTAGAATTATCTAAAGCCTTTATTTGTTTTATTTCTAGTCTTTAAAGACCTGATTTTCCTGCTCTTGAACCCTAATAAAAGTAGTTCTCTTAGAAAGTTCCTTAAGTTTGGAAGCACCTACATAAGTACAGGTAGAGCGTACTCCTCCCAAAATATCTTTTACCGTTTCTGAAACCGGACCTTTATAAGCTGCTTTCACGGTTTTTCCTTCGGAAGAACGATATTCCGCTACCCCTCCGGAATGTTTATCCATAGCTGTTTTGGAACTCATTCCATAGAATAGGCGGTATTTTTTACCGTTTTCTTCAATCATTTCTCCACCGCTTTCGTCGTGTCCTGCAAACATACCGCCAAGCATTACGAAATCTGCACCCCCACCGAAGGCTTTGGCAACATCTCCCGGGACTTTACAGCCACCGTCTGCGATGATATGTCCTCCTAACCCATGAGCGGCATCAGCACATTCAATAATGGCAGAAAGCTGAGGATAGCCTACCCCCGTTTTTACTCTGGTCGTACAAACAGATCCGGGCCCAATACCTACTTTTATAATATCTGCACCTACCAGAAGAAGTTCTTCCACCATTTCTCCGGTCACAACATTTCCGGCGATGATAATTTTATCAGGAAAATTGGCTCTTGCTTTCTTCACAAATCCAACGAAATGCTCAGAATAGCCATTGGCTACATCTATACAGAGAAACTCAATTTTTGGATGCTTTTCGAGGATCTGTCTTATTTTTTCTTCATCGGCCTTTCCTGTTCCTGTGCTTAAGGCAATATATTGATGAATACTTTCAGGCTGACTTTCCAGAAACCGGCTCCATTCTTCGGGAGTATAATGTTTGTGAACAGCTGTAATGATTTTTTCTTTTGCCAGTTCTACGGCCATTTCAAAAGTTCCTACCGTATCCATATTGGCGGCAATTATAGGAACTCCTGTCCATTTTTTCTTAGTATGTTTAAAGGTAAATTCTCTTTGTAAATCAACTTCTGACCGGGATTTTAAAGTAGAACGTTTAGGGCGGAACATTACATCCTTGAACCCTAATTTTATGTCATATTCTATACGCATTTTGTAATTATTTGTCAGAATAAAGGTAGTGAATAATCCGAAGCGGATGCTTTTTGAATGGATGTATTTTGTCACAGATGACATAAAAATACGGCATGAAAAATGGTATTTCATGCCGTGTTATTGTTAAAACTTCAACTTCTGATCTCTGCTGAAGTGAAGTTTTTTATACTGTTTAATAAGCAAATGATTAATAAGATTATTTCACCTCATTTACATTTTCAAAAGTCATTACCTCTTCCAGTGTTTTCATGTATTCATAGGCAGTCATGTCAAACTTTACAGGAACTATGGAAATATATCCGTTCGCCAATGCAGTTTCATCAGCATCTTCAGAATCATCCATATTGTTGAAATAACCCGTCAGCCAGTAATATTTTTTACCGTGTGGATTTATCCTTTCGTCGAAGCTTTCTTCCCATTTTGCGTTAGCTTGTTTGCATACTTTTATTCCTTTTATTTCTGCTGCAGGAAGTTTCGGAATATTGACATTCAGAACAACTCCTTTTGGCATCGGGTGTTCCAGCGTTCTTCTTACAATATTCTGAATAAATTCTTTTGCCTGAGTAAAATCTGCTTCCCAGCTGAAATCCAATAATGAGAACCCAATAGCAGGAATGCCTTCTACACCAGCTTCTACAGCTGCAGACATAGTTCCTGAATAGATCACATTGATTGAAGAATTCGCACCGTGATTGATTCCTGAAACCACAATATCAGGCCTTCTTGTCAGAATCTTATCAAGAGCCATTTTTACGCAGTCTACAGGAGTTCCACTGCATGAAAAATCAGTCTGTGGACCATCCAGGGTAACTTCTTCGTAGCTTAGGGTAGAATTGATGGTAATAGCGTGGCCTTTTCCACTTTGGGGAGAGTTAGGGGCTACAACAACAACTTCTCCGATTTCATTCATAAAACTGATAAGATTTCTGATACCAGGAGCTGTAATTCCATCATCATTAGTAACCAGAATAAGCGGTCTTTCCATAAATTATCTTTAATATTTTTTTATTCAAATAGAGTGAATTTGTTCATTTTCAGAATTGAACAAATAGAATTTCAACACATCAAATGTAGTCAAAAATAAGATGCGGTAAAACAGCAGGGCTATTATTAGGTATTGTTTATCCAGATTTGAAATAGTGATATTTTAGTCAAAAAATGAGTCTGGAAAAAGAGAAGATGAAGAATCTAAGGTTCAGAAAATGAAACTGAAATGAAGAAAAGTTAATATGTTTACTTGATCTGCATTTTCAAATTCCACCTCAGTCCTTCACAGATACTTTTTCAATTAATATATGACTCAACTGAAGAGAATCTGTGAAAGCCGATGGTGTTTTAATTAAAGTGATTTTACAAAATAATAAACTAATCGAGAGGTTTTCTGCCCGTAATAATGTTATAAAGAACAACAACAATGGCAATAACCAATAAAACGTGAATTAAATAGCCTGTGCTGATACCCGGAACAATTCCCAGTATTCCCAAAAGCCAAACAACGATGCAGATGACTGCAACTAACCATAGTAGACTTCTCATGACTTTATATTTTAATGTTATTTGCTTAGTTTCCTGCATATTTTATGCCTTTATGTCTTAAAAATGAATTTTGTGGTACTTGTTTTTTAATTTTCAATGAAAAAATAAAGTGCCAGTATATTTATGGAAAAAAACAGATCAGGAGTCCGTTTTGGAATCAAAGAGCCTGATAATGGTAAATACCTGAGATTGCTTTTATTATTTATGAACCTCTTTTAATAAAAATAATTAAAACTGTTCGATATTTGTAAATAAGGTATTAAATTTGATCGTTTGTAACAGTATCAAACTTGTTGCTACTAATTATTATACTTATTTTAAAAATTAATAAATTAAAGACAGTTTATGTGGAAAAATTTCAAACTGAATAAATTTTTACTTCTTATTCCATTAACCAGTCTAATGTTTTGTTTCAACTCGCCAAAGAATGACGATGAAAAGATGCAAACAATAATGGTGAGCGTAAAAAATACACTTTCTTATCTGCATTATAGCCCAAAATCTATCAATGATGCCTATTCTAAGGATGTTTATAAGCATTATTTCGAATTGGTAGACCCTGCAAAAAGATATTTTGTACAATCTGATATGGATGAATTCAGCAAGCATGAAACAAAGCTTGATGATTATATTGGGCAGGGAGACCTGACCTTCTACAAACTTACAATCGACAGATTGTATCAGAGAGTAGATGAGATCGATAAAATCACTCAGGACATCTTCAGCAAACCGATCAACCTTCAGGAAGATGAAGCGCTTACCCTTGAGCCAAAATTGAAGAAAGTACCTGCCAACAAGCAGGAACAGTATAATGAGTGGAAAAAATTCATCAAATACAATATCCTTCAGGAAGTTGAATCGATGAACAGCAAAGAAGAAGCTCAGAAAGAAAAGAAAGACTCTGTTCAGAAGTACAAGCTTAAAGATACGATCAAGTTTAAGCCTCTTACTCAGGATGAAAAGATCAAAAAAGCGACTGATGAAGTAAAAGATCTTGTAAAAGATACCTTTACCCGATTCAAAAAGAGAAAGAAAATGGATTGGTTTACAGTGTATATGAATGCTTATACAGAAGTATTCGATCCACATACCAACTATTATTCTCCAAAAGATAAGGAAGACTTTGATACTCAGTTTACCGGAAAAGTAATCGGTATCGGAGCATTGATCCAGGAGAAAAAAGGAAACCTTTATCTCGGGGCTCTTACCATTGGTGCACCAGCATGGAAGTCTAAACAGCTTTCAGAAGGAGATAAAATCTTAAAAGTAAGATCCAAACCGAAAGAAGATGCTGTAAATGTTGTAGGAATGCTTTCTGATGAAGCGGTACGATTGATCAGAGGAGAGAAAGGAACACCGGTAACGCTTACTGTTCAGAAAAAAGATGGTACTACCAAGGATGTAACAATGATTCGTGAGGAAGTAGCTATTGAAGACACTTTTGCAAGAAGTATTGTTGTAAATAAAGCAAACGGTAAGAAATATGGGTTCATCAATCTTCCAAGTTTCAATGCTGATTTTGAAAACGCCAAAGGAAGAAATGCTTCTGATGACATCAAAAATGAGATCATTAAACTGAAAGAACAGAATATTGAAGGAATCATTCTTGACCTTAGAAATAACGGAGGTGGTTCTTTAACTGAAGTAGGGGATATTATGGGTCTTTTCATGGAAGCAGGACCTTATGTTCAGGTGAAAGACGGAAACGGGAAAATACAGACCCTTAAGAATAAAAATGAAACACCTATCTGGACAGGACCTCTTGTTATCATGCAAAATGAACTTTCTGCTTCAGCTTCAGAAATCCTTGCAGGAGTAATGCAGGATTACGGAAGAGCAATGATTATAGGATCTCCACAATCTTTCGGAAAAGGTACCGTTCAGACTTTTGTAGACCTAAACAGATTCCTGAACACGGAAGATGATTTCGGATCTTTAAAACTAACGATCCAGAAGTTCTACAGAATCACCGGAGAATCTACGCAGAGAAAAGGAATTGTTTCTGATATTCAGATGAAAGATTTCTTCACGTATGCTGAAGTAGGAGAGCGATATGACGATTATGCTTTAGCATGGGATAAAATTCCTTCTACAAAATTCCAGAAACTGAACTATTTCAATATTCAGGCGCTGGAAAAAGCAAGTGCAGACAGAATGGCTAAAAACAGCAATTATCAATTGTTATTAGAGTCTGCTCAATGGAGAGAAAGATTGGATAAAGAAGAAAATATCACCTTGAATATAAATAAGTTCAATGAGCTGATGAAGAACAGAAAATCTCAGATTGAAAAGTTCAAAGCTTTGACTAAATTTGAGAACGGACTTCAGTTTATGATGTATCCAAGTGAGATTGAAAGAGAGAAAAAAGACGAAGCTTTCAAGAAAAAATCTGAAATGTGGATCAAGAATCTGAAAAAAGATCTTTACCTGCAGGAAGCAATGAATATTGTATCAGATATGGGAGCTAAATCCTAAACATAAAAAAACCGCTAATGAAAATTAGCGGTTTTTTTATTGAGTAAAAAGATTACTTAATTTCTACGCATCCCACTCTTCCTCCTGCATTTCCAGTAGGCTGAGTATGGAAGTCATCTGCTGCTGCGTGTACAATAAGACCTTTTCCGATGATGTTTTTAGACTCATCTGTACAACCCAGACACCATTTGTCTGTCTTGAAAGTCAATGTGGCAGTTCCGCTCTGATCAGCAACCAGGTTTCCTATATCTCCCATGTGGAAATGTTCAGCACCCCATTTACCGTGATCATTCTTGGAAGGATTCCAGTGGCCTCCGGTAGAAGTCCCATCTGCTGCAGAGCAGTCTCCTTTTTCATGAATGTGTACTGCGTGGATTCCAGGAGTAAGATTCGTGATATCAAGCTTCATGGTTACACCATTTCCGTTTTGGGTAAACTTCGCTGTTCCTCCTGTCTGTGTTCCGCTTTTGGCATTTACGGAGTACATTTTTGTTGTTCCGCATGAAACTGCTAAAAATGCAAATCCCGCCAATAGTGCTAATGTTTGTACTTTCATTTTTTAAATGATTTATAGTGATTTTACGATAAATTTATAAAAGATTTTCCAAAGCGCTTTATGATCCGGGTCTTTTTTAAAAAGATAGTGTAAATAATAACCGTAATTCGGCTGCTTTTAACCTTAAATTTTTAAACTTGGACAGGATGGTTAACTTCTTTAAAAAGAGATGAAAAAAAGCTTATTTTAGTCGTCAGAAAGCAATTTATAAATCCGGTATCTCTGGCAGGAAAAAGAAAATGATTATTCTGTATACATTCATCAGTGAAGAAAAACATGAGTCTCTTTTAGACAAATATCTGCCTGCGTTTTCTCAGGAAGCTAAACAGGATATTCTGAGATACAGCAGATGGCAGGATGCACAGCTTTCTTTATTGGGAAAGGTCCTTTTACAATATGGATTGAGGACTTATTATAATATCCCTGAAGCAGAAACGGGCATACTTCCGAACAAAAAACCCTACTTAAAAGACGAAAATCTTCATTTTAATATTTCGCATTCTAAAGATCTTGTGGCTTGTGCTATTGCAGAATATCCCTTGGGAATAGATGTAGAATTCAATAATCCCAAGACCAGCTATCTGGATTTTACATTTCAAATGACAGCTCATGAGTTTCAGGAAATGGATACGTCTGAAGATAAAACAGCAAGTTTCTTTACCTATTGGACCCGAAAAGAGGCTGTCATAAAAGCACATGGAGCAGGGATGATGCTTCCCCTGGATTCTTTTGAAATAGTTAATAACGAATGCGTCATTGAAGATGAAAAATTCTTTACCAAACAGATTTTTATTCATGAAGACTACCATAGTTATATTGCCTCTTCAGATCCGAATATTAAAGACGTAATTCCTTTTTTTAAACATTTTGAAGAGGATATTGTTCACTAAAAAAAATGAAAAGTTCTCTTGACAATAGCAATAAAAGACAACAGAATTCCTGAGCAGAAAAATATCTTTGTAAACTAACAATTTTGAATTGGAAGAGTATAAAAAGCGAATTGTAAAGACAATTCAATATATTGATAATCATATTGATGCGGACTTGTCTCTGGAAAAGGTTTCAGAGATAAGTGCCTATTCACCGTTTCATTTCCACAGAATATTTAAGCAGATTACAGGAGAAACCCTCCAGAGTTATATTATCAGGAAGAAAATAGAGAAAAGCGCTCTTCATCTGGCGCTGTATAAACATATGGAGATCAAAGAGATATATTGGAATCTTGGATTTTCAAACCACTCAGCCTTTTGCAAAACATTCAAAAAACATTACGGTCTGCCTCCCACAGAATTCCGTAAATCAGCTCCCAAAATATTTCACAAGATTTTACAAACACAAAGCAAGAACGGACAAATTGATACAGTTTTCAGCCAATACATTTGCAATATCGAAAACCTATTAAATTGGACGAACATGAATTTAAAAATCGAAGTAAAAGAAATGCCGGAAATGAATCTGGCAGCAGTAATGAGCCTGGGAATTGCAAATGTGGAGCCTTCCTTCAATATTTTAATAGACTGGGCAAGTAAGAAAGCTCTTTTTCCAAAGGAAAATGTCAAGATGATTTCAGTGTATCATGACAGCTGCAAAATAACACCTCTGGATAAAGTAAGGATTCACGCCTGTATGCTTTTGGATGAAAAACTGGCACAGCAGGAGGGAGAAGTATTTGCCGAAACCATAGATGCCGGGCGATTTATTGTAGGAAGTGGCGAAGTTACTCTTGACGATTTTGAACAATGCTGGGTTTCTTTATTTTTATGGATGAATGAAAATAAATACAGCGTAAGAAGAACCCTTCCTTTTGAAATCTATCATTCCAACTTTAAAGAACATCCGGAAGGAAAAATGATCGTGGATTTTTGCATTCCAATCCATTAATTACCATTCGGTAACAAAAGAATGCCTTTCGGTCAAAATTTTTTCCAGAAAGGCATTTCTCATCCTATTTTTGACTCAGAAAATAATAACAATGAAAACAAAAGGACAACATCTACTGCTTCTGATTTTCCTTATCACTTCCATAATGGGATATTCACAAGTGAAAATCTCAGGAAAAGTAGCCTTTAAAAATAAAGGAGTAAGTGAAGTAAATGTAACCCTGAAGGATACTTATGATGGTACCACTACCGATGCTCAGGGAAACTTTTCTTTCGAGACCTCAGAAAAAGGATCTCATATAATAACCTTTACCCATCCGAAATATGAGAACGTAGAAAGAACAATCACTATTGAGAACCAGGATGTTTCTTTGAATGTAGATCTTAAAGAACAGATCAGTGAGATTGATGCGGTAGTCGTTTCTGCAGGCTCTATTGAAGCCAGTGATAAGAAAAGAGCGACTGCGCTGCTTTCCCCAATTGATATTTATACCACCGCGGGTGCAGACGGACAGATTTCTTCAGCATTGACCTATCTTCCTGGGGTACAGAAAGTAGGAGGGACTGAAGGGTTGTTTATTCGTGGAGGTACAGGCACGGAATCTAAGATTTTTATGGATGGAAGCCTTATCAACAATTATTTTTCTAACTCTGTTCCGGGAATTGCAGGAAGGGATCAGTTCAATACTTCTCTTTTCAAAGGGAATATATTTTCAAGTGGTGGCTATTCCGCATTGTACGGGCAGGCGCTTTCAGGTGCTTTGATGCTGGAAAGTGTTGATCTTCCGGATGAAAGTTCGTATAGCCTTGGAATATCGCCTATTTTCCTAAGTGCCGGATTTCAGAAGCTGGGAGACAATAAAAACTATTCCTACGGAGCTACAGCAGGGTATTCTCTTTTAAGCCTGATGCAGAAAGTACTGAATTTTAATACCGATTTTGTGGAAGCACCACAAGGGCTTAATGGGGATATGAATTTTAGATTCAAAACAAAATCAGGAGGCTTTTTCAAATATTATGGGATGTTCAATTCCAATAAAATGGGCGTAAGATCAGAAAGTCTTGAACCCGGATATGATTTCAGCCTGGTAAAGCTTAATGGTAAAAATACGTTTCATAATCTGTCTTTTAAACAGAAATTTGGAAGATATCTTCTGAATGTGGGTGGATCTTATTCTTACAACAAATCAGATCTTCATTTTTCTACAGAGACGAATGAGGTAGAATCCAACAGAAGTCAGCTTCTTACCGATGGAAATTATTTGAATTTCAAAGCAGTCCTGGAAAGAAAGATCAACAAAATCAGTGCTGTAAGGGGAGGTTTTGAACTGAATAATACAGATGAAAACCTAAACTTTGAAGCGGTACAGAAAAATTATAAAGATTTAATCTCTTCGGCTTTTGTAGAAACAGACCTTGGCTTTAGCAATGCTTTATCTGCGAAAATCGGAGTAAGAGCAGAGCATTCATCTTTCTTAGGAAAGAGCAATATTGCCCCGCGTTTTGCTATCGCTTATCGTCTGGCAAAAGACTGGACAACTTCATTAGCTTACGGTCTTTTTTATCAGAATCCTGAAAGTAAATATATCAATGGTCCTGCAGATCTTGGTTTCCAGAAATCACAGCATTATATTTTTCAGGTTCAAAGAGCTTCAGAAGGCAGAACGTTGCGTTTGGAAGCATTTTATAAAAAGTATGACCAGTTGATCAAAACATTTAATGTGACTCCGAATAAAGAACAGAATCAGCAGATCCAGACAGCTTTGAATAACAGTGGGTATGGCTATGCAAAAGGCGTGGAATTTTTCTGGAGAGACAACAAAAAAACATTTGAAAATATTGACTATTGGATTAGCTATTCATTCCTGGATTCCAAAAGAGATTTTCTCAATTATCCGGTCAGCCTTCAGCCAAGTTTTGCTGCTGAACATACACTTTCAGCTGTCGCAAAAAGATTTATTCCGGAATGGAAACTTGGGGTAAATCTATCATACACGTATGCAAAAGGGCGTCCCTATTATGATATTGCTTCTACATTTGAAAATGGAACAGCAGTTAATTATACCCGAAACGAAGGTAGAATGAAAGATTACAATGCTTTGAACTTCAGTATCAATTACCTGCCTAATATTGGTAAGAAAAATGCGAAGGCTTTTCCTGTATTTGTATTGAGTGTAAGCAATATTTTAGGATCAAAGAATATATATGGCTATAACTTTTCTGCGGATGGATCCAGAAGTTCTGCAGTAGTTCCTCCGGTAAATACTTTTGTGTTCATAGGAGCATTTATAAGCTTTGGGGTGGATAAAACTGATGATGCCATCAATAATAATTTATAAAAAACATAACTTAGGACAAACAAACATAACTAACTTTTAAAATTTGATATCATGAAAAAATACCTTTTAAGCTTTGCTTTAGCTTTTATGAGCTTAACTGCTTTTGCACAGGCCGATTACGACAAAATAATGTCTGAGAAAATTGCGAAAATTGAAACCTGCAAAACGGCTGAAGATTTCCAAACACTGGCCAATGATTTCCAGAGAATAGGAAGTAAAGAGAGCTCCAAATGGCTTCCGGCGTACTACGCGGCATTTTCTTATATCCAGAAAGGAAGAACATTGATGAGAGACGGAAAAATGCAGGAACTGGATGGTATTGCAGATCAGGCCGAGAAACATTTGTCAATGGCTCAGAATCTTGCAGGAGCAGATAATGCCGAAATTCACTTATTGAGAAAAATGTCTTACTCTCTTAGAATGATGGTAAATCCTCAGCAGCGATATATGACAGACGGTGCAAGAGCAGCTGAAGAACTTAATATTGCAGAGAAACTAGAGCCTGCGAATCCAAGAATTGCTCTTATCAAAGCAGAAGATGTTTATTTTACTCCTGAACAGTACGGAGGAAGTAAAACCAAAGGATTGGAAATGTTCAAAGATGCTCAGGCAAAATTTAAAGCTTACAAAACAAAAACAGCTTTAGATCCCAATTGGGGAAAAGGAGAAGCAGATTATTTCATTAGCCTTCCGGCAGAAAAAGCAAAATAGTTCTATTTCTCTACTTTTCACATACAAAATCAACCTTCATTCGTGGAGGTTTTTTTATACCATTCGGAGAAGAAAATAAGCCTCTCAGTAAGAATTAATTTTTGATACCTTTAATAAAAGCTAATTTTGAGTCAAGAAAAAAGATCATGAAACGGAAAAATTTTATCATACTATTCTGGGTATCGCTTACAGTCTCGATGTTTTTCTTTTTTGTTTTTACAGAAGAAAAGAATTTTGAAAACTTTTTTTATACTATACTTATCTCTTTTATTTATTCTTTTGTATTGGGAGGAGGAAACGGAATGCTGAATAGCTTTCTGAATAAAAGAATTCCATGGTCTGAAGCTACTACTAAAAGAGCAGTTATAAGTATTGTTTCCATTATTGTGGCCAATTTTGTACTCGTCTATTTTTGCAATTACGTCAATTTTGTACTCATTCAAAAAGCAGCGACTACAGAAGAGTTTTTCTGGGGGAAATATAATTTCCTCAACTGGTTTACGATCAATATTGCATTGTTGATATCAGCATTTCTTCATGCCAGAAGCTTCATGGAAGAACTGAAGAAGACTTCCCGCAAAGAAGTGGTGGAGCAGAAGCTTATCGCTAAGTCAGCAAACGCTCAGTTTGAAAGTTTAAAGAATCAGCTGGATCCTCATTTCCTTTTCAATTCTCTAAATGTCTTAAGTTCTCTGATTGATGAAAACCCACTACAGGCTCAGAAGTTTACCGCTTCAATGTCAAAGATTTACCGGTATGTACTTGAACAAAAAGATAAAGAGCTGGTAACGGTGGAAGATGAAATAGAATTTGCCAAAACATATTGCGAACTGTTAAAAACCAGGTTTGAAGACAGCGTAGGTTTTACGTTTGATGTTCCAAAGGAAGACTATCAGAAATATGTTGTTCCGCTGGCTCTGCAGCTGCTGTTGGAAAATTGTATCAAGCATAATTTTGCTACATCAGCAAAACCTTTGATCATCAGAATTTTTTCAGACGGAAATACGCTTTGTATTGAGAACAACTTACAGGTGAGAGAACAGATCAAAGAAAGCTCAGGAATTGGTCTTGCTAATATTGTACAGCGTTATTCCCTGCTTACGGACCGGAATGTGTTTATAGAAAAATCTGAAAATTATTTTAAAGTGAAGCTTCCAATGCTTTTGGCTAAACCTCATGTTTCCAGTTCAGAACCGGAGGATGAAACTGCGGCTTACAAAAGAGCACAGAAAAGGGTTAAAGAGATTAAAGGATTTTATAAAAACCTGATTTCATACTGTACAGTTTGCTCCTTTTTAATCTTTATCAATCTTTTCACGAGCAGCAGAACGCAATGGTTCTGGTTTCCTGTTCTGGGATGGGGAATTGGGGTCGCTTCCCACGCCTTTCAGGTGTTTGGAGTAGGAGATTCATGGCAGGAAAAAAAGATTCGTGAAATAATGAACAAACAAAAAAAATAAAGGGATGGAAACATTTGACGAAAATGATATTGAATATCAACGCGCCAAAAGACAGGTAGAAAAACTACGCGGCTTTTACGGACATCTATTTGCCTATTTGGCAGTGAATGCAATGATCGTTTTGTATAATTATAACCATCTGAAGCCCGGTGAAAGTTATTTTCAGTTTAAAAACTTCTTTACAGCCACTTTCTGGGGAATCGGGCTTGTGGCACATGCCGTTACGGTCTTTGTACCTCAGATTAATTTTATCAGAAAATGGGAAGATAAGAAGATTAAAGAGCTGATGGATAAACAGAAAAATCATTAGAAGCGAAATCGTAAAAGGCAATCCTTATAAAGCTGTTTCGTAATTTAACCTTAAAAAACTGAAAATGAACGCCTTATCAATACTATTTTACATTTCAATGGCCGCCTGGTTTCTCAGTGAATTTCTCTATAAAAATATGCTGAAATCTGGCAAAGAGGACCAAAAGAACAAGGATAAATCGACCTTGAATATTCTATGGCTGGCCATCCCTTTTTCTATTGCAGCCTCAATCATCATCTCTACGTATACTCATTTTCCGATGGTGGACGGCAGCTGGATTCTTTATCTGGGAGAGCTTTTTATTCTGATCGGGATTATTGTCAGATACATGATCATCAGATCACTGGGAAAATATTTTACAGTAGATGTTACCATCAGACAGGATCATCAGATCAAAAAAGAAGGCTTTTATAAATTTCTGAGACACCCTTCCTACGCCTTTTCTTTGTTGACATCCCTTGGGCTTGGTTTGTATTTAAATAACTGGCTGTCATTGCTCTTCGCTTTTGTACCGCCGTTTTTAGCTTTTGCTTACAGGATTAAAATCGAAGAACAGGCTTTGGTGGAAAAGTTCGGTGATGAATACACAGAATACAGGAAAAGTACAAAGAAACTGATCCCGTTTATCTATTAATGACAGGCTTTTACCATTCGGATAGCATTTTCTACCATTCAGTAATATAAAATTGATTTGAGCTTTTTCCTGACCTACCTTTGACTCAAGAAAAAACAAATTAACCTTTAAAACAAGACATTATGGAAATTTTACCAAATAAAGAAACGATTGCTTACAGAAGAGCTTCAAGAAGAGTAAGAGAACTGAAAGAATTCTATGGAAACCTTACTTCTTATTGCCTGGTGATTCCCTTTTTAGCCATATTAAATCTTTTGACTGCTCCGGGATATTTATGGTTTTTATGGCCGGCAATGGGCTGGGGAATTGGTATCGCATTTCATGCAGTAGGGGTATTCGGAATAGGAAAAGGCTGGGAAGAGAGAAAAATAAAAGAACTGATGGAGAAAGAAGAAAAAGGGAAAATAAAAACATTATAAACGAATAAAATAACTAAAAACCTATACAATCATGGATTACGAAACTGCTGCTACAAGAACAAGAAGTATCAAAAGATTCTATAAAAGTCTTTTCATTTTTGCAATTTTTGCAGTTCTTATTATTCCCGATGATATTTTTGGCGAAAAGATTATCAGCTTCAAATTGTTTGACAGATATACCATCCTTGGGATCTGGGGATTCATCATCCTTATAAAAGCATCAAAACTGTTTCTTTTTGATTCTGAATGGGAAAGGAATATGATCGAAAAAGAGCTTGAAAAAGAGAAAAAGCCGATAACATATTAAAATCTGCCCACTTTTATCTAACTTTATTTTCTAAAATCTAAAAAACCAAAATTAAAGATCGATGATCAAAACTGTCATTATAGAAGACGAAAAACCTGCTTCAAGGAAATTGGAAAGAATGCTGAGTAAATTTCCTGAAATTGAAGTGGTTACCAAAATAGAATCAGTAGAAGAAGGCGTTGCCTGGTTTTCTGAAAATGAACACCCGCAGCTGATCTTTTCTGATATCGTTCTGGGTGACGGATTGTCTTTCGATATCTTTGAAAAAGTTCCTACCAAAGGATTCATTATCTATACGACAGCTTTTGACCAGTACACACTGAAAGCATTTAAGCTGAACAGCATTGACTATCTTTTAAAACCTATTCTTGATGAAGATCTTGAAGGAGCGGTGGAGAAATTTAAATCATTCATTCCTGCCAATGACACGAATGGCTCTCAGGATATCAAACAGCTGATCAGGAAAGAAAAATCTACTCTTTCCAGGGTTTTGGTTAAAATAGGGTACAACCTTAAAATTATACAGACACCGGAAATAAGTTGCTTTTTCAGTGAGAATAAAATTGTATATCTTCAGACTGAAGACCGTATATATCCGTCAGATTTTACCCTTGATGAATTGGAAGATGTTCTGGATGAAAAGAAATTTTTCCGCGTCAACAGACAGTTTATTATCAGTTCAGATTATATCAAAAATATCCATACTTCGCCTTATTATAAAGTGGATATGGAGTTTCAGCCCGAAGAAGAAATTACGGTAAGCAGGGACCGCGTGAAAGA
This sequence comes from Chryseobacterium sp. KBW03, assembly GCF_003852415.1. Taxonomy (NCBI): domain Bacteria; kingdom Pseudomonadati; phylum Bacteroidota; class Flavobacteriia; order Flavobacteriales; family Weeksellaceae; genus Chryseobacterium; species Chryseobacterium sp. KBW03. Next base: position 579,522 of record NZ_QAJO01000004.1, on the reverse strand, counting down.
TTTCAAAGACTGGTTAGTCAGCTGATAAAGAAGGAAGATGCTTGATCATGCTTCCTCATCACTCAAAAAACAAACACCATGGATCTTATATTATTGATTTTTAAACTATTTCTGTCTCTTTTTTATAAATAATAACTAAGAATTATAAAAATCGCTGGCAGATTTTATAAACTGATGAAAGGCTTCTGTAACCTCTTTCTTGTGCTTATGAGCCAAAGGAAATGGAACCATATGGGAATATTCATACGGGAAATCTTTAATTTCAACGTCAACATTAATATTCCTGTAGCCTCCCTGTAAAGTATTTAGAGCTTCCATCGGAGGAGCAACACTGTCTTTTTCCAAGACATACGCTTTTATCTGAGACTGAATTTCATACATTCTTTCTTCCCTTTCCTTTTGAAAATAATTATAGCGGAGCATCTTTTTGAACCAGCTTTCCTGAGGATGTAAATCTTCGTTCTGATAATGTTTCAGGCGGGCATCCGATTTGAAATCTGAGCTGAGAAGCTCAGTAAAGACTGACTGCATTTTAATGGTGGCCTGTGTGTCCATAATGTATTTGGATATCGGAAACATCCGGTCTATCGTCATTCCTCCACAAAAACAGAAAACTTTGGATTGGGTGAAATAATGATTGGGATCCGCCATTTTGATGATCATACAAAGGAAAGATCCTATAGAATATCCAAATAAATGCAGATCTGCGTCAGGAGAAATACTCTTTATTTTATTGTTTTTAATATCTTTTACCACCTCCGTAATATCCGAATAAGTCTGAAGGCCGGACCAAAAAATTCTCTGAGGATGAGCCTCCAGCCTGGAACTTATCGCAGCATTCACATAAGAGTCATTCGTATTTTCCGGAAATTTTTTCTTTCTAAAACTTACAACTTCCATCATATGATGACGGTTACTCCAGATAGGTTCTGCCCGGTCCATGTGAAAGGCTATAGGAAAAAGGATGATGGCTTTATGTGTTTTTTGAGCCAGTTCATAGGCCCAGGGCAAATATTTGTCCCATTTCTTCTCATTCAAACCATGGAAGAAAAAAATACATCCTTTCGCTGTTTCCACATCAGATCTCTTAAGGATATAATATTCAAACTTTTTATTGCATTCAATATCAAAATCGTTGATGTCTACAGCTGGATGATCATGAAAATGATGTTCTTTTTCGTTAATTTCAAGTTGTTTATTATGTTCACTGCAACGTTGATGTTCCGGACCATAAAGGAGCTCAGAAGCCCTGGACTCAAAAGATATTGATTCAATACTAACATTCAATTCCTTTATTTCAATCATCGCTTTTCCGGAATCAAAATGGCTTTTCAAAACTTCATACAATTCATAATATTCCATAGCAAGAGGATTGAGGATTCATAATTAGAACTCTCAATTTAGAGAAATATTGCTGTAATGTATTGATTTTTAAAGGTTAAATATATTCGAGGCATAGGAGAAATGGTAATCCCCGGAGCAGTTTTGTTCCGGGGAGGTGTATATATGAATTGATAATGATGTTTCTTATTGTTATTGATCCAGTGAGATGAAAGTTCGAAATCCGTTGCAACAGTTTTCAAAAATGCTAAAATCTTTTTAATTCTTAATTATCTGTAATCTATTCTGTTAGATTCAGTGTCTTCAAGCTGTTTAATGATCGATTCAGGAATCTCGTCACTGTCAATCGGGAAGCTGATAGAATCTGAAATAAAGTTTTTTCTGTCTGCTTTTCGGAAGATTTCAAACAGGGCAATCGGTTCCTGATTGAAACTGATACAGGTGCTTATGAAGTGGATTTCGTGGAGTTTATAGTCTGGGTTCTTAAGTTTTTCTTTAATATCTTTTATTCTTGAAATAAAATGTCTCTGCCGGATAAAAGTATTGCTGTTCATGATGATAAAAACATAATCAGAATAGGCCGTTACCTTCCCAAAATACTTATGCTGGTCGCCACCGCTTCTTTCAATAAAATACTCTCCGGTTGTTTCAGATTTATAAATTTCCATTGCAGAACGCCATATCCGGTCTTCTTTTGCCAGCAAAGGGTTGTCGGGTAGGTTTCTGTTGTAAGAATACCAGCAGCCCACTAAACGGTCTAAAAGAGCAGTATTCTGATTAATATTATTCATATCAATTCTGAGATCATTGAAATTGAATGATTCCGTATTAGAATTAATGAAATCTATATAATTGGAATACCCCAAAACTTTGACAATCTGACTTAGTTTGGCAAGATTGGGTCTGCTCAGAACAGCATTTTCATTCTGCCTGAATTTTTTCAGTTTATTGATGATCAGGTGCTCATAAATGTAATTGGTTCCCAGAAGATCAGGATCTTTTTTTATTCCTTTTTCTGAAAGATCATTGATAATGAGATCATTCAGCTCGGCACAGACATAAGACCACTCAGTTTTGGTAACATCTTCCCAATGGTTTTTCTTTAAAAATTGCCGGCTTAAGAAATTCATCAGTTTCTCAAGATGCAGAATATCATCCTTTTTCATGGGGTTTATTTTACAAGACTAATTTAAGATTTTTATCAGACTAAAAAATACTATTGCAAGACTTTTATATTTTAAAATCCAATGATATTTGAATACAAACAAAATAAACATCATGGAAATAGAAAACATTTTACAGTCAGCTTGGTTAATACCAGCAGTTGTTATTATTGGAAGCCTCTTATTTTATAAATTCATTTTGCGAGTATTCTTCGGATTGGTCATTATTCCCGAAGATAAGATAGGACTGGTCACTAAGAAATTTGTATTAATTGGAAAGCAGGAATTACCGGAGGGCAGAATTATAGCCACAAACGGTGAAGCAGGATTTCAGGCCCAGACTTTAGCTCCGGGGATCTACTTTTGGAAATGGATATGGCAGTATTCTATCCATTTTCAGCCTTTTACAATTATTCCGACAGGAAAGATCGGTTTAATTTTAGCGAGGGACGGGAGAGAGCTTGAAACGGGAAGAATTCTGGCAAGAAAAGTAGAGTGTGATTCCTTTCAAGACGCAGAAGCTTTTCTAAAAACCGGAGGAAGAAAGGGAAGGCAGACTGCAGTCATTGCACCGGGATCATACCGGATAAATACTTTATTATTTGAAGTTTCATTAACGGATATGACGCAGATTCCGGATAACGCAGTCGGAGTTATTACTACTTTAGAAGGAAAACCTTTGGAAGAAGGGAAGATCGCAGGGAAAATAGTGGAAGAACATAATAAGTTTCAGGATGTAGATTCTTTTTTGAATAATGGAGGCTACAAAGGATTGCAGGAGCAGGTTATTTTAGCCGGCTCTTATTTTTTAAACCCCTGGTTTGTTATCCTGGAAATGGTAAAAATGACTGAAATTCCAATAGGCTCTGTAGGGGTTGTTATAAGTTATGTGGGAAATGAAGGGAAAGATCTAAGCGGAATAGAATTTAAGCATGGAAATATTGTGGAAAAAGGCTGCAAGGGAGTCTGGGGAGAGGCACTAGGACCAGGTAAATATCCTGTCAACCCATACATTATGAAGACAGAGCTGGTTCCTACGACAAACCTTGTATTGAACTGGGCCTCGGCAAGAAGTGAATCCCATCAGCTGGATAAAAATCTTTCAACGATCACGGTACGAAGTAAAGACGGCTTCCCGTTCAATCTTGATGTTTCCCAGATCATTCACATTCCATCCAATGAAGCTCCAAAAGTCATCGCCCGCTTCGGGAATATGATGAATCTGGTGGGGCAGGTTTTAGAACCTACTATTGGGAATTACTTTAGAAATTCTGCTCAGGACAGCGATGTGATTGCTTTCCTTGGAAGCCGAAAAGAGCGCCAGCAATCGGCAAGAGAGCATATCAGCAATGTATTGGAACAGTATAACGTTTCCGCAGTAGATACGCTGATTGGAGATATTGTTCCTCCTGAAACACTAATGAAAACTCTCACAGACAGAAAGATCGCGGAAGAACAAAAGACAACGTTCGAGGTCCAGAAACTGGCACAAGAAACCCGCCAAAGCCTTGAGAAGGAAACTGCAGTTGCAGATATCCAAAAAGAAATAGTAACGGCCGATCAGGGAGTATTGATTGCAGAACGTGTTGCCGCAGCAGCTGTGAAAAAAGCCAATGGGGAAGCTGAAAAAACAAGATTGCTTGCCAAAGCCAATGCCGAACAGATCTCTTTAATAGGGAATGCGGAAGCCGAAAAAATCCTGGCCATCGGTAAATCTAATGCGGAAGCCTATAAGCTGTCGGTAGACGCAATGGGAGAAGACAACTTTACCCAACTCAAAGTAATGGAATCTATTGCCAATCAAAATGTTAAAATAATGCCGGATATCCTTATCGGAGGAGGAGACTCTGCAAACGGGGGAATCAGTGGATTGCTGGGTCTGAAGCTTTTAGAGCAGATAGATGCCAAAAAGCCGGTTAAAAAAGTGGAAAAGAGAAACTTTGATGATACAACTCAAGATTAAGCATTGATTCTCTTCAGTAATAAGTTTAATGATTTAAAACCAAACATAATCAAGCCTAAAAAAGAGATTTAAATACTTTAAAAATGACATCAATTAAATTGTAAAGATTAATACATACATGAAGACATAAAAATTAAAAATGATCAATAAAAAAAACAATTAAATAATCACAAGATGAATACGAATAAATTAGTAACAGATAATGAGTTATGGCAAAGAATCTCAGATTTTTCCATTGATAAAGCAGACGCTGCATTTCCGTTTTCGAAAAAACTGGCAAAAGAAGAACGCTGGAGTCTGGATTTCGCGAAGAAAGCGATAGAAGAATATAAAAAGTTTGTCTATCTCTGCTGTATCCTTCCTAATGGAGCTTCACCAAGCGAAACGGTGGATAGGGTATGGCATATGCACCTCATTTATACCCAGAATTATTGGGAAGAATTTTGTCCCCATATTTTAAAGAGATCACTTCATCATCATCCTTCTAAAGGAGGGACTGCGGAGAAAGAGAAACACCAGAATTGGTTCGAAGATACATTGGTACAGTATCGGAAGGTATTTCAACAGGAAGCACCTGATGAGATCTGGAAAGAACTGAAGAAAAAATCCAAAGCACAGTCCTGGATAAAAAGAATGGCTTTTTTTGCTCCGATCTTTATTTTACTTCTGCTGTATTCCTGTACAGAGGGAACAGGGTTTACAGGATTGCTGATCACGGCTGTAGTATTTGTGATTATTTTTATCCTGGGAGCTATGACGTCAATAATGGGAGATCAGGAGACTTCTGATTTTGGTAAAAAGGATAAGCAAAGCCCTGATGGAGGAGGTAGTTGTAGCGGCAGCTCAGGCTGCAGCGGAGGCGGAAGCTGTGGAGGCGGTTGTGGTGGTGGATGTGGAGGCTGCGGTGGATAAAAAATGAATAATTATGAAAAAAATAACCATTCACTCAGTTCCGGTTGTGATAAGCTTTATATGGCTTTTTGCAACATGTCAGACCTTTAATCCTTTTACTCTTAAAGGGCCGGATTTCCTGAAGTTTTATATCATCCTGCTTCTTGGATTTTATGCTTCGGTTTTTATGATAAATTCTCTGACAGAAACAATTCCGAAAACAACATTGTATTTCGCAGGTCTTATTTTTTTATTGGGAATTATAAAACTGATAAGAGGAATGCTATTGGGAAAGCCTGTCGGGTTTTTGGTCATGATTTTAATAGCAGAATGTATTGTTACCGTGTTTTTTATGTTGGCTCATGTCAATAAAAAGATCAGGTAAATAGTAATCAAAAAACAAACCCGAAACAAAAATGTCCCGGGTTTTATAATGAGTTTTTGATATTAAATATCTTTCTTTTTTTCCTCTGTGGGTTGATAACCATACTTACGAACCATAATTGAGGTCAGGACTATCAAAATAAGGCTTATTGCAATATTTGAATTTTCCGGATGTACAATTGCCTGATAAAGGTTATATCCAAAAACAGCAGATACAATTGAGATCAGGAAATTGTTTGCATAGGCATACTGGTTTTTTGTCGTTGCTTTCATAGTACTATTTTTTATTGTTATTTACTCAGTAAGTATGACAACTTAAAAAACGTTACAGAAAATTTCAAAAAAATTATTTTCTTTTAAAAAGACAACCTTAAAAAGCGTTCCCGCAAACTGAATTCCAAATCTTTTTATGCAATTACCCCGCTTCCAATAAGCTCATCATCGATATACCATGAAGCAAATTGTCCTTCAGCAATCGCAGACTGCAGCTCATCAAATTCAATATAAAAAGCATTTTCAAACTGATAAATGGTTGCTTTCTGCAAAGATTGTCTGTATCTGAATCTAGCCAGTACTTCCATAGACTCTCCGTTTTGAAGCTTCATGTCTTCACGCACCCAATGCAGCTCAGAATTATCAATTTTCAGGGCTTTTTTGTGAAGTCCAGGGAAATGGCTTCCTTCTCCTACAAAAATGATGTTGTTTTCCATTTCTCTTGAGATGATAAAACAGCTTTCTTTATGACCGCCTATTCCAAGACCTTTACTTTGTCCGATCGTGAAAAATTGGGCTCCCTGATGTTTCCCGATTACTTTTCCGTCGGCTTTTTTATAATTGATTTTTCTAGATAAAAATTCAAGTTCCTCCTCTTTAGATGAAAATTCAGGTTTTTCTTCTGAAAACAGAGGTGAATCTTTGAAAATTTCTACGATTTCACCTTCATTGGGTTTCAATTGCTGTTGAAGAAATTGAGGAAGGCTTACTTTTCCGATAAAACATAATCCCTGAGAATCTTTTTTATCAGCAGTTACCAATCCAATTTCTTTAGCGATTTCTCTTACCTGAGGTTTTGTCAGTTCTCCAATGGGGAATAAAGCTTTTGAAAGCTGATCCTGGCTTAGCTGGCATAGAAAATAAGACTGATCTTTATTGTTGTCTTTCCCTGCCAGAAGGTGGAAAATTTCTTTCCCATTTTCATCAAAAGTAGAATTTACTCTTGCATAATGTCCTGTTGCCACCTTATCCGCGCCCAATGACATTGCGGTCTTCATAAAAACATCGAATTTTACTTCTCTGTTACACAATACATCCGGGTTTGGCGTTCTTCCCTTTTGATATTCAGCAAACATATAGTCAACGATACGTTCCTTGTACAGTTCACTCATGTCTATTACCTGAAATGGGATGCCCAGTTTTTGGGCGACCATAAGGGCATCATTACTGTCTTCGATCCACGGACATTCATCTTCTAATGTTACCGAAGCATCATTCCAGTTTCTCATAAACAAAGCCACTACTTCATGACCTTGTTGTTGTAGCAAATATGCTGTAACACTGGAATCTACACCTCCAGAGAGGCCTACTACTATTTTCATTGTATTTCAATTTTACGAAACTCTTAACGGGAGTTCTTAGTTTGATGCGGCAAAAATACAATTAAAAACATTCGTAAAAAAACCATAATTTTAAACATTGATAAAAACGATGTTAATCGTAACCACCACTATCATCCACCAGAATAAGTGGAGAAAGCAAAGAATATTACAAAAACAAAATATCTATATATGAAAAAGCTTATTATTTCTCTAATGCTCATGAGCTCAGTATCCGTCTTTTCCCAGGTTTCTGTGGGTACACCAACACAGGAAGGCAGCAAATGGACTTTCGGTGGCGGGATTGGAGTGGGTTTCGGAAGCAACAGCGCTTTTAATTTGTCGGCTTCACCCAGAGTAGGCTACAGGCTTACCAATGATCTTGAAGGGGGAGTAATAGGAACCGTTTCGTGGCAGACTTCGGATTATTATAAATCTACGATGTTTGGAGTGGGACCGTTTATGAATTACTATTTCGCCAGATCATTTTATGTGGGAGCAAACTATCAGCACTATTTTGTTGATTATAAGGATAAATACTTTGATTATAAATACAATACAGAAGAAAATGCCCTGTTTCTTGGAGGAGGGTATATGCAGAGGATCGGGAATAATTCCTTTATGCAGCTGGGACTCATGTATAATGTACTTTGGAAACAAAATTCCAGTGTGTTTTCAAGCGGTCTGGTTCCTAATATCGGTTTTGTCGTGGGGCTTTAATCTTATAATTTCATCAGCAGGAGTGGCCCTTTGCCCGTTCAATACAATATTCAAAATGCTATTTGCTTCAGCGAAAATGTATAAAAACAAAAAGCCCCGGGAAATTTCCCAGGGCTTTTCTATGAAAATTAAATTATTTATTTAATTAAGATTGAGAAGACTTCTCAGCCGCTGATTTTTTCGTTTTCTGCGCTTTTCCAATCAGTCCGTCTTTTGCTTCATTAAGGTCAAGAACTACGGTTTCTCCTTCATTCAATTGCTTGTTTACCAGCATTTCTGCCAATAAGTCTTCAATATATTTCTGGATCGCACGTTTCAATGGTCTTGCCCCAAAATCTTTATCCCATCCTTTTTCAGAAATAAAGTCCTTAGCCTCTTCAGTAAGATCAACTTTATATCCTAATTTTTCAAGTCTGCCATAAAGCTTGTTCAGTTCAATATCAATGATTTTCTTGATATCATCCTGTACAAGAGAGTTGAAGATTACAATATCATCAATTCTGTTCAAGAATTCAGGAGCAAATGCTTTCTTAAGGGCACTTTCAATGGTGCTTCTCGCTCTGGTATCTGAACTGGTCTTTTTAGCTGAGGTTCCAAATCCTACACCATCTCCAAAATCTTTAAGATCTCTTGTTCCGATGTTTGAAGTAAGAATAATAATTGTATTTCTAAAATCAATTTTTCTTCCTAAGCTGTCCGTAACGTGTCCTTCATCAAGGATCTGCAACAGAATATTGAAGACGTCAGGGTGAGCTTTTTCAATCTCATCCAGAAGAACTACAGCATAAGGTTTTCTTCTTACCGCTTCCGTCAACTGGCCACCTTCTTCGTATCCTACATATCCCGGAGGCGCACCAACTAATCTTGAAACAGCAAATTTCTCCATGTATTCACTCATGTCAATTCTGATCAGAGATTCATCGGATTCAAAAAGCTCTCTCGCCATTACTTTAGCCAATTCCGTCTTACCAACCCCGGTCGTTCCAAGGAAAATAAATGTACCAATCGGGCGGTTCGGATCTTTAAGACCTGCTCTGTTTCTTTGAATAGCCTTAACGACTTTTTTCACAGCATCTTCCTGACCAATCACTTTTCCGTTCAGCTTTTCATCCATCTGGGCAAGTTTGTCAAGCTCGTTCTTACCAACTTTCGTTACCGGAACACCACTCATCATAGAAACCACTTCTGCTACATTTTCTTCCGTTACGGTTTCTTTTTTCTCTTTTACATCCTTATCCCATTTTTCCTGAGCAGAATTCAGTTCCATCTGAAGACGTTCTTCTTCATCTTTAAGCTTTCTTGCTTCAAGATAATCTTGAGCTTTTACAGCTTTCTGCTTCATTTCTTTGATATCTTCGATTTTCTTTTCAAAATCAATGATCTCTGTAGGAACCTTCATATTCTTAATATAAACACGAGATCCTGCTTCGTCCATCGCATCAATTGCTTTGTCCGGTAAGAAACGATCTGTAATATATCTTGATGTCAAATTGACACACGCCAAAATTGCTTCAGGAGTATAAATTACATTATGATGTTCCTCATATTTATCCTTGATTTGATTCAAAATCTGAATAGTTTCCTCAATATTGGTAGGTTCTACCATTACTTTCTGGAATCTTCTTTCTAAAGCACCATCCTTTTCAATATACTGGCGGTATTCGTCCAGAGTAGTTGCCCCGATGCATTGAATTTCACCTCTTGCTAAAGCCGGCTTGAACATATTGGAAGCATCTAAACTTCCCGTAGAACTTCCTGCTCCTACAATTGTATGAAGCTCATCAATAAATAAAATGACATCTCTGTTTTTCTCCAGTTCCGTCATGATGGCCTTCATTCTTTCCTCAAACTGACCACGATATTTTGTTCCGGCTACTAAACTCGCCAGATCTAAAGTGATTACACGTTTTCCATAAAGAACTCTGGATACTTTTTTCTGTTGAATTCTTAATGCCAATCCCTCAGCAATCGCAGATTTACCAACACCCGGCTCCCCGATAAGAAGCGGATTGTTTTTCTTTCTACGGGATAAGATCTGAGAAACTCTCTCAATTTCTTTTTCACGTCCGATTACCGGGTCCAGTTTTCCGTCTCTGGCCAAAGAAGTAAGGTCTCTACCAAAGTTATCCAATGTAGGCGTTTTACTTTTTGCAGAACCTAAGTTTCCTGTAGGCTTTCTCATTTGCTCAAATTCCTCTCTCTCATCATCATCATCATAAGCACTCATCTGTGGTGACTGCCCTGAATTTTTAAGCATCGTCTGGTATTCTCTTGAAACTCCTTCATAATCGATGTCATAAGCTCCCAGAATATTTGAAGTAGGGTCCTCATATTTATAAAGAATACCTAAAAGCAGGTGAACGGTATTAATTTCATTGCTTTTATATTGTCGGCATTCTAACTCTGCACGTTTAATGGCATGATCCGCCATCTTGGTGAAAGAAATATTGGTAACCTCTTCAGAAATAGGATTAAGACTTGCTGTATTTAAAGTTTCAATTTTTCTTCTGATTTGTGTTAAATCCGCATTAAGGTTTTGAAGGATTTCTTTTGCAGAGTTTTCCGTTTTTATAATACCTAAAAGTAGATGTTCTGTATTAAGAAATTCACTTTTCAGCCGTTTAGCTTCGCTTTTGCTTTGTTTGAACACTTGGCTCAAACCTTGTGAAAACTTATAATCCATAATATATCTCATTAGAATAATGGCAACGTTGCCATTTATTCATTATCTAAATTACAAATATTTTACCAAAAATCAATTAATGACTTTATGGCAGTAAAAAATTTTATTATCTTATTGAAAATGATTAAGTTTGTTATCCTTAAAAATTTCTCATGAGCCCCGAATCTACTACTTATATCGGATATTCTGCCTCAGTTTTTATCGTGCTGAGTTTCATACTGAAAGATGTAAGAAAAATTAGAATTGTCAACATGATTGGCTGTTTTTGTTTTGTCATTTATGGCTTTTTTAGTGGGCCGTTATGGCCGGTTATCATTCCAAACGGATTGATCTGTCTTATCCAGATCTATCATTTAATACTAGGTAAGAAAAAAGAATGAGGAAAAAAGTAATCACTTCAGCTTTTAGCAGCCTGTATACCGACCAGCGAATAGAAAAGGTATGTAAAACCCTTTTTGATAACGGATATCCAATAGAACTTATAGGGAATGACTGGGAAGGAAATGAGAAAATGGAGCGCCCTTATCCTTTTTCGAGAATAGAATTGACATCAAAAAGTTTAAAGACTGCCTATTTTGAATTCAACTGGAAGCTGTATAAGGAGCTAAAGAAAAAAGCTGACAAAGATACTATCCTTCATGCCAATGACATAGATGCACTTCTGCCAAATTATCTCATTGCCAAAAAACTGAATATTCCTTTGGTCTTTGACAGTCATGAAATTTTTACAGAAATGCCATCGGTCCAAAACAGGTTTTCACAGAAATTCTGGAGAGTACTGGAAAGGAAACTGGTTCCTCAAATAGAATTCATGATGACAGAAAGCGAAAGCTACGCCGAATGGTTTCATGAAAAATACAATGTGAATCCTGTTGTGGTAAGAAATATTCCGAGAAAAATTCTTTCTGTGCCGGAAATTCCGGAAAATCAGCCTAAAATAATTCTGTATCAGGGAGCAATCAATCAGTCCCGGGGAATTGAAAAGATGATTGTCGCGATGCATCATATTAAAGATGCTGTTCTGAAAATCGCTGGGGATGGGCCAAAGAAAAAAACATATGAAGAATTGGTTACTCAGGAAAAACTGCAAGACAAAGTCTTCTTTCTGGGTAAGCTGAAACCGGAAAACCTCAGAGAAATAACTAAAACCGCAGATGCGGGTTTCAGTCTTGAGGAAAATAATGGGGTAAGCTATTATTATTCTCTGCCTAATAAGGTTTGTGACTATATTCAATCCAGAGTACCGCTTGTAATGATTAATTTTCCTGAGATGCAGCGAATCAAAAATCAGTTTGATGTAGGAGAGATCATTACAGATCATCAGCCAGAAACTATTGAGAGAGCAATTAATCTGGTTCTTGAAAGAGGGAGGCTATATTATCAGAGCGAACTTAATAAAGCTGCAGACGTATTTTGCTGGGAGAATGAGGAATTGAAAATTCTGCAACTTTTTGAAAAAGCATCCCTTAAATAATTTTTACAAAATTGGTTATCTTTGCATAAAGAAATTTGATTTAAAATGACCATTAAAGAAAAACAGCAGGAAATAATCGATGAATTCGCATTTCTTGAGGATTGGGAGCAAAAGTACGAGTACATTATCGATCTTGGAAAAGAACTGAAAGGCTTACCGGAAGACAGGAAAACCGAAGACAATCTGATTAAGGGCTGTCAGAGTAAGGTTTGGATAGATGCTGAATATAAAGAAGGTAAACTTTTCTTTAATGCAGATTCTGATGGTATTCTACCAAAAGGGATCGTGTCTCTTTTAGTCAGTATTTACAGTGGACATTCCACTCAGGAAATATTGGATTCTGATTTCGAATTTATTGCAGAAATAGGATTGCAGGAATTTCTTTCGCCATCGAGAGCGAATGGATTGATGGCAATGACCAAGCAAATCAAATTTTATGCTGTTGCTTATCAACTGAAATCATAACCGTGACTAGAATTTTAGCATATCGTTTTTCCGCATTCGGAGATGTTGCGATGACTGCACCTGTTTTCAGAGAATTTCTGGAGCAGAACCCCGGTGTGGAAATTATTATGGTTTCAAGGAAGAACTTCGAAGCCTTATTTGCCGGAATTCCCAATGTTATCTTTAAAGGAATTGATTTGGATGACTATAAAGGTCTCTTTGGATTGCGAAAACTGAGCAATGAACTGATCCGGGAGTTTAATCCCGACTGTGTTGCCAATCTTCATGATGTAATCCGGACCAAGATTTTAGATAGAATATACAGAAGGAAAGGGCTGAAAGTTTTCAAAATAGATAAAGGAAAAGAAGAGAAAGAACATCTTACGGATGTGTGGAATCTTGATAAAGTACAGCTGAAAAAAACAGTGGAGCGTTATGCTGATGTATTTCGTAAAATGGGATTCAAAGTTGAGCTTTCACATTCATTAAGGCCTATTTCAGAGTATAAATCGGGGATTGGCTTTGCGCCTTTTGCCCAACATAGAGGGAAGATGCTTCCTTTAGACAAATCGTACGAGCTTGTCAGAATTCTGGCAAAGAAGCATACGATCTATTTCTTTGGAGGCGGCAAAAAAGAAACAGAGACCCTTGACCAATGGGCAGCTGAAATTCCTAATACCAAAAACCTTTCCGGAAAGCTAAACCTTACTGAAGAGCTCAACCAAATCGCTCAACTGGAACTGATGATTTCTATGGATTCTGCCAATATGCACCTTGCAAGTCTTGTGGGAACCAGATGTGTTTCTATTTGGGGAGCAACCCATCCTTATGCCGGATTTTTAGGATTCGGGCAGAGTGAAGAAGATGTTGTTCAGGTAAAGGATCTTACCTGCAGACCATGTTCTGTTTTTGGGGACAAAGAGTGTTACAGAGGCGACTGGGCCTGCCTGGAAGAGTTTAATATCCAGAAAGTCATAAATAGGGTTAATTTTTAAAAATAATTTTTACCATTTCTTCGGCTTTGGAATGATCTGAATGTCTTTTTTCCAGGACTTCTTTCCTGTTTTCGGAGGTATCATAGTCTTTTTCAGCTGAAGTGATGATTTGTTGGCGGATTTCGGCCATATCAGCACCATAAAGGCATAAACTCATCAGGGTGGGATCATCTGTGATATTTCCATTAATAATAACAAACCGGCTGTTGTAAAGGGTGTTAAAAAGCTTCACTTTGGTTCCGGAATTTTGATAGGAAAACAGAATATTGGCATGGGCATTTTCCAGAAGATGATGAAGGTTTTCAGTAGTTTGAATAGGAGTGAGGTTGATGTTTTTAACGGCTGAAATTTTCTTCTTTACCTCTTCACTGGCACGGTCGGATGCGACAACCAGCTTATATTGGGGAAGAGTTTTAAATAAATCTATAGTTTCATTCAGCGCCTTTTTATTATCGGCGGTCGTGAGATCTCCATGGAAAAGAAAATAATTTCCTTTTTTGTCCAATTGTTTTACCGATTGGTTACCGTGGAAAATATGAATAAGCTGCGCGTTTTTCGAATAATTATTGACTTCGTTATATTCCTTTTCAGACAAGCAGAATACGGTTTTAAATCTCTTGAGAAGCTTTTTTTGATATCCTGTGTATTTTAGAGATTCAATTTTATACACAACCTTTTTGAAAATGTTTTTTTCCGACAAAGAAAGCCCTTTATAATATTCTGTTTCGTTGTTGTGATGGCGGAGATAGAGTGGGGTTTTGTTACTTTTCAGAAACCGGATGATACGGGTTGTCTGTAAGCCTTCAAATAAGATCGGAGCCTTTATTTTTTCAAGATTTTGAAGGAGGGCTTTGGAGTCTCTAATGGCAGCGGCAAATGGTGTTCCTGAAAAATAAAGGAAGGGGTTCTTTTTCTTTTTATAAAAAAATACATTTTCGGTAATCTCTTTAATTTCCGGATCAATGGTTTCAGGAACCTGGTCTATAAAACAATGAAGATAGATCTTTACTTTCAGATCATGTAAGCTTTTGATCTTATAATAAACATCAATAATTCCACCATAAGAAGGAGGGTAGGGATAATTGAATGATATGATATGGAGTTCCTTCACGTGAGCGAATTCAAATGCAGACAAAGGTAAATAAATATAAGGAAAAGGTCTTATTGTGGAACATTGGAATTATTAAAATATAGAATTTCTCAAAAAATAGAGAAAATCTTTAAATTGGAATGTATTATTTGTTGAACCATTTATTAAGCCTTCTTTTTGTTCTATCAAAAGCAGTTTGTTCCCAAATTACTTCAAATCCATTCCAGAATACTCTAATTTGGTTACCGTTTTCTCTATAGAATACAAATTTTAAATCTTTATGTTGTACAAAAACATTATTTACATTTGATGATTCGGACAAGTACTTAGAGTTACTTTCTCTTACCTTTTCTAATCTCTCTAATACGCTCTTAGCTTCTTCTATAGGTAAATATCTAAATGCATATGCATTCCCAAAGTATCCATTTTCATCCCGATTTTCACCGAAAAATGCAAGTAATAGCCCTCTTTCATTGATTTCATCACAATTAAATGCTACAGAAATAAGGCCCCCACTATCATCAGAAGCTAGGCTTTCTGTCTCAAACTTAATTTCTTTATTACCTGCATCACCAATAATACGATTAATAATAAATTCTTTAGATCTAAACTGTGAAATGGTTTTGGCTGTTTCTTTTTTAGCCATATTTGCGGCTATAAAAGTAATGGTCGCTGCCGCAGCAACTCCAGCAGCTAATGCTGTATTGTTTTTTTGAGCATTTGAGGTGACACCATAACAGATTAGTAATGGAAGTAAAAATTTTTTCATGATTATATAGTTTGAAAGTTTAAAACTAAAGTTTTAAAAGTAATTATACAAAAATGAACTAGAAGAATTTTAAAATAAAAAAAATCTCCCAGTTTCCTGAGAGATTTTGTGGGCCCTGAGGGATTCGAACCCCCGACCCTCTGGGTGTAAACCAGATGCTCTGAACCAACTGAGCTAAGAGCCCTGAAATTTTTTGAAAGGCTTCAGTATCCTTTGTGTGGGCCCTGAGGGATTCGAACCCCCGACCCTCTGGGTGTAAACCAGATGCTCTGAACCAACTGAGCTAAGAGCCCCTATAACTTGTTTCCTCGTTTAGAGTGGTGCAAATATACAACTTATTCAGAAATCTCCAAATTTTTTTCTAAAAAATCTCCCACAACAAAGTTACTTCCGCCGATAAAAATCATTTCTTCTTTTGTACAGCGTTCTTTTGCAGACAGATACGCTTCTTGTACGGAATCAAAAATTTTATAAAAAATTTTCGCCTCCTGAAGCAGATTTTCATAATCTTTCGGGTGTCTTCCCCTGTTGACAGATGGTTTTGCAAAATAAAACTCAGAATTTTCAGGAAGTAAATTCATTACATCATCTATTTTTTTATCATTTACAAACCCCAAAATAACGTGCTTGTGCCTGTCAATTGAATTTAATTGTGAAAAAACATACTCCAAACCTGCCTGATTGTGTCCCGTATCACAAATCGTAAGCGGATTTTTTGAAAATTCGAACCAACGGCCAATGAATCCTGTATTCTGATGAACATGGAGCAGTCCGTTTTCCAGATCTTTATCGGAAATAGAGACTTCCAGTTTTCTTAATTCTTCTACTGCAGCCAATACAACTCTGATGTTCTTTTTCTGGTAGTTTCCTTTCAGGTCGGAAGAAAGAGAAGTATCAATACTGGTGGCATCTATAAACGGAGCATTTTCTTTAATTGCTTTCTCTCTGATGATATTTTTCACTACTTCGTTGTCGTCACCCGAGATAATAGGGATGTTGCTTTTAATAATTCCCGCTTTTTCCGTTGCGATTTCTTCAATCGTATCTCCCAGAATATTCTGATGATCCAGCTGAACATTCGTTATGGCAGAGATAAGAGGTTTAATAATGTTGGTTGAGTCCAATCTTCCTCCCAATCCGACTTCAATAATGGCAAAGTCTACCTGCTGCTGATAAAAATATTCAAAAGCCATAATCGTGGTAAACTCAAAAAACGAAGGACGAATATCTTCCGGAATTGTCTTGAGTTTTTGAATAAAATCAAAGACAAATTCTTTATTACAGTTTTTCCCGTTAACCTTAATACGCTCTGTGAAATCGATAAGATGCGGAGAATTGTATAGTCCTATTTTATAGCCAGCTTCCTGAAGAACTGATGCCAGCATGTTGCTTGAAGAGCCTTTTCCGTTGGTTCCACCGATATGGATGCATTTGATCTTATCCTGGGGATTTCCAAAGAAAGCACAAAGCTTAGTTATATTATCAAGCCCGGGTTTGTAAGCCTGCTGTCCATCGATCTGGTAGTTGGGCATCTGTACGAAAAGCCAGTCAATAGCTTCCTGATATTGTTCGTTTGTCATGGTACAAAATTCTCAAAAGTTTTTTTAAAATAAAATATAATTTTTCAATCTGTAACTTTTTTATATTTAATTCGTCTAATATTGAAAAATCTTAATATGAAATCGTTGTGATTTGCAAGTTGCAATACTGATGAAGATGACACGATTCCATATGACCATTAAAAACAAATAAACATATACATATGAAAAAAGTTTGGATCATCGTTTTTGGATTAGGTTATCTGGGTTTAAGCGCTCAGAAGAAATGGTCCTTAAAAGAATGTGTAAGCTATGCAGTGGAGCATAATCTTCAGGTTATCCAAAATCAGTATACCAAACAAAACCAAGAATACAACCTTAAAGCAGCAAAAAAAGACTATTTGCCTTCCGTATCGGGGAGTATTACGAGTGGGGTGAGTTTCGGACAAGGATCATTAGGAGCAGGAAGCTATAGAAATGATAGATTCAATAACAGTGTTGGTATAGGTACCGATATTTTAGTCTATAATAATGGAAGATTGGAGAAGAATGTAAGAAAACTCCAGTTTGATGTAGAAGCCAGTCAGTATGATATTGAAACCATCAAAAATGATATTTCGGTACAAATTGCACAACAGTATTTAACTGCTTTATTGAACAAAGAAATTGTTAAGATTTCTCAAAGCGCTGTAGAAAATGCCAAAAAACAGCGTGATAGAGCAAGTATAACCACTCAGGTTGGGACTACGGCACAGACTGTTTTAGCGGAAGCAGACGCAGCCTGGGCGAGAGAAAAGCAAAATCTTAAGACGGCAGAGGTTAACGTAGGAAGAGCTCTGTTTGCGATCGCTCAGCTTTTACAGCTTTCAGATTATAAAGATTTTGATGTGGAAAATGTAGATATTCCTGAAGCATTAGATTCACAATTGGTAACCGCTGATGAGGTTCTTACAAAAGCCTATGATGTACAACCCCAGATAAAAGCAGCCGAAAGCAGAATAAGATCTGCTGAAGCACAGACTGAGGTAAGTAAAACGGCATTCTGGCCTACATTAACGGCTAGTGCCGGTCTTAACACTTTCTATAATAGGCAATTTAATGTTCCTCCAGGAGTTGTGCAGGGAACTTTTTTTGAACAATACAAAGATCAGTTTGGACAAAATGTAGGGCTGTCACTTAATATCCCTATCTTCAATAAAGGGAAAACAAAATTACAGGTTGAGCAGTCCAAATTAAATGAAAGTGTTAGCAAAATTACCCTTGAGCAGCAAAAACAAACAGTAAGGCAAAATATACAGAAAGCTCAGTTTGATGCAGATGCCAACTATGAAAACTATCTGGCGGCTGTGGAAGCAGAAAAGAGCTCCAAACTGGCTCTTGATTTTGCTGATAAAAGCTATGCTGCAGGAAGAACAACCATATATGACGTCAATGTGGCAAGAAATAATTATGCAAATGCACAAGGATCAGTAGCACAGGCGAAATATAATTATCTTTTCAGTCTTAAACTATTGAATTTCTATGCGGGAATTCCATTAAGTTTGTAAAATGTCTATCCAATCATTAGAAAAATATTTACCTCAAAACACTCTTAAATATTTAAGGATCTGGTTTTCAGATCACTATATACATATAAAAGTTACACGAAATAGAAATTCAAAACTGGGAGATTACAGAAAGCTTCCGGATAATTCTCATGAAATTACGGTAAACTCTACGCTTACCCCACAACTTTTTTTCTTTGTTTTGACCCATGAATTGGCTCATTTGATTGCCTTTGAAAAATATGGACGAAGAATCTCTCCTCATGGCAGCGAGTGGAAAGAAACTTTTAGAAATATGCTTCTTGAAAGTCTTGAAATTTATGATCAAGAACTCAAACCCATCATCATAAAGTTTTCGAAATCACCCAAAGCAAATTTCATGGCAAGCCCTGATCTGGTAAGGTATTTTCATACTGAAAAACAGGATGGTAGTCTTCATTTTATAGAAGATCTTCAGAAGGGTGAGTTTTTTATATACCGCAACGAAAAGTATTTATTGGAAGGTCTGGTTAAAAAAAACTATCTTTGTAAGAACCTGGCTACTGGAAGGAAGTATTCTTTCAAGCCTTTAGCGAGGGTGCAAAAATGTAGTTAAGAATGTTAAAATCAGATAGATACTGTGTTATAATGGCAGGAGGAATCGGTAGCCGGTTCTGGCCGATGAGTACGCAGAAATTTCCAAAACAGTTTCAGGATATTTTAGGAACCGGGCGCACGATGATTCAGCAAACCTATGACAGAATCAGCAAGGTGATTCCTAAGGAGCAGATATTCGTGATTACGAACAAAGAGTATGTTACTCTGTCCCATCAGCAGCTTCCGGAAATTCCTGAAGAAAATATTGTGGGTGAGCCGCTTATGAAAAATACAGCGGCCTGTAATCTGTATATGGCAAACAAGATTGCTGAGATCAATCCGGATGCCACTATGATTGTGCTGCCAGCAGATCACCTGATTCTTAAAGAAGATGTATTTTTGGAAAAAGTAGAGCTTGCCTTTGAGGTGGCTTCACAACATGATTATTTGGTAACATTGGGTATTACCCCTACAAGGCCTGATACCGGCTACGGCTACATTCAGTTTGTAGAAAAGAAAGCCTCCGAATATTTTAAGGTAAAAACATTCACAGAAAAACCAATTCTTGAGATTGCCCAAAGCTTTTTAGAAAGTGGGGATTTCCTTTGGAATGCAGGTATTTTTGTATGGAATGTAAAAAGTATTCATCATGCTTTTGATCTTTATCTTCCTGAGATGATGCAGCATTTTATGGCTTGTGAATACAATTCGGAAAAAGAAAACAGCTGTATTGAAACCATTTATCCTAAGGTTCAGAAAATCTCCATTGATAATGGGATTTTAGAGAAAGCAAAGAATGTATATGTAATTCCATCAGACTTAGGATGGAGTGATCTTGGAACCTGGACATCGGTGTTTGAAAATACTGAAAAGGATAAAGATGGAAACGCGGTAACACTGAAACATTTACTCTCTTATAATTCAAAAGGAAATATTATCCGTCTAAGGAATAATAACAAGGCCGTAATCATAGATGGTCTTGAAAATTATATTGTTGTAGACACCGATAAAGCACTTCTTATTTGTCCGCGAGATAATGACCAGCTCATTAAAGATTATGTTCTTGACTTAAAAAACTTTAAGAAGGGCGAGAAGTTTATGTAATCTTTGGTATATTTTCTGCTGATTTTTAAATTATGATTAAAACTGCAACCCGATTTACAATTCTTATATTTTTACTTTTTGGAATCCTAGGATATTCTCAGGATAAGAAAAAGTTTTCAAGCATTCCCGGTATTTTACAACAGATCAACCCAAGTAACAAAGTTGACTCATGGGTTCTGGTATACAATAGCTATGGAAAAGGAGAAGAAATAAAGAGCTCGGGCAAGGTGAATTATACTCCTCAGTTCTCAGGATTCAATCTGTTTCCCAGTGAAGACAGTTTTTATTATATCGCCTATTCAGAAGGGGGTAAAATAAATTACATTACCGATATAGAAGGGCTTAAAAAATTTGTAGACAGAATTGATAATGCCCAGGAAGCATCTATAATGCTAGCCGCTGACGGATACATGGTAGATGAGGAATTCAAAGATCTTGCGGGTAACTATCATGAAGATCAATCAAATTATTATCTGGATCTGGGGAAACTTACTTCAAAAGAATGCCCTTACCAGAAAACGCATTATACGGTAACCGTAAATAAATCTACAGGTGCTGTAAGCAATGTAAAGAACAATGGTACTTATATTGAGCTTTACAATAAAAAATGTGCTAATAACCCGAGACTTTTAAAAATCGAAAAAAAGGAAGAACCAAAGAAAGATGAGCCTAGAAAAACACCCAAGCGCAAATAATACCTATGAGACTGAGCGACTAATACTACGTCCGATGTCTCGTGAAGACAGAGATTTTGTCTTTGAACTTTATAACAGACCAAAATTTATTCAACATATTGGCAACCGTAATGTTAATACCATTGAGGATGCTGAAAATTATATCTTAAACAGATTTGCTCCACAGATTGAAAGACTGGGATTTGGAAACTATCTTTTGGTGACCAAAGAAGGGAATGAAAAAATAGGAGCAGTGGGAATCTTTGAAAGAGAAGGGCTTGATATCGTGGATATCGGATATTCTCTATTGGAAGAGTTTGAAGGAAAAGGATATGCTTTCGAAGCGGCTCAGAAGGTCAAGTCTATTGGGATGGACGATTTTGGATTACCCAAAATTTCTGCGATCATTTCAAAAGATAATGTTTCTTCCCAAAAGCTTATCGAAAAATTGGGATTAAGGTTTAAAAAACATGTGACTCTTCCCGGGGAGACCGAAGAATTAAACTATTACGAAACAGAATAATACATCCATAAAAAATTTTTTCACAAATAACACAGATACATAATTGTGTTATTTGTGAAAAGATTTGTGATATCTGTGTTTAAAAAAAGAATTATCCTTCCAGAATCTGCTCAGCAGCAGTCTTTGAAGTTACTTTTTCAATTACTCTTGTACATACCCCATTTTCATCAAAAATAAAAGTGGTTCTTACAATTCCCATATACGTTTTTCCAAACGTTTTTTTCTCCTGCCATACTCCGAATTTTTCAATGATATCACGACTTTCATCTGCAATAAGATCATAAGGAAAGGCAAATTTGCTATGGAAATTTTTCTGTTTTTTCACAGAATCACCACTTATTCCCAACAGCTGAAATCCAGCTTTTTTAAGCTCAGTATAATTGTCACTCAGATTGCAGGCTTCAACGGTACAGGTTGGGGTACTTGCTTGCGGATAGAAGAAAACCACCAGTTTTTCTCCCATTAATTTTGATGAGGTTACTGTTTCTCCATCTTGATTGATTCCTTCAAATTCAGGTAATTTGTCTCCAACTTTCAACATAATGATTTAATTTTGTTCAAATTTAAGGGTTACATGACAAAAAAGCAAAGAGCCGAGCTCGTTCAGATAGAACTGGAGAAACTATATCCTACAACACCTATTCCGTTGGATCATACTGATCAGTATACATTAATGGTTGCTGTGGCACTTTCTGCACAAACAACCGATAAAAAAGTCAACCAGGTTACCCCTGATCTTTTTGCGGTAGCAGGAACCCCTCAGAGAATGGCAAAACTGGAAGAATTTCAAATTAAAGAATTGATCAAAGAAATAGGTTTGTCCAATACAAAAGCCAAAAACCTGAAAAAAATGGCCGAGCTATTATTGGAAAGACATAACGGTGTCGTACCCCAAACGTATGAAGAATTGGAAGCGCTGCCTGGAGTAGGACATAAAACTGCTTCGGTGGTGATGAGCCAAGGCTTCGGATTTCCTGCTTTTCCGGTCGATACCCATATTCATCGTCTTATGACACAATGGAAGCTTACTTCTGGAAAAAACGTGGTGGAAACAGAGCGTGATGCCAAGAAATTATTCCCGGAAGAAGTATGGAATAAACTTCATCTTCAGATTATTTTCTATGGAAGAGAATATTCTCCGGCAAGAGGAAAAGGAGAGAAGGATTTTATTACGAAAATGATGTTTGAGAAATAATTTTCTCTGAAAAAATCTTTGAATTTTATACCCTGTCAAGGTTTAAACCCCTGACAGGGTATAAAATATCATGTAAAAGAAAGTAAAAGGGTATTAATAATCCAGCAACCTTCTGTGGTAATTAATCTGACCTAAATGATAATCCAAATGAGCAATCAGGTGGATCAGAAAGTAATCTGTGGTCATTGTATTTTCGAAAACAACCAGCGGATATTCTTTTTTCAGATCATCTTCTGATAATGGAGCAAGAGAAGACTCTATCATTGCTGCGGTTGCCTCTATTTTTTCAATAAGCTCAGTTCTTGGGATATCTTTTAATGAAAACTCCAGGTCGCGTTGCCTTACATATCCTGTGTTTCCAAGGTGGGTTCCTATAAAATGGTTAAGATTTCCCACCAAATGAAGGACTAGATTACCCGCAGAATTGGCAATGGTTTTATCAATTTTCCAAAGATTCTCTTCGTTTTGATAGGCTTCTATCTCTATTTTTAGTTTGTTTAAATCTCTGTTGTAGAGAGAGATAAGGCTTTCTGTGATCATATCAATTTTATTGTATTTCTTTAGCTTTTTGGATCGTTTCTTCAATGTTTTCTGTTAGGATTCCGGGAATAAAATTTTCTCTTGGCGTTCCGTTGATATGATATAATCTTTCCGTTGGAATCTGAAATCTTATTTTAGTTTCGCTGAGTTGAAAATTGGAAACCGCTCCTATTAAACCGGCCATTCTTGTACCGATAATTTGTGCTTTTTTCATTCCGTCAAACCCAATAGCAATTCCTTCTCCCATACTTCCGGTCCAGTGCCCCACAAGAATATAAACATTCCCGCTGTATATTTCCTTTCTCGGAGTTACATATTCTGTCCAATGCCTTTTGGTCTGAAATTCTTTTTCATCAAATTCGTGAGTCTGATAGGGGAGAAGTTGGTTGGTAAATCTTCCCATAATAGCTCTGGCAACAGTTGAATTTCCTCCTCCTGGAGTCTCCGTTAAATCAATAATCAAATTTTTGTATTGGAATAAACTGTCGAGCGTTTTATCAAAAGCAGCAATCAAGTCATTGTTAACTAGTGAATTATTTATTTTGATGTAGGCTGTGTTTTTATTTAATACCTTTTTATATAACAGCTCATTTCTGTTACCATAATTAACGGGTTTGAATATCTTTTCTTTTCCGTTTTCTATTGCTGTAATTTCTCTTTGAGTGTCATGTGTGCCTGCAAAAAGCATATTAATGCTGTATTGATCCATTCTTTGATCAGGACGGGTTGTGAATTTTGGAAGAAATTTTTTCAATTGTTCCTCAATAGGGTTTCCGTTGAATCTTGTTACCTCCATTCCTATTTTCAACCCAGACAGATCGGCTCCAAAACCTTTTCGGATGTCTCTGATGAAATACTTATTTCCTGTTTTTTCAATATGCAGATCCAAACCAGATGGGATCAACCTGTTTGACGTATTCAGGTTCGTATTTAAAGAGGTGTGACCATTATAAAGCTCATTAAGAATGTTTTCAAGAAATGAAATGAATTCGTTGTCATTTGAAATTTTGATTACTTGTGGCTCATAAATTTCTTTCACTTTCTTCCAGTCAATATTTTGCTGATCTAAATATGCATAATGATTATTGATATCCGTCCAGAATTCAATAAAATCCTTTTGATATTTGGTTTGAGCAAAAAATGTGCTTCCTGTATTCAGGAACAAAATAAGTAAGAATAATTTTGTTAGACTTTTAATATTCATGGTTATTTGTTGATATCATGAGAAAACAAAAATAGTCTCATAAGAAACTATTTTTGTTTTTGAGCCCAAAGCTCCATTTTTCTGTTCAGAACATCCAAAGGAAGGCATCCCTGGCTTAATACTTCGTCATGGAAGCTCGCCAGATTGAATTTCTTTCCCAGTTCTTTCTGATATTTTTCTCTCAACTCACGGATTCTTAAAGAACCTATTTTGTAGCCTAAAGCCTGTCCCGGCATTGCCATATATCTTTCTACTTCTGCTGTGGCAGACCCCTCATCATAAGATATGTTGCTTAAGAAATATTTGATGGCTTCTTCTCTTGACATTTTCCCGGTATGAAGTCCCGTATCTACTACAAGTCGTACTGCTCTCAACATCTGATCGCTTAAATATCCCATTTTTTGATAAGGATCTGTATACAAACCGAACTCAGGACCTAGTGTTTCACAATAATGTGCCCATCCTTCTCCATAAGCTCCAAACCATCCGAATCTCATGAATTTAGGAAGTTTTGTATTTTCCTGCTGAAGAGAAACCTGGTAATGATGTCCTGGAATTGCCTCATGAAGGAAAAGAGATTCCATTCCTGAAGTAACATTGAATTTGGTAGGATCCGGCAGCGGAACATAAAATATCCCCGCTCTTTTTCCATCCGGAGTTCCGGGAATATATTCTGCGCTGGCACTTGCCTCTCTGAATTTCTCTGTCTGTCTGATTTCAAATTTTGTTTTCGGAGTTACGTTAAACATGGTTTTCAGTTTCGGCGTAATCTTCGTTAGAATACCATTGAAAGCATTCAAAACCTCTTTAGACGTTTTATAAGGCATCGCCTTAGGATCTGTTTTTACAAAAGTGATAAATTCTTCCAGAGTTCCGGAGAAACCTACCTGCTGTTTTACTTTTTCCATTTCTGCACGAAGCATCGCTACCTGCTGTAGTCCGATTTTATTGATCTCAGTGGGAGATTTTTTGGTGGTTGTCCAGCTTTTTACGTAATAGTTGTAAATTTCATTACCGTTAGGAAGGCTGTTGTATCCATCTGTATCTCTTGCCTTTGGAAGATACTCCTTCTCTAAGAATACTCCCATTTTTGCGTAGGCAGGAATGATTTTTTTCGTGATGGCATCTTTATAAAGTGCTGAAAATTTGTCTTTCTGATCCTGAGTAAAGCTTTTCGGGAAGTTTTTAACCGGTCCGTAGAAAATATTTTTTTCCATGTCAGACGTTGTGATTTCCTCTGCTTTCATTTGAGGAATCATTTTGACAACCAGTTTTTTAGGAAGAACTACCTTATTGCTGATTCCTTCACGGAAGTTATCTGCGGCTGCATTCATCCATTCCGGGAATTTTTCCATTCTTTTTAACCAATCACTGTAATCTTTTTCCGTTTTAAAAGGCTGGCTTCCCTGTCCGCTTCCATACAATGGAAAAGTAAGCGGAAGACCTCCGAATTGGGTAAAAGGAATATATTCAGGATGATAAGCATATGCCTCAATTTTATCCTTTAAAGTATAATCCAGTACATCATATACTACTTTATCTTCATCAGAAAGCGTTTTGTAATCTACGTGTTCCAGCTGTTTCTGTACAGAATTATAGAAAGCGACTTCCCCTGAGATAAAATCTTTATCAATATTGATAGGAAGCTGGTCGTTGTATCTTGTATCTCCCTGAGAAGTAGCATCCAAAGGGTATAGCTTCAGATACTGCTCATAGTAGTTGGAAGCAATAGAGTCCAGGTTGCTGGGCGTTACTTTCGTAAGAGGAGAATCCGATTTTTTGCATGAAGCAAGACCGATCATCAATCCTAGTCCTAGAATACCTTTTGATAAAATGTTTTTCATTTTCAGAATCTTTATAAAACAAAAATAAGTATTATTGGGGTATTCAGACTTATGGTATGAATTGATTTTGAAAAAATTATTTTCAAAATCCTTTTAACTTTGAATCAATTTTTTATCTTTGTCTAAAACGTTTAACAATCATATTATTACAGTTCTTTTTTAAGAAAAAATGAAAGGGATTTTAAAAATTTACCATCCGGAGGAGACGCTAAAATACAATATCAGAAATACTTATTGTAAAGCAATCTACAGCAATCAACAACATTTTTTAGAGGTTGAAGTTATTACGGATGACAGTTTGGATCACGTAGACGATGATTCACTACAGTACAAGTTTCCGCAGCTTTCACTTGAAGTTTTCGATTTGCCCATTGAATCGACGGAAATAGAAGGAAAAACTATCAAAATCAATGACTCTGATGAAGAAACCTACACAGAAGTAGATCTTTTCGATGACGAAGATGCTTATATCTACGACAACGAGCTTCTTTTCGAAAGAAATGAAGAAGGAGAGCTTCAGGTCATCTGGAAGGGTGCCATTGATGATTTCTATACCGGATCTGATACACCGATTCCTTTTAGATTAAAATGCGAATTCAAGCAGGATGATATTGAGGTAGACGAGGATTAACGAAAGCCTTGTTCCTTTTTTACTATCGAATTTCTTTTCAAAATTATTTTTGGAAAGAAATTTGCTATTGGTAAATAATAACAAATTTTAAGTTGTTTTTAAGCAATTTTTAAGAGTTCAATTCATAATATTCTATTACATTTGTCGTTGAAACTTTAATAAAATTCACATTTAATGCTGTTAACGGAACTTTCTCAGATTTTATTTGCACAAATCGCCACACCTGCAGTTGCTGCAGACAACTTAGAGTTCTCATTCTGGAAAATCATGTTCCATGGGGGGGCATTCGCTAAAATAGTGATGGCCATTGTGTTGCTGTTGGGGATATTTTCTCTCTATCTGTTTTTTGAAAGATTTTTCTTTATCAAAAGACTCACTTCAAAAACGGATTCCAACTTCATGAACAATATCGAAGACTTTATAAAAGCTGGAAAAATAGAGGCTGCGGCAGATTATTGCAAAACACAGAACTCTCCGGAAGGAAGAATTTTAGAAAAAGGAATTTCAAGATTGGGACGTCCTGTTTCTGATATTGTAAGTGCCATGGAATCGCAGGCTCAGGTAGAGGTTGCTAATATGGAGAAAAACCTTAACCTTCTCGCTGTAGTACCAAGTATCGCACCGATGTTAGGTCTTTTGGGTACAGTAATCGGGATGATTATTGCTTTCTTTAATCTATCCCACGCCACAGGATCTTTCTCTCCAAAAACACTTTCAGAAGGTATTTATACTGCTTTGGGACAGACTGCGGTAGGTCTGGCAGTAGCAATTCCTGCTAATTTCTGCTACAACATCCTTTTGACAAGGATTGATAAGTTTGTACTGAAAGCTCAGAATATGTCAGGAGAATTTTTAGACCTTATCAATAAACCTTTATAAAATTTCTTACGATGAAAATTCAGAGAAGAAATAAAGCAAACCCGGAATTCAGTTTAGCAGCGATGACAGACGTTATCCTGTTGATGCTGATCTTCTTTATGATCACCTCTTCTGCCGCCAATCAAAGCGCCATTGATGTGAATCTGCCGAAAGCCGGAGCTGTTGACGATAATATACCCAATCCTGTTACAGTAAGTATCAAGCCGGATGGTTCATTCTTTGTAGATGATAACCCTGCAAATAAAGGAGAACTGGAGAAGATTATTGTTGATAAATTAGCCAGTCAGACGAATAAATCTTTCACGATCAGAGCCGACGAAAATACACTGCATAAAGATGTTGTTTTTGTAATGGAAATCGCTGAAAAACATAAATTTAACATTGCTATTGCAACGGTTAAAGATAAATAACAGATCCGGATTTCCGGAAAGAATTACTTTTTAAGATGAAAAGCTATACAGCAAACAGAAACGACGAAAACAAAGATAGGATAAAGAGCGCTGTGCTTTCTATTCTCATCTGGGCTGCCGTTTTGCTTTTTGTTTTTTTATATAAATTAAAACCCGAACTGGATAAAGAACCTGAAGTGGTAACAACTATGTTGGTAAACTTCGGGGATAACAGAAACGGTAAGGGTATTGAAGAGCCTGCTGAGCAGCCGGGAAGTCTTGCTGCAGCTACAGAAGAAGTGACACCGGAACCAGCAGAAACACCTGTTCCGGAAACAAAAACTGTAGTAAAACCAGAACCGGTACCTACTCCCGCACCAAAGAAAACGGAAGTTAAGGAGAAGGCTATTACCGGAAAAAATTCAAAAGCAACAGTTCCTAAAAAGGAAGATTCAAAAAAAGCTGAGAAAAAAGAAGCAACAAGCGCGAGCGCTTCAAAAAATACCAAGAAATCAGGTGCTGCTACGGCCAATTCAAAAACCGGAAATGGGGATGGAAAAGGAAATGCTGCTATTGGAAACCTGATTAAAGGAAGAGGTACAAAAGCAGGAAGCCAAGGAACAGGAGAAGGAATCGGAAATGCAGGAGATCCTTTGGGTGGAGATGGAAACGGAGACAGTAAAGTTGGAATTGATAGAAAGCTCGTTGGTTATATTCCAGGAACAATGGGAAGAGGAGGGGCTCAGCCTTCTCACAGCTGTACTGTAAGCGGATCGATTACCATTGCTTATACTGTTGATAAAGCAGGAAATGTGGTGTCTGCAAGAAGAGCCGGAGGAGTTTCAGACCCTTGTGTATCTTCCACATCCGTGGCCTGGGTGAAGAAATATGTAAAGGCAGAGAAAGCCAATACGTCATCAACCGGAAGTTATAAAATTACATTCTAAAATACAAAAGCACTTTATTCAAGTGCTTTTTTTAATTCATTTATTCTGTTGATAATCGGAAGGGCAAAAATACCGCTGGTCTGAAGATACAGCTCATAAAATGTCTTTGCTTTATCCTGAAAGTCTTTATTCTGATCATGCCTGCTGTTGAAGTAGAAAAGGTTTCCAAGCATTTCATAATAATCTTTGTGATCTCTTTCCTGCCTTTCATTGACAATGGCAATTATTTCTTCTTTTGTTTTCGAAGATATTTCCGTGAAACTCATCTTGAAAATATCTCTCATCAAAGTATCAAAATCCAGTTCTTTCTGCATTAAGCTTTCTTCTGGTTTATCCAGGATCAATTTTTCTAATGCCTGAGTCAATTGGCGAATAAGTCTTAAAGTAAATTCTTTATCTGTAATCATAATGATTTAAAGTTTTAAGTTTAGTGTTTAAAATTAATAGCATCGGTCTCAACCAGCAGCTTTTAATTAAGCAAAGAACAAATAAGCCAAGGCAATTGCAGTGATAACACCGACTAAATCGGCCAGAAGCATAGCAATTACTGTGTATCTTGTATTCTTAACGGCAACGGCGCCAAAATAAACTGCGATCACGTAGAACGTCGTATCTGAGCTTCCCTGAAGTACGGCCGCTAGTTTCCCCTGGAAACTATCAGCTCCGAATGTTGACATCGTATCCACCATCATCCCTCTTGCTCCTGAACCGGATAAAGGCTTGATTAAAGCCGTTGGAAGTCCATCAACAAATCTTGGATCCATATTGGCCACGTTGGCCACCCATTTCATTCCGTCAATGATCACATCAAAAACACCAGAAGTTCTTAATAAGGAAATGGCAATCAGCATTCCAACCAGATAAGGGATAATCTTGACGCAGGTGGTAAAACCTTCTTTTGCCCCTTCAATAAAGGCATCAAAAACATTGATTTTTTTATAAACAGCTCCAAGTACTATGGCAAGGAAAATAAAGAGAATAAGTCCATTGCTTAATATCTTACTGAAGTCATCCAGTTCATCTTTACTTAGCTGTACAAGATAGACCACCAGTAAAGCAATAACGGCTGAAATTCCTCCTACATAAGCAATAACGACAGGGCGAAGCAGGTTGATCTTCTGATATAAAGAAACAATAATCATCGCAGCCAATGTAGCCGCAAAAGTCGCAATCATACAGGGCAGAAATATATCAGTAGGGGTCTTTGAACCCATGGATGCTCTGATCGCAATAATGGATACAGGAATTAAGGTCATCCCTCCGGCATGGAGACATAAAAACATAATCTGCGAATTGCTGGCGGTATCTTTATTGGGATTTAAGCTCTGTAAACTTTCCATTGCTTTTAGCCCAAAAGGAGTCGCTGCATTATCTAATCCCAGAAGATTGGCGCTGAAATTCATCAGCATATGTCCGAAAGCGGGATGGTTTTTAGGGATGTCAGGAAATAATTTGGAGAAAAACGGCTGGATCAGACGGCTTAGAAGATTAATTCCTCCTGCTTTTTCAGCAATACTCATGAATCCCATGAAAAGCGTCATGATTCCGATAAGTCCAATACATATCTTTACCGCTGTTTCTGAGGTTCCGATCACTCCATCAGCTTCCTGAACACGATAAACGCTTACATTTTGTTTTAAAGAATCTGTTTTGTAATGAATTCTGCTGTCTGCAAAATCATTTTTTTTCATCAGACTGTCTCTGATAACAGGAGAGAGGCTGTTCATCGGTTGAGATACAACCTTCACGGTATCACCACCTTTTCCCACAACCATATCATTGAAAATAGTTTTGTAGTGAGCTGATGAAACGTATTTTATACTGGCAATGGCAATGGCAATAATAATAAAAGCCGACCAAATTCTGCTGAGAACCATCTGATTGATTTAATTGTTTAAACTTATCAAAAATACTTTAAACTACAAAAGTCATAAAAGAATTAAACACTTTAGTTTTCATACAGTAAAATATTATACAGTAAAGAAGAGCACTTAAGTGTTCTAAAGTGTTATTCTAAATAAAACTTTTTGGCTGAAAAAAATAGATCTACTCTTTCAAATAGATAAGATGACCTTCAAAATTATCATCCAAATTCTTCAGAACTTTGGCATCATCCATTTTTTTGACCAATGCCTCTACAAAAAAGCTTTTTTCAAAAAACTGGCGGTGAATACCTGGCAGAAGCTCCATGAAATAATCCATTCCGATTTTATTGTTGTGGAGGTCCATTTTTGTTTCCAAAGGCTCATTGGGGAATAGTTCTTCATGCATATCTGTAATTCTTTTGCAAAAATCAAGCGCTTTTTTAGGAGAAGAGACCTTGCAGCAGTACATCATAATGAAGCAGCACCACAGAGCGTGTCTGAAAGCATTCCCGATTCCATTATTGGAGGCTGTTTGTGGGAATTTTTTCTGTGCAATGGTAAATGCTTTTACCGTAGCGTGAAAACTCAATAGGGCAAAAAGAGGATGGGGAAGGATAAGTGATAAAAGACGCATAATCTTCTTAAAACTCATACTTCTGATGGTATTGAAAAATATCTTAAAAGTCCTCATAAATAAAAATCTCTCCCTAATTAGAGAGAGATTGTATTGTTTTTGTTACAGATACTACGCTTTTACAGCTAATAAATTAACTGTTTTGGCAACAGTATCCTGAATTTCAGTTCTTTTTACGATGAAATCTACAAATCCTTTTTCCTGTAAGAATTCTGATGTCTGGAATCCTTCCGGTAAGTCTCTACCGATCGTCTCACGGATTACTCTTGGTCCTGCGAAACCGATCAATGCTCCCGGCTCTGCCATGATGATATCAGCGGTCATTGCAAAAGAAGCTGTGATTCCTCCGAATGTAGGGTCACAAAGATAAGCGATGTATAAAAGTCCTGCTTCAGAAAGCTGAGCTAATTTAGCCTGAACTTTTGCCAGCTGCATCAAAGAGTAGGTTGCTTCCTGCATTCTTGCTCCTCCGGACTGACAGATAATCATATACGGAAGTTTATTGGCAATACAGTAATCTACTGCTCTTCTGATTTTTTCTCCCATTACAGATCCTAAAGATCCACCAATAAAAGCAAAATCCATACAAGAAACTACCATTTCAGTACCTTTTACAGTTCCTACAGCATTTCTGATAGAGTCTGTAAGTTTTGTCTTCGCTTTTACTTCTTTTAAACGGTCTTTGTAAGGTTTTGTATCTTTAAAGTTTAAGATATCAATACTTTCAACATTAGCATCCAGTTCGGTAAATTTACCACCGTCAAAAAGGATGTCAAAAAATTCCGAACTTCCTATTCTTACATGAAATCCGTCTTCAGGAGAAACATAGTTATTTCTCTTTAGTTCATCATGTTCCACAACTTTTCCGGATGGAGTCTGATGCCATAGACCTTTGGGAACGTCCTTTTTTTCATCAGTAGAAGTGGTAATGTTTTTTGCTTTTCTTTTAAACCAGTCGAATGCCATTTTTGCTTGTATTAATGTATAAATGTAAAATGTACCAATGTAAATGTATTTCTCATGAATATTTTTTACATCGGTACAAATGTACAGTTCTTATTTTAAAGTATTTACGTTATTTAAATCTTCAAATGCTTTCACCAATCTTGTAGAGAATGTGTCTTCACCTTTTCTTACCCAAACTCTTGGGTCATAGAATTTTTTGTTAGGTTTTTCTTCTCCTTCAGGGTTTCCGATTTGAGTTCTTAAATACTCAATATTGTTTACCATATAATCTCTAACGCCTTCTGTATATGCAAACTGAAGGTCAGTATCGATATTCATTTTAATTACTCCATAGTCGATAGCCTCTCTGATCTCTTCTAAAGTAGATCCTGAACCTCCGTGGAATACAAAATTAACAGGTTTCGCTGCCGTTCCGAATTTTTCCTGAACATATTTCTGAGAATTGTCAAGGATTTTTGGTGTAAGAACTACGTTTCCTGGCTTGTAAACTCCGTGTACGTTACCGAATGCAGCAGCAATAGTAAAGTTGTCAGAAATAGCTTTTAATTTTTCATAAGTATACGCTATATCTTCAGGCTGAGTATATAATTTAGAGTTATCAACGTCTGAGTTGTCAACACCATCTTCTTCACCACCAGTAACTCCGATTTCTACTTCAAGAGTCATCTGAAGTTTTGCCATTCTTTCGAAATATTGAGCTGAAATCTCAAGATTTTCTTCTAAAGATTCTTCAGAAAGGTCCAGCATGTGAGAAGAGTAAAGAGATTTTCCTGTCTGCTTGAAGAATTCTTCGTTAGCATCCATCAATCCGTCGATCCAAGGAAGTAATTTCTTTGCACAGTGGTCTGTGTGTAGAATTACTGTTGCTCCGTATGCTTCAGCAAGAGTGTGAATATGTTTTGCACCAGCAATAGATCCTAAGATGGCAGCTTTTTGTCCGTCATTGTTTAATCCTTTCCCTGCGTTGAATGCAGCCCCACCATTTGAAAACTGAATAATTACAGGAGCGTTCAATTTCGCTGCAGTTTCCATCACAGCATTGATGTTGCTTGATCCAATTACGTTTACTGCAGGTAATGCAAATTTGTTTTCTTTAGCATACTGAAAGATATCAGTAACTAGCTGACCTGTGGCAACTCCTGCCGGAAAAATTCTGCTCATGTTTTACTTTTTATTATAAATTTATTAGGTGTTTTAATTTTGTGTAAAGGTAATCATTTTTAAGAAATTACTAATTTCTTTTATC
This sequence comes from Chryseobacterium sp. KBW03, assembly GCF_003852415.1. NCBI lineage: Bacteria > Pseudomonadati > Bacteroidota > Flavobacteriia > Flavobacteriales > Weeksellaceae > Chryseobacterium > Chryseobacterium sp. KBW03. Next base: position 545,714 of record NZ_QAJO01000004.1, on the reverse strand, counting down.
CCTGCCCCAAAGTAGCTTCTGACGGATGGTTTCATAGAAACTCAAACCGTTGGGCTGTACCAGAAGAAGCTGGAATCCCGCCTTTTTGATAATAATTTCCTTATCAGTTTCGATATGGATCAATCGGGAATCCAAAGAAAGGGAGTATTGGGGTACACGGCTTTCTACCCTGAATTTTATTTCTACTTTATCATTTACCACCAATGGTCTCACATTCAGATTGTGAGGGGCAATAGGAGTGATGACAAAATTTTCGTTGTTCGGAGAAATGATCGGTCCACCACAGCTCAAAGAGTAGGCAGTAGAACCGGTAGGTGTTGAAATGATCACACCATCACCCCAGAATACATTCAAAAACTCATCATTGATATAAGAATCTACCGTAATCATGGAGGTGGTTTCTTTTCTGGAAACAGTGACATCGTTCAATGCATAAGGAAAAAAACCTTCCAGATTGGGAGATACGACTTCAATGACAGAACGGCGGCTTGTTTTTACATCTCCTTTTAAGATGGAATCCAGTTCTTTAAAGGCTTCTTCTTTTGTGAAAAAGGCTAAAAACCCAAGTCTTCCCGTATTCACTCCTACAACAGGAATTTCAAGATCCTCAATGAATGTTAATGAGTTTACGATCGTTCCGTCTCCGCCAAAAGTGAAAAACAGATCTACTTCTTTATCCAGAAGATCCTGTTTACAGTTGAATGTTTCGAAGATTTTTGAAAACTGAAGTGCTTCAGCCATTTCATCATATAGAACAGATTTTACATCTCTGGCTTCAAGTTCAGAGATAAACTTGCTTAAATATAAAAAAGTATCAAGATCTTTTTTCTGAGAATATATGGCTGCCTTCATGTTATATTTCTATGAATTTTTGTAAAAAACCAAAACGGTCTTTAAACAGATCGGATTTCTCATCAGAATAGTATTTTTCAACAATTCTGTAGTCGTACCGGTCAAAAGTTGAGTCTATCGAGGCCAGATTTTCACTACTGATTTTTATGGTCACATGGATCACCTCATCAGACATGAAACTTATAAACCCACCGTAGAATTTAGCATTATTGGTTTCTACAATACTGGCAATTTCCGTCATTGAATATTTTCTGGCGGGAGTTTCTACGGTAAGAATAGCTCCTGATTCTGAAAATAAAGGATAACGGGAAAGGTCCTGAAAGATATCTTCACAGGTAATATATCCCAGATATTTTTCATTCTTATTAATCACCGGAATCACGTTGGAACTGAATGTATAAAACAGACGGATACTGTCCATAATATTATTGTCTTCCAAAATAGCAAAGCGCTCAATCTGGTGCTCCAGGTCCTTCAGGGTTCCGCCCTCTTCTTCATACAGAAAGTCCATTGCAATAGCTCCGTAGAAGTGATGGGATTTTTTGATGAAAACATGGGAATATCCGAAATCTTCCAATATGTTTCTGGCCGACTCTATAGAGTCAGACAGGCTAAAACACGGAAAGTCTTTAGAGATATAGTCCTTGATAAACATTGTGCTAATTTATAAAAAATTAAATGAAACTTTTTCTGAAAACACCACTTTTTTTAAGATGGAACAAAAAAAATGCCATCAAAATTTGATAGTAAAGAAAAAAAAAGTACCTTTGTCGCCTTTCATTTTTACTTTTTATTAGATTTATTTCAAACTGCACTGTCTACTAAGGACATATGCAGTTTTTTTATTTTAAAGCTTTTGCAAATTCCCACATCACAATTCCAGCACATACACTTACATTAAGAGAATGTTTGGTTCCAAGCTGCGGAATTTCTAAGAATACATCAATATTAGGCAGTACTTCATCACTGATTCCTTCTACTTCGTTTCCTAAAATCAGGGCATATTTCTTCGATCTGTCAATCGTAAAATCAGTAATAAGCCTGCTGCTGGTCGTCTGCTCAATTCCGATGATGTCGTACCCTTTGCTTTTCAGATCAGCAATGGCCGTATTGGTGTCTGATTCATGAGACCAGTCTACACTTTCCGTAGCTCCCAGTGCCGCTTTATGAATTTCACGATGAGGAGGCTGGGGGGTAATCCCGCAAAGAATGATTTTTTCAATTAAAAAGGCATCTGCCGTTCTGAAAGCTGCACCTACATTGTGCATACTTCTGATATTGTCTAAAATGATGACCAACGGAATTTTTTCAACCTTTTTAAATGTTTCTACATCTATTCTGTTAAGTTCTTCCAGTTTTAGTTTCTGTACCAATTGTATTATTTTGTTGAGATTAATTTTCCTTCTTTATAGACCTCGGTCTTTTCTATGCTTCCGTCTTCACGGTAATGAATCCTGTTGCCATTTCTTTTGTCGTTGGCAAGCTCCGTCTCACGCTGTAGTTTTCCAGATGGATAAAACGCTTTCCATTTTCCGGTAGCAAGGCCGTTGTCATACTGCCCGATATCTTTCAACGATTTTCCGTCTTCATGAAAGGTTTTGCTTTCACCCTGTAATTTATTGAATTTATAATTCGAAATTTCAGTTATTTTACCTGCAGGAGAATAAAAAGTAGCCGTAAGACTGTTGTCATAAACATTCTTTTCCCCATTTCTAAAAGCTTCTTTAGACGTGAGTACTCCGTTCTTATCAAAATAGGACCATTCTTTTACTTTGAATCCCTTTTTGTATTCTCCTTTTGACTGTACTTTTCCGCTGTCGTAATAAAAAACGGCATCGCCATCCACTTTCCCTTTTTTCCATTCCACGGTATTTTTTACCTGTCCGTTATCATAGAATTCTTTACAAGATCCCTCTTGTAATCCGTCTTTATATCCACAAGGTTTCTGTGCCATAACGATAGCAGAAGCGGAAAAAAACAATAGAAACATGTACTTCATAGCTATTTTTATTTCAAAAATAGTAAAATACTTATATTTGACTCAAAAATATACTATGAAAAAATTATTCACATTATTCATACTGATGATGGGGTTTGTGTACCTGGGAGCACAAAATACGTATTATCCTCAAGCCTTTTTTGACAAAAAAATGGCCCGTGACATGCTTGGATTCGGTAATTCTACCATTGAAGGGGTGGCTTCTACCAAGCAGAAAACAGCCCTGGGCATTAAACCTTTGCTAGGGGAAAAACATTATGCAAAGCAAGGAACAGTAATCATGCTCTTTCCGGTGACTCCTTATTTTGAAGAGTTTTATGACATGAGAAGGAAATATGAAAACAAAAAAAATACGGTGTATATGTCTGAAGAGGCTTTTAAATATAGAGTAGAGGCATTAACGGATGACCGCGGCAGATTTAAGTTTGAAAAACTGAAACCGGGCAAATATTATCTTGAAACGATTATCAATTTTACAGCGACAGCAAGTTATCAGAAACAGACAGGGACTACAGACACCTATAATGGGATGGGGGGATATATGTATTCCTCTCCTATATATAATACATTTTTCTACGGTTATTCTGCGGCCAACAGGGAAAGCAAGTTTGTAGAAATAAAACAAGACGGAGAATTAAAAGAAATCAAGCTTTAAAAGCTTGATTTTTTATTTTCTGTTCATAATCTGATGTACATTTTTTTCAATATTCTGCGCCAATGCTTCCATAGGAATATCGTTTTCATCATTATTGAAAGGGTCTTCAATTTCTTCCGCAATAAGCTCAAGGCTCATCAATACATAATAGACAAAAACGGTAAGCGGGATCATAAAAAGACCGATGGTGATGACATAAGCAATAGGCAGTGCAAAAACGTACAGGATAATAAATTTCTTGATGAAAGAGGAGTAAGAATAGGGGATCGGTGTATTTTTGATTCTCTCACAACCTCCACATACATCCAGAAACCCCGAAAGCTGAGTGTCTAAATACAGCATTTCAATTTCTGAAATCTTACCTTCCTTCTTTAATAAGTTCAATTTATGGCTCATCAGAATAATCATCTCGCTCGGACCATGATTTTTTAATGAATTTTCTATTTCAGAATAATCTTCATCCAAAGCCAGTCTTGTAGATTCTTTAGAAAGATGTTTGGCTAAAAAGTGTGGAAAAAACTTTAAATATCGTGCAATTTGTTCTGCATCCTGACGGTTGTCCCCCAAAATGGTATTGATCTTTATAGCAAAATTTCGGGTGTCGTTTACCAGTTTCCCCCAAAGTTTACGGCCTTCCCACCATCTGTCATAGGCCGTATTGGTTCTGAAAACCAGTAAAAGAGAAAGAACAAAACCCAGCAGAGAATGTATCATTCCCACATTGCTGATTCCGGATTTTGAAGTAAGATGGAAATATCCTACCTCCAGATACTGAATACCCCAGGAATATAATCCTACAAGAACCATACTCGGGAAAAGAATTTTTAAGGTATCGCTTTTGTGTAAACTGAAAAGGATTTTAATGAAATGTTTGGTATTGTAGGCTCTCATAAGTTGACTTATTACTACAAATATAATTTTTTTTCATTTAGCGCTGACTTATGGGAAACCGTAAAATTTATCCTGAAAGACCTCTTTATTTTGCTTTAAAAACTAGAACATGGGTTATTATAGAAAGGGACACTTCAAAAAAAACGGAACCTGGGTAAGCGGTCATTATGTGAATACCCGTGGCAGAGGAAGGGGAAGCAAAAGTTCTCCGGGCTGTGCTGTCACTTTTTTGGGAGGAATCATTTCCATACTGCTGTATTTATTAAAGTAAGTCTTTATCTCTTCTTTTAAAATTTTTGCAGGTTTCAAAAAAAGACTATTTTTAGTTCGCACTAAATATAAAATACATGATCCTCGAAAGCGTAGATATTGTAGATGATATCAGTAAAGAAGATTTTCAGAAGAACTATTTTAAAAAACAGAAACCTCTTTTAATCAAGAATTTCGCCAGCCGATGGGATGCTTTTGAAAAGTGGAATCTGTCATATATCCGGGAGAAAGCAGGTGATCAGGAGGTGCCGTTGTACAACAATAAGCCGGCTGATGCTGCGAAAAGCTCAGATGCTCCGGTCACCCGTATGAAAATGAAGGAGTATATTGATACTATAAAAAGTAAACCTTCAGATCTGAGAATCTTTTTCTATATCATCACAGACAAACTTCCTGAGCTGCTGAAAAATTTCACCTATCCGGATTTGGGGATGAAGTTTTTCAAAAGACTGCCTACTTTGTTCTTCGGAGGTAGTGAAGCTCATGTTTTAATGCATTATGATGTGGATCTGGGTGATTTTATGCATATCCACTTTGAAGGAAAAAAAAGAATCCTGCTATTTGACCAGAAGCAATCTCCGTTTTTATATAAAGTTCCCTTATCGGTTCATACCATTTATGAACTGGATTATGAGAATCCGGATTATGAAAAGTTTCCTGCCCTGAAATATGCGAAAGGCTATGAAATTTTCATGGAACATGGTGATGCGCTCTTTATTCCTGGGGCATTCTGGCACTTCAACAGATATCTGGAGCCCGGTTTTTCGCTCTCTTTAAGAGCCCTTCCCAATAAGCCTAATGTCTTTGCCAATATGCTGTATCACGTTTTTATTATGAGATATACAGATAAACTCATGCGTAAACTTTTCAAAGCCAAATGGGTGGATTATAAGCAGAAATGGGCCTATAAAAAGAGCTCAGAAGCATTGGAGAAACATATGAAAGCAGGAAGATAAAAGGGAAGGGGAGAAGGAAGCTGGAGGAGGGAAGCCTCTTTACAGCTTAGTATTACTGGATTTCATTTTTATTTAAAGGATAACCATTACTTAAAACGACCCATCGAAACTTCCATCTTCGTGCTTCCCGCTTATTTATTAATCAGTCCAAAGATTGTAGCATCTACAAATTTCCCTTTTTCAAAAAAATAATCTTTTAAAGTACCTTCTTTGCTGAAATTTAAAGAAGATAACAATCTTTCAGAAGAGATATTGGAGGGATCAATGAATGCATCTATACGGTGCAGTCTCATTGTTTCAAATCCGTAGGTCAGAATCGGGAGAATGGCTTCTTTCATATAAGATTGCTGCCAGAATTTGGGATTAAGTTCATAGCCGACTTCCGCCCGGAAGTGTTCTCTGTACCAGTTGTGGTAACCGCAGGTTCCGATGACTTTTCCAGTAGATTTCAGTTCCAGAGCCCATCTGAAACCTTTTCCTTTTTCAAATTCACTGTTAAAATGTTGAATAATACGTCGGGAATCCTCTTCTGTTTTAAAGGTATCCAGATCATAATATTCCATAACTTCATCCAGAGAAAAATACTCGAACAAATCTTGGGTATCATCAAACGTAAGCTGACGTAAAATAAGCCTTTCAGTTTCTAAAACAGGAAATTCCATGAATAATGTGATTTGATGGTGAAAATACGATTAATTGCTGATAAAGAAAAGTATAAAAGATTAACTGATAAACAATTCTCATACCCTGAATTTATTTTTCTAAATTTGGGGCTCATTTTTTACTATGGCAAAAGCAGCGAAGAAAGAAACCCCGTTAATGACGCAGTACAATACCATCAAGGCGAAATACCCTGATGCGCTATTATTATTCAGAGTTGGGGATTTTTATGAAACTTTTGGGCAGGATGCTGTCAGAACTTCTCAGATTCTGGGTATTGTGCTTACCAAAAGAGCCAATGGTGATGGGCATATAGAGCTGGCCGGATTTCCACATCACTCTGTAGATTCTTATCTTCCAAAATTGGTAAGAGCAGGCATGAGGGTGGCGATCTGCGATCAGCTGGAGGACCCAAAAACAGTGAAAGGGATTGTAAAAAGAGGCGTTACGGAGTTGGTTACACCCGGTGTTACCTTCAATGACCAGGTTTTAAATTCAAAAAAGAATAATTTCCTTCTTTCTTTACACAAAGAAAAAGAGAAATACGGAATGGCCTTAGTAGATATCTCTACAGGAGAGTTTCTGGTAAGTGAAGGAACTCTGGAAAAACTGTTGCATATTGTCAATACTTTTGATCCCAGTGAGATTATTTTCCAGAGAAGCACACAGATTCCGGAGCAGATAAAAAATAAAAATGCTTTCAAACTGGAAGACTGGGCTTTCCAATATAATTTTGCCTACGAAAAATTAACGAGTCACTTTAAAACCAATTCTTTAAAAGGATTTGGGGTAGAGAGTCTTCCACTAGCAATCACCGCAGCAGGGGCTATTTTTGCCTATCTGGTGGAGGATACTCATCATAATCTGCTTTCCCATATCACAAAACTTCAGATCATTCCACAGGAAGATTATCTGATGATGGATAATTTTACGCTGAGAAATCTGGAAATTGTTTATCCAAGCAATCCACAAGGAAAATCTCTGCTGGATATCATTGACAAAACTTCTACTCCGATGGGAGGGAGATTATTGAGAAGAAGAATTATTCTTCCTTTAAAATCAGTGGATGAGATTATGAGAAGACTTTCTCTGATTGATTTCTTAAACGAAAATGAACCTCTGAAATATGAGATCTGCCAGCTTTTGAAATCGATTTCGGATCTTGACAGATTAATGGGAAAACTGGCTGCAGAAAAAATTTCACCCAAAGAATTGGGATACCTGCGTCAAAGTTTGATTAATATCCATAAAATCAAAGGGTTATTGCATCCTCATGCAGGGGTACTGGCGTGGCTGGAACCGTTATTTGATCTGGAAGAATTAATTAAATTCCTGGAAAATCATCTTAATGAAGAACTTCCGGTAAACATTGCCAAAGGAAATATTATTAAAGCCGGTATTTCTGAAGAGCTGGACAGATTGAGAAACCTGCAGAGTAAAGGACGCGGGTTTCTGGATGATATGTGCCAGAGAGAGATTGAAAGAACGGGAATTTCAAGTCTTAAAATTGATTTTAATAACGTTTTCGGATACTATATTGAAGTCCGAAACACCCATAAAGATAAAGTTCCAGATGACTGGGTAAGAAAGCAGACCCTGGTGAATGCCGAAAGATATATTACCGAAGAGTTAAAGGAATATGAAAACCAGATCCTGGGAGCCGAAGAAAAAATCGGCGTTCTGGAAACTTCACTGTACAGGAATTTATGTGCAGAAACGATGATTTATATCGATCAGATCCAGGGGAACTCCAATATCATTGCACAACTTGATGTGGCTGCCGGTTTATCTGAACTGGCTGTTTCTGAGAGTTATACAAAGCCTGTTTTGAATAACGGCTATGCGATCGATCTAAAAGAAGCCAGACACCCGATCATTGAGAATGCTCTTCCCTTAGGAGAAAAGTACATTCCGAATGATATTTTTCTGGATAAAGATTCTCAGCAGATCATTATGGTTACAGGTCCGAACATGGCCGGTAAATCGGCAATTCTGCGACAGACGGCTATTGTATGTCTTTTGGCTCAGATCGGAAGTTTTGTGCCTGCAAAGCATGCTGAAATCGGAATGCTGGATAAGATTTTTACAAGGGTAGGGGCCACAGATAATATTTCTGCAGGAGAGTCTACTTTCATGGTAGAAATGAATGAAGCGGCGAACATTCTGAATAATATTTCAGAACGAAGCCTGATTTTACTGGATGAAATCGGCCGTGGAACTTCCACTTATGACGGGGTTTCTATCGCATGGGCTATTGCAGAATATCTTCATCAGCATCCAACGCAGGCGAAGACCCTGTTTGCAACCCACTATCATGAGCTGAATGAAATGACCATCAACTTTGAGAGGGTGAAAAATTTCCACGTTTCTATCCAGGAAAACAAAGGAAATATTATTTTTCTGAGAAAGCTGGTTCCAGGAGGAAGTGAGCACAGTTTCGGTATTCATGTTGCAAAACTAGCCGGGATGCCTTCCAAAGTGGTGAACAGAGCGAATGAAATTCTTAAAACACTTGAAGCGAGCAGAACCCAGGGAGGAAATACTTCTGAGAGTATCAAAAGAGTGACTGAGGAAAATATGCAGCTCTCTTTCTTCCAGCTGGATGATCCTGTTCTGGAGAATATCCGTGAGGAACTGACGAAAATAGATATCAATACTTTGACACCAATTGAGGCTTTGATGAAGCTAAACGCGATAAAAAAAATGATTGGAAAATAATCCAATCATTTTTTTTGTTATAAAATTAAAGCTTAATTAACAGCAATAGCCGTCTTTACCTCTTGGGCCAATGATCAGGAAGTGGCTTACTCCTCTCAGTTTGCATAAACCTTCTGCGCAGGCTGCCCCGCCGTTGATTTCTTTCAGCTCAGTTTTGGTGAGTTTCCTTTTCTGAATGTTTGAACCTTTCATATTTTCCTTGTTTAAATATTATAAACTTGGTTAACAGCAAAATCCATCCTGCATCCCGGGAACTCCAGATCTTTCCTCTCCGGTATTAGGATCTGTACAGCTTATTACTCTTGGGCAGATAGGTCTGTTGGCCCCTCCGCTGATCTCTTTCAGCTCATTTTTACTAAGCTTTCTTTTCTGATTTTTTGAATTTTTCATAATAATTTGAATTTGGTTTCACTAAGATAAGGAAAAATATAATTCAAAAGATTGTTATTCAAATTGTTATGTTTTTTTTGGTGTAGAAATGATTTCACAAAAAAAGATTGAGGGGTTTCCTCAATCCTTATTTTATCTAACAAGATTACGTGATATTAACAGCAGTACCCGTCTCTACCTACAGGTCCGATAACATATTGGTCATCACCTATTTTGCATAATCCTTCAGGGCAAGCGATAGGTCCGTTACCTCCGTTTATTTCCTTCAATTCGCTTTTTGTTAGTTTTCTTTTCTGAATGTTTGATTTTTTCATGGTAGTTTTAGTTTGATTAGTTTTTGAGTATTAATTTTTGATTAGCAGCAAAATCCATCTCTTCCCACAAGGCCCGGTACCATCTCTCCTGAGTCAGGAAGCGTGCAGAATCCGCGGAGACATCTGGGAGGAAGTGCTCCACCATTAATTTCTTTTAACTCATTTTTGGTTAATTTTCTCTTTTGAATGTTTGATTTTTTCATGGTAATTTTAGTTTTGATTCAGAGCTAATATACAAAATGATTTATATAATTCCATGGATTGGGAAAAATTTAACATAGGTGTTAATGAAAACAAAAAGAGAGCGTTAAGCTCTCTTTTCTATTATAAATGATTGTATTCGTAAGTATTCAATTCGCTGTTCGTTACCCCTGTGCCGGTCTTATTATAATAAGTTTTGACATTTTTAGTAGGATAATTGCTGGTATTGTATTCGTAAGTAGACTTAAAGATTCCCCATTCAGCACTTCCTGAACCATTGTTATAATTAAGGAGATTATTATAGCTTAGGATATTGTGGGTAGATCCGTTTTCATCTTCGGTATCAATAATTTTTAAAAATCCTGTTATATTTTTAAAAGGAACGTTCTTAGTATCGTATTGGATAGGCTGTAAAGATCCCGTTGCACTATGAAATCCTCCGGTGTTAGAAGGAACTGATGCTGTTTCAGTCCAGCTGCTCAGTGAGCCGTCTGCATTTAATGTTGCCATTTTCGTACCGGTTCTCATAGCAGGAGACCCTGTAAAGTTTGCAGTATAGGTAATTTTTACACTATTGCTGGAAAGATAGGTATAATTGGTTTCTACTGTAGAAACAGTTCCGGATGAAAGATTATTCTCAACATATATTTTTTTGCTTAATCTGCTGTTTCCATCATAGGTATAATTGGTTTTATAGCTGGTGCTTGAACCGGTAGTTACCTGCTGAGTAATCAGATCTCCTGAATAACTGAATAGGGTAACTTCACTATTGGTGATGTTTTTAATCTGAGAGATTTTCGAGCCATTGTAAGTGTACGTTGAAGTGTCTCCGTCAGCAACCATTTTTGTAACTAAGACCGGACTATTATCATTGTTGTTCCCGTTATTGTTAGATGATTCGTTATCATCATTACTGCTAGAGCAGGATGCCAAAAAGAAAATTGGCAGAAGTAAATAAGCTTTTTTCATGGTTTTAATTTAAGGCAGTAAAAATATCAAAAAAATGAATTGCTGATGAAAATAAACTGTTTATTTGTAAAATATATAAAACCTATTTTTATATGTTATTGATTATAATGTGTTTATGAATTTTAATATCGCGATCTTCTTCTATAAAAAGAGAGCTTTTAGCTCTCTTTTTTATAAGTGATTGTATTCAAAAGTACTGATATTAATAGTCGTTGGTGATCCCTTGTAGTTCGCGTAAGTTGTTCGGGTTTCTTTTATAGGGTAAGCACTGGTATTATATTCGAAATCTGATTTGAATGCTGTGCGTTCAGCCTCTACGGTTGGTGCGGGTAGATATTCATAATTAATCATATGATCGTAATTTAGTGTATTGTGCGAAGAGCCGTTTTTATTTTCCAAATCGATAATCTTTAGGTATCCTGTTATATTTTTAAAAGGAGAATTTTTTGTATCGTATTCTACTGTTTTTAACTTAGAAGTGGCTATTACACCTGGATTATCATTTAGAGTTCTATCGAAACTACCATTCCAACTGCTCAGTGAGCCATCAGTATTCAATACTGCAGATACTGACCCCCTTCTTCTTTGTAATGGAGGTGTAAATTTTTTGTAGAATTTTATTTCTACTCTGTTATTGGGTTTATAAGTATAATCTGATTCTAAGCTCCATGAAGTGCCGAAGGAAACTCCCGAAGCTATTAATTTGATCAGCCTTTTATCAGTATCATAAGTATATTGGTTCGTCTGAGGATTCGGACCAATGGTTTCAGATTGAGTAATCAAATCATTAGTATAAGTAAATGTAGTTACGTTTCCTTTGGTGATATTAATGATCTGAAATAGTTTCGATCCGTTATAAGAATAGGTTGATGTCTCTCCGCTTGTGATCACTTTGGTTACCAGAACAGGAGTTCCATCATTGTTGTTTCCATTATTATCAGGTAAAGGAGTATCATTATTGCTGCTTGAGCACGATGCTAAAAAGAAAATTAGCAAAAGTAAATAAGTCTTTTTCATGGCTGATGGTTTTTAGTTTACTATCAAAGGTATAAAAAAAAATTAGATGATTCTTATAGGGGATTGGTTTACAATTATTTATTAAATTTGAGGATGAAGAATTTGTTGAAAATAATGGCACTGTTTCTTTTTTGTACGGTTTTCAATGCCCAGCAGACTGAAGTTTCAGTAGTGAAATATGAAAATCTGGAAAAACGAATTCAGGAAGAGAAAGATAAACTTCTTGTGGTCAACTTTTGGTCAACTACCTGTGGCCCTTGTGTAAAGGAAATGCCTCATTTTATGGAGATCAGTCATCAATATGCCGGAAATCCTAAATTTAAAATGATTCTGGTTTCACTGGACAGGCTTGCAGATAAAGAAAGAGTTTTGAAATTCATTAAAAATAAAAATCTTACTGCTGAAGTACTTCTGCTGGATGATATCAAAAGAATGAATACCTGGATACCAAGGTTCGAAAAAGACTGGGATGGGAATATTCCGGTAACGCTGTTCTATAAAAATGGGGAGAAAATTCATTTTAATGATGGTGAAATGAGCAAAGAAGATCTTGAAAAAACAATTAAAGAAAATCTACAATAAATAATCTATTATGAAAAACCTGAAAATTGTAATGACGGCATTCATTGTTGGGCTTGGATTACTGAGCTTTACGACAACGGATCACGATAAAGGCAAAAATAAAAAAGAGAGCGTTTCATCTGTAAAAGGCTATGAAGTAGGAGATGAAGCTGCTGATTTTAAGCTTAAAAATATTGATGGGAAAATGGTCTCTCTGAGTGATTTTAAAAGTGCAAAAGGATTCATTGTGGTATTTACCTGCAACCACTGTCCTTATGCCAAGAAATATGAAGACAGAATCATTGAGCTGGATAAAAAATACAAAGCGCAGGGATATCCGGTCATTGCCATTAATCCTAATGATCCTAATGCACAGCCGGAGGACGGCTATCAGCAGATGATCGAAAGAGCCAAGCAGAAGGGCTTTACTTTTCCGTATCTGGTGGATGAAGGGCAGAAAATTTACCCGCAGTATGGCGCTACAAAGACTCCGCATGTTTTTGTATTGAAAAAGGAAAACGGAAAGAATATGGTAAAATATATTGGCGCTATCGACAACAATTATGATAATCCGAATGATGTATCAGAATATTATGTTCAGGATGCCGTAAATGCTTTAATAAAAGGGGATGCTGTAAAAATGACAAAAACAGTGGCCATCGGATGTACAATCAAAGTAAAGAAATAATATATTTGCTTACCTAGAATAAGATCGGTGTTCTTAGAATACCGATTTTTTATGCCTTAAACCCGATTTGAAATGAAATTACAGTTCAGCCTGAAGTATTTCCTTCTGACCCTTCTTATTTTTCTTGTAGAAATCTTAATCGCTACAAAACTGAGCGGGATTTTCTTTGTCAGAGCCTATCTTGGAGATGTGATTGTGGTGATGCTTATGTACACCTTTGTGAAGAGTTTTGTAAAAGTAAATGACCAGAAGCTGATCCTTGGAATTCTGATTTTTTCATTTATGGTAGAATTTGCCCAGTATTTCCATATTGCAGAAAAACTAGGCTTCCGTCCTGGAAGCCTAATGTATATCGTTATCGGAAATTCTTTTTCGTGGATTGATAATTTGTGTTATGCCGTAGGCTGCCTAATCCTCTATATTTTTGTAAGGACGACAAACAATGATGGCTTAACCTCGACCCCTAATACCTAATTCCTGCAACCTAGCACCTATCTTCCAAAACTATCGTATTTATCTTCCGCATACTTGGTAAAGCGGTTCAGTAAAGCTACATTGTCCTTTTCCATAGGAGAAAGATCATTATCTACATTGCTGGAAACAGGAATATACCAATCTGTCTGTTCAAAGAAGTTTCTGTAGGTTTCTTTTTTAAAAGAATAGCCATGTCTTGCAAATACAGAATTTTTGATGATCTCAAGGTCAAGTTTTCTTAAGTTTTTAAGATCTTTTTCCGTCAGCTTCTGCTTGGATGCATTCAGTTTGAATATCGCTTCTGAGGCGATGCGGTTTTTAGAGGTTTTATAGCTTTCTGTTTTTCCGGTTTCTTCATCCTTGTACTTTTCTGTAAACTCTTTAGGGTTTGACCAGTCTACCAGATCAGAATCCTTATCCAGCATAAAGTTAGGATTATAAACGAACTCTTTTTTTGTCAGCTTAAGAGTTTTTGAAGGCGCTTTTACCGATGTTTTATTGAAGGCATTCCATTTTCCGGTTAAGCTGTCGCCTTTCAGTTTTACCTCGAACCTTCCGTCCGTTTTGTCATTTCCAGGTTCATCCAGGACAAAAGAGGCTGCAGCTTCATTGAAAACTCCTTTAAATGGACGCTGATTTCCATTCACAATACTTTGTCCGTAAACACTGTCCTTTGTGATTCTGTTGATCTTCAAAGAAATTCTTTTATAATTATTAACATCATATTCCGAACCGTCCATTTCGTCAACTACCTTTTCCATTCCGGCAAATTCACCGGTATAAATTCCATAGTATTCTTTATGAACTTCAGGAACGACAACAGAATCCTTTTTTGCGGTTAGAGAATCTTTTCCCGCTTCATTGGTTTTCCCATCTTTTTTGCAGCTTACCAAAGAAACTGTCAGTAAAGAAATGAGAGTGTAATTTAGAATTTTCATATATGTTTTTTTGTGATTAAATATTCAATAATAAGGAGGTTAGGAACCCAGCCCAGCCATGCAATGATCTGATAGACATCCATAGGATTGGGATGAAATAAATATACAATAATAACTTTCCACATTCTCAACGTAATAGCAGATAATGTAAAGGCAAAACTCCGCCACATCCATTGTTTGTGTTCTTTAAACCTTTTCTGCCTTGCCAGCTGATACGCTTTAAACGTTGAAAACCACCATAAAATGCCCAAAATAACAAACGAAACCTTCGATAGGATGCCTCCGTTGGCAAATATTCCCATATAAATTCCGGAAGGTGCCGCACAGATCAGAATGAGAAGAATATATACTTTTCCCATATTCCGGTGGAAGTTTTTTAATCCAAAATTCCGTCTGAGAATGGACAGAAACCCTGAAAGAAGCACAAAAATACTGGTATAGACATGTGTATAGAAAAATGCAAGATATTCTGGCCTATCTATAACTTCCGTCTGTTTGATCATCAGAAAACTGGCTTCAGGATTAAAAGGAATGTATTCTAACGTGATTTTCAGCATCAGCCAAAAGAAGTATCCAAATCCTATGATGAGAAGGATTTTAAAAAGGGTAGATATATTTCTTTTAGCAGAGAGCATCTCGATTAGTCAAAATTGATAGAGAAAGGGAGGGTAAACCAAATCATTACGGGGTTCCCCTTATATTCTCCGGGCTTCCATTGGGTTTTCATAGATTTCATCACTCTTTCTACCTCATGATTAAGAGATTCATTTTCTCCGGTTACGATAATAGTTTCAATATAACCTTTAGCATTGACAGAAAATTTTGCTTTTGAACTTGTTCTGCTTTTAGCCCCTTTTATTTTGTTAGAATTAATTTTTTGAGATACCTCTCGCATAAATGCTGAAATTCCGCCAGGATATTCTGCAGGTTTACTTTGTTCTGGATTATGTTGATCTCCAGAATGATTCTCCACAGGTTGTGTTTTATTTTCTTCTGTTTGAGCAAATGTAAGCCCAAATCCAAGACATAAAATGAATGCTAGTATTCTTTTCATAGATATGGTTTATTAGCTTTTCAGATTAGCATTTTAAAGATTTAAAGTCATAGGAATGCGGTACGTTGCTTTAACTGCTTGCCCGTTTTTAGTAGCAGGCTTCCATTTGGTCTTTAAAGCTTTTATGACGCGGTCCATCTCTTTATTCAGAGCAGGATTGTTTCCTGTTGTTGAAATAGAACTTATACTCCCATCGGGATTAATATCAAACTTTGTAATTGATTTAGATATTCCCGAGGAGTTCTCAAATTTTGAAGGATCAAAGATTTGACTAATATCTTGTCTCAAAGCAATCATTCCTCCGGGATATTCGACAGGAGTGATTTCGTCCTTATTTACCTCCGACGATGGAGTTGAGGTTTGTTGCTCTTCCTTTTGTATTGTTTGAGAAAAAGCAAATTGAGTTCCTAATAGTAAGATGAGCATTGATATCTTTTTCATGGTGTGTTTTTTATAAGTTATTGAGATCCTGTGCAATCAGCCATGCTTCACTCCAGCATGCCTGGAAATTGAACCCTCCCGTTACAGCATCTATATTGAGAACCTCGCCTGCAATATAAAAATTAGGAAGCAGTTTTGAAGACATGTTTTTAAAGTTAATTTCCTTTAAATCAACACCTCCGGCGGTTACGAATTCATCTTTAAAGGTTGATTTTCCGGTAACCTGAAACTTTTTTTGGCAAAGGTTTTCAATGATTTTCTGCATTTCCTTTCCGGAAATATTCGCAACCTGCTTGTTGAGGTCAACTTTTGAAATATCTAAAATCTTTTGCCAGAATCTGTTTGTAATATCAAAGATTTTGGATTGTCCGATAGTCTTTTTAGGATTGCTTTGTTTGAAATGAGTAAAGATTTCTTCCGCTTCATCCGTTTCTATGGAAACAAAATTAACTTCAATTTCAAAGTTATATTTAAGTTTTGCCAGGCTTATCGCTTCCCATGCAGAAATTTTCAGAACAGCAGGTCCTGAAAGTCCCCAGTGGGTAATAAGCAACGGTCCGCTTTCTTCAGTTTTCAGCTTCGGAATGGAAATTCCCGCGTTTTCAAAACTTGTTCCAGGAAGATCTTTCAGTAAATCATCTTTAATATTAAACGTAAAAAGGGAAGGGACAAGATCTACAATCTTATGCCCAAGATTCTCAACCATTTTCAACGATTTTGGAGAACTTCCGGTAGTATAAACGATATAATCTGCCTCAAAGTCTCCTGAAGAGGTCTTTACAATATATTTTTCATCCTGTTTTTCAATCTCTTTTACCGAACATTTTGTTTGTACGGAGACATTCTTCTTTTGGGTCTCATTCAAAAAAGTATTGATGATAGTCTGTGAAGAATTGCTTTCAGGGAAAGTTCTGTTGTCATTTTCAATTTTCAAGGGAACATTACGCTGGTCAAACCATTCCATTGTGTCACCAGGCTGAAATTTGCTGAAAACACTTAGCAGTTCCTTGTTTCCACGAGGATAAAACTGAACAAGTTCTCTTGGATCAAAACAGGCGTGGGTTACATTGCATCGCCCGCCTCCGGAAATTTTAACCTTCTGAAGAACATCAGAGTTCTGCTCTAAAATCGTAATTGTATATTTTTTTTCGTCAAGATTGGATGCACAGAAAAAGCCTGCAGCACCGCCTCCGATAATAATGATCTGTTTCATGTCTATGTAATCCTATGCGGAAGATTATTTTTTCAAAAGTACAATTTTTATAAACCATCTTATTTGAGTATTTTTGAAGATTATAATTTAATCATACCAAAAACGATTTTCAAATGATTTTCTACCATAAATTTGAAGTGCGATGGAGCGATCTTGATGCCAACAAGCACTTAGCCAATTCATCATATGTACAATATTGTGCGCAAGCCAGAATGGCTTTTATGACTAAAGAGAAAATGGGAGTTACCCAGCTAAGCAGATGGGGAATTGGTCCGGTAATTCTGCACGAAAGATATTCTTTCTTCAAAGAGATTTATGCAGATCAGATCGTAATCGTAAGTGTAGAAATTGACGGATGCTCGGAAGATTCTTCTATTTACCGTTTCGTTCACAAATTCTATACTCCGGATGGGCTGCACTGTGCTACAGCAGAAGCAACAGGAGTATGGATCGATATGATGCTTAGAAAAATGACCACTCCGCCGGATGACGTTGTGGAAGCAATGAATAAGTATAAGAGCCCGGAAACCGTTGTATTGTCGAAAGAAGATTTCAAGAAGTTTCCTTTCCACCCACACAATATTGACCCGTCAGAAATTAATATATAAATGATGAACGATGATTGATCATTTATCAATTATCACTATAAATAAAAATCATGTTTGAAGATAAATCACAGGAGCTTACGCCCATTTCGAAATTAGGAGAATTCGGTCTTATTAAACATCTGACAGAACATTTTCCGCTATCCAATGAATCTTCGGAACTTGGTGTGGGAGATGATGCAGCAGTTATTAATCCGGATAATAAAAAAGTAATTCTTACGACAGATGTGCTGGCGGAGGGAGTACATTTTAATTTAGGATATGTTCCTTTAAAACATTTAGGATATAAGGCTGTGGTCGTAAACCTCAGTGATATTGCTGCAATGAATGCGACGCCTACCCAGATATTGGTTTCCCTTGCGGTTTCAAACCGTTTTCCGGTGGAAGCTTTGGAAGAAATCTATTCCGGGATTCAGGCTGCTTGTGCAAGATATAAAGTCGATCTGGTAGGAGGAGACACTACAAGTTCCAACTCAGGACTGGTAATGAGCATTACGGCTGTAGGAATTGAAAATGAAGAAAACATCGTAAAAAGAAGCGGAGCAAAGCCAAATGATCTTCTTGTGGTAACAGGAGATTTGGGTGGAGCATACATGGGCTTACAGATTCTGGAAAGAGAACATGCTGTATACCTTGCCGACCCTAATATGCAGCCGGAAATGGAAGGCTACGATTATATCCTGGAAAGACAGCTGAAGCCTGAAGCAAGAACAGATGTTAAAAACATTTTGGAGGAACTGGATGTTAAACCCACTTCAATGATCGATATTTCAGACGGTCTGGCTTCTGAAATTCTTCACCTTTCAGATCAGTCAAAAGTAGGATTCAGATTGTATGAGGAAAAAGTTCCATTGGACAACCTTACCATCTCTACTGCAGATGAAATGAATTTGAATCCGGTAATGACTGCTTTAAGCGGTGGTGAAGATTATGAACTTTTGTTCACTATTTCACCCAATGATTTTGATAAAATTAGAAACCACCCTGATTTTACCATCATCGGATATGCAGTAGAAAATGAAGAAGGAAACTTTATGGTAGCAAGAGGATCTAACCAGCTGATAGCCCTTACCGCTCAGGGATGGGATGCTTTTTTAGGCCAGTAAAATGTATACATTTACCGTATTACCAGTTTTAGTTATTATTACATTTATAATCGTAACTCTTTATAAACATTACATCAAAAAACGGAATCAGAATCTGAAAGAATCATTTGTTTTTGTTTTTTTCTTTGTAACAGTCTGGAGTTTGATTTATTATTTTGTTTTTAGCTAGAAACAGGCTGATAATTATAAAAAGGAATTGAAAATCAGTCTGCTAAAATCGAAAAATTATATTTAATTTTAAATATTGTAAGAAAACCGTAGTATTTTTTGCTGCGGTTTTTGTTTATAGTTAATTACTTTATTATATAGTGATGATTACACCAGAAAAAGAAATCCCGGTTCACCATCTCACTTCTGAAAAATTTCAGATGAGTACGCTAAGTGCTGCGGGTCCTGAAAACTTTCATGATGTTCACAGGCATAATTTTTTTGAGATTATCTGGTTTAGAAAGGTGTATGAAAACAGCCGTTTAGAGTTGGATTTTGAAAGCTATACCCTTGAGAACAATCAAATCTGCATCATTGCTCCAGGCCAGGCATTCAATATGAAATTAGAAGGAGAGGAAGGATATGCAATGGCAATAAGCCGGGAAATTTTCAACGAGGCCTGTAATATAGAATCGGTACTTACGGGAGGAGAGCTTCCCTTTTTTTTAAATCCTCAAAATGAAAATACCTGCAGTACAATTATAGCATTAATGGAGCAGGAATATAAAACAAAAGCAAGAACAGAACTCTTAAAGGCTTATCTGAAAGCATTTTGTATCATCATCGGAGAACAAATTAACCCTCAGGAACCTTTACTGAATGACCGTCAACGTATTCAGGAACTGATAGGGCTTATTGAGAGACATTATATCGTACATAAAGAAACCAATTTCTATGCTGGTCAGTTAAAGATAAGCAGCCATCATCTTAATGATATTGTTCGCCTTTTGAGAGGTACAACTGTAAAAAAAATGATTTCTCAGCGCCTTATCCTGGAAGCCAAAAGAGAACTTAGCTTTGGAGCCCTCACGGTGAAGGAAATTGCTTTTAAACTTGGCTTTAACGATACTTCATATTTTTCAAGATTTTTCAAGAAACATACTGGCCAAAATCCCGACTATTTTAAGAATAATGGAAAAAAGTAATCTTCAATATTTACTATAATGATAAGCTTAAACTAATGCTTTTTATTTATTATTGTATATAAATCTTCAGTTTGTGCTATCCTTCCTTCAGTTCTTTTATTGAAAAACTAAGCTTTTTACAGCACCTTTGCAGCTGAAAAATCGCCCGTGAGGGCTTATGTTATTTATGAAGAAGAATTTGAATATTGTAGTGTTTATTTTAGCACTGCTCAACACATTGGAGTCGCTAAGTATAGATCTTTATCTTCCCGCTTTCCCAAGTATGGCCCAAATCTTTAATACCGATATCGGTCATATCCAGATCTCCATTTCTGTGTTTTTTGCAGGGTTTGCTTTCGGGCAGCTGTTGTGGGGACCTTTGTCCGATAAAAAAGGACGTAAACCTATGCTCTATTGCGGGCTTTTACTTTTTATTATAGGAACAGCAGCCATCTATTTTACCTCAGATATTTATGTTTTATGGGCAATGCGTTTTCTGCAGGCGTTCGGAGGAAGTGCCGGAATCGTTATTGGCAGGGCTATCATTATTGATCTTTATGATAAACAGAAATCGGTAACGATCTTTTCACAGCAGTCTCAGATCAGTGGCATTGCACCTATTGTCGCACCGCTATTGGGAAGTGTTTTCCTTAAATTCTGGGGCTGGAACAGTTCTTTTGCTTTTTTATGCATCATGGGACTGATAACGCTTTTCATGGTTTACAAATATGTACCGGAAACCAATAGCAGAATTAATCTTCCGGATGATGAACTGTTGAATGAAAAAGGATTAAAAGATCAGCTGAAAATGATCATTTCCAACAAAGATTTTATCAACAGTACAATGGTAGGAAGTCTTGCTTTTGCATCCCTTATTATTTATATTTCGAATGCACCCTTCCTGTTTATGGAAATCCACGGGTTCTCAAGCGGTGTGTTCAGTTTTATATTTGCTTTTAACTCTCTGGCCTTGATAACGGCGGCATATATTACCCCTAAGCTGATCAAAAGAATAAGCAACTCAACGCTTTTATTTACGGCTACCATTGTACTGCTGGTGGTGTGTTCTCTCCATATTCTGATTGCTGCGGAAAATGTTTCTGTAGCCCTGGAAATTGCAATGCTTTATCTGTCATTGCTGGCCATCGGTATTTTGTTTCCTATTACATCAGCCCATGCGCTATCTCCATTTAAAGAAGGAAGAGGGACAGCAGCTGCATTACTTGGATTCATGCAGTTGATGGTTACATTCTTAATATCAGGGCTGATAGGTCTTTTAGAAGCAGACTCTATCATTCCGATGGTGGTGACACGTTCTGCAATGGCATTAATCGCGGTGTGGTTCGGATACCGTATTTTTAAGGCTCAAAAAGTAACAGCTTAAGTATCTGTTCTCATACAGCAGAAAAACTAATCCTCTTATTTGATCCTGTTGTCATACTATCCGGACACTTAATCAAGTAATTTTTGTAAAAAATCACCAAAGGGTTCTCTTTGCATAAAATTTAAAATATGAAAAGAACCCTTTCGACAGTTTTATGCTGTTTAATGCCATTAGGGTATTGGGTAAGCGCTCAATCCGGGCTCTCTGCGGAGCTGAAAACAGAATATATTCCGGGCTCAAACTATATCCGACCTGAAGACAGTACAAAGACGAATTCTAAAAGTGATTTTAAAAGGATCGATCTTAATCTGAGTATTCCGTTATCTGTAAAAAAAGACACCGATGGAAAAGTAAGATCCTGGTCTATGCTGCTGAGCGGGTCTTATGCAAAGATGACACACAAAAATTACGAAACCCAATTATTTCCGGATCAGATGCTGAATGCGCAAGTCGGAATACAGCATATGAGACCTTTGGGCAAAAAGTGGAGCATGATGATGAACGCTTCCGTGGGAGTTTATACAGACCTTGAAAGAGTCAGTTTTGATGATGTACTGGGGCAGGGAGGAATTTTGTTTATCAGACATTTTAATCCTAACCTTTCATTGGGTGGAGGGCCGGTACTTACCACTGCTTTTGGAGTTCCTATGATTTTACCCTGGATTTATCTTGACTGGAAAACGAATGGAAAGATAAAATTCAGTCTCAATTTCCCACAAGGAATGGAAGCCGGTTATCTGTTTTCAGACAAATTTGCTTTAAAAGCTGTTGTAGACCTCAACGGAATGACTGTTGAGAGAAATGTAGGCGGAAAATCTATGTTGCTGGGTTACCAGCAGATCACCGCAGGACTTAGACCGGAATTGAAAATCAATGACAGACTTACGTTACGCCTCACAGGTGGAACAGCAATACTGAGAAGCTTCAGCGAAAATGACCGAAAGATCAAAAGTATTTTCAGAGACAAAAAAGTAGCAGACCCAAGATTTGCAAGTACATTCTACGCTGCAGTATCACTGCGCTGGAATCTGCCATAAAACAAGAAGGGAAGGCGCTTTAATGCCTTCCCTTTTTATAATAAGTTATTTCTTTATTTGCTGATCAGTTTCTTATACACCACCTGATTAAGTAATTCTTCTTTTCGGGTACGGGAAATAGGAAGCTCAATTTTATTAATGAAGAGCCGCCCTCCGGAGATCATATCGATATGGGTGATATTGATGAGGTATGACTTATGAATCCTGAAAAAGTGATCTGAAGGAAGCGATTCTTCAATAGCCTTCATCGTCTGATGGATAATCAGTGATTTATCTTTAAAATGAAGCTTAGTATAATTCTGCATACTTTCAATGTAAAGAATATCTACCCAGGAAACCTTAATAAAGGAATCGGACTGCCTCACGTATAGAAAAGGATCATCCAAGGAAGTATTCTTTTTCAGTTTTTCACTGATGATAAACTGCTGTTGTGCCCTGTTTACTGCCTGATAAAAACGGTTAAAAGCAATAGGCTTTAAAAGATAATCTGCTACCTGCAGACGGAATCCTTCCAAAGCATATTCGGAATAAGCTGTGGTAAGAATACACAAAGGCGGATTTTCAAGCTGTTCCAGAAACTCCAGACCGGAAAGATAAGGCATATTGATATCCAGGAAAAGGAGGTCTATTTCACTCTCCTTTACTTTGGTGTCTGCTTCCAGGGCTGTGGCACATGTTCCTTCAACCGATAGAAAGTCAATCTGATCAGCGAGTTCTTTAAGATGGAATCTTGCCAGAGGTTCATCATCTATAATCAGGCATTTCATTTTAGGAATAATATTACTCATGATGGTCAGATAGCGTTAGTCGTAAAGTTATTTTAAAGATATGATTATCCGTTTCAATTTTCAGATCATGGGAATCCGGATATTGTAGTTTTAACCGTTTTTTTACATTTTGAAGACCAATTCCTCCTGTTCCTTCTTTCTTTTTATAGGTTGCCACATCCGAATAGGAATTTTCAACATAGAAATAGAGGTGATTGTCTTTCTCTTTACAGGAGATTTTTATATACCCTTTATGACCGGGCAGCCTGCAGACGTATTTAAATGCATTTTCAATAAAAGGAACAAGAAGCAATGGTGCAATAAGGGCTTTCCTGTTACCGATTTCCCAGTTTGCTTTCACATCCAGCTCGTTTCCCCATCTCAGTTTTTCTACTTCAACAAGGTTTTGAAGATATTCAACATCTTTATCCAAAGGAACCATGGCTTGGTTACAGTGATACAGCTGATACCGGAGAATATCCGAAAATTTCATCAGCAGAAAATCCGCAAGCTGCGTATCCGTTTTCATCAGAATATGAATATGGTTCAGAATATTAAATACTACATGAGGGTTGATCTGATCCTGCAAAAGCTTGAGCTGGTTTTCCAGATGAGCCTGCTGAAGGAGAATATGATCACGTTCTATTCTTCCGTGTTCTTTATAAAACTTGATACCGCATGCTGCCCCGTTGATCAGGAATGATGCGGGCAAAGACATATAAAAGCCCTTCCACAAAAAAGGAAGTTGCTCCAAAAAATCTTTTGGAAGCTGCTCTTTGGGAGCGACTTCTAGATACGTGAAAACAATAGCAAAAATCAGGCTTAATATAAAAATAACCATCACCGCCTGGATCAGAAACCGTTTCATTCTTTTTTCCCTTAAAGCTTTTGGAAGAAGTTTGTTGGTTAAAAAATGGGTAAATGTAAAAGAGAAACTCACAATGATAACGGCTTGAATCATTGCAAGATATTTTTCTGTGGTGGTCTGGAAATTACACCATAGTACAATAGCAAGAACAAGCCAGAAAATAAAAGTAAATATATATTCTTTTAAAACAAAAGATTTTGTCATGGAACTGGAAATAGGTTGATAAAAAAATTAGAAACTGCAGGGAAAACAGTTTCTAACAGGTAAAGATAATTTAAGTTTTTTAGAACAGGAAATACCCTATTCCGAGGGAAAAACTGTGGGGTTTGGACTTAAATTCTTTACTAATGCTTGTAAGGCCGGTCTCATATCTCAGATCTACCGTGAAATTTTTATAGTCTAATCCTACTCCTCCCATAACTCCAATATTGGATTTATCAAACTTTTTAAAACCTTCCTGAAGAGCCTGAGAAGTAGATAAATTATTATTAAAAGCATAGCTGTAAACGCCTCCGGCAAATACCCTTACATTGAAATCATCGGTTTTAATGAATTTATATCCTACCATTACAGGGATATCAATAGCGTTCCATGAAAGTTTTGAAGAGCTTCCGTCTTGGGACTCGAATGATGTTTTCCTTTTGTTGAAGAGTGCTTCTCCTTGTACATACAGGCTTCCCAGGTCTACTCTTGTCATTACTCCCGCCTGATAACCGAAGCCGTATTTCCCTTCCAAGGAAGAAGATTCCGTTGAGGTTTTTGTAAAATTTGTTCCTCCCTTTATTCCGATGTGAAAAGCGGGGGTTTGCTGTGCTTTAATGTCTATAGTGCAGGAAATGCACAATAATAGAGAGCTCAAGGCTAAAAATTGCTGCTTCATAAATTAAGTGTTGTTAAAAATCTGATGCAAAACAACAATTATGAAGCAGGAGATGAAATTTTATTTGATGAACGGCAGAGATGCTTTGACAAGGTTCTGTTTTCGGATGAAAAATAAAAACCGGAAGTAGTACTACTCCCGGCTTTCTATTACTAATAAGGTTGTTCTTCACAGATAGAAGGAGGGTTGCATCCGCCTCCGCCAGGATTTCCACCACCTCCTACAGCGATGCATTGTCCCGGACTTCCGTCTTCATACATTTCACAGGCATTTCCCCAGGCACACTGGCAGTCATCCTGACAATTATAGGAATTTCCTCCCATATGACAGCCTCCGCCTCCGCTTCCCAGAATTGCAGATAAGTCTTTTCTCAAAAGTTTTTTCATTTTTTTCATGATTAAATTTGGTATTAAATGTTATAGTTTAAAATTGTACATCCTTGTAAATATAATAAAATTGCGTTAATTAATTGTAAATGAATTATATGTATGATGTTTTTTATACTAAAATAAGCCACTTCAAGAGTGGCTTATTGATAATGAGATAGATGGACTGCTATGTCTTAGAAAGTGAAATCCTTTTGATACAGCAGATATTCTTTTTTGAAAAGAGGGATAGTCCCTTCATACCTGAGAGGAGCTATTCCAAAACCATAAAACATATCTGCCTGAATTTTGCCTTTTACAGAAAATACTCCTTTTCTTTCGGGAATAAATGTCAATCCCAAAGATGAAAGGGCAGAAGCTCTTCCTCTTAATCCGGAATTGGCAATAGGAATAGAAATAAACAGCAGTCCTACAGCTCCTTTAGCCTCTAAACCTGCTTCAGCAGATAAGTTTCCTTCCACACCGGTGATGGCGGGATCTGATTTCTTTTGAAGATTGATATTAAGTGCCGGAGTTTTGCTTATCAGGAAGTTGGCATTTCCTTCAAGATCCAAAAGCTGTCCTTGCACCTTTCCTGTTGCCTGCACTCCAAGAAATGGTCCTGCAGAAAGGGTAGGGCTTAAAATAAGACCAGTAGGTCCCAAGACAATAGGAACGATAGGGATATTCAGATAATCTGTCGTGCTGGCTGTATAACCCAGGCTTCCTACAATACTTGCAGAGCTCTGAAGCTTGATGTCATCCATGATGAGGTTGACATAAAAATCAGATAAATGGCCCCAAGAAAAAGTGATATGATAATCAATTTTTGGAGTAAATCCACCCTTTACATTCACGCTGGAAGTTCCTGCTGAGGATAAGGGAAATGAAAAGGTTTTATCAAAATCAAAACGGTTGAAAGCAACTGCTTTTTGATTTTGGAGGTTTTTGGCTTCAATAGAAAGTATTTTACGATTGATCTCCTGAGAAACCAAACCTTCTACGGGAACATAATTCACCATTTTTCCATTGATATTAATAGGCGCTTTATCTGATGGATCATACACTCCGCTGAGTGTTCCGCTATAGATAAATTCTTCAAGTTTTGCACTGGAAGTCTGTACTGTGAAGCCGTTATTTGATTTGGAAACAGCGTTCACTTTTGAAAGGATGGTACTCACCTGATTGCCTTCTACTTTTGTGCCGACAATAACAGTTCCTGCCGAAATACTGTCTGTTTGTGGAGTGCTGTGGTTAAATGTAATTTCCCCTTCATTGTGGGCAGAAATTGCATTTACCGATTCATCATTCAAGATAATAACATTTTTCTGTAAAGTCAGTTTTCCTAATGTCTTCATAGGAACAGACTCTGCGGTATTTTCAACAGGAGTATCCAGTGGATCATCCTGAGAACAAGACGTTAAAAGAAGCAAACAGAAAATAGAAAAAAGAATAGAAAAATAAAATTTTCTGCTGATTGTGAAGGGGTTAGATTTCATTTTCATAAACAGTGATTTTAAGTTTCTATCTAATTTAGGTGAATTATTTAACGCTCACAAAAGAATCATATTAAATTAGTATCAATAACATAATGATTTTCAGTGAGATTTACATTTTGTTCTGGTAATCATGAATACGAATTTCTAAGGTAATAGGAAATGAAAAACCCGCTGTGATGAGAGCGGGTTTATATAGATTATTTTTTTAAAATCAATGTTAAAGGAATAGAAACAGTAGAAGATACCGGTTTTCCTTTATCTTCTGCCGGCTTCCACTTGCCTTTGTCTTTTATGCGGTAAAAAGCGGCTTCAATGAATGCATTTACATCTTCATTATTTCCTTTTACGTTGGGGTCAAGAGCATTTCCTTTAGAGTCTACAACAAAAGTGATTGTTGCTTTGTAGGCATCTGAAGAAAAGTTGAGAAAGTCAAGATCCACTGCTTCATATAAAAGCTTTTGGAAAGCGGCTTTACCTTTATCATATTCAGCTTCTTTGGTAACCTTTCCTTTTGCGGGTGGATCTGCAGCGATCATTTTCTTATCCTCAACTGAAGCTTTTTCCAAAGCATCCTTGTATGCTGCAATTTTATCCTCGGTCAGAAGCCATTCTTTCTTGGTTTTTAAATCATTAGGCTTAGGATATTTGTTATACAGAGCCGCTTTCTTTCTTTCATAGCGGGAATCTGCCCTTTGAAATTCAGAAATCTGGGCGCTGCCGAAAATAAAAGTGAAAATGAATGCTGATGCTAAGACCTTTTTCATGATTTATTAAGCTTTTACAATATTAATAATTACTTCAGTGGCTTTTTCCATACTTTCCAATGCTACATACTCGTAGGGTCCGTGGAAGTTGATTCCTCCTGCAAAAATATTCGGACATGGAAGCCCCATATAAGAAAGCTGTGCACCATCTGTTCCTCCTCTGATCGCTTTGATCTTAGGCTCAATGCCAGCTTCTGTCATTGCTTTTGCAGCAAGGTCTACAATGTGCATTTTACCTTCAAATTGCTGCTTCATATTTCTGTATTGCTCTTTGATCTCCACTTCAGCAGTTCCTTCGCCATGCTTCTGGTTGAATTCAGCGATTTTCCCTTCCATGAATTTCTTTCTGGCTTCGAATTTATCTGCATCATGATCACGGATGATGTATTGAAGTTTTGCTTCAGAGATGTCAGCTGTAATATCCATTAAATGATAGAATCCGTCAAAACCTTTTGTTGTTGCTGGAGTTTCGTTAGCCGGAAGTGTTTGAGCAAATTCAGCTGCTAAAAGAGCTGCATTGATCATTTTTCCATATGCATAACCTGGGTGAACGCTCAATCCGTGGATTTTTACTACAGCACCTGCTGCATTGAAGTTTTCATATTCCAGTTCTCCAACTTCTCCACCGTCCATGGTATAAGCCCACTCTGCACCAAATTTAGCGACATCAAATTTATGAGCGCCTCTTCCGATTTCTTCATCCGGAGTAAATCCTATAGCGATTCTTCCATGTTTGATCTCTGGATGGGCGATAAGGTACTCAGCAGCAGTTACAATCTCTGCACAACCTGCCTTATCATCAGCACCAAGAAGAGTTGTTCCGTCAGTCGTAATTAAGGTCTGACCGATGTATTTTTTTAAGCTTTCAAATCTTGAAGGGGATAATGTGAATCCTGTCGCCTGGTTCAAAAGAAGATCATTTCCATCATAGTTTTCCCAAACCTGAGGCTGTACATTTTCTCCACTGAAATCCGGTGAAGTATCATAGTGTGAAATAAATCCGATAGTAGGTCTGTCATCATTTTCAAGGTTAGAAGGAACATATCCCATAATATAACCATGCTCATCAATTGAAACATTTTCCAGACCGATAGTCTTCAGTTCTTCAGTAATATAGTTGGCAATATCCCACTGGCGCGGAGTAGAAGGTGTTGCTTCACTTTCTGCATCACTGGTTGAATATATTTTTACATAGCTAAGAAAACGGTTCAGTAATTTCTCTTTCCACATTGGGTTGAATTCTATTGTACTCATCAGATTTATCATAAATTTTAACAAAGTTAGCAAATTTGATGCTCAGAATACATTATTTGAGAGTTAATATCAGTTATTGAAATTATAAATCAGATATAAAACTTTGAAAATCAAAATAGTGTTAGATTTGTATGTACAGTATACTAAGTAGTTTAGTTTTATTATATTTGAGAAAATCAAAAAGTAACAATGTTTCTTACCGAATGTCCTAGAGATGCGATGCAGGGATGGGGAGAATTTATCCCTACCGATAAAAAAATCGATTATATCAACTCCTTGATGGATGTTGGCTTTGATGTGCTGGATTGTCTGAGTTTTGTTTCTCCAAAAGCAATTCCACAGATGGCTGACTCTGATGAAGTAGCTGAAAATATTGATAAATCACGTTCCAAAACGAAAGTTTCTGCAATTATCGGAAACTACAGAGGTGCCGAAAAAGCACTGAAACACAATTCTGTAGATATTCTGGGCTTTCCGTTTTCTATTTCT
Organism: Chryseobacterium sp. KBW03; assembly: GCF_003852415.1. Lineage (NCBI taxonomy): Bacteria > Pseudomonadati > Bacteroidota > Flavobacteriia > Flavobacteriales > Weeksellaceae > Chryseobacterium > Chryseobacterium sp. KBW03. The sequence goes on along the minus strand of NZ_QAJO01000004.1, from coordinate 516,323 downwards.
GAAACCTTTCAGCATAGAAATACCAATAAAAGTCAGGAAGAAGCTTTTGAGGAGATTATTAAAATGCTTGAGCTGACAAGAGGCGAGGGAAAACAGCTGAATATCTATTTTTCCATGGCTTTTGGGAATCCTTACGGTGAAATGTGGAAATGGGAAGATGTTGACCAGTGGGCACAAAGATTCTCTGATATAGGTGTGAAAGACATTTTATTGTCAGATACAACCGGCGTGGCAACTCCGGAAACCATTGCTCTCTTGTTCGAAAAGATACCTTCAAAATACCCTGAAATCAACTTCGGAGGACATTTTCATAACCGTTATGAAGATTCTTACTCGAAATTAAAAGCGGCTTATGATAAAGGTTGCCGAAGATTTGACAGTGCTATCAAAGGAATTGGCGGTTGTCCTATGGCTAAAGATGATCTGGTAGGAAATATGCCTACCGAGCAGGTGATCAACTTTATGAGTGTTGAAAAAGCAGAACATAAATTGAATCTCCTGAACTTTGAAAGTTCTTATAACAAGGCGAAGGATATTTTTCATTTTTAAATAGTTATAAAGAATAAAAAAATAAATAGGAGCGGGCTAAAGCCCGCTTTACTATATTAAGATACATATGGCTTTAGCCAAATAATAATTAAATTAACCCCAAAATCAACAAAATGTCTCCAATCATCTCACCCTCCGAATTAAAAAACCTTTCCACAGAAAATCTTATCATTCTTGATGCAAGAACAGGAAAAGAGGTAAAGCAAAACTATCTTGAAAAACATATTAAAGGAGCAAGATTTATTGATCTGGATAAAGATCTGGCTGAGATAGGAGAAGATGCTGCTTTTGGAGGAAGACATCCGCTTCCTTTCGTAGAAAAGTTTGCTGAAACATTGTCGAACCTTGGGGTCACTGAAAACTCTCACGTTGTTGTGTATGACGATAAAAATGCTTCGAATGCAGCAGCAAGAGCATGGTGGATGTTGAGATCTTTCGGCCTTGCAAATGTTCAGGTTCTAGATGGCGGAATGCAGGCAGCTGAAAAAAATGACTTTGAATTTTCTTCAGGAGAAGAAATATTTAATAAGGCTGTTTTGATTGAAAAAAATCAGTGGAACCTTCCGGTTTCGAGCCTGGAAACTGTTGAAAATGATCTGGCAGGAAATTCTTCCACCGTCATTGATGTAAGAGATGCCTATCGATACAGAGGTGAGTCTGAACCAATAGATCTGGTTGCAGGGCATATTCCGGGAGCGATCAATATTCCTTTTTCTGAAAACCTTGATGAAAACGGTAATTTTCTGAGTCCGGTAGTTTTAAAAGAAAAATACAGTCAGTTATTAAAAAATACCCCTGAGCATCTGATTATTCATTGTGGGTCAGGCGTTACAGCATGCCACACTATTTTGGCTCTGGATTATGCAGGTTTTCCAATGCCCGATCTGTATGTAGGATCCTGGAGTGAGTGGAGCAGGAGAGAAGGAAAAGAAATTGCAAAAGATATGTAAAAAACAAAACCCCCGAAAGAATTCTTTCGGGGGTTTATATTGTTAAGAGTAATTAAAGCATTCCCAGCTCAAACTTCGCTTCTTCACTCATCATATCCTTATTCCAGCTCGGTTCAAAAGTAAGCTCTAAATCTACACTTTTTACGTTCTCTACTTCAGCCACTTTATCTTTTACTTCCTGTGGTAGTGTTTCTGCAACAGGACAGTTGGGAGTCGTAAGTGTCATTATAATTTTTACGTCAGCATCATCGGAGATCTGGACATCATAAATCAGTCCTAGTTCGTAAATATCTACCGGGATTTCGGGGTCATATACGGTTTTTAGTACACCAATGATTTCCTCACCAATGTCAGCAATTTGATCGTCTGTAAATTTCATTTTTTAATCTAGATTGATATTCCTTTTCAACAAATCTTCCTGACGCATGCGCCGGAAAATATTTGCCAAAGTTAAGACATCTTTTTCACAATAGTCAACAATTCTCTGCAAGTCTTTTTCTATGTAGTAAATTGATGAAACCATTGAGCCGTCAATATCATCTTTCGGAGTTGGAATGCCAAAGACATGAGCCAGTAATTCCAGTGACACAAAACTCTTATAATCCCCGAACTTCCACAGTTCCATGGTGTCTATATGAGGAATCTCCCAGGGCTTTTTTCCAAACATCTGGAACGGAGCCGGAGGCTGCATTCCATTGATAAGGTATCGTCTGGCAATCCAGGGGAAGTCAAATTCCTTTCCGTTGTGAGCGCACAGAATGACATTATAGAGTCTGGGACTGTTGAAAATTTCTCCAAATTCCTGAAGCATTTTCTTTTCATCATGTCCGGAGAAACTTTTTATTTTTAAAGTATCATTCTTTTCAATCATCCCGATGGTAATGCAGATGATTTTTCCAAACTCGGCCATAATACCGGCACGTTCATAAAATTCTTCTGCCGAGACCTCTTCTTTTCTCTGGAATCTGGTCTTCTTGTCCCACAGGTATTGCTCTGTTTCGGATAATTCGTCCCAGGATCCTGACTGCGGAACGGTCTCAATATCAAGGAATAAAACTCTTTCTAAAGGTATGGTCTGTATCATATGTGTTTTTGTTGGTATCTATCCTACCTGCATTCCGTTTTTTGTAGGCAATGAAGGAGCTAAAAGAGTAACATCTTTTTTATCATCACCATATAATCCTAAAACAAGACATTCGCTGAAGAAGTTGGCAATCTGCTTTTTAGGGAAATTAACCACGGCTAAAATCTGTTTTCCTACCAGTTCCTCTTTTTCATAAAGAGAAGTAATTTGTGCCGATGATTTTCTGATTCCCAGATCTCCAAAGTCTATTTCCAACTGATAAGATGGGTTTCTTGCTTTTTCAAAATCATTCACTGAAATTATTGTTCCGCATCTGATGTCTATTTTTTCAAAATCTGCCCAGGAGATGTCTGGTTTTACTGTCATGGTAATTCGTTGATTAAATGTTCTACTTCTGTTTTCTGCTCTGCATATTTTTGCTGTAATACTGACCCTTCACCCATTCTTTTGTAATATTCCAACGCTTTTCCGCCGAAGAATTTTTTATGAAAATCTGAAACCTCCGGAATCTGTGGAAATACTTTGTGAAAAAGCATCTCATAATACGCCTGAAATTCTCTTTCATTTTTGTCTTCAATTACCTGTCCGGGAGCTTTCTGTCTTACATGAAGCATTTCGTGAGCCACCATATTCAGAACAAGGTTCAGGTCAAAATCAAATAAATTTCTTGGGATCATTACGGTTTGCGGCCCGCCCAGACCTCCTTCTGCTGTAAGAAGCATCGAGGTGGGAGAAAGTTCTTCCCTGAATCCAAATCCTGCAAAGTTCTCATGTTCAAGATCAAAAGAATGGATCAGATATTTTGCGGCATCCAAAATCTGGTTATGCTCTTTGTAAGCCTCAAGGTGTAAGTTGATCTGCTCGAAATTCATCTGAAATATGTTTAATAACAAATGTATTAAAATATTGAGAATTACGATATATTTTAATTATTCGAAAGTACAAAGGGGGAAAATATTGGATTTACTTTATAAATCGTACTGAAGTAACTATTACTTTGGAGATTATAACCAGTTTAACCTCTTCTTTAGGAGCTCAAAAGGGTAGTTGCGTAATGATAGGAACCCCTCTCTATTATAAGAATCAAAGCTTTTTGGAATATATATTATTATGACGCTTTAAGTTTTGATTTTTGAGCAGCTCTATTTTGATTTTCACATTAGATACTCCATTCGTAATTTAGCCATTCTGTATTTTCCTTTGCTCCTATACGTTCGTAAAATCTTTTACCTGCATCATTCCATGGTGCGACAGTCCATTTGATCTGTGTACAGTCATGCTGTTTTGCATCCTCCTTTAATGCATTCATTAGCTTTTCTCCTATTTTTAGGCCTCTATATCGATAGTCAACATATAATTCTTTTAAGTAAACTGCAGATCGGTTCTGCGCCGTATACGGCAGGAAATAGTAAACAAGCATTCCGGCAATCTTATCATCAGACTCAGCAACAATGCAGAAAAAATCAGGAGGCGTTTTTCTAAATCCGCTTTCTTTGATAATCTCTGGAGTAATAGCAAAAGAATCATCATAATGTTCAAAAATAGCAAGCTCTTTCATTAGTATCCAAACTTTTTCCGAATCTGATTCAACTGCTTTTCTTATTATAATTTCTTGATTATTCATTTTATTTAAAATTTTTAAAAAGAATATTATTTATGTAAATCCATGTTAAACAATTATTGACTATTAATGTCTTATATAAAATTACTGTTCTATGTTAGCTGTTACTTTTCTTCTTGGGTGTAAATAGTTTTGATAGTTGTTTATCGAAGGCACTTTCTGCTATTTCCAGAATTCTTTTTTGTCTTGTTACTTCTGTTTTTGCAAGTGCTATCCATTGCAACAAATACTTCTTTTTGCTTTTGCTTAATGTCAAAAAAATATCCTTTGACTTATCAAACTTTGTGAATGCCTCTTCTAAGTCTGATGGTATCATTAGTTCTTCTACTTCGTCCAAAATTGTCCATGAACCATTCTGTTTGGCAATTTCAATAACTTCTAATCCCGCAGGTGCCATTAAACCTTTTGACATCAGCTTTTCAAGTTTTTGTTTATTTATTTTGCTCCAAGTACTATTGTGTTTTCGCTTACAAAAATATTGTCTAAAAGTATTGTCATCAATAGTTTCTGCTCTGCTATCAATCCATCCAAAACACAAAGCTTCATCTACGGCATCACTCCAGGTTACGGTTGGTTTTCCTGCATTCTTTTTATAAAAAATAATCCAAACAGCATCTTTTGTTAAATGATTTTTTTGCAACCAGGTTCTTAAATGCTGATTAGTTTTTGGATAGAATTGTTCTATTTCTGGTTTATTCATTTCTTACGCATTGCTAACATAATGAGACAAGACACTAGAATACAAATTAAATGATAACTGCCAACAAGTAAACCATAAGGCATTGGATGCGGAATATTTGGGTTGATTGCAATATCAAAAGTATTAGCGACCAAAAAACCAATTCCAATGATTAATGCAAATTCAATAGCCACTTTTCTTGTTTTTATGTCTAGCACTCTCATCAATAATGCTGTTGTAATTATAGTGGGGAGAATTGTCAAAGGTGGGCCATAAAAATAAATAGGGTCTGGCTCTACAGGTAATAATCCCAATTTATCTAATGTGCTAGCATATTGATTAGGGAATAAAACGGTGAACCAAAGCCAACCAAAAAATGAATAAAATACCAATGATAGCAAAACGGCTAACCAATTTATTTTTAAAATATATTTAATCATAATTTTAAAGTTTATTTGTTTGAAGCCATTAAAGAGTAAAATAAAAAGTCAGTTGATGGCATTTCTGTAAATCTTAAACTATGTGCCATTGTTATAATTTGCCCACGATGATAGGTGCTGTGATTAAAAAGATGTTGCAGATACTCAGCAATTGTAAGATTTGCTTCAAACCAAGGTGTTTTTATATGCATATTTTCGGTTAGCTTTTCGTCTGTAAGCTGATCAACTTTCTCTGCAATTATTGCTGATCTTTTTAATAACCCATTAAAAACTTCTTTGGATTTAAGGTCTTGCACACCGTATCGATTAACTACATCATCATTTTTGAAAAGGTAGGCACACCAAATTTCTTCAATAGCCCAAATATGGTTTAGGGTTTTAAGAATGTTGTTAAAACTTGATGGAACATCTTGCTGTAATTCTTCATCCGATTGTTTGCTTAACCAATTTACAAACTGTTGATGTGCGTTTAAATTGTAAGCAGCATAGCTTCTCAGTAATTTCTTGATACTCATTTTATTTTTGTTTAAATTATTTATAATGCAAAATTAAAATGAGCGAGTGACACCTGTATGTCAAGGGTATTTAATGTCCGTGATATTTTTCGAAAAAATCTTGTAAAGTCATTTTATGAGGTGTGAATTTGTCTGGTAAGACTTCTAATTTTTTAATTCTGTCCAACCGGAAAAAACGGAATTCTTCACGCAAACGACAATAGGCAACCAAAAGCCAACTCTCTATAGTACTAAGCAAGGCAAAAGGCTCAACGGTTCTTTTGCTTTTTTTATTTTCGGCATTTATATAGTCTAATTTTATTAAATAAAAGTTGGTTAATGCGTTTTGTATGACTGATAAATTATTGCTATTAATTTCGAAATCTTTAAGTTTTTCAAATTTTGTTCTTACTGAAAGTAAGTTAACTTTGTCTTTTTCGCTTTGTCTTAATACTGCTTTTATTTTGTCTATGGCTTCGGCATAATCTTTTATTAGCGAACTGTCTCTATTTTTTAAAACTAGTTGTTCTGCAATTATTAAAGCATTAGCTTGATTTTCGGTAAACATTACGGGTGGAATTTTATAACCATCCATTAAACTGTAACCTTTGCCGTCTTCTGTCAAAATGGGAACCCCTGCTTGATCCAATGTTTTTAAATCTCTGTAAATAGTTCTTGTACTTACACCAAATTTTTCGGCGAGTGATGCAGAGGTTATCAATCGTCTTGTTTGCAAAGTTGTTAAGATTGCTACAAGTCTTGAAAGTCTATTTATACCAATATCATTCATTTCGCAAATATCATAAAATTCTTTTTAAATTGTAAGATATCCTAAAATAGCATAAAGGACAGAGATTTGATGGATTTCTTTAATTTACTTTTCTTCATAACAATCGACTGAGAACTTTGATCTTAATTTTGGTAGATTAAAAAGGTTTCTGAAAGATTGTTACCGTCGGATTTTTATATAGTTAATGATTATCTGCAATATATCTAAGATTTATGTTTTAAATTATTTTGGATTCTTGGAAAATTGCAACTTTCTACCTTAAAGTCAAGTCATAAGCTATGCACAATTTTCATATTCTACTATATCTTTGATGTTTTCTGTGAACTTATATAGCATTTCAACTTGTGTGGAGATGTTTTGGTCTGAAGTTGAAACTCTAGCATAGGCTACGGTCATAATTTGTCTTAAAAAAAGGATTATTTACAATAACTATTAAATAATATGGGAAATGAGACTCGTTTTTAAACTCTAAGACTGGTTTTTAATTGTTTCATAAAACGAAGAAAAAAGCCCACCCAAAAAGGCAGGCTCTTGATTGAAACTAAAAAATACATTAAGGATGTTCATTTCTTGCTCTGATGACCAGATTCACCAAATCTGAGCCTCCACTTGCAAAATTATCACTCGGATTATGAGCACTTTGAGTGGCTACAGCATATGGAGAGCCGTCCCAATATCCCCAGAAAGGACCTCCGCTTTGCCCAGGCCATATATCTGCTTTGTGGCTCATGCTTTCGTTGTCATCTGCACTCCAGAAGTCTCCGTCCAGCGCGATACCTGTTTGGTAAGTGGGTCTTTGGGTCCCTGTAAGATCTCCCGGATATCCTGCGTGAGTCCAGTAAGCACCTCCATCCCAGGAATCGGAATATGATTTTGAGCCTAGCCAGCCTGTGCTGTTTCCGATAGGTCTGTCTAATACAATCACGACATAATCATATTGTATCTCTGTAGAGTCAATGCTAGGGCCAGCTACTTTATATTTGTAATACGTTAATGTACCCCAGGCAGTTCCATAAGGAGCGCTTCCGTTGTAATACATAGGTGTGAACTTCAGCCATCCCGTTGTATTATTAGGCTGCCAGTCTACGATATGAGAGCAGGTAAGAAGGTGTCTTGGTCCGATCATTACACCGCTCCCTGATCCTAAAGAACTTTCTACTCTGCCGACACATCTCCATGGATACGCCGTAGAATTATATACTTTTCTTTGATCTGCCCCGAAAATAGTTCTTGCATTTTCAGGAGTCAGGAAAGAATCTCTGTCAATGAATTTAGGTTTACGATCTCTTTTGGGTTCCAGTTTGGGACTGTATTCAAAATCAGCATGGGTAGGGTAGAAATGGTCAGTTTCCAGCGATCGGTTTTCTGCTGTTTTTTCATCCATAGGCATTCCTATTGTTTTCATTCCTTTAGGAAAAGTTCTTCCGTTAATGGTTTCCATAGCAGGAAGCTGGCTGAATAATTTTTCAATGGCTGCCGGTTTTTCAGTTAGTTTTGCTTTAACAGTTCTAAGTCTTAAAACTTCTTCTGCTGTCATTGGGTTGTTGTTTTCAATTTTAGACATGATTATTATTTTTAATCTGGTATGTTCCTACTCTTTTGATGGCTTTTCGGATTCCGCCGGTAATGGTTTTATGATTAAGTGAATATTTTTTGTGAAAATTCTGCAGGGATGCTTTCTGTCTGATTGATTTGAGCGGCTCCCATAGCAGCTAATGCGATAGCAACCTGCTTATCCAGGATTTTTCGGATGATATTTCCATTGGTAGCACGTAATATTTTGCAGAAGTGATAAGTGAAATAGCCTCGTATCTGACCGCTGATATTTCCTTCCATAGAAACCTGATTGTCTTTCGCGGCAGCCCATAACGTGTGATTCATTCCGGCAACAGGGATCAATGCTTTAGTCAGGACAGTTGATTTTTTAGCATTTTTAGAAGATTCCATTTCACTGGCATACGTCAGATAAAATTCATCCTCAAGCATTGGCGGAATATAACGGGCGGTTTCATTAAGGAGGTCTGCTTCCAGTCCCAGATCCATTTTTCGGGTTCCCGTTCCGGAATAACAGCAGTCGAAGATGACTTCCATATTCACTCCAGGTTTTAGCTTGCTGAGAACGGTTTTAAAATCATCATCACGGATGACCCCATTATTGGCATAGTCGTGCGGACAAATAGCTTCGTCCAGACCATCCAGTTCCAGATCTGACCCGATATTAGCCACTCGGGTTCCGTGTCCTGAATAATAAAAAACAAGAGAATCTCCTTTTACACTGGTGCTGATGATCGATTTCAGATAGTTTAATATATTCGCTCTTGTGGCATTTTGATTGGTCAGGATTTTAATCTTTGCCGGACTAAAGCCACAGATCACCAATGTGTTGGCCATATCCCTCGCGTCATTTACGCAGCCATTAAGATCTGGTCCTCCATATCCGATAGGTGCATAATCATTGATTCCTACGATGAGTGCTTTTTTCATTGTATTAGTTTTAAAATAATCCCTACTCTGTTTCGGCTTTTCGGGTTCTGCCTTCCTTTGTTTTTCTATGACAAAATTCCGTCATTCTACAGAACAAAAACAGAGGATAAAACCGTATTTTAGTAAAGGGAAAAGCCCCTTTTTAATTCTGTATGAGGATGTTATGTTATAAAAAATCCGGCAGCTTGAAAAGCTGCCGGATGGGTAAGTAGGATGTAAGGATGTTTATGTTATGAGATAAAATAAGATCAGAAAATTGAAATATTCTATCAACACAGATCGTGTTTTAAAGCAAAGAGCACCAGACCGGCTCTGTTTTTTATATCCAGTTTTACAAAAACGGAATCTCTGTAGCCATCAATTGTTTTGGGGCTGAGGCACATCTTGTCTGCTATTTCTTTATAGGTAAGTTCACTGCAGGCCCATCTTATAAAATCTTTCTCCCTGTCTTTCAGTTCCGAAAGTAAAGAAGCGGTTTTTATTTCTTCTGTTTTTACTTTCAGAAGTTTCTGGGCCACAAAATCAGTATAAAAACTCCCTTTTTCAAATACAGTGTCGATCGCCTGAAAGAGGATAGAAGGCTGCATGTCTTTGAGTAAGTATCCTTTAGCTCCTGCCTTTAGCATTTTAATCAATGTTTTTTCATCATCATCCATTGTCAAAGCAATGACTTTAATGTCAGGATAGTGCTCACTAAGCCATTCTGTAGTTTCTATGCCGTTTTTATAAGGCATGTTGACATCCATCAATACAACATCCGGCAATTCGGAAGCTTTTTCTATGCCAGCAATAAAATCTTCTCCGTTAGGATGATTCATGATCACCCTATATTGAGGATTTTCTGAGATCATATTTTCCAATGCTTTGGAAATTAAAGTATGATCATCCACGATGGCTATGGGAATGGTTTTCATAATAAATTTTTGTGATAGGTTATCAAAGTTTGTGTTCCTTTGTTCAGTTCCGATTGTATAGCCAGTTCAGCATGGATAAGCTTGGCCCTCAATTTCATGTTTTTCAATCCTGAACCGTCCTGAATATTGCTTGTATCAAAGCCTTTTCCATTGTCTGAGATACTAATGTGTAATTTTTCACAGTCATCTTCCATTTGTATAGAAACATTTTTGGCTTTTGAATGTTTCAAAACGTTATTGATACTTTCCTGGATAATTCTGAAGAGGATCAGCCCATGTTTAGGCGAAATATCAATGTCCTGTTTCTGAGTGACGAATTCTATTTTTAATAATTTCAGTTTTTTGATCCTTTGAACCTCTCTTTCTATGGATTCTGCCAGTCCGAAATGAATGATTTGTTCGGTAATCAATGTTTTAGACAAGTTTCTTATATCCTGTATACATTCGCCTAAAAGGTCATTCAGTTCTATCAGATCTTCTTTTTCCGTGTTTTTTAACTTGGTAATCAGCTGATTTTGTCGTAACCTGACTACAGAAAGTTTTTGCCCAAGATCATCATGCAATTCCTGCCCGATATAATTGAGGGTCTGTTCCTTCATTTCCACCTGAGAAGTGGCCAGTTCTTTTTCAAACCGCAGATCTTTTTCCTTTTGCTCTATCAGGAGCGTTGTTTTTTTTTTGATAAAAACAGCATAAATGAAGATCATTGTCAAAACAACGATGAATAATGTAATGGTAAAGATGATGACCAAGTTATTCTCTTCCATATCTAAGAAGCATTTATCTGTTTCTGTCTTGTTTGTTCCAAACTAAACCCAATATAAGTATGCTGTTGCTGATCAAATTCAACATAAATAAAATGAAGAAATAAATATTCTCCGAAACCGTAGTCCTGAAAAAGAAAATAGGAATACTTCCTATAAAAAAGATCAGTAAAGCCACTGAAATCCAGAAGGGTAAGTAATTTTTGATTTCTAGTATTTTATCTGAATTAAAGGTTTGATAAAGGAACAAAATAATTGAAAATAGCAGCAGCAGAATATCTACATACAGCATATTAAAAGAAAAATGATGAAGCAGATCATCTTCCGTGTAAAACATTACCGCAATATTGAGGACAAAAAGCCCCAGAATAAACATCTGTATCTTTTTGAGCAGCGGAACATACAACAAATGGTAATAATACAGTAAGTATAAAAAAAACACGACCATCAAAAAACCAATGACATAGAATATATCCGTAGGCAGACTCTTCAGCGCAAAGTAGAAATAACAGAAAATATCAATCAGGGAAAATAACAGGTATCCGATGATAAAAAACAAATTTTCCTTTCCGGTTTTTCTATATTTTATAATCATTAAAATCATGACTACAATAGATATGACCATAGATATCTGTTTTCCTATTTCAATATTCCAGTTCATAGTTTTATTTTTTTTATGGCATTGTTCCAGACAACGTTTTTGGCGGCGGAGCCAGATTGGTCATATTCATAGATTCTATTGAAGGTACATCTGTATTTTCCTCGGATGTCGCGGATGTTGCGGATCTCGACACGGCATTATCTCTTTTTTTCTTTTGGGCAGTAGGGGCCAAAAATATGGTTTGATAGCCTGCATATTCAGGTTTTGCCATTCGGTTTTTAGGATGATTCAAAGGGTATTTTCCCATGTAAATCCTGATTCCCGGATTTTTTAAATTTTGTTTCCTGGCATTTTCTTTTACATATTTAATATATCCTTCCATATCTTCCAGCGAAAACCAGTACCATCGGGAATCGGGCTCACCATTCCTGTATTTGGTGAGAGCTTCATGATTGGTTCTCGTGTATTCATCAAAAAGAACCCGGCCTTCACGATAGCTGATCAGTTTCTTTTTATAACTGTTGCTAACGGGTTCTTTAGGAGGTTCGGAGCAGCGGGTACAGCTTAGTAAACAAAAAGCGATAACAAATGCTGCACAAAGCGGACTTAAGATTTTAGTAAAAAAGGAAGTTTTCATTTTTATGGTTTTTAATTTTATTGAACAAAATTAGCGAACGGTATAACTATAAAAAAGAGGGAAAACACTGTTTTTTATCCTTTAATAAATTTACGACTTTTTGATATTCAGATGGATATGAATTGTCAATTTGTTTTCCTTATCAGAAAAATCCCAATTGTACCCCTCAAAATAAAAAAATCTGTGTCTGAGTTTATCCTTAAGGTTTCCCGAAATTGAGGTTGAAATAAAACTCAAAAACAGAAGCATGAAAATGACAATAGTAGGCTATAAAAAAGAAGAAAGACTCTCGCAGGGAGTGGCCAATGATGAAGATACAGAACTGATTAATTTTTTAATACATAAAGGCTTAGACGTTGTTCCAACCATCTGGAATGATAAAGCCGTTGATTGGAGTAGTTTCGATGTCGTTGTCATCAAATCTCCCTGGGATTACCACAATCACTTACATGAATTCCTGAACTGGCTGGACAACCTTGAAAAATTAGGGGTAAAAGTGTTAAACCCTGTTGAGATCATTCAATGGAACAGTGATAAACATTATCTGAAAGACCTTGCAGAAAAACAACTTCCTGTTATCCCTGCTGAATATATTGAAAAGGGGTCCGGATTTGACAACCGTTTCTTTGCGTATTTCAATACGGATAAGCTGGTTGTAAAACCCTGCGTAAGTGCAGGAGCACAAAATACAATCACGGTAAGCAAAGATAATTTCAATGAACGTTCTGTAGAAATTGAAACCCTTTTGAAAGAGCAGGATTATATGGTACAGCCATTTGTAGATGAAATTAAAAACGGAGAATGGTCTTTCCTGTTTTTTAATGGAAAATATAGTCATTGTTCATTAAAAACGCCTAAAAAAGGAGATTTCAGAGTGCAGCATTATCATGGAGGAAGCATCAGTTATCCTGTTCCGGATCCCTTACACATAGAACAGGCGGGTTCCTATTTGAAAAGCCTGCCACAAGCGACCCTTTATGCAAGAGTAGATGGTGTTGTAATCAACAATTCATTTCAATTAATGGAATTGGAGCTCATAGAACCTTACTTATTTCTGAATGGAGATCACCGTTTATTGGAAAACTATTACGAGGCTTTAATGACTCTGGTTTCTTAAAATATTTCATCTGTCACCTCAAGTTCGAGGTGATTTTCTTTTGAAGACTATTTTATAATTTCAAATTTAACAACAGGAATGATAGGGGTATCATCTGCCGGATCTGTACTGCTGAAAAAAAATAATCCTTCTTTTGTTGCCTTCAGGATAAAACCGTTTTTGGGAAAAGCGGCATTGGGATTATTACTTTTTACGGTATAGGTTATATTTCCAGATGTGATATTTTCATTCATTTCACATCTGATTTCTTTAATGATAAAGTTGGTTACAGTCTTTTCCTGTTTGTTGGGCTGCTGAATATTAGTAATGATCGTGGAATGAAGCGGATCTATAATTATTTCAGATGGAATTGCCATTTCAAAATTGTTCTTGGTTAACACAATTTTATCTGAGGTCAGTTTCATCTTTTGCATGCATTGCTTGCTGATGTCTTTTTGCCCTTTTAAATCTTGTGCTGAGAATGGGATGCATGTGATAAATAAGAATAAAATAATATACCTGAAATGAGGAAAAAGATAGTCCATAACGGTTTTTGTTTTTAGTTAAAGTATATATCAGGATAAGCTCTTTGTTTGATTGGCAATAATATGAAATTAAAATAAAAACAGGACCGGAAACCTCTTTCCGGTCCTGTTAAACAAGATTAAGTGTAAAATTTAGCCTTCAAAGGCAAAAAAGGATAATTCAAATGTGTACAGATTTTTATTGATCTTAATCTACGTTTAAGGGAATTGATAGCAATGGTATTTTATTTTTATAAGCCATAATAGCTGTTTTGCTTCGATGGAAAAGAGCTTCCACAAGGTTGTATTTATAAGGAACCATGGTCAAAAGATCTGGGTTAATCAATCTGATTTCCTCTTCAATAGCCTTGATCACCTCGATGGATTGAATCATTTTAAAGCTGTATTTAATATCATCCAGATCATGTCCCGAATTCAGATCGATATCATGGATCACCTCAGCAAAATCTTCCAGCCTCTCACTTACATTGAATACCTCTACCTCAGCATTAAATTCATTAATGAAATAATAAATGTCATTCATCGCAGACCAGGTCATATTTTTATGATTGTCGTAAGCAAAGAGAATTTTCCTGATTCCTGTGTATTCTATATGAGCGGGAACAATTAATATCGGTTTTTGTATTCTATGGATAGCCCTAGTTACACTATTGCCCAAAAGCCTTTGTTCAAGGGTCTTTTCTGTCATTCCCATAACAATAAAATCACCCCCGTGGAGCTGTATACAGTTTTCCAGTTCTTCAATGAAATTACCGGAAGCCAGATGATGGTCGGTTTCTATAGTGTATAGCACCTTAAGTTCAGTGGCTTTATCTTCAAGTTTTTTTTGATTTTTAAAAGTCTGGGAATAGAAGAAATCTGCTGAAGCCTGAGCATTCAAAGCATGAATAGAAATAGTCTGTAGATTAAACAGTACGATTCTGTATTTATTTTCTTTAGCCATAGAAGCTGCATAATGGGTAGCATTTTCAGCTTCAGGGGAAAAATCTGTGCAGACAATTATTGTTTTCATTGTACCGGATTTAATACTGCAAAACTAGGAGAGACCGTTGAGGTCTTGTGATAAAAATAATGTGATGTTGCATAAAATGATGATGAAATGTCTTTTTCAGGTGATGAAACGTTAGCCTTCATTCTAAGTCATCTATTTTACGTTTCAGGTCCCGTTTTGGCGGTCTCGTTCAAAATAGGAAACACTCATATAAAATCTATTTCTATATTTACATTCATAAAATCCCGGATATGAATAGGATTTCTACCATCAGGAAAAATATAGTACGGAATAAGAAGGTTCTTTCTACCATGAAGAGAAGGCTCGTGATCTGGGCGGTAGCAGTGGTCACTTTCTGTGTCTTTTCCTATCTTATTGATCCATTTGATCCCGTTTGGAAAGGATATCTGGACGCTCCCCTGCAAATGATCCTGGAAGATGCCACATGGATTATCTTTTTTTTCATCATTATTTCAGAGGTAAGCATATTTATAGACAGGACCCTTAATAAACTGCTTCCCTGGAAAGACAGAACCATAAAACGACTGCTCATTCAGTGCTTACTGCAGATTGTGGGAAGTGTTATGATTGTGATTATTATTAACGCCATTGTAGACTGTACTTCAGTGACATTACCCGAGATGGATTCCCGAAAAGAATATACACTCCTGGGGCAGTGGATTGCAACCAATATTGTAATATCTTTGATTATCAGCGCATTCAATACCGTGGATTATTTACTTGAAAACTGGAAAAAAACAGCAGTAGAAGCCGCCCAGCATAAACTTAGGGCGTCCAAGCATAAGCAGGCTGCCATGGCAGCAGAACTCCAGGCGCTTAAACTGCAGATAGATCCCCATTTTATTTTCAATAATTTAAGTGTACTGTCAGAACTCATTCTGGAAGATCAGCAGCTAGGCTATGACTATTCGGAGAATTTTGCAAGAGTATACCGATACTTGTTGGTCAACTCCAAAAAAGACATCATTGCAGTAGAAGAGGAGCTGAAATTTTTAGAATCCTATATCTTTCTGATTGAAAAAAGAATTGGGGAAGGGGTGGTGTTTACAATAGATGTTCAGGAAAAATACAAATCGATGTATACCCTTCCATTGTCTTTACAGCTGCTGGTTGAAAACGCCATTAAGCATAATCAGACATCAAAGGCAAATCCTTTGGAAATAGAGGTTTATACTAATCCTGAAGGAGAGCTGGTAGTATCCAATACATTCCTGCCATTGATCAATAAGCCGGATTCCTCTGGAGTAGGGCTTACCAATATCATTGCACGATATGAAATCTTAGGATATCCAAAACCTGTTATTGAAAAAACTGAAGATAAATTTATTGTAAAACTTCCATTGATATGAAGATTAATAAAATTTTAATAGTTGAGGATGAAAGGCCCAATGCAGACCGATTAAAAAGACTGTTGCTGAAGTTAAGACCCCATATCGAGATTCTGTCCGTAGAAGATTCAATTACCTCAACGGTACATTGGCTGGAGAATAATGTCGTTCCGGATGTCATTATGATGGATGTACGTCTGGCAGATGGCCTCAGCTTTGAAATATTTAATAAACATGAAATTAAAAGTGCTGTTATATTCACCACGGCATACGATGAATATGCAGTACAGGCATTTAAATACAACAGTGTAGATTACCTTCTGAAACCTATTGAAGAAGATGAACTGGATGCGGCTTTAAAACGTTATGAAACCTTTATGGATGCTGTTCCGGTATTGGGAACAGCCATCGAAGGACTGCTGAATTATATCCAGCCTAAAGATTACAGGAAACGCTTTCTGATTACCCACCGGGACGGATATAAAACCGTTTTGGCGGAAGATATTTTATACTTTTATACTGAATTGGGAATCAGTAAAGCCATGCTGACTACCGGAGTGGTGGAAAACCTTCCCCAAACACTGGAAGAACTGGAAAAATAGTTAGACCCGAAATTCTTTTTCCGCGCCAACAGACAGTTTATCATTCACATTGATTCTGTAAAACAAATTTTCAATCATTTTAATGGAAAACTGAAGCTGGAACTCAGAAAACAACCAGATATGGAAGTAATTGTAAGCAGAGAGAAAGCCTCTATTTTCAAATCCTGGATGGATTATTAGCTGACAAAATAATATAAAATACATGAAGTTGCCTTTTCAGAGGGCAACTTTTATTTTTCTATAAGATCCGGCATGATAAAAAAATGACCTCCTCAAACATTATGAGGAGATCAGAGATATACAAGTAAAAAGCTGATCAGTAAATTTACTTTTTTATGATTTAGTCTTTTAGCAATCTAGCCTTACAAAGGAATAGCATAACCTAAAGAAACAGCAAAACCTCTGTTTTTCACATCAACCCCTTTTTCATCAGAAATATTGCTTAATCCCAAATTATACCTTCCATCGATAATCATTTTACCAGGACCGGCCGGAATTGCTATACCAGCGCCCATTTGTACACCGAAATCTATAGTCTTGGTTTTCCCATAGGCCGCCTTTATTTTATCACTTTTTCCCATCAGGAAGCCAATAGAAGGACCCGCATTTACATAGACCGGACCAAAACTGTATTTAGCCAATACCGGAACCTCGATATAATTGAAATTGTAAGTTTCGTTTCCGAAGCTGTTTTTAAACTTGGTTCCCTTACTGATAAAGTTAACTTCCGGTTGTATGGAAAAATTCTTTACGCCTGTCTGTATATTTACCCCTAAACCTGCCTGGAAGGATATTTTAGATTTCTCTCCATTCACATTTTTAATAGACTGGTTGGCAAAGTTGATCCCTGCTTTGGGAATCAGTTCTATACCGGAATCTTTTTTCGTTTCTTTTGTCTGTTGTGCCTGTACTCCCAAACCGAATACAAGAGCGGTGATTGCTAAAAACTTTTTCATTTGATAAAAATTTAAATTAATAACTTATTTTTTGTTGTATTGATACTGCGAAATTATGCCCGTAAATATCCTGAAACGAGAGTTTTAAATGTGAACCGTATAAATTTGAATCTCAACCGTATTTTTGAAATATTCAACCGAAAAAGAGGTTTTTTTATCATTTTTATACGCTGAAATGCATGTTTTCTTTTCATTTTTAGTATGATACGCTTCACCTGCGATTAACGACACTTCACCCAACTTCTGAATGAATATCACTATAAGATGAAGTTATTTTGCTGCTGTAAAATTTAAAAACCAATGTTATGAATTACAGAAAAGGATATCTGGTACTTTCACTTACAGCTGCAGCGATACTATACTCGTGTGGTTCGGGGAATGGCCAGGAAAATGCTCAGCAGATGCAGCAGGCGTTTCCAACAGATTTTATTCAGGTGAAATCCGGAGATGCCGATGTATCTACGGGATACCCTGGAAGCATAGAGGGGCAGGACAATGTAGATATTAAGACACAGGTGACAGGTTATCTGGAGGCAGTATATATCAAAGAAGGACAGTATGTAAGTAAAGGACAGACCCTTTTCAGAATAAACCCATCGGTGTACAATGAGCAGGTAAATACCAATGCCGCAGCTCTGAAGTCGGCTTTGGCAGCCCAGGAAACAGCGAGACTTGAAGTTGAAAAACTGAAACCGTTGGTAGAAGGAAAAGTAGTTTCCGATATGCAGCTGAAAACAGCTCAGGCGAGTTACAAAGCGGCATCAGCACAGGTAGCTCAGGCACAGTCTTCTTTAGGATCATCAAAAATCAATGCCAATTTTACGTATATCAAGGCACCCGTTAGCGGATACATAGGAAGAATTCCGAATAGAGTGGGAAATCTCATCAGTCCGTCGGATACATCTCCGTTGACAACACTTTCAAGCATAAACAGTGTCAATGTTTATTTCTCGATGAATGAGGCAGATTTTATTGCACACAGCAAAGCGGCAACTTCAGGAAATGCAGCAGAAGATGTAGAGCTTGTCCTTGCAGATGGTTCCACCTATTCTCTTAAAGGAAAACTGGAAAATGCCAGTGGAAACTTCGACAAAAATACCGGAAGTATTCAGATGAAGGCTGTTTTTCAAAACCCGGATAAATTATTGAGAGCCGGGGGAACAGCAAGAGTCATTATTCATAATGCACTGAACGGAGTGATCAAGATTCCAAAAGGATCCGTGAAAGATATTCAGGACAGGTTCTTTGTCTATAAACTGAACGGTAAAGACAAGGTGAAAATGACCCAGATTACCATTTCAGGAAGTACATCTCAGGACTACTTTGTGAAAGAAGGAGTGAATGCCGGAGATAAGATTGCCATCAACAGGATTGATGCTCTTACAGATGGTGCGCAGGTTGCTGCCCAAACAGTTCCTTTGAAATAGTTGTATAACCATTCATAGAAAATTCAAAAATGTTAAAAAAGATAATAGACCGTCCGGTACTGGCGACAGTAATATCCCTTATCATTGTTATTTTGGGGATCATAGGATTAAACCAGCTGGCGGTAACCAGATTTCCGGATATTTCTCCACCTACAATCACTGTTTCAGGATCTTATCCGGGAGGGAACAGTGAGACCGTAATCCGTTCCGTGGTAACTCCGCTGGAAGAACAGATCAACGGAGTGGAAGATATGGAATACATGAAGTCTACGGCAAGTAATGACGGTACATTTTCCATCTCCATTATATTCAAACAAGGAGTGAATGCCGATCAGGCAGCCGTAAATGTGCAGAACAGAGTACAGCAGGCCACCCCGATACTTCCGCAGGAGGTAGTGAGAATGGGACTTACCACATCCAAACAGCAGAATAGTATGGTATTGATTTTCAATATTTATACTGAAGATAATAAACAATACGATGAAACATTCCTGCAGAACTATGCGAATATCAACCTTATTCCACAGGTCAAAAGGGTAAAAGGAGTAGGGCAGGCCATGGTTTTTGGTTTGAAAGATTATTCCATGAGAATATGGATTAATCCTCAGAAAATGTCTTCGTACGGACTTGAACCGGCCGATGTTTCCAGAGCAATAGCTGACCACAGTTTGGAATCTGCTCCTGGTAAATTGGGGGAAGAGTCAGATGCAGCCCTGGAATATGTCATCAGATATAAAGGGAAAAAGAACAAGCCGGAACAATATGAGAACATCATTGTTAAAAATACAGGAAGTCAGGTCATCAGGCTTAAAGACGTGGCCCGCGTAGAATTTGGGGCTATTTCAAACACAGGAGATAACCTTTCCAATGGGAAAAATGCGGTGACGGTAGCGATCATGCAAACCACAGGATCCAATGCCAATCAGATTGAAATAGGAGTAAACAAAGCCCTTGTTCAATTGTCAAAATCATTTCCTCCGGGAATTAAATTTACGAATGTAATGAGTACCAAAGAAAGATTGGATGAAGCGACAGGACAGGTGAAATCTACCCTGATCGAAGCATTTATTCTGGTATTTATCGTAGTATTTATCTTTTTACAGGATTTTAGATCTACCATTATTCCGGCCGTGGCCGTTCCGGTAGCCATTATTGGTACCTTCTTCTTCCTTTTGGTCTTAGGATTTACCATCAATGTATTGACGCTTTTTGCCCTTGTACTGGCGATCGGTATTGTAGTGGATGATGCCATTGTAGTGGTGGAAGCCGTTCACAGTAATATGGAAGGAACAGACCTTTCAGGACGAGAGGCTACCCACAAAGCGATGAGTGAGATCACAGGAGCGGTTATTTCCATTACATTAGTGATGTCGGCGGTATTTATTCCAATTGGATTTATGTCCGGTTCAGCGGGATTATTCTATAAGCAGTTTGCCTATACATTGGCCATCGCAATTATTATTTCAGCGGTCAACGCACTGACTTTAACTCCGGCTTTATGTGCTGTGTTTTTGAAAAACAACCATGCAGGAGAAGGTAAAAAGCCGGAAGGATTCGGACAGAGATTTGCGGTAGCCTTCAATGCAGGGTTCAGTAATATGACCAACCGCTATGCAAAAGGAGTTCGTTTTTTAATCGGAAGAAAATGGATTGCAGGAGGATTGGTGATCGCTATTATCGGTGTTGCAGGATGGCTGATGTCAAGCACGCCTAAAAGCTTTGTACCGATGGAAGATGATGGATTCTTCATGTATACCTTAAGTATGCCTCCGGGAACAGCGTTGACAAAAACTACAGAAGTTTCCAATAAGATCAATGAAATCTTAAAAGGAGTAGATGCCGTGAAGGAAAATACATCCATTACAGGATACAACCTTCTTAGTAACAGTGCAGGACCGGCTTATGCAATGGGGTTTGTTAAGCTGAAACCTAAAAAAGAAAGAGGTGAGGTTCAGGATATCCAGGCGGTTGTAGATATGGCTAATGAAAAGTTGGGTGTCATTAAGGAAGGAAGCGTAATGACCTTCAGAATGCCTCCGGTAGAAGGATATGGAATGACGAATGATGCCGAAATTGTACTTCAGGATCGTATGGGTAGAGATCCTCAGGTTCTTAAAGCCAAAGCAGACGAACTGATCGGTCAGCTGATGAAGGTCCCGGAAGTGGGATTCGCCTATACGATGTTCAGAGCAGATTACCCTCAGATGGAGCTTGAAGTTGATGAAGATAAAGCGAAACAGCTTGGAGTAAGCATTTCAAACCTGTTAGGAACTGTTCAGACCTATTTTTCAGGAGACCAGTCTCAGAATTTTTCAAGATTCGGAAAGTTCTACAGAGTCAATATTAAAGCGGACGGAGTTTTCAGAATGGATGAACAGGCGTTCAATGATATTTTCGTAAAGAACGACAAAGGAAATATGGTACCGGTGAATACGCTGATCACTTTGAAAAAAGTCTACGGTCCGGAATCCGTTCAGCGTTATAACCTTTATAATTCATTAAATATCAACGTGTCTCCGAAACCAGGAGTAAGTAACGGAGAATTAATGGGTAAGCTGGAGCAGACATTAAGCAAATTACCTTCTGATTACAGCTACGAATGGACTGGATTGAGTTTGGAAGAGAAATCTGCAGGAAATCAGACGATTGCCATCTTTGGATTATGTTTACTGTTCGTATACCTGCTGCTGGCAGCACAATATGAAAGTTATATTCTTCCTCTGGCAGTAATGCTTTCCATCCCGACGGGTATTGTAGGCGCTTTCTTAGGAATAAAAGCAATTGGACTGGATAATAATATCTATGTACAGGTAGGATTGATCATGCTTATCGGTCTTTTGGCCAAAAACGCGATCCTGATTGTAGAATTTGCCATACAAAGGCGAAAAGCAGGTCTTTCCATTCTGGATTCTGCACTGGAAGGGGCAAAGGCGAGACTACGTCCGATTATCATGACTTCATTAGCCTTTATTGTGGGAATGATTCCGCTGATGATTTCCACAGGAGGGATGGCTTCAGGAAACAAATCCATCAGTACAAGTGCTGCAATGGGAATGCTGAGTGGAGTGGTTTTAGGAGTTTTTGTAATTCCTGTACTATACATGTTCTTTCAGTATCTGGATGAGAAATTCTCTACCAAAAAGAAGTATCATACGACAGAAAATCAATTGACAAATGAGAATATTTAATATAAAGAATTTCCTTATTTCAGGCGCAATGGCATCACTGCTGGTGTCTTGTGCCGTAGGGAAAAAATATACAAGAACAGATCTTCAGGTTCCCGAAACATATAAAGAATCTGTACAGGTAACGGGAGATACAGTGGTGCTGCCGTGGAAGACCTTTTTCAAAGATCCTAAACTGATAGGATTAATAGATAAAGCCCTTTCCAGAAATAACGAAGTAAATGTAGCGCTGAAAAATATAGAACAGCTGGATCTGATTTATAAGCAGGCCAAGCTGGGTCTGATGCCAACACTGGATTTCACTGCGGGTGCCAACAGAAGCTGGGCTTCTCCCAATACGCTTAACGGCTCTCTTAACGAACAGTTTGTAGGGACAAAATACATAGATGATTTCAGTGCTGCACTAAGGCTTTCATGGGAAGTAGACATCTGGGGAAAAGCTAAAATGCAAAAGGAATCTGCTGCTGCAGAATATTTTGGCCAAAAAGAAAACTTAAATGCCATCAAAAGCAGAATCGTTGTTCAGGTGGCTCAGGCCTATTACAATCTTATCAGTCTGGATGAACAGCTGAAAATTGCTGAACAGAATATTGAATTGAGTGATAATACTCTTAGAATGATGAACCTTCAGTTTAAGGCAGGACAGATTAATTCATTGGCCATTCAGCAGTCAGAATCACAAAAGAAAACAGCTGAACTGCTGATTCCTTTGGCGAAACAGAATATTTCTATCCAGGAAAATGCATTGAGTATTCTTTGCGGAGGATATCCAGCCCAGATAGAAAGGGAGGGAAATCTGAAAACAATGATTCCTGAAAATAAATTGTCAGAAGGCTTACCGGCACAATTGCTGAGCCGCAGACCGGATCTGAAAGTGGCAGAATTTAACGTAATCAGTTTAAATTCTAAAACCGGGTTGGCAAAAGCAGCGATGTATCCAAGTATCAGTCTGAGTCCGCAGATAGGAGTGAATTCCAATAAATTCAGCTCGTGGTTTGATATTCCGGGATCCATTACCAAAGCAATCGCTGCGAATTTAGCGGCTCCGATTTTTCAGAAAAAACAACTGAGAACAGCTTACGAAACAGCTTTGATTGAACAGGAAAAAGCAGCCATCAATTTTAAACAATCTGTAATGACTGCTGTGGGAGAAGTATCCGATGCCATGGCGAAGTCTAAGGGTTCTTCGGAAAGACTTCAGCTTTTAGACCAGAGAACAGCCATTCTGGACAAAGGAATCAATGATGCGCTTAAGCTGTATAAAAGCGGTATGGCCACTTATCTTGAAGTGATCACCGCTCAGAACAATAAACTTCAGAATGACCTGGAAGCGATTAATGTAACCCTGGAAAGACTAAATGCTGAGGTAGACCTCTACAGAGCACTTGGCGGAGGAGTACAGTAAAATGTAAATAATAAATAATAAATAATAAAAGGAAGCTATGTGATGTAGCTTCCTTTTTTGTTATTTCTGAGGGTAAATAAAATAAAATTTTTACATGAGGTCCGGAATTTGCATAGAAGTGATGAAATTTTATCTCCATAAAATCAAATGGTTATGAAAAATTTATCTTTTTTTTCAAGAAATCATGCAAGATTTTTAGAAAGAGAGATTTATATAGATGAGTACTCGAAAATAATTAATGTTTAACGAAAAAGTAATGCAATGAAAAAATTGACAGTACCCCGATTTTTTATAACAGTTTTAATGGTTTTAGCAGGATTTGCCTTATCCGCATGCAATGATAATGAAGGTCCGGATATTCCACCTGTAAAAATGGAAAACTTACCAGGAAATTATAAAGGAAAGCTGGTTATAGTACAGGGAAATAGCAAAAGAGAAGGAGTAAAAGAGTTTAAAGTAAAAAAAGATACCATCTCATTCGCTGAATTTCCTATCGAAGAAATTGTAAAAACAGTAGTGAAAAACCCGGTAAAAGCGGAAGCTGCATTAAAAGCAATGGCAAAAGTGAAGTATGATCTAAAATATGCAGCAGTGATCAATACAGCGAATAATGTAATTGAGCTGACTTTAGCACCAAAAGCTTTGGAACTTCAGATTCCTGTAGATGGTGTTAATAAAAAGACGGTTGTAGAATTCGTCTCTAAGCAAAAAGGATATTATGTAGGACTGGATCAATCGCTGAGGTTTGCTGTCACAGCAGAAAAGATTACCGTAGATGGTACGTTGATTACACCATATGAGGTTATTGATTATAATTTTCCTTTCTGTATAAAAAATTAATTAATAGATATTATCATCAATGGATTGCACTTTATTAATAAGATGCAATCTATTTTTGCTTGACAGTTTTATAACATCCACTGGATACGGCGGCAGCATATATGGAAGAAAGTAAAGAACAGATTTTGGTAAAGCATCTCCTGAAGAAGGAGGAAGCTGCCTGGAAAGAGCTTTTTGGAGCTTATTCCAGAAATCTGTCCTATGTATGCTCTCGTTATGTAGCGGAGAAAGAAGATGTTCATGATGTACTCCAAAACAGTTTTATCAAAATGTTCCGTTCGATAGAATCTTTTGAGTACAGGGGAAATGGTTCTTTAAAAGCCTGGATGACCCGTATCACCATCAATGAATCGTTGAAGCATATAAAACAGAAAGGCGATTTTAAATCTGCTGTTGAAGTAGATGATCTTCCGGACATTCCCAATGAAGAAGAACCGGATTTTGAAGAGATTCCGCGTGATGATATTATGATGATGATCAAAGCTCTTCCCGAAGGATACAGAACTGTTTTTAACCTGTATGTGTTTGAGAAAAAAAGCCATAAAGAGATTGCCGGACTGCTGGGAATTGCAGAAAACTCTTCTGCATCTCAGTTTCACCGTGCAAAAGGACTGCTTGTTCAGAAAATAAAAGAATTTAAAATGTCAAAAAAAGCACAATATGAATAACGAGTGGCTAAATAACCTGCGAAGCAGAATGGATGACCATGAAGAGGACGTTCCGGAAGGGTTGTGGGATGACATCAAAGATGAATTATTCTCCGGGGAAGAAAAAAACAGCATTCCCGGGTTTATTCCAGAAATTCATGAAGGGGGTGCCAAGAAAAAAGAAAAGATAGCCAGTGCAGGACGAAAATCTTTATTTTATCGTATAGGAGGTATTGCTGCTGCTATTGCATTGTTGTTTTTACTGACGAAAATAGGACTACAGAATGATACAGATATAGAGAAAACCTTGTCTCATAAACCGGAAGATGTGGAAAAGGGAAAGGGGGGGAATTCTTTAAAACCTATAGAAACTGAGAGTATTTCAAGCAGTGAAGTGAAATCAGGATCAGATGCTTTTTTAGCTGACAATATGCTGAATACAAAAGTTCCGCAGAAAATTTTAACCCAAAGATATTCTAATAGCCGAGAAGGAAATGAAGCCGGAAATAATCAGAATGTTCAGGATCTCTTCAGGCTTTCGACAGGAGCAGAGTCCATCCGGCAGGAAAATAAGATGGCTCAGAAAGTATCTCCTGCTGAGGATATAGTAAAAGATCCGGTCATAGAAAAAGAAACCAATGAGACTCCTTTTCAACTGGAGAAACCAAAGGAAGTATATGCTGAAAACACCAAGCGTAATACTGGAAAATCCCGTGATAAAAAATCCTGGATGCTGAGCATGCTTACAGGAAATGTTGCTTCCAACTCTGCAGAACAACAGTTTCCGGGATATGCTTCGATTACGGGAAAAGCAATGAATGTTGAGCAGTTGTGGAGTACGGCCGAATATCATGATGATCCTCTGACAGCAATATTCCTGGCGAATCAGAGTCAGCCGGTAGAAGCGAGAATCAGGCATAAAGTACCTGTAACATTCGGATTATCCCTTTACTACAATTTGGGGAAAAGATGGGGAATAGGGACCGGTTTGAATTATACCAAACTGGCTTCTGAGCTGCATTCGGGAAGTGATAACAACTATATAAAAGGAGATCAGACCGTTCATTATATAGGAATTCCTGTTCAGGTCAACTATAATATCATTCAAAAAGGAAGATTTACAGGATATGTTACGGGAGGAGCGCTCGTAGAAAAACCTGTATCAGGAAGCATTACAACGACTTATGTTGTCGATGATGAAATAAAAGAATCCTCGAAGGAACGTCTGGACCACAAACCCTTACAGTTTTCTGTCAACACTGCAGTAGGATTTCAGCTGAAGATCATTGATAAAGTTGGAATTTATGCAGAACCGGGAATAGGATATCATTTTAAGGAAGAAGAAGCTCCCAATACAATTTATAAAGAAAAACCGCTTCATTTTAATATGAAATTCGGGATCAGAGTGCTGTTGGATTGAATGTAGATGATTTATTATAACACCAAACTTAATAATCTATATATGAAAACAAAGCTAATTTTTTTAGTGGTTTTATTATTCACTATTTTGAATGTAAAAGCACAATGCACCCCTACACTTACCAGCCCGAGATTAGGGCAAAAATACCCTGGAACGATTTTATTCTGTGATACGGAAGATGAGGTACTTTCCACTACACAGACTTACGCAAGTTACCAATGGTATAAACAGGAATGGACTTGGCAGACCCCCAATAACAACCCTTGGGTGCTGATTCCCGGGGCTACCTCACAACAGCTAACCATCAATGGGAATGATCAGCTGAATTATTTTAAAGTAGTGGTTACAGAAGGAGACTGTACAGCAGAAAGTTCCACAGCAATGGCAGATGGTTTTGTATATGGTCTTCCGGCTATGATGACCACTTATACTCCCGGAACGTATGAGGAAAATGGAGGAACAGTGAATGTTTGCAACGGTGCTTCTGTACAGTTTGACAACATCTTTCCTGTAGTATATGGCAAGCATACCTGGTTCAGATGTGTCCCAGGCAGTAATCCTCCGGTTGCGGGAGATCCCTGCATTATTCCTGGCGTAATAGGAGATACCTATGTAGCAACAACTTCAGGGAAATATGGATTTTATGCCTGTACAGAATACTGCCCGGATCAATGTCAGATGTTAGACCCCTTCGCTTTTGTGGAGGTGAATTTCGGAAACTGGGAATTCTGCAGCAATCTGGGAACAGGAGAGACAAAAATTAAAGATAACAATCTGAAAATTTATCCGAATCCTACAGCGCAGCACCTTTATATTGGGAAAGAATCCGATAAAGTCTATAAGGAAGTTACCATTATAGACATGTCCGGAAAACTTGTTCTGAAGAAAAACGACCACCGATATAATCAGGCAATTGATGTGAGCCAGCTGGTGCCAGGAAATTATATCATTATTTCCAAAAGCGCAGATGGAAGTGAATACAAAAATAGATTTATAAAGAAATAGGATTATAGAATCTGAAGATGTTTAAAGATTGATTGTGGGAAGGAAGAATGGGTGTCAGAGGAGGGATGTTCCTTGTATTGAAGAAGGACTAAAGTATTTTTATTCTGGTACTTTACGCTCAATAGATAAAGTTCATCCTTGTTAATCTAAGACGGTCATAATTACCCCCAAAAGGAGCCCCTCTTTTTGGCATCCGTCTTCCTGACTTACATTTTTTATGCAAAATTCAGATAAAGAATCTTTTCGTTAGTTTTAATAATGGTTGGATCGGTACAAATTTATTTGTACCGATTTTTTATTTCATCCCATTGGAATCAGCTTTCCGTGGAAAATTTTGATAGGATTTCTTTGCTAAATGTACCTTCTTATTTTCGTCAGTAAAATAAAATTTCACAAAATAATTTGATAAAAAAATATATAAATGATAAAAATTGTAACTTTGTTTTGTTGAAAACTTATAACAAAAATATTGGTCACATTCTTATCCTGTGCTTGGTGCTTTTCTTGGTGCCAACTTTAAGTTTTGCCTGTACCAAGAAAAATATAAAAAAGGATGAAACCTTAGGTTATAAGTGTCAAACCAGAACTTTTTCTGATAAATTCTGCTGCCAACCTGGTTTTTGTAAAAAAGACAAAGACCATAATGACTGCAATGGTAAATGCAAACACAATTCTTGCCGATGCGGAACCGTGATCTCATTAACAGGCCTGCCTGTGATGTCCGATCTAAAAATCAAAAATCATTTTATAGAAGAAAAGAAACTTAGATTTAGTTTCAGCCAAACCTATTATTCTTCAGGTTTTTCTTCCATCTGGCAACCTCCCAAAATAGGGTAACTCCTGGTTTAACAGCCAGAAATACGTCTTGTCGAAAGCAAAATTTTTGTTTTCGGACAATCTGTTGTACTCCAATTCTTAATTTTTAAAAATCAAAAAATGAAATCAATATCAAAAATATTGATGGTAATCACGGTATTACTATCATACACCCTAAGTTTTGCACAGATAAAAAATGTAAAGACATCAACCATAAAAATATATGGCAACTGCGACATGTGTAAAACCAATATCGAAAAAGCAGGTAATCTAAAGAACATTTCATCCGTGGTATGGAATGAAGACACAAAAATGGCTGCGCTGAGCTATAACGCGCAAAAGACAAATGAAGATGAAATCCTCAAGCGTATTGCTTTAGCCGGTTATGACAGCGAAAAATTCTTAGCCCCGGATGATGCCTACAATAAATTAGCGGGCTGTTGCCAGTACAAAAGAGAGCTAAAACCGGCCAGCGTGGATAAAAACCAGGGGATGGATATGAATAATGAACATTCAAATCATGATCATAGTAAAATGACCCAGTCCAATAGCTCTGAAAATAAGAACGCTTCCCAGCTTAGTGCGGTTTTCGACAATTATTTTGCCTTAAAAGATGCTCTTGTAAATACTGATACAGCCACCTCATCTGCAAAA
Organism: Chryseobacterium sp. KBW03; assembly: GCF_003852415.1. NCBI lineage: Bacteria > Pseudomonadati > Bacteroidota > Flavobacteriia > Flavobacteriales > Weeksellaceae > Chryseobacterium > Chryseobacterium sp. KBW03. Next base: position 487,378 of record NZ_QAJO01000004.1, on the reverse strand, counting down.
GCAACCTCTTTGGTAAAAACGATTCAGAATGTTGAAATGAGTAAGCTTTCCAATGAAGAGCACACCGTTTGGATGAAAGTTTTAAAAGAACTTACAGCACAGGCAGAAAAGATAGCAGCAACCAAAGATATCTCAAAACAGAGAGACACTTTTGCGCTTCTGTCTGAAAATATCTATGCCCTTACCAAAGTTTCAAAACAGGACGAACCTGTTTATTATCAGCACTGTCCAATGTTTAATAATGGAAAAGGAGCGAACTGGCTTAGTAAAGAAGAAGCGATCAAAAATCCGTTTTACGGTTCCAAAATGCTTACCTGTGGAAGTGTTCAGGAAACGATTAACAGCAAATAATAAAGGACTTAATAAGTAAATATCAATACAATGAAAAATATAATCTTATCAATCATCATATCAACAACCGCAGCATTAACAGTAGTTTCCTGCAAAAAATCTCCAAATAAAAACAATGAATTAAAGACACAGGACAGCACATCAGTATCTGAAACAAAGACATTACCAATACATGATTCAGCTGCTTCTGCTGACCCCGTAAGCGCTCCGGTTCAGAAAGCTGAAACGGGTAAAACAGAGGCTCAATCCCAAAGCTTTACCATTGACCCTATTATTAAAGATTATTTAGCCCTTAAAAATGCGTTGATAGCTGATAATGATAAAGGTGCATCCAATGCAGGAAAACAATTGCTGAATACCTTAAAGAATGTAGATATCAGCAGTGTCCCTTCCGGAAAGCAAAAAGAATATAAAGAAATAGCAGATGACGCCAGGGAAAATGCTGAACATATAGGTGATAATGCAGGAAAGATTGACCATCAGCGAGAGCATCTGGCTTTTTTAAGTAAAGATGTTTCAGACCTTGTTGCCTTATTTGGCAGTTCACAAAAGCTGTATCAGGATCATTGCCCAATGTTTAATGACGGTAAAGGAGCGGTATGGATCAGTGAAACCAAAGCCATCAAAAATCCATACTATGGAAATCAGATGTTAAGCTGTGGTTCTGTGAAAAAAGAGTTCTGAAAATGAAACAAATACTAAAAAGAATTTTGGTATTTGTTCTGTTCATTTTTATTGCAATACAACTGTATCAGCCTGCCTTAAATGTAGATAAAGGGGAGGCTGTTACAAAAGATTTTACAAGGGTTTATAAAATGCCGGATGAAGTAGAAACTCTGTTTCGGAATTCGTGCTATGACTGTCATAGTAACAATACCGAGTATGCCTGGTACGATTACATACAGCCTGCAAAAACACTTGTAGAAAGCCACATTAAAGAGGCAAAAGATGACCTTAATTTCAGCGAATGGGATGCCTATTCAAACCGGAAGAAGGAAAGATTGCTGAATTCAATAAAAGAACAGATTGTAAACAGAAAAATGCCATTGTCATCATATACTCTAATGCACAGAAAAGCAAAGCTGAGTGATGACGAAATTAAAACAACGACCAATTGGTTAAATGCGCAGAACAAAGTTTATGAATAAAAATAGTACAATGAATATACCTCACAATATCATGATAAGACTACTTCAGGTAGCTTTGATCCTCTTCTGCTGGCAGGGTATTTTTGCACAAAAAGTAGTACGATATGAGTTGTATGTAAAAGATACCCTGGTCAATTACGCCGGGAAAGAAAAAAGAGCCATATCCGTCAACGGACAGATCCCAATGCCTACTCTTACCTTTACAGAAGGAGATACCGCAGAGATTGTGGTGCACAATCAGCTGAAGGAGAGTACATCATTACACTGGCATGGAATATTTTTACCCAATAAAGAAGATGGGGTGCCATGGCTCACCCAAAAACCTATAAAGGCAGGGGCCACCTATACCTATCGTTTCCCAATTATTCAGCATGGAACACACTGGTACCATTCACATTCCGGGCTTCAGGAACAGATTGGGATGTATGGAAGTTTCATCATGAAAAAAAGAGACGATGACAAAACCTTCAGAAAAGGAATTGATGACCTGCCGACGGTTCCCATTATTTTAAGCGAATGGACCAACCTGAATCCTGACAATATCAACAGAATGCTGCATAACGCCAATGATTGGGCTGCCATTAAGAAAAATGCTACGCAGTCTTATGTAGAAGCCATTAAAGAAGGACATTTTAAAACAAAACTTACCAATGAGTGGAAACGTATGCTGGCAATGGATGTAAGTGATGTATATTATGATAAAGTGTTAATCAATGGAAACAACAGTACAGATTTAAAAACTGTAGATGGCAAAAAACTGAAAGCGGGAGATAAAGTACGGTTAAGAATATCAAATGGCGGTGCTTCCTCCTATTTTTGGTTACGCTATGCCGGAGGTAAAATTACCGTTGTTGCCAATGATGGTAATGATGTGGAACCTGTAGAAGTAGACAGGCTTATTATTGCTGTTTCTGAAACCTATGATATTGTGGTAACAATTCCTCAGGACGGTGTTGCCTATGAATTTTTAGCCACCACAGAAGACAGAACCCAGTCCGCAAGCTATTTTGTAGGTAATGGTATAAAACAGCTCATTTCTCCTCTTCCCAAACTTAAATATTTTGAAGGAATGAAAATGATGAATGATATGATGAAAATGAACGGAGACCTCAATGATATGGGCATGAAAATGAGCCTCAACCAAATGGATATGAATGTAGTTATGTATCCTGAAATCACTGGAGATGGAAGTAAGAAGATAGATCACAGCCAGCACAATATGAATGCAGATAAAGGAATGGATAAGGAAATGAACATGGACAGCAACAGGTATAATGCCAATGCTTTAGGCAGCATCAAGACCTTAAATTACGCGATGCTTCAGTCTCCTTATAACACTGAATTTCCCAAAAATGCTCCGGTAAAAGAATTAAAATTTACCCTCACCGGAAATATGAACCGTTATGTATGGAGCATGGACAATAAAATCTTATCAGAAACCGATAAAATTCCTGTAATGAAAGGAGAGATATTGCGGATTACCATCTATAATAATTCCATGATGAGACACCCGATGCATTTACATGGCTTTGATTTCAGAGTGATTAACGGCAAAGGAGAGAGAGCTCCCCTGAAAAATGTACTGGATGTGATGCCAATGGAAACCGATACGATCGAATTTCTGGCCAATGAAGAGGGAGACTGGTTCTTTCATTGCCATATCCTGTATCATATGATGGCTGGAATGAACAGAGTTTTTGCGGTGGATGATTATAAAAATCCTTATTTACCAGACAAAAAAGAGGCGTATAATATGCTTCAAAAAGAAAGCAATATGCCCCATTTCATGATTCAGAACGATTTTGCAACCAATGGAAATGATGGAGATGCCATGCTTCAGAATGCAAGATGGAACCTCTCTACAGAATGGCGTTTGGGGTACAATGATATGCATGGATATGAAGTAGAAACCCACTTGGGAAGATACATAGGAAAAATGCAGTGGTTTATGCCGTTTGTAGGATTTGATTTCCGTTATAGAAAAATGGGAATGGATGAACAGGAGAAAAATATCTTTGGCCAAAAGAACGAAAAAGACACCCGAAGAGCGGTCAGCTTAGGTTTTATATACACCCTTCCGATGCTGGTCAACTTTCAGGCAGAAGTATATCATGACGGAATTGTTCGTTTACAGTTGATGAGAGAAGATATTCCAATATCAAAACGATTGAGAGGAGGCTTTATGGTGAATACCGACAAAGAATACATGACAGAACTAAAGTATATTCTTAATAAAAATGTGAGTATTCGTGCCCACTATGACAGTGATATGGGATGGGGAGCAGGAATTTCTTTAGCGTATTAAATGATTTTTTATACGGAAAGATTCACAATTATTCAATTACAGGAAGCAGCTTGTTTATGGCTGCTTCTTTCTTTTAAATCTATAAGATGAATATTCTCTAGCGGTGTTTTTTGTTCTTCATATGACTTTTTTCATACGGACACAATATAATATCGCGATGTTTTTATATTGATATCTGAATCTAAGCTTGTTACGATTTTAAAGGAAAATTATATATAAACAATCATTAATTATAATTAGAACAATTAAAAATAAAATCCTTTTTCGTTTGGGAATTTACAAGGGAACCTCTAATTTTGCTCTTTATAATTATAAATAATGAAATTGTATCAGCGTATTTTTATCTTTCTCATTTTTACCCTTACAATTTCCCTCATCAAAGCACAGGATAATGGCTTTTCGGTTCAGGGAGTTGTACAGGATCATACAAAGCAGGGATTAAATGGAGTAAACATTTTTGTTGAAAACACAAAAATAAAAGCAAAAACCGATCAAAACGGAAATTTCAAGATTAGTTACAAGAAAGGAGAAGCTACATTAGTATTCAGCTTGGATGGCTACAAAAAGCTCAAAAAGAAAATAAACTTCGGTAGCGAAGTATCTCCGGTAAATATTCAGTTAGCTGAGGATCATGCGGCCGTACAAGAAGTTATAGTACACGGCAAAGGTAAAGTAAAAGCACTGCAAGACGGTGCTTTTACTGTTAATGCTATAGATGTTGCTAAATTGGCCAATACCACGGCAGATCTTAATCAGGTTCTGAACAGAACCACAGGGATTAAAGTCCGTCAGCAGGGGGGTATAGGTTCCGATTATAACTTCTCTATCAACGGAATGTCTGGTAAAGCTGTGAAATTTTTTATAGATGGTGTTCCTTTGGAAATGCTTGGAAAAGGGGTGGATCTGAGTACATTGCCTGTAAATATGGCCGACCGTGTAGAGATCTATAAAGGAGTTGTTCCGATCCATTTAAGTACGGATGCTATGGGGGGAGCGGTCAATATTATTACTCCGGTAAGCAGCAAAAATTATCTGGATGCCAGTATAAGTTTAGGTTCTTTTAATACACAGCGTATCAATCTGAATGGACAGTTTAAAGATGATAAGACCGGAATTATCCTGCGTATAAACAGTTTTTATAACCATTCGGATAACAACTATCTGATGAAGGATATGAAAATCTGGAATGCTGCCAAAAATGAATATGAGCTGAGAGACCTGAAACGTTTTAATGACAGATATCAATCTGTTTTTGGAATGGCTGAGGTAGGACTAGAGAACAAAAGCTGGGCAGATTCTTTCTTTGTAGGAATGTCACAATCGGTTTTTGATAAACAGATACAGACCGGTTCCAATCAGGAAGTAGTGTATGGCGGTGTAAAACAAAACGGAGAGGCTAATAATTACTTTATGAAGTATAAAAAAGCGAACCTGTTCAATGATCATCTGGATGTGAATGTGTATGCAGGTTTCTCAAAAAGCGTTCAGAAAGCCACAGATACCCTTATGCGTAAATACAGCTGGGATAACACTTTTGAGCCTTCCGCAACAAGTGAAAAAGGGGGCCGGACTATCATCATGCAGCATGAAGACCGCCTTTACTCACAGGTAGGGGCTACTTACAAAATAGTTGAGCACCACAAGCTTATCTTCAATTATGTACTTGACTATCTTAAGAATACCACATTCAATCAACTTGAAGAGGAAAAAAAGAATGTACCTCCGGCGAAGATGACCAAACAGATCTTGTCTATGGCTTATCAACAGGAGTTTTTCAATAAGCATTGGACTAATATTTTCTTTGCTAAATACTATCAGGTAGGACTTCAGAAAATGGTTTTCGATCCGGTGACCAGAACTGATAACCCGGCAAAGGATCATTTTAGCAGTTGGGGGTATGGCTTTGCTACTACGGTGAAAATTACAAAAGGATTGGGGATAAAAGGGTCATTCGAACGTTCTTATCGTTTGGTAGAACCACAGGAAATTTTCGGTGATGGTGTTGCTGTAACCAGTAATATGAATCTGAAACCTGAAACCAGTAATAATGTAAATGTAGGGTTATACTATGGCCATCATTGGGGGGAGCATGCTTTCCGTGTAGAAGGGGCAGGATACATTCGGGATACAAAGGATTTTATCTATACCGTTCCTAATTTATATAACAGTACTTTCAAATATGAAAACCTGTCCAATATCTTTACACGCGGACTGGAAGGAGAGATGAGCTACCAATATAAAAGACTCCTGAATGTGCTAATGAATGTGAGCTACAACAAAGCCTCTGACAATACAAAATTTGCCAACAACAGTGATTATGTAGTTTCCGCTACTTACAAAAAAGATGTTCCCAATCAGCCTTGGTTATTTGGAAATGTAAATGTAAGCCTTGGTAAAGACGACTGGTTTCAGAAAGACAGCCGGATAGAGCTTTACTACGGACTGCAAATGACGGAGTGGTTCTACAAAAACTGGAAATCTTATGGAAATCCACGAAACATTCCGATTATTCCACGACAAACCCTTCACAACATAGGGATAAGTTATTCCATGAAGAACGGAAGATATAATTTGGCCTTCGATGTAAGCAACGTTGGGGATGCACTGGCATATGACAACTTCAAACTTCAGAAGCAGGGACGTGCTTTCTATATAAAATTCAGATACCTACTTAAGTAAAAGACCATGACACAATATTTCAAAAACAGTATATTTTTAATACTCGCATGTTTAACCATTATGAGTTGTGAACGAGAGCCCGGTTTAGGTGACTCTGAAAGTGGTGAAAAAGACTATAAATATTTTCTACTTTCCGCTTTGGGAAGCTGGCCCAATACTGTGCATTATATGACAGCTACCAACGACCTTACAAAAGGTGAAATGGATATTACCAAAGAAGGAGATGAGATTAACTCCAAAGGAACCTACTCCTACATTGTAAAAAATGGTTTTATCTATAACTATAAAACCGATCAGGGGATCTTCAAAAAATTTAAATATACACAGGATAGGCTGACGACTGTAAAAGAAGTGCCTTATACCTATATCAGTGATATTTCCAGCTATGTTTGGATAGATGATAATACGTTGGTTATCGTTGGAGAAACAGGGGATGGTCAGCATATACGCTACACTGTTTTCAATGCTGCCGACCTTAGTATTATCCGTCAGGGTGAGATTGAAGGATTTCAGCCTTTCCCAAATGTTTATAACTTCTATTCGGTGGGTGCTATGACCTATATGGATGGGCAGATCTATCTGCAGTACAGCTTCCGCGATGGGAAATGGCTCACCCCTGAATATTACAATTTTGCGGTAATAGATTATAAAACCTTCAAAGTAAAAAATTCTATAACTGATAGCAGAAGTTCTGGTGTAGCCAATGGTTCTCCTTATTTCAAAACTACTTTTACAAAAGATAAAGAAGCTTTTTATTATACGTGTTTTCCGCGTGTAGGAGCCGGAACAAGTGATATTTACCTTTTCAGGGCTCTCAAAGGAGCAACTTCACCTGATGCAGGATATCAGATCAATCTTACCAATGTAGTTGGCGGTAAGCCTCTGGAAACAGTTATAGAATATATTGGGAACAATAAAATGGTAGTTCTGTACCGTGATCCCGCATTAGGAAGCAGCTACAATGGTCGATATGCTATTGTAGATATCGAAACCAAGCAGTTGGTGCGGGTTCTGGACGAACTGCCGGGAGATGAACCTTATGAACAAGGCATGTTTGTTCAGGATAAAAAGTTATATATTGCTGTAAATACCAATAAAGTAGGGAACTATGTATGGATTTACGATCCGCAGACTGATAAAATAACTAAAGGAATGAAGCTTCCTAATAGTATTTCCGGGTTTGCCCGTTTCGATAAATTATATGATTAATCACAGCATATAAACTTCGTAGAAAATATAGAATATTTATTTGATTAAAAACGGGTCTCAAAAATTTTGAGACCCGTTTTTGTTGCTTAATGTATTGTTTTTTATTTGTTTAAAGTAGACCCTTGTCAAGGTTATAAACCTTGACAAGGGTCTACTACAATAATTTGCTCTTTTAAAGCTTATAATTGAATGACAGCGTTACCACCCGGCTGTCCAGATTGTATTTTTGTCGGATTGTAGAGCTAAAGTTATTCCCTGTTACACGGTAATTATTGGTCTTTAATAAATCCGTCACTGCAAGTTTTAAGGTTGCTTTATCCTTCCATAATGTTTTAGAGACCCCCAGTGTCAGGTCAAAGTAAGCATCGCGGATAAACAAGCCAATATTAGATTTCGAAAAATACTGAGCATTAGCCTCTGCTTTTAGTCCTTTTGCAATAGTAAAGCTGTTTTGTGCGTTTAGGGTAAATGCCAGTTGTGAACTGTTGACCGAGTAATTCTGGTAATTACCCTTATATTCATTGTTGAATACATTCAGCATAGAGGTAAGCGACCACCATTTTAAAAGCTTTGTAGTGGCGGTAATATTGGCACCATATACATAAGACTTGTTTAGGTTGTCCTGAGTTTTTACAAGGATTCCTGTGTCCGGCTGATAGTTGTATACTTCTGTCATTACATCGTTTGTAACACTAAAATAGGCCGATGCAATAATGTATTTCCCCCAGGTATATCCCAATTCTGTTGCGTGTGTAAATTCCGGATTCAGATTAGGGTTTCCTTGCCAGTAGTTGAAAGGATCGTCATAAAAACGGAACGGATTCAGATCGAAGTGACTTGGTCTGTTGATTCTTTTACTGTATGAAGCATAAAATCCATGCTGATCGTTCATCTGGTATTTGATGGAGGCACTCGGAAAAAGGTTGGTATAATTTCTTTTTCGCTGTTCCTGGGAAGTTTTCTGGTTGATATCCGTATGGGTCATTTCCGTTCTCAACCCAAGCTGGAATGTCCATTTCGTCAGATTAAGTTTGTAGTTGGCGTACAATGCATGGATCTGCTCTTTGTATGCATATTCATTACTTGCTTTATCATCATTGATCCATTCGTCACCCTGCTGTATAAAATAATCCGAAGGATTGTTATTAGACTTTATAGTAGATTTCAATCCAGTTTCCAGATTATGCATATCGCTAAAAGGCAGGGTAAAATCTACCTTAGCATTGAAAACTTTCAGGCGAGAAGCAATGCTGCCTCTTCTATTGTTGAATTTCTCTGTTCCCAGATTCACCAATGCATCTGAAATCTGATTCTGGCGGGAAGAGAAACGTGAAGTTTCGTATTCCAGATCCACATCTACCTTATAATCCTTGTCGTTGAAGATGTGGGTACCCTTTAAATTATAGGTATAATCGTACCAGTTTTCCTTGCTTTTATTATCCGAGAGTACATGAGCAAACAGATTATCTATGGGCTGAAATATTCTGTTTTCCCCTTTCGAAAAATCTTCATATCGCCCTATTTTAGCATCAAATAAAGCACCAATAGTTGTTTTGTCACTCAAAGCATAATCAGCCCCGAATTTAAAATTATTAGAAGTTAAAGGCTCATTGGTTATTGAATTTTGATCGGTTCTCCGAGTCATTTGCTGAGGTTGTTTTTCATCGAAGAAAATCTGACTGAAGTCCCGTCTTTCTTCCTCGCCACGGAAAGTATAGCTGTAATCTCCGTGTAGAGAGAGTTTGTTATGAGTATAGTTCAGGCTTAATCCTGTATTTACTCTGCTTTTACGGCCTTTTCCTCCGTTCAGATAATAGTTACCACTCAATCCTTCTGATGAGCTCTTTTTCAGTATAATATTAATGATTCCCGCATTTCCTGCAGCATCATATTTGGAGGAAGGGTTGGCTATAATTTCAATATTTTTTACCAGTGTGGAATTGGTAGAGCGCAACAGGTTGGCCAGCTCCTTTGCTGACAGCGAACTGAGCTTCCCGTTGATCATTACACTTACTCCTTTTTTGCCCCGTAAAGAAAGTTCACCTTCCTGCGAAACTACTACACCGGGTGTTTTGCCCAGCAATTCCAAAACAGTAGTACCATCAGATAATACACTATTCTCTACATTAAAAATCATTTTATCAGCTTTTTGCTGGAAAACGGCTTTACTCCCTTTTACTACGATGCCGCTAATCTCTGAGATTTTATCTGTCTGCAAAGAATCATTCTGACTTTCTGTCTGTCCGTAAGCATTCAGACTCGCCATTAAAGGGAGCCATATATAGTGTTTCTTCATGATAATAGATTTAGGTTGTTGGTTTTTTTTTATTTTTTCTGCCCCACCAGATCATAAATCCGGTTACGGGCAGTGAGGCGCAGAATAAACTCATGATAAATGCCAATATTTTTCCAGGCATTCCGAAAAAAGCTCCCACATGCAGATCATACGTAGCATCTGTAGCTCTTTCGGCCATAGGTTTGTCTTTATGGGGGTGGTTAAATAAAAGCTTCCCTGAATGCTCATCAAAAATCATCATGGAAGACTCAGCATAAGTGAATTCTTTATCCTTGATCCAGATGCTTAAATTGTCGTGTTTGTGGTCTGCTTCAGCATGGTCTTCAAGATCAATCCCAAAAGAATAAGCTTTCGGGTAATGAGTTTTTACCTGTTCTATGATACGGTCTATGGTGGTTACGGTTTCCACGGATTCCGGAGCGGTTGTTTTATATTGACTGTAATCTGGTGTAGCAGAAGAAAAACCATTGAGTAAGGCATATAGCCACATTTGGGTGATACGGAACGAATACATAATACCGGTAATCGCTACAACAATTGCAAGAAAAGAGGCATAAAAGCCAAGGATATTGTGTATATCATAATTCTTGCGTCGCCAGCCTTTTACCTTTTCCCAACGGAACCACAGACGTTGTTTACGCATTTTTTTATTTTTCGGCCACCATAGAATAATCCCGGTAATCAGCATTATTACAAAGATAATCGTGGATATCCCCACAATAGTGCCCCCAATTTTATTGCTCAATAACAGGGAGCGGTGCAGAATCATGCAGATAAAGAAAGGATTGTTTTTTACATCGTATATGGCGAGGACCTTTCCAGTGTACTGGTTTACATAAACGTTTTTATAAATAATGAAGGTATTGAAGTGGTTCCAGCCATCGGGATTCGTTTTAATCAGTCCGAACTGATAGGAGCGGGCAGGATCTATAGGGATGGTTACTTCATCTGTTTTTACTATTTCATTTTTCAGCTGGGCATTCACCAGATCTTTTAACTCGCGTATAGGAATGGGCTTCTTATGCTCAATATCTTTTTCTCCATGAAAAGTATTTTCCTTGCGCAGGGCAGCGGTAATATCTTCATTGAAAACAAAAAATGCACCTGACAGAGAAACTATCAATACAATGATACCTGAAAACAATCCGAGCCATAAATGAACTTTCAGCATATATTTTTTGAAGGTACCTTTGGATTTTTTGGAGGTGGTCTGCTGCATTTTTATCTCTATTTAGTCTTATTAAAAATAAATAAGCCACAAATATAACTTTATTTATACTAATTCTAAACAGCGAGATGATTTTATTTCTCCTTTAAAACCTGATTTTTATTAGGATGTATGCTATAGGAAATGAAGAATAGACTGCTAAAAAGGATTTCATTGGGTAGATAATTGGCTGGGAATAAATAATTTTTCCTGACTTGAAAGCGATAGAACACTTTGTATAAAATATTGCGTCCTAAAATAATTTGGAATAAGTCCCTTATCAAGCCTGATAGCTTTGAAAGTCAACTCTCAATGCTCTTTTATTGATATCTTTTTAAATATACTTATTTCTATAGAAAATCATTAAAGTAACTCTCAGATTTTCAAAATAATATATTGATTATTTTTACTTCAAAAACACACCATGCTGATCAAAATTTATGGAAGTGCCATTCATGGAGTGGCTGCCCAGACCATAACAATTGAAGTGAATGTAGATACCGGTGGAGTAGGATACCATCTGGTAGGGCTTCCCGATAATGCTATTAAGGAAAGCAGTTATAGAATCTCTGCCGCATTAAAGAATGTAGGATATAAAATTCCCGGGAAAAAAATTACGATTAATATGGCTCCGGCAGATCTCCGGAAAGAAGGTTCTGCCTATGACCTGAGTATTGCAATCGGTATTTTAACAGCTTCAGATCAGATACTGGCAGAAAACATTAAAGACTACATTATTATGGGCGAGCTTTCTCTCGATGGAAGCCTGCAGCCAATTAAAGGTGTTTTGCCAATTGCTATTCAGGCCAAAGAAGAAGGTTTTAAAGGCATTATTCTCCCAAGGCAAAATGCCAGAGAAGCGGCCATTGTAAGTGATCTTGAAGTATATGGTATAGAGAATATCAGTGAGGTTATTGACTTTTTTAATGAAGGAAAGCCTCTGGACAGAGTTATATTGGATACCAGAAAGGAATTTCAGGATAAAATCAACGACTTTCCCTTTGATTTCTCTGAAGTTAAAGGTCAGGAAGCCGCCAAAAGAGCGATGGAAGTAGCTGCAGCAGGCGGCCATAATATCATTCTGATCGGGCCTCCCGGAAGCGGAAAGACCATGCTGGCTAAAAGAGTTCCCGGTATTTTACCGCCATTAACATTAAGAGAAGCACTAGAAACAACCAAAATTCATTCTGTAGCAGGAAAGATAGGAACTGAAGCCTCATTAATGACCGTTCGTCCCTTCAGGTCTCCGCATCACACGATTTCAGATGTTGCTTTAGTAGGAGGGGGAAGCTATCCGCAGCCCGGAGAGATTTCTCTTGCTCATAACGGAGTATTATTTTTAGACGAAATGCCTGAATTTAAACGGACAGTGCTGGAAGTAATGAGACAGCCTTTAGAAGACAGAGAAGTCACTATTTCAAGAGCCCGTTTTACCGTAAACTATCCGGCAAGTTTTATGCTGGTAGCTTCAATGAATCCCAGCCCGAGCGGATTCTTTCCTGATGATCCTAACAATACATCCTCTGTTTATGAGATGCAGCGGTATATGAATAAAATTTCAGGTCCACTTCTGGATAGGATTGATATTCATATCGAAGTTCAGAAAGTAGAATTTGAACAGCTTTCTGAAAAAAGGAAAGGAGAAAAAAGCAAAGACATTAGAGAACGGGTATTGAAAGCAAGGGACATTCAGAATAAACGATATCAGGGCCTCAATATAAGCAGCAATGCTCAGATAGGCCCCAAAGAAATTGAAGAATTTTGCAGTTTGGATGAGGCCTCTTTCAATCTCATAAAATTAGCAATGGAGAAACTGAACCTTTCGGCAAGAGCGTATGACAGAATCCTGAAAGTGTCTAGAACCATTGCAGATCTTGAAGAATCTCAAAACATTCTTTCTTCTCATATTTCCGAAGCCATACAGTATAGAAGTCTTGACCGGGAGTTTTGGAATGGTTGATCCGCACTTCTATTTCTGAAATTATCTATGTCGTTATTTCAAGATCTGTTTTAAGATTGATTAAAAAAGGATGGTTGTAAACTTTTGGAATCCATTGAAACTGATCGTTCACCTTATTAATGTACCCAATCCCTGGCCATGGAAGATGAGCAGAGCAGATAAGTGTTCTGTTATTATAACAATTTTCCAGAACCTTTTTACGGGTTTCTACACCTGTTTCAAAATCAATATCCCACTGCGTTCCCCAGTCAGGTTTTGCAATAAGCAGGGGAGAATGGAAGACATCTACTACATTGGTGATTGAAATATCTCCATCATTTACTGTATAAATAATATGTCCTGGAGTGTGTCCTGGAGCAGCCTGTGTCTGAATACACGAGAACAGAAGATCTCCCATTTCAAATGTTGTAAGTCGGCTCCCAATGATGGAAAGGATTTTTCTCACCAGTGGAATACTTGGTTTTCCTCCTTCCGGGTTTTTGCTTTTCTGAAAATCGGGCTCATTAGTTATCCAGAAATCGAATTCCTGACGTGAAATATAATAATTCGCATTCGGGAATATCATCTCATCGTTCTTAGAAAGAATTCCTCCAATGTGATCCCTGTGGGCGTGTGTAATCAGAATATCCGTTATAGATTCAGGTGCAAATCCAGCTGCCGCAAGGCTGTGCAGCAGTTGCCCTGCATTTTCTTCATCATAAAACCCTTCTCCGGTATCTATTAAAATAATGCGGTCGGCTTTCCTGACAAGCATTACATTAATGGGTGCTTCATAATAAGAGTCCGATAAATAAAGATTTCGGAGCTCATTTTTTACCTTGTTTTGAGGAATGCCGGGTGCTAAAATCGGCTGATGGTAACCAATACCAAAATACCCGTCAGAAAGTATAAAAATATCCAGCTCATGACATGGAATATGTATAAATCCATGCTCTTTCTTCAGTTCGTGATCCATATTAAAATGAAGTGTTTTTTTCTTTCTTGCAAATTTAAAGATTATTCCCATACCTTGATCGATAGGTGGATGGATATTGAATGTTATAGTTGTAATAGATTAAAATTCAATATTTTATTCTAGAATGTTAATTCGCGATTGTGGCAAATAATAGTAATTATGTAACACTCGGTCTAATTTATTATGTTAAGTTTGATTACCAAATAATCAAAAATATTATATTATGAAAATCAAATTTTTAAACACTGAATAGCCGCCATATTTAGTTTATTAAGAATATATCACGTCTATTCTTCCCACTTTTCGATTGCAATAAATAACGTTTTTCAAGTTGTTTACGGTTCTGCTTTTTAAGTGGATCAATTTAAAATCATTGTAAATCAGATTTTTAATAATCTATTATGAAAACACATTTAGTCAATAAACTGTGCCTATAGCTTGTGCCCGGATGTTTCATCTTTTCTTATAGTTTAAAATCAGATTCACAGAGAAAGAAATTTATTGACTACAAAATTTTTAACCAAATCACACTATTAAAATGTCAAATACAATTCCCTCACTCGAAACCTTATCCATAGGTGCTGCTGTATTGTTGTCAGCTGAAGACAGAGAAAGGCTGTTAAATGGATTCAATAAAACCGGTTGGGACTATCATCATGAAGAAACACTCGAGTCTCTTTTCCGGAAACAGGCAATACTTCATCCTGATAAACTTGCCGTTATTTATGAGGATCGGGAGATCACTTATAGAGAGTTAGACCGAAGAAGCAGCCAGGTTGCCAATACATTATTGAGCCAGGGTATCAAAGAAGGAAAGTATGTTCCTATCTGGCTGGATCGTTCCTTAGAATGGATTGTTGCAGTGCTTGGAGTTATTAAAACCGGAGCTGCCTATGTCCCGATAGATCCTGCCTATCCCGTTAAAAGAGTAGAATATATACTTTCAGATACTGCTTCCGATATAGTCATTACCAATCAAAATCTTCAGGGTCTTTTATCTGAAGATGGAAGGGTAAAAGTATTGGATTTGAGCAGTATGGATCATCTTAATGACTTACCTTCAGAATATCCGGAAACTAACATTCACCAGAATGATTTGGCGTATACAATTTATACTTCGGGTTCAACGGGAAAGCCGAAAGGAGTAATGGTAAGCCATCAGGCAATACAGCATCTGGTAACATGGCATAATCATCATTTCCATGTGGATCACAGTTCAAAGTTGACCCTTGTGGCAGGATTGGCATTTGACATATCGGTATGGGAAACCTGGTCGGCACTTACCTCAGGAGCAACTCTTTTTATTGCAGGTAATGAGGATAGGACAGATGCTCACGCGCTGGTAGATTACTATAGAAGAAATCAGATTACACACGGTTTCGTACCATCTGTTCTGGCTCCTTCTGTAGTCAATTGTACCCGAAATTATAATGATCTGAAATTAAAATATCTTTTTACCGGTGGTGAAAAGCTAAAACCGGTGCTGACTTCTGAATTAAGTTACGAATTGATAGATTATTATGGTCCCACCGAATGTACAGTATATGCTACTTTCAAAAAAGTGAAAGACACGAATGGTAAATATATTTCCTCAATAGGTAAACCCATTGCCAATGCCAAAGCCTATATTGTAAACGAAAATATGGAATTGTTGCCGTTGGGAGCAGTCGGAGAGCTATGTATCGGCGGAAATATTTTAGCGAAAGGATATCTTAATAATGAAGAACTCACAAAATCTAAATTCATTACCAACCCATTTAATGAAACGGAAAAATTATATCGTACCGGAGATCTGGCGAAATGGCAGCCGAATGGCGATATTGAATTTTTAGGAAGAATAGATAATCAGGTGAAAATTCGTGGATTCCGGGTTGAACTGGGAGAAATAGAACGTACATTGATTCAGCAGGATGATATCACGGAAGCCGTAGTCATCAGTAGAGAAACAGAAGGGAGTACTCAATATCTTATTGCTTTTATTGTCTTAAAACCAGAAGCTGAAAAAGATATTGCATCAGTCCGGAATGCCTTGAAAGAAGAACTTCCGGGTTATATGATCCCTGCACAGATTATTTTTATAGATAAATTTCCGGTAACGGCAAATGGCAAAACAGATACTCAGTCGCTGAGAGATCTGGCCGATAAAGAAGCTAAAGAACTTATTTCATTTGAACCTCCAACCAATGAGACTGAAAGAATTATCGTAGATGTTTGGGCTTCAGCACTGGAACGTCCCGTGATTAACATCACAGATAATTTTTTTGATATTGGAGGAAATTCCTTGCTGGTGGCAACGGTTGCTGTCACATTACAAAGAAAGCTTGATGTAAAAGTGTATCTCAGGGATATTTATCAATATCCGGTATTACAGCAGCTATCGGAAGTTCTTATAGAACGAGCCCGAGAAACCAGGGAAGCTATTCCCGCGGAAGATATGGAACCCTATGTCGAGCTGCAGAAAGATGTTTATCTTGCCCCAGGAACTGTTTTTGCGGGAGGATTTGATCCTAAACAGATAGAAAATCCAACGACAATTTTTCTAACCGGAGTTACAGGATTTGTAGGAATTCATCTTTTACAGGAACTTCTGGATACGACAATTGCTGACATTTACTGCCTCGTAAGAGCACAGGATGAATTTCATGCGATGGAAAAAATTGATAGATGTTTTAAACAGTATCATATCCCTCAAAAAGAAGAACAGAAGTCAAGAATTATTCCTGTAATTGGAGATTTAGCATTGCCTTCATTAGGATTATCAGAAGAAACATTCACAAAGCTGGCAAAGCAAACCGATCTGATTTACCATTCCGGAAGCTCAGTAAACTTCATTGAACCTTATTCCTATATGAAAGCCCCGAATGTAGAAGGATTAAGAGAAATCATAAAACTGGCAGGAGCGGAAAGAACAAAATGTCTTGCTTTATTATCTACCATTTCAGTGTATAGCTGGGGACATCTGTTTACAGGGAAAACAGTGATGCTTGAATCTGATGATATCGAACAGAACCTGATGTCGGTAAGTAAAGATATAGGCTATGTAAGAAGCAAATGGGTAATGGAAGCAGTCGCAGATTTAGCAGCAAAAGAAGGATTGCCATTGATTACTTATCGTCTTGGCTATGCAATGTGCCATAGCGAAACGGGAGCCAGTGCATCCTATCAATGGTGGTCCGGACTGGTGAAAAACTGCATAGAATTCAAATCTTATCCGGCACTGACGGAACTTAGAGAAGGTCTTGTCACAGTAGATTATATGACGAAGTCTATGGCTCACATTACAAAGAATAAAGAAGCGATAGGTAAAAAGTTTAATCTAATTGCCCGCCCGGAAACCAATCTTACATTAGAAGATTTCTTTGGACTTATGAAAAAATACTATCCTTTCACACTGAAAGATCTTCCTTATAAAGAATGGAGAAAACAGTGGGAAGATGACAGCAAAAATAGGTTGTATCCACTGACGAGTCTTTTCAGGGACAATATGCACGAAGGGTTATCCACTGTAGAGCTTTATCAGAATACCTATGTATGGGATTGTTCCAATGTCATTCAGTTTCTGGAAGACTCAGACATTAAGGAACCTGTATTTGATAAAAAAATATTGGATTCCTACTTAAAATACCTCGGAATTCCGGTTGAATAATATTTGAAGATTTAAAAGCCCAAACAGATTCTGCTTGGGCTTTTCTATTGAAAAATTAATTTTATCCGGACCCGGTTATGGCACTTACAAATTTTTTAATAGAATAAATGAAGCGTCAAGTTTTGTCGTAATACAGACGGATATTTGTCTCGTAATAAAATGAGGTCACTCCTCTGTTTCCTTATCAACTGAAAGTAAATAATAATAAATGAATAATTTTATTGTATTGTCTAAAGATTTTGCGGCCAATGAAAGTGCCGTGATTGATCTTAAATCCTGGGGATTTATAAATCCATTAGGAGCACTCACGTTTCAGAATAAAACAGGACTGTCCGCCAGATTTCTTTGGCAGAGAGATATCATCTCAGGGAACAGAGAAAAAACAGGCTATTTTAAAGAAGTAACCAATGATTTAGGCATAAAAGTAAGCCATTATGAAGGTTTTATAACCATTACCAATGGTGGCGGAAAACAATATTTGGAAGGGGAATTAAAAATATAAGAAGGTTAATTTTCCTTTCCGGAAATCATTATATTTTACAATAAAAAGCCAGACATTCATAATGTCTGGCTTTTTCTTTACTTGAAGGTTAATTTTAATTCACCGTTACCTTCACTACATTCTGAACAGCAGGAACCGGATATTGAGCTCCAACTTTGGAAATAACCATATTCTCAGCTTGCGGAGTTCCACCGAACAGAGCCTGGTGATTTCCGGCTCCCGGATATTGGTCAATCCCTGTCCCTGAATCAAATAATGAGGTTTTTGAAGTAATATCCCCTTTGGTATTTGCATCAATACTTTGCTCGTTGGCATAGAACCAGTCATTGGAAAAACCAAACATGGTTGCATAGGCAATTTTATCACCCGGATCAGCATTAAAGCTTGTTGTCACTTTACTTCCCGGTGCTACAGGGGCATTCCCTGCAACGTATACCCCTTTTACATTCGGTAAGGATTTAAGGTTGTTTTGAAGCTTGGCTACATTTCCAAACTGGGCGATGTCTTTCAGTCCCATTCCGCTGTCTGTTTTTCCCAGTTCATAAATAGGATTTTTATCCCCACGGTATACTACCACCAATGCAGGAGAAAGACCAGTCATAATTCCTGTGTTGGCATTCAGTTTAGTCATCATCTTGCTGATATTCCCCATTTGAGCAATATCTGTAATTTCAGGATTTGATAAAGCATTAGGGGTAAAAAACGGAGCACTGTTCAGCAGCTGAGAACCATTGTAATTGGAAACCGCCCATACGCCGGGAGAAAAAGGAGTCTCGTTGGCTGTTCCGCCAGAAGTATTGGTGATCGTAAGAGTGAATTCAGAAGAGACATCATTGTAAGCCAGATTAAGCTTCATAAGCTGAGCTGCATTTACATTAGCAACCGGCATGATGGGTTTACTTTCTGTTTGCCCGGTTATATCATCTTTCGTTCCGTTGTCCCATAATCGCACGCTTGAAGAAACGTCTCCGGTAATGGCATTTCCATTGTTGTCAAACAGTTTGATACCTGGTTGTTGGGAGGCAAAAAACCAGTCTTTTGAAGCTCCGTACATGGTAGCAAACATTAGTGCCTGTGTTTTCCCTGCGCTGAATTTAACAGAAACAGATTGTCCTGGCAAAATAATAGGAGGAGTTCCCACTCCCTGAAAACTTCCGCTTTCTACAAAATCTTTAGGGGTTACAACGTTTTCAAAAGTAATGGTTCTTTGAAAAGCCATATCCATCATCACGTCGTTATCCGAATCATTGCATGAAGAAAGAGTAAATGCAGCTAGAGTAGCTGCCGCTAAAACTGATGTTCTGAAAATAAATTTGTTCATAAAAGTAATTTTTTATAGTTACAATTGATATCTGTAACTATAGTCGACTACTTTTTGAGATCCTGACAAAATAATCTAAAATATTTTTTTTCATAAATGATACGTCAAGTTTTGTCGTGGTGCAGGGCGATATTTGTATCAAGACAAAAAGGGAATATGGCCATATCGATTGTTGTCTGTAAACTAATCACAATCAATAAATATTAACCACATGAAATTTACAAACGATTTTTTTTCACCCACTTCTACAGATCCCGCAGATGATTTGGTACAATTGGTAGACAGTTATTCTTTAGAAAATGTAAACTATCAGAAAGTGACTCACTGGTATCATGAAGCCAATCCTGTAGCAATGACAGATGCTTTATGTGATGGTATTATTTACCGAAAAAGGAAAAATGAATACTATGCACTAACAAGCTTCCTGGCAGGAAAACCTATTAACATTGAGCTTTTTGGAGCAAAAGGAGATTCTACCACGGATGATACACAGGCATTTTTAAAAGCTGCAGATTTTGTTAACAGACTTTATGACTTTGTGTCTCTTGATCCTAATGACCCAAGGGAACAATATTCTCTTGAACTGCAATCTGTTACTTTGGTTGGGAACAGTCCAATTGGATATAAAATTACGGATACGGTTTTATTTAAAAAGCCGTTAAACTTTATTGTAGATAAAATATTCTATAGAGGAACAAGCGATAAAACGGCATTGATCTTTCAGAATAGTTTTAAAAATACAATTACCACCAATATTTCAGGAACGCCCGGAACAAATGTCTCTTCAGATGATTATGTAGGCATCTTACTTCAGGGCTCACAGCATTGTAAAATGTATCTGGGAGCTTCTTTCTTTACAAAAGGAATAGTTTGTGATGCCAATAATTCGCCAGGCTTATTTACCGGTTTTGCATGGAATGAAATTCAGTTAAAATCAATGCAGTCTAATCTTGATTCTTTTGTAATCAGAAATACAAATGATGGCTGGGCCAATGCGAACCGTGTTATTGGCGGTGAATTTGGATCTTTTGGCGGATTACTGGATCCTAATACCGTTACCCGTAGAAGAACATTTGTAAAATTTGAGAAAGATGGGGCTTCTAAAGGATGTAATTCATGGCTTTTCATTAATCAGGCATTTGAATGGGGATTTGATATCGATCCTTGGGAAACACTTTGCTTTGATTTTTCAGCAGCTCCATGCTTTGGTATCTCTATTTCAGAACCAAGAATTGAAATTAAAAAAGGAGAAAGAATCGGTATTTTCCACAGAGGATCCGAGTTTAATTTTAGCTCAAATCAAATTCATTACCTCACTTATTTTACAGATCAGAATGGTATTAAATATATAGGAGAAAAACCAGTTGTTTTATTGGATGAAGATTTAAGCAGTGACTTAAAGACCAATGGCTCAGACAGCCACTTCTATGTAAAAAATCTGGAACCTTTTAATGAATATTCAGGGTTGTTTCCGAACGCAGATTATGATAATCAATTCTGTCAGGTCTTTAAAATCAATGATCATAATACCAACTTATGGGTGCAATGGCATCGTTATCCACAGTTTGTTCTTTTCGATGAGAATAGAAATATGATAAAAGATGAGACTCTACTGCAGGCTCAGATAAATTTACTTGATTTTAGACCGCAGGATTATTGGATTCCCTCTGGAGTAACTTCCGATGTGAGAATTATTAAGATTGGAGCTGAAGACGATGGAGATTATGTGAATAATATGTCATTCATTCCGGAAGCGAAGTATGTAGGAATTATCCAGAGACCGTATGAGAATGCAAGGTTAAAGGTCATGATTAACAGAGCAGATAGAGGAAAGATCGAAAAGGTGAAATTCCTTGAAATTCCTGAAGAAACTTACTCAACGGTTAATGATCTTTCAGCTTCGGCTATGGTTGGATTCAATTTCAGCACTGGCGAGAAATTCTACAATTTTAATACACATAAAACTTCAGTAGTTAAAGAGTCAGGAGTTGGAAGTGCGCTGTCAGGATATACTGTAGACGCTGTTGCAGGATCAAGAATGTTTACAATAAAGACCGGAGATATAAATAAACTATCTCTTGGAACAATCTTCTATATTAATACCGCAGGAGGAACTGTTCGTTTTAAAATTGCAGCAAAAGCGGGAAATGTGGTAACAGCTAATATTCCATCTCATATTACTGTGAATGATGCGGATATTACTTTCCCAATTTGTACTTATGATACCTATTAAAATAAAATAGATTGAGTAATATAAAATATAAGAGTTCAGGATTTCCTGAACTCTTTTTTATATCCCCTTTTTTCCATCCAGAATCATCTGAATCATTTTTATCTTTCTGTTTTCTCTGGTCTCCGGTTTCTTGGCTTCTTCTATCCAACGGATATATTCCTTTTTGTGTGTATAGCTCATCTTGTCAAATAAGGTCTTTGCTTCGGGATTTTCATTAAAAACAGAAACAATATCATCGGCAACCTCGACCACTCTTTCTTCTTTATCTTCAATAAGCGAAACAGAAACATTATCTCCGAATGTTTTACCAAGCTGTTTTCTGACTTCCTGAGTAAGACCGAGAATGTGACAGTCCGATTTCATTTTGGCAAGACTTCCACGGTATTCAACTTTGCCGTCAAATAGGGCTTTAATTTTTACCTGACCTTTTTTATTGAAAAGTTCTTCCGTAGAAAAAGGAAATTCCACAAAAGCAGCATCCATCTCTCCGTTTTGCTGTATAGCAGCTGTGAATTTGATAGTTTGAGACTTCATGATGAGAAATTTTAATAGTCAAAAATAAAAAAAACCGTGAAAGTAAATTTCACGGTTTTAAAAATAAATCAGATAAGATTATTTTTTATTGATTTTCTTAGGGGTTGTAGTAGTACCAGAGTTTTTAGTTTTTGTATCAGCTGGAGTGTTTTCACCTCTTACAAGCTTCAATTCGTCAACTAATCTTCTTGCACCTGCATACTTATCGATTGTCCAAAGAACGAAACGAACGTCTACGTTGATTGTTTTCTGCCATTCAGGCTCGAATACGATATCACCGCTTAATGCTTCACTGTTTCCGTCGAAAGCGATACCGATAAGGTTTCCGTCGCCGTCAATTACCGGAGAACCAGAGTTACCACCCGTAATATCATTGTTAGAAAGGAAGTTTACAGGCATATATCCTGCAGCATCAGCATACTGTCCGAAGTCTTTAAGGTTATAAAGATCGATCACTCTTTGAGGAAGGTCAAACTCTTCATCACCTTTCTTGTATTTTCCAACAAGACCAGTCATGTCTGTATAATAGTTATCCGTAATACCGAAATAGTTTCTGTCATTTCTGATAGGAAGTTTATCTACAGTACCGTAAGTTAATCTCATGGTAGAGTTAGCATCCGGATAGAACTTTTTCTCAGGCATCGCTTTCATTAGACCAGCTAAGAACATACGGTTCTTTTTAGCAAAATTATCATCTACCTGAACATATCTCTCAGTACTCATTTTTTGATCAGCAGCAATTCCGTTAGCCGCTTTCCAAAGTGGATCAGCATCAAGTTTCAATGCATCTGGATTCAATAAGAAGTTCGTTGCAGAAGTTTTGTTGGCAAAAATTGAAGAATATGCCAGATTAGAAACTGTTTTAGCATCAAGACCTAAAATAGTAGCAGAAGCAATGTCTTTATTGGTAACTCTTGTTTGGTATAAGTTAACCATAGAAGTAAGCATTTCTCCTTCTAAAGATGGATTGATGTTTTCATAAGCTGCTTTAATAGCCGCTTCAGTTTTAGCTTTCATAGCCAGTCTGCCTTGCATATCCTGAGCAGCATAAGTCTTAAGAACAGATCCTACTTGCAGCGCAAGTGATATATATTTTGCATTTCTTGAGAACTGAGAAGCGTAGTTTCTTTCAACATTTCTTTCAGAAACCTGCTTGTAGTACATTGCAATATCTTCAAGAATTCCGTCATAAGCCTCATTTCCAGCTGTCATAGACCATTTTCTGAAAATGTCCTCAGTTTTTTGCTTGTCAGTAATGGTTCCGTTTTTATCTACTGCATCAATAGTACCTTGTCTGTTTTTCCAGTAGTTTGCTACTGAAGCATATTGAGAAGCATAGTTAAGCTGAGTCGCTTTATCCTTGTCCATGTATTTTTTCATTACATCCATAGCAAGTTTAGAAGCTTCAACCCAAGCCGGGTAATCTTTGTTTACCATCTGCTGAATTCCGTAAGAAGTCAGGTAACGGTTTGTTCTTCCAGGGTATCCAAGGATCATTGAGAAGTCACCAGGCTTAATTCCTTTAAGAGAAACAGGAAGGAAATGCTTAGGCTTCAAAGGAGTATTGCTCGGAGAATATTCAGCAGGGTTTCCTGCAGCATCAGCATACACTCTGAAAACGGTAAAGTCTGCAGTATGTCTTGGCCACTCCCAGTTGTCTGTATCTCCTCCGAATTTTCCTAATGATGAAGGTGGAGCACCTACCAATCTGATGTCTTTATAATCCTGGTATACGAAATAGTAGAATTCATTTCCGTTGAAGAAATCTCTTACTACTACAGTATATTTTCCGTTTTCAGAGTTTTCTGTCTGGATTGCTTTAGTCTCAGCATCAATAACAGCTTTTCTCTCTGCTCCGGTCATATTGTTGTTTAGTTTAGAAGTGATCCTTTGAGTAGCATCATCCATTCTCACTAAAAATCTTACGTAAAGATCCTTTGCATTGAACTCGTCTTTCTGTTTCATTGCCCAGAAACCGTTCTTCAAATAATCTTTTTCCGGTGTGGAAGCAGCAGCAACAGCACCGTAACCACAGTGGTGGTTTGTAAATATAAGTCCTTTATCAGAAACAATCTCACCTGTACAGAAACCACCGAAACTTACGATAGCATCCTTTAAGCTTGAATTGTTTACCGAATAAATTTCTTCAGGCGTAAGGTGTAGACCCTCTTTTTGCATATCAACACCGTTAAGTCTTTTGATGAGCATAAGCAGCCACATCCCCTCATCCGCCCTCATCTGAGCAAAGCCCAATAAGAAAGTGAATAGTAGAAATAGTCTTTTCATTTTATAAAATAATTTTTGTGTCGCTAATTTACTAATTTTTACGAGATTCTGTCCCGGATTGGTATGAAAATGGGAGGATAACCTCTATGAAAAAGATACTATTACCACTTTTTGCAGTTTTATTTTTAGGAGTTGTTTTAAATTGCTCCACAGTACCGGATAAAAATCCATCCCTTCAAAGGCAATGGATGCTGATTTCTTTTGATGGTTTTTCAAAAGATCAATTGATAGCGAATAAAGCCGAAATGAATCTGACAGGCAGTATGGAGAATGGTAAAATTCAAGCACGTACCTATATGGGGTGTAATCAAATGTCTTTTGTATCCGAGTTTAAAAAAGGAGGAAAAGTGAAAATCTCAAAAGGAGTGAGTACCATGAAAGCTTGCCAGGATATGAATCTTGAAACCTCTTTTCAGAAAAAAATTGAAACCATGACCAGATATTCAGTAGAAGGGCATTTTCTTACTTTATCTGATGATAGGGGAGCCTCAATGAAATTTGTAGCAGCCGATTGGGATTAATGATTCCCGTTTTACAATATAAAAGTCCGCCGGAGCGGACTTTTTTGTTTAAAAAATCTAGTTTGGTTATCAGCTTTTTGACGGTTACTAGTTCTGAAGATTATTAGTTTTTGAGAATAGTTTTTTTATGTGCTCGTCTATATTATGGTTCGTTTAATAAATTTTGTATTTGTGTTCCTAGAATTTATAGTAGTATGATGGACATGCCTGTTGGTCATAGTTTTTGAAATAGTCGAAATTCAGGATGTTGAAACAAAGTTTTCCAAGAGTTTAAATAAAGATATTGGTTTTACATTTTTGCTTTTTATATCAAGTCCCTGTTTAAAAACCGGACTTGCTGCCAAAACTTAGAATCAACATGCGGAATTGCAAAAAATGAGAGAATAGATAGATTTTTTTTTCATAGAGAGTTATTTTTAAAATGTTAGGTTTCAGTGCTATAATGTGGGTAACTTGGGAAGACTAAATTACTATCTATCTTAATCAAATGACAGGAAAATAGACCAACGGCAGAAATAATCGACCAATGGCATTTTATGAATTATTGGTTGAATGTCCGGTGAGGTTTTTAAGGATTGAAAAAAGAAAGATTATCCTTATATGTCCGGCCTATAGGAAGCTTTATATGATGTGCAAGCTCTATTTCATGACAGTTTTTCCCGCGGATGAGGTGGCGTGGTACAGCATAGCTTCTGTGTATTCTGACAAAAGAATCGAAAAAGCTTTTTTGGAGGAGATTTCCCAGAGAATTTAAAATACAGTGATTTTTTTCAAGGGTAATGATCCGGGTGTAATCTTTTAAGGCTTCCAGATACAGAATATCTTTCATTTTGATTTGAAAAATATTTCCACCCTCTTTTATTTTGATGCAATTTTCTCCTACCATAGCATCATAGCATTCACATTTTTCTTTGACTTCAAAAAAATCGAAAAGCTTCTGTATGGAATAATGAAAGCGCTCCGCAGTAAGGGGCTTGGTAATAAAATCTAATGTGTTGATCTCAAAAACTCTGGCAGCCAATTCGGGATGGGAACTTACAAAGATACATGCCGGGATCTTATGAGCCAGCTTCCGGAATTCAAGGCCGGTCATTCCCTGTAAATTGGTTTCGGTGATCAGAAGATCTATAGGGAGATCAAGATAAGGAACAGCCTTTTCTGCAGAATCAAAAGCGGCGACAATCTCAATGTTTTGATATTGTCTGATATAATGCTGAAGAACCAGCCTGTCCAGTTCATCATTATCAATAATCATACATCTAATATGGCTAATCATGATATTCCGGATATTATTTTTAATTTAAATATTTAAAAATCAGAAATTTATTATATAAAGTTATTGATTTTTTGTATAAACCTCCTCATGTAAACTTAAATTTATATTAAAATATGTTATTAAATAAAAATTGATTTTGTTTTTTTTCTGAAAAATATTAACTTGTAAAAATCATAAACATAGACCGAACTTAATGTTAGAAAAGAAAGAACATAACTATGAGAAAGCAGTCTTGGTGGGTGTTATTACCCAAAATCAGGACGAAGATAAACTGACGGAGTATTTAGATGAACTTGAGTTTTTAGCTTTCACAGCAGGAGCAACCGTAGAAAAACGTTTTACTCAAAAACTGACTCAGCCTGATTCCAAAACTTTTATAGGAAGTGGAAAGGCTATTGAAATAAAAGAATATGTAAAAGAAAACGAGATAGGGACCGTAATCTTCGATGATGAACTCTCTCCTTCGCAGCTTAAAAACCTGGAAAGAGATATGGAGGTTAAAATTTTGGACCGTACCAATCTTATTCTTGATATTTTTGCCCAAAGAGCACAGACTTCTTATGCAAGAACTCAGGTGGAACTGGCACAATATCAATATCTTTTACCACGACTGACAAGAATGTGGACCCACCTTGAGCGTCAGAAAGGGGGGATTGGGATGAGAGGTCCCGGTGAAACGGAAATTGAGACTGACCGTCGTATTATCCGTGACAGAATTACATTGCTGAAAGAAAAACTGAAGACGATTGACAAGCAGATGGCTACTCAGCGTAACAACCGTGGAAAAGTGGTTCGTGCAGCTTTAGTAGGATATACCAACGTGGGTAAATCTACTTTGATGAATTCTCTTTCAAAATCTGAGGTTTTTGCAGAAAATAAATTATTTGCAACACTGGATACGACTGTAAGAAAAGTCGTAATCGGAAATTTACCATTCCTGCTTACAGACACCGTAGGATTTATTAGAAAATTGCCAACTCAGCTGGTGGAATCGTTCAAATCTACTTTGGATGAGGTTCGTGAAGCCGATCTTCTGATTCATGTGGTGGATATTTCTCACGAAAGCTTTGAAGACCATATAGAATCGGTAAATCATATTCTGATGGAAATCAATGCTCACCAGAAGCCTATGATTATGGTTTTCAATAAGATTGATGATTTCAGTTATGAGAAAAAGGATGATGATGATCTTACTCCGTCAACCCGTAAAAATATCTCCCTGGAAGAATGGACAAAAACATGGATGGGAAAATCAAAATATCCAACGGTTTTTATTTCTGCCTTAACGAAGGAAAACTTCCCGGAAATGAAGAAAATGATCTATGACGAGGTTATGAAGATTCATATTTCCAGATTTCCATACAACGATTTCCTTTTCGAATATTTCGATAACGACGAGGAAGAAGAAAGCAACAATTAATGAAATATCAATTTTTCCTTTTATTCATTCTATTTTCGGTTTTTGGCTTCGGTCAGAAATCAAAAATAGACTTAAAAGCTATTGAGAAAAGTCTCGAAAATTCTGACTCTCCTTATAATTACGAGAAGCTTATTTTCAAGTATAAAGGATATCCAAAGTCTTTGGATAGTATAGAGTCACAATATCTTTATTATGGAAGGAATTTCAGAAAAGATAAAGTAAACACATCAGAAGATAGTTTTAAAAACCTTGTAGATGCTTTTAAGCAGAACAATTTTGCAGACTGTATCAAACAAGGGAAAGCTTTGTATAATAAAGATCCAACAAATCTGGATATTCTGCTGATCCTTCTCAGGGCTTATGACTCTGTAAAGGACGGCAACAATTTTATACATCATCTGAATCAGTTCCGTGCGATTACTGAAGGCATCAAAAGCTCAGGGGACGGGAAATCTGAGAAGACAGCTTATATCGTTAATTCCGTAGGAGATGAGTATATTCTGCTGAACATTCTGAACATAGGACAGGATTACAAAAGAAACTCAAAAACGGTTAAAGATGGTATGTTTGATATCTGGGAAAAAGATGATACAAAGATTTACATAAAAATACTCTATTGGGAACTCACCAATTAATCTCAAAATAAAGACACTTAGTGGAATTATATTATTCATTTTCAGCGTTAATCGTATTAGCATCAATATTTGCATATCTCAATTACAGGTTTTTAAAACTTCCGAGTACCATCGGAATTATGGTGATCGCAATCGTGGTTTCTATTTTTTTGGTAATGTTCGGAGAAACAGTGCTTCCGAGAACTTTCGGACACCTGCACAACCTGATGGACAGCATCGACTTTACGGAGGTTTTGATGGGAGCTATGCTTAATTTTCTTCTTTTTGCAGGAGGAATTCATATTAATATTAACGACCTGAAAGAACAATTCAGACCTGTTGTTATATTTTCCACAGCAGGTGTTGTGATTTCTACTTTTGTGGTAGGATTTGGAATGTTTTATCTGCTTCCTTATGTGGGCGTTAAGCTTCCTTTTATCTACTGTCTTGTTTTTGGAGCCTTGATTTCACCTACTGATCCGGTAGCTGTTCTGAGTGTTTTAAAACAGGCTAATGTATCCAAATCACTGGAAACAAAGGTAGCCGGAGAATCTCTCTTCAATGACGGTATGGCGGTTGTAGTATTTACGGTGATCTTACAGCTTGCGGTCGGAAAAGAAGTGGATCTGAGTGTTGAAACAATAGGATTACTCTTGCTTAAAGAAGCAGGAGGAGGTCTTTTACTGGGAGTTTTGCTTGGATGGGTTACATCAAGACTGATGCGTGAAGTGGATGATTATATTATTTCCGTATTGGTAACACTTTCTGTTGTAATGGGAGGGTATCTTATTGCCCGCCAAATGCATATTTCAGGGCCGTTGACAATGGTGGCAGCTGGACTATTCATGGGGAATTTCAACAGAAGTTTTAAAATGAAATCGGTCACTCAGGATTATCTGATTAAGTTCTGGGAACTGATTGATGAAATTCTGAATGCTGTATTATTCCTATTCATCGGATTTGAACTTTTGATGATTAAAGATCTGAAACATTTCATGGTTCCTGGTTTACTGGCAATTATTGTTGTTCTTCTGGCAAGGTTTATTTCCATCTGGGGGCCTACAAAATTTACCTCTCTGAGAAAAAGTTTCAGCCCGCAGACTGTAAAGGTTCTGGTTTGGGGAGGAATTCGCGGAGGAGTTTCTATTGCGCTGGCAATGTCTATTCCTAAAAGTGAATACAGTGAGATTATTTTAAGTATTACTTACTGTGTAGTGGTTTTCTCTATCATTGTTCAGGGGCTTACTATTGCTAAAGTGGCTAATCCTAACAAGATCGCAAAAGAAGAGGAAGAGCAGGAGCAGGAAAGCCTTGCAGTAGAGGAGAAGGCTTAGATGTAACAATTGTTCAGAAATATGAGTATTGTCAAAGAAATACAGGAAGCATTAGCTGTTCTATCCATTCCTGAAAAGGCAGAATTCTTTCCAAGATTTTTTAAAACCGGAAAAGGAGAATATGGAGAAGGAGATCTGTTTCTGGGCGTAAAAGTTCCGGATCAGCGCTCTGTAGCCAAAGAGTATTATTCGAAAATCAATTTAGAAGAACTCGGCACCTTGCTTTCTTCAAAATACCATGAACATAGGCTGACAGCTCTTTTTATGCTGATTTCAAAGTTTGAAAAAACAAAGGATAAAGCTGTAAAAGAAGAAGTGGTTGCTTTCTATCTTAATCATCTTCCTTATGTCAATAACTGGGATCTGGTAGACTCTACCTGTTATAAAATTTTGGGCAGGTATGCTTTTGAAAATCAGAAAGAAAACCTTCTCAGAGAACTTTCGGAATCTGAAGAAATGTGGCATAAAAGAATAGCCGTTGTGGGGACAATGCATTACATAAAAAAAGGATCGTTTGATCTTACTAAGGAATTCGTAACCAGAAACCTGAAACATCCTCATGATCTGATGCATAAAGCAAATGGCTGGTTATTAAGGGAAATGGGAAATAAAAATGAGGGAGCGCTGATCAGCTATCTGAATCAGTATTACAAAGAAATGCCCAGAACCTGCCTTCGGTACGCTATTGAAAAGCTGGACGAAGATCTTCGTCAGGACTATCTGAAGGGACGCATTTAAAAAAGAATAAAACCAAAAGTAGTGTCGTTTCCTGTCTTGAAAAAGTCCCGGAAAACAGCTATTTATGCTGAAAAGAACAAAGATTGTAAGGATTTAAGGTCAAAATTGAGTAATTTTGTGGCTTTAAAACCAATCATGAAAAATTTTCTCAGATTATTTCTTCTATTTTTTCCTTTGCTATTCCTTACAAGCTGTTTCGATATCCTTGATAAAGTGAATGTAAAGGCTGACGGAACAGGGGAATATACTATTATTCTTAATGCCAGTAAAAGCAAAACAAGACTGGCATCCATCTCCAAAATGGAAACCATCAACGGCAAAAAGGTTCCGAAAAAGGCTGAAATTGAGAATAAAATCAATGAAGCTGCAAAAATTTTCAAAGGAACCCCCGGAATCAGCAATGTGAAAACATCCATGGATTTTGATAATTATATCATTAAACTGAGCTGCAATTTCAAAAAGATCGAAAATATCAATGCCGGCCTGGAAAAACTGAAAGCTCAGAATATACTGGGCAAAATGGTTCCAACACAAGTGTACAGTCAGAATCTTGAAAAAAAGACGTTGACAAGGAATAAAGTCAATACCTTCAAAGCAGATTACGACAAGATGAGCAAGGCAGATAAGGAAGTTTTTAATGATGCAAGATATACTTCCATTATGCAGTTCGAAAGCACGGTGAAATCACAAACGAATAATACGTACGTACTTTCTCCCAACAAAAAAGCACTCAAACTGGAGGCTGATATCCTGGATCTGATCCTTCAGAAAAAACAAATACAAAACACTATTCTTTTTCAATAAATTTCTAAACTATCGTCATGAAATCTATCTTATTAAAAACACAAAAAATTATTTTTGTACTCTTTGGGTTTACACTGGTTTTTGCCCAGAATAGTATGAAAATCCCGTCTGATGCCGTATTTTATATGGAAGTCAACGGAAAACAGCTTAACAATAAAATCAATTGGAATAAACTGAATCCTTTGCTGCATGAATTAAGCAAAAAGAGCAAAGAAACCCTTTCATGGACAGATTATTCCAAAACCGGAATCAAATATGATGCTGTTCAGTACCATTATGCAAGTTTTAATGATTCCATTAAGACCTACAATACCCATTTTATAATTGATAATAAAGAGAAGTTTCAGGAATTCGTTAATTCTGTGAAGAAAAAAGGACAGGAAGTTTCTAAGAAAGCCAACTATTCCTATGTTGATATCAATGATGATGTTTTTGTAGCCTGGAACGGAAGCCGTGCTGTGCTTAGCATGATAAGCTATACCAAACCTTACAAAGACCTTTGGACAACGGAAGCTGTTGCGGATAGTGCTGCCGTAGCCGTTGATAGCGTAGCAGTAGATATGGGAGATACCGCTTATACAGATGAGCCGGAAAAACCTTTTGATTATAAAGAAGAAATTAAAAGCCTGAAGGAAGATGTTAAATATCTGAAAGAAAGCATTAAAGATAATAACAACGAGATCGCAAGAATTCAGAAAGATATCAAATACCTGCAGAAGCATCACAAATACCCACAGGAAAAAGAAAATGCAGAACAGCATGAAGATGAAAATATGCCTGATGAAGGATATGAAGATGATGGGAAAGCCTTCCAGAAAGAGCAGGATTCTATCCGCAGAGAAAACTTCAAGATCGTTAAAAAGAATGCTGAAGATCGTTTTGACCAATACTTCAGTTCAAATTTAGAAATAGAAGTTCCTAAAGAAATGCTGGCTTTCAGAGATGGCAGTTCTGATGTTTTTGTCTACACAGACTACGGAAGAATTGTAAATGAAGGAATTTATGGCAAAATGGCGAAGTTTTACAGCTATGGACAGTTCTTCAAAAACATGTACAACTCTAACTATGCGTATAATCTGTATTTTGATAAAGACAAAGTAAGGCTGGTTAATAATTATCAGCACAAAGATGCTGACATTCAAAAGAATATCTCTGCCATTTATAAAGGCAAGAAAAACAAAAAATTGCTGGAACTAATCAATGAAAAAAGCGTTGGCTATTATGCAATGAACGTCAATGGGGCGAAATGTTTTGACATGATGTACAGTCTTCTTCAGAACTCCGGAGAAAATGAGTACAAAAAAGAAATGGAACTGATCATGGAAACGATGAAAATCGTCTTGGATGAAGAAGCTATTACCAAAATAGCACCAGGAAACGGAATCTTTGTTTTAAACGAACTGAAATCCAAAAAAGTAGAATACACCGATTACGAATACGATGCTGATTTCAATGAAAAAGAAGTAAAGAAAACCAAAGATATTGCTGTTCCTAATTTCACTTTTGCTTTTGCAACGGAGAACGAAGGATATTGGAACCGTATTTTTGATGTACTCGCAACCAATAAAAAACTGGCTAAAAGATTCTCTAAAAAAGGAAACGTCTACACTTTTAAAGAAGAGAAAAACGGAGGGTATATTGATCAACTATTCTTTACCGTAAAAGACGGTGTGGTTTATCTCATGAGTTCTGCTGATAATATGTTGCCTGTCAACCAGTCTGATGTTTCCAGAAAATGGGCGAAAGATTCTGCAAAGTATCCTTTATCCGGAAGATTGGATATTCAGAAACTTTTAACCGGCTTAGATAAAGAGTTCAAAAGTCCTAAAGAAAGAAAAACATTAGAGGCAATAAGAAAAAATGTTGGCGAATTGTATTATAAAACTGAAGTAAAAGGAGAAAGTATCCAGACTGAAATGAATTATAATATTAAAGATTCTTCTGAAAACAGCTTGATGTATTTCTTTGATGTATTCGAGCAGGTTTTTAAAACAAAAGAAAAAGAAGAGAAGCCACAAATTTTATAAATGAAGAAAAAGAAAATTATTGTCCCGTTACTTTTATTGCTCGCTGTTGCAGTATATTTTGTGGTTTTCCGTAAAGATAAGAACCTCAGATATATTCCTGAGAACGCAGATGCAGTTGTTTTAATCGATATCAAGAAAGTAACGGGGCAATATCTTTTCAGCTGGATAACCCATCCTTCACATTGGTCCGGAAGCAAAACAAAAGGTAAAAGCTCCGGGTCATTGAAAGATTCAGGAATCAGAATCCCGGATTTTTTACAGATCTTCCATGTAAAAGACAGTAAGTTTTCAGAATGGTACACTGTAATAGAACTTAAAGATCCACAGAAATTCATTGCTTTTTTAAAGAAGCAAAAATTTACAGATAAAGGGAACAACCGTTTTCAGAAAGACCAGATTTTCATTATGCTTAATGGGGACCGCTGTATTGCGGGAACTTCTGACCAGGCTTTTGAAGCCATTCAAAAAAAAATTCTGCAAACTTCTTCTTCACATCGTGTTTGGAATGCAGATCAGCTTATTGATAATACATTAGGGAGCCTTTCTTTCATTTCAGGACAAAACATTCAAAACTTTTCGATTGAATTACATGATGATGAGATTGAAATAAAAAATAATGCAAACCAGGAAATCTTTAATTCGATGGCTTCTAAACTTCAAAAGGAAAGCCACTTCCTGACATTGGAATTGGATAAAGAAAATATCAGGAACTTCAGCCGGTTTTTCAATAAAAGTATTGCGGATTCTTCGCAGGCATTTTACATTAAAGCAACGGTAGATCTTGAACGAGTTAATGACACCATTATCAGTTATGAATATGATGATAATTTCAATGAAGTTGAAAAAAAGACCTTTCAAAAGATAACACAGCCTAATTATATCATCGATATCCAATCTAGAAACCCTGCACAGACGTGGGAATACTTTCAGTCTAAAAAGTGGATTAATACAGAAAATCAATTCACCGCAATTCCCTTCCAACCCAATGAAATCAGCCAAAATAAAAGCGGAGTTGCAATAAAATCGACCAGAAATCCCGTGGTGTTATCGGCTCAATTCAACGAAAACTATATTTTCATCAGAAACAATGCTCTGCTGTATTCTTCTTTGAAAATGCTGAATAATACTGAAAAAAGAATCATTTCCGATATAGATTATGTGTTGTATGGGAATAAGTCACAGAACTATTGGGTAAAAATAAAAGCCAAGAAAGGAGAATTACCCTTAATTTTACGGTGGTAAGCATAGAAACCGAAAAATAAATACCTATTAATGGCTCCATCAGACATTGCATTGCTCAAAACATGCACACATTATTTTTTACATTTTGTATTTCCAGTCTTTATTGCATTGGTTTTTTATCCTAAAAACTGGAAGAAAGTATATCTTATCTTATTGGCAACAATGCTGGTAGATTTGGATCACCTTTTTGCCAATCCTATTTTTGATCCTTCAAGAGGAAGCATAGGTTTTCATTTTTTACATTCCTATTATGCCATTGCGGTGTATTTTTTGATGTTGTTTTTTAAAGGAAATATCAGAATTATTGGAATTGGGCTTCTTTTTCATATGTTAACAGATTTTCAGGACTTTACCTTTTGGCCTCATTAAAATATTATTAATATTTTCTTTTGATATTTAAAATTTCATAGATTTTTTGTATTTTGTAGTCACTTATGAGACCTAAAGAATTCTTACATTATACTTATATTTTCCCTGTCCTTGCGGTAGGTTACTACTTTTCCGGATTGATGGGGGGAGGAGTTCTTTATGATATCATTGCCGGTATTTTATTGATCGGGAGTGTTTTATCGGCAGTACATCATGCAGAAGTAGTGGCTCATAAAGTAGGAGAGCCTTTCGGAACCATTATTCTGGCTCTTTGTATCACCATTATTGAAGTCGCGCTTATCATCTCGCTCATGGTTGCCGGCGGAGATCAGGCGATCACGCTGGCCAGAGATACAGTCTTTGCCGCTGTCATGCTTATTCTAAACGGAATTCTGGGAATATGTATCCTTGTAGGCGGTGTTAAATATCATGAGCAGTTCTTCGCAAGAACCTCTGCAACCACTTATCTGGTAAGTATTGTTTCCATCCTGGTGCTTACCCTTGTTCTTCCTAATTTTACGTCAAGTGTAAACGGTCCTTTCTATAACGAAGCACAGCTTATTTTTATATCCATTGCCTGTCTGGTGATCTACGGAATTTTCCTGATGGTACAAACGGTGCGCCACAGAAGCTATTTTATCATTCCTGATGAACATCCTGAAGAACATTATATCCCGTCACTGACAAAAACTCTGATCAGTTTTGCCTTCTTAGTCGTTTGTCTGATCATTGTTGTGTTAATGGCAAAAGGGCTTTCTGATACTATTGAAGGGATGGTACAAAGTGTAGGAGCTCCTAAATCTTTGGTTGGGGTAATTATTGCCGCTGTAGTTCTGCTTCCTGAAGGAGTAGCCGCGATTCGTGCCGCAAGAGCCAATCAGATCCAGTCTAGTTTAAACCTGGCATTAGGGTCAGCTCTGGCAAGTATCGGATTAAGTATTCCTGCCGTTTCAGTAGTATGTATTATGTATGATATTCCACTGGTACTGGGCTTAGATAAAAAAGACATTATTCTTCTTTCTTTATCAGTCTTTATAGTAATGCTTTCATTGAGCCGCGGAAAGACCAATATCCTTTACGGAACTGTTCTATTAGTGAATCTGGCAGCCTATATCTTTACGGTAATCGTTCCTTAGAAAGACGAAATGATATGCACTTATTTACAAAATAAATCCTCGAAATTTCGAATCCCGGATCACGAAACTCACTAGAGTCTTCTTGCCAATTCCATCTTGAAAGCCATCAGTTTTGCAATGTTTTCGGATTTGTAGATCGCCATATCAGCATTTTCTCCAACGAAGTTTTCTTCAATTGTATTTCGCCAAAGCTCAAGCCATCTGTCAAAATGTTTCTGCTCCATGGCCTGTATCTCATTGATGGGGAAATGTACACCCATCGGGTTGCCTTTATAGGTCATCTGCCCAAAAAGAATAGACTCCCAAAATGAATACATTTTAGGAAGATGTTGGTCCCAATCTACTTTAGCGACATCATTAAAGAAAAAACCTATGGTTTCATCTTTAACGACTTTATTGTAAAATGCATTGACTAGGTCTTCAATATCTTCTCGTGACTCAAGCTTTTTCATAGTTCAAAGTTAGTATAAATCATATAAAAAAATCCAGTCTCTAAATTGATAAATTTCATATAAACAGCATTTTAGAGCAAAATATAGGATAATCAGATGGAAAATTGGGAAACATTAAAATTTGATTAATTCGCAAAAAAACGGCTTAAAAAAGCTCATTTTTTGTAAATTTAATTATTAAACACTAAAAAATTATTAAAATGATTAAAAAAATCAATTCTTTTTGGTTTCTCTTATTGATGTTTTCGGTGTCATGTTCAAGAGATGAAGTGAGTGCAATTAATGATGATTCAGCAAAGGTAAATTCTGCTGAAGTAAAGAAAGTACAGCTGACAGAAGCTGAGATGCTGCAGAAAGGCTGGAAAATTGTAGATGAGTTTAAATTACCGGATAATAATAGTCTGGGTGTAAACAGGTTGGCCAATGAAGAGCGTGAAATTCCTTTCAAGCCTAGCCATTTGAAAGATATAGGATATGATATCAATTATTCCGGAGAAAGAACGAGGTTAAAAAATGTTTTTGCATACAATGGCCAAATTCCGGATGGTATTATCTTTAATCCCGATCTGTCCGTAGATGGAGATGCCCGGAATACAGCGCCTAATCCTAATGTTTCTATTGTTTTGGGAACTCCTGAGGTAACGGTAAAAACAGACGGAATAGATTTGCCGGATAATGCTTATACTACAGAAGCTATTAATAATGGAGACCGTGAAAGCGAAATTACAGTATCCTATTCTTACAAAAAGGGATATTCTACCTCGTGGAAACGTACTGTTTCAGGATCATTTGAAGTGGCGGCATCCGTATCTGTTGATATTCCGTTGGTTGCAAAAGCTTCAGCAAGCACTAAAGTTGTTGTAGGAGGAGATACAACGGAAGGCACAGAAAATTCTGAAGAGATTACTGAAACCAGTACTTATAAAACTATTGTTCCGGCGCACTCTAAAAAGACCATTTCTATCCTGACGAAATTAAAAGGATCTTCTGTAGAATACTTTGTACCCATGAAATTGAATGGAAGATTGCAAGCCAACTTTTCTTCTCCGGTCAATGGCCATTATTATTGGGCTTTTCCTATTGAAGACTTCCCTAATTTTCTTTCTGATATACATGGAGAGTCGGGGACTGTAAAATCTGTCAGCAATGTAAGTGTTACTGTCATAGAATCGCCTGCACAAACGATATAAAGCCACTTTAATCAATATTGTATAAGCAGCAGGAATCCAGAGATTTCTGCTGTTTTTGTATAGGTTATTTTGAGAAAACCT
The DNA here is from genome assembly GCF_003852415.1 of Chryseobacterium sp. KBW03. Lineage (NCBI taxonomy): Bacteria > Pseudomonadati > Bacteroidota > Flavobacteriia > Flavobacteriales > Weeksellaceae > Chryseobacterium > Chryseobacterium sp. KBW03. The sequence continues at coordinate 449,542 of NZ_QAJO01000004.1, read as the reverse complement.
CATAGAGGTCTGTGGGAAAATAATCTGTCATCTGAATGATGAATGTTAAAGAAATGATGACTAAAAAACATAACTTTGCTTTTTTAAATAGTATAAAACAGAAGGGAAGAGCTGATCATCAATCAGCTTGTTTGCAGAGAGAAATCATTATATAACACAGTCAAAATGATTAAAAAATGACAGGAGGATTCAGAAAAAAAATCCGCCAGAAAAATGCGGAGAACAGTGGTTTTGGAACCAATGCATCCGGAAGATTTATCAATAAAGACGGCCTCCCGAATGTTCAGAGAAGAGGAGTGAATGTTTTCAACAGGCTCAGCTGGTATCATACCATGCTGAATCTCTCTTCATTTCGTTTTATTTCTTATCTGGTCATTGCATACATTCTGATCAACCTTCTTTTTGCCATGATCTACTACCTGATCGGTGTGGAGCATCTTACCGGGATTGATAAAAGTGATCCGTTGAATGAATTTATTGATGTCTTTTTCTTCAGCTCCCAGACCTTTACAACAGTTGGATATGGAAGAATAGCTCCTGTGGGGTTTTTAGCCAGTCTTGTGGCTACTTTTGAAGCTTTTCTGGGATTGCTTACCTTTGCCATTGCAACAGGACTTTTTTACGGACGTTTTTCAAGACCGAGAGCATACCTGAGGTTTTCTGATATAGCTGTTATTGCACCTTTTCAGGAATCTTCAGCATTAATGTTCAGGCTTGCGCCCTATAAAAATAATGCACTGACAGATGCTGATGTGATCTTGTCGGCGGCAATTGAAGTAATAGAAAATGGGACTGCTAAAAGTAATTTTTACAGACTGGAAACCCAATTAAATAAGATTAATACCCTGGCACTCAACTGGACCGTTGTGCATAAAATTGATAAAAATTCTCCATTTTATGGCTTTTCTGAAGACGATTTTAAAAATACGGATATTGAGCTTATTGTACAGGTACGAGCATTTGATGAAGTGTTTTCGAATACAGTGGTTCAACGGTCTTCATACACTACAGGAGAAATTATTTATGGAGCCAGATTTATCCCGATGTATTATCCAAGCAGAGAAAATATCACGACTGTTTTGGATCTGGATAAAATCAATGAATATAAGAAAGAAGAACTTCCGGATGCCGTAAGAAATAAAGAATAAATGAATTTAGATTTTTATAAAAAACAAGCAATACAAAAACAGAAAGAGCACAAGAAATTTCTGGACGGATTAAAGAAAAAGCCGCCCAAAAACCTTGATTATATCGTACAGGAAACCCATGAGGAAGTTTTTGATGAAATAGACTGTTTACAGTGTGCCAATTGCTGCAAAACAACCGGTCCGTTGTATACTGAAAAGGATGTTGAACGTATTGCCAAGCATCTCCGCATGAAGTCTGCAGACTTTGAAGCCAAGTTTCTAAGAGTCGATGAAGATAATGACAAAGTATTACAGAATCTTCCCTGCTTTTTCCTGAACAGCGATAATACCTGTTCCATCTATGAAGTAAGACCCAAAGCCTGTCGTGAATATCCACATACAGACCGTAAGAAGATCTACCAGATTAATAATCTGATGCTGAAAAATACAGTAATATGCCCAGCAGCATTTGAATTCGTAGAAAAAATGATGAAAAATATAGCAAAATAATTTTTTGCAAAATCCTCTTAAATAATTATAAAGTACGTTAAATAAGCTGTTTACATATAATTTTATAAATGATGCCTCGTTTAAGTTAAACAATCATTTAAATATTACATTATGAAAAAGTTATTTTTAACGGCAGCGTTTACATTAGTCGGAGTAATCGCAGTATCAGCACAATCTACACCACAAAAGCCAGCTGATACTTCTACTCATAAACCAGCAACAACTCAAACTCAACAACCGAATACACAGACTACAAGTCCTTCGGATCCAAAGAATCAACAGGAAAAAACACCTGCTACCACAATGGACACTTCTCCTGCAGCTGATCCATCGGTAAGTACAACACCTACGGATGCAACTAAGCCTGCAGATGCTCCTAAAGAAGGAAAGAAAGACAAAAAGAAGAAAAAGTAAAAGCACTTTAGCAAACACTAGTAGGAATCCTGAAATCTTGTATTTCAGGATTTTTTCTGTTCCGTTTCTTCTACTTTGAACTGAACAATCGCATGAATCAAATCCAGCGGAAGATCTTCGGTAATCGGAAACTGTACAGCTCCTTTTGAAAATTTATAATTTTTTTTCTCAAAATCTTTCTCAAAATTCCTGATGCCTTCAGCCCCCGGATAAAACCCAATATGCTTTTTATACCCCGCAAAGTAAACCAAAGGTTTTCCTTTATACCTGAAAGCAGGCATCTGGTATCCGATATACTCTTCCAGATCGGGAACCTGTGAGTGAATGGCTTGTCTCAGCCCAAGCAGTCTTTTCTGTACTTCTATTGGGAACAGAAGAATGTATTCATCAATATTTTTAAAAGTGTTTTTCATGACATAAAAATAAAAAAAAGCGCTGCATATAGCAGCGCTTTCTCCTTTCACTTTTTACTTTTTTCCCATTATCCCGGGAACAGGCTTTATCAAAAAAGGTCGGGAATTTTTCCCAACCTTTATTTTTTTCTGTTACACAACTCCTTGAGCCAACATTGCTTCTGCTACCTTTACGAAGCCGGCAATATTTGCACCCTTTACGTAGTTTACATAACCGTCTTCGTCTTTTCCGTAGTCTCTACAAGCTTTATGGATACCGATCATGATTTCCTTTAATCTTGCGTCAACTTCTTCAGAAGTCCAGTTAAGACGGATAGAGTTCTGAGTCATTTCTAATCCTGATGTAGCAACACCTCCAGCATTGGAAGCCTTACCAGGAGAGAATAATACTTTATTGTCTAAGAAATAGTTGATAGCATCTAATGTAGAAGGCATGTTAGCCGCCTCAGTTACACAAACACATCCGTTTTCAACTAGTTTTCTTGCATCATCTAAATCTAATTCGTTTTGAGTTGCAGAAGGGAACGCAACATCACACTTCACATCCCAAGGACGTTTTCCAGCGTGGAATTCAGCAGATGGATATTTTTTAGCATAATCTTCAGCTCTGTTATTTCCTGAAGATCTAAGCTCTAATAAATAATCAATCTTTTCTCCGCTGATACCATCTTTATCGTAGATATATCCGTCAGGACCAGAAACTGTTACTACTTTAGCCCCTAGTTCAGTTGCTTTTTTGATAACTCCCCAAGCTACGTTTCCGAAACCTGATACAGTTACTATTTTACCTTGGAAATTTTGTCCGATAGTTTTAAGCATCTGCTCAGCGAAGTATACAACACCGTATCCTGTAGCTTCAGGACGGATTAATGAACCTCCGTAAGCAAGACCTTTTCCTGTAAGAACTCCGGTAAACTCATTTCTGATTTTCTTGTACTGTCCGAATAAATATCCGATTTCTCTTGCTCCAACACCGATATCTCCTGCAGGTACATCTGTTTCAGGACCGATGTGCTTACATAATTCTGTCATGAAAGCCTGGCAGAAACGCATTACTTCCATATCAGATTTTCCTTGTGGATCAAAATCTGAACCTCCTTTACCACCTCCCATTGGAAGAGTTGTCAGAGAGTTTTTGAATACTTGTTCGAAAGCTAAGAACTTAAGAACTGATAAGTTTACAGTAGGATGGAAACGGATTCCTCCTTTGTATGGACCAATTGCAGAGTTCATCTGAATTCTGAAACCTCTGTTAACCTGAATTTCTCCTTTGTCATCAACCCATGGAACTCTGAAAATAATAATTCTTTCAGCTTCAGCCATTCTTTCAAGCAGCTTCATTCCGGTATATTCTTTTTTAGTAGCAATGAACGGAATTACAGTTACGGCAACTTCTTTTACAGCCTGTAAGAACTCTGGTTCGTTAGGATTTTTTGCTTCAATTTTTGCAATAAACTCTTGGATTTTCTGGTCAATATTATATTGTTCCATATATTAAGGTTGAATATTATTGTCAACAAATTTAATTTTTTTTTCAAGATTCACAACACTATATTTTAAGATTGTTAAAAATTAAATAATAATGTTTCATAATATTATTAAATTGATAATTTGTGTTTAAATTTTATTAAAAATGAAATGTTATGTATGAAATAATGCAATATTAAGAAATCATTAATTCTTAAATTGCCACAAATTGCCTCCCGGAAAATGATTTTACTTTCCCTAAAAGTTCCAATTCTAAAATTATTGGTAAGATTTTGTGAGGAGAGACATCCATTTTCTGTGACAAATCGTCCAGAGAAATCTGGGGATGTTCTATTATGGATTGATATATTAAATGTTGATTATCAGATAATTGTATTGTGGTCTCGCTGTAAGGAAATAACTCTTCAATTTTTTCTTTAGGACTATTAAATCCCAGTAAGCCGATAAGATCTTTTATGGTAGAAATGGCTGTCGCTTTGTTATGGAAAATCAGTTGATTACACCCCTGACTGCAGAGGTCTGTGATTTTTCCTGGTAAGGCAAAAACATCACGGTTGTAGTCATTGGCAAAAGCTGCTGTACTTACAGAACCTCCTCCAAAACCGGTTTCCACGACAATAGTGGAAGGTGATATTCCCGCCACAATTCTGTTTCTCTGGATGAAGTTTTCGCGGTCTGGTTTTCTGGAAGAACTGAATTCTGTTACTAATGCTCCTCCTTCCTGAAGAATTTTCTCTGAGAGCTTTCTGTTTTTTGCCGGATATAAATATTGGAAACCATGGGCAAGGACTGCTACGGTAGGTTTTCGGTGATGAATAGACTGCTCATGAACCTCTTTGTCTACTCCTAATGCCAGGCCGCTTACCGAGATATATTTTGAAGACTGCGTAGCTTCAAAAAAATCCCCAATAAACTGTTGGCCATAGGCTGTCATATTCCTGGACCCTACCATGCTTATTGTGGAAAGAGTATCATCAAGGCTTCCTTTTTGGTAAAGTATTGCAGGAGCATCTGTACATTCATTAAGGAGAGAAGGGGTTTCATTAAGGTGTCTTAGCTTGATTTGGACATTATGCTTTTCGCAAAATTTTAATTCTTCTTCTGCGAATTTCAAATGATCATTGTTGCCAATGTCCGAAACCGTTTTCTGTCCTATTCCTTCCAGTAGTTTATACTCTTTCTTTGCTCTTTTCCATGCTTCCTGAGCACTTCCGAAAGTACGCACCAGTCTGTGAAAATGGATGTCGCCAATCTGGCTGCATTCGCGGAGTGCGATGGCGTAAAAATATTCTTCGGAGATCATGTATGTGTTTTTTCAAATGTAGTGAAATAAGCTTTATCTTTTTCTTAATTCCTCCAAATGATCCCAGATATCATCTCTTTTCTTGTAAGGAAGCTCCATGAAATCTTCCGGGTGATTTTCCTTATATTCCTGCCACAGTTTATCATCCTTTTCATTATAATAATTAGGAAATTCCCAAATAAATTTTTTCTTCTTTTCGCCCACATTTCTAAAGGAAAATGCAATGATACTTCCCACTACAGCTCCGGAAAGATGGGCCTGCCATGAGATTTTACTCGGCTCCTGCATGTTATAAAACAACTCTTCTGGCAGCATTCCCCATACTAAACTTCCATAATACAGTACAACAAGCATTGAAATGGTCAGAAGTTTTGTATTCCATTTGAATACCCCGCTGAAAAAGAGGAAAAATGCAAGAACATAGACTACACCACTGGCTCCGATGGTACAGGTATACATATATTCGCCGGTGAGAATGTCAATAGGAGGAAGCAGCCATACCAAAAGTCCTGTTGCCAGCCAGCCGATAATGAAAACCTTGTTCGCTACTAAAGGATAAAACTGATAGAGCAGAAACATCAATGCCGCTATCGGGATTGAATTTCCTATAATATGATCGATATTTCCGTGTAAAAGGGGAGATGTAACTATGCCCAGCAATCCTTCTGGCAAAAGCGGAATGATGGCTCCAAAACAGCTTTGAAAAAAGCCCTGCATTTGTAAAAAATACCCGAACCACATCGCAGATAACATCAGCAATGGGTATATAACCGCTTTTTTGGAAATTACATTTTTAAACATGAGGGTTTTACGTCAAATCAAAAGCCAATGATAAATTTCGGAAAATTTGTCGATGAATGCGGATCTATCAAACTGATTTTAAGACAAAAGGTATCAAATTTATTTTTCAAACTTATTATTTTGGCATTGATTTTATAGAAATATAAGTTTTAGAAGTAATTCAACTGTAATGAAATTGGATTCTTTAAAGGAGAATTTACCTTTAAAAAAAAATATATTAATATTTTTGTACCGAAAATTATTTAGAATAATGAAGAAGTTTTTATTGATTCTTTCCATTTTTATGGGAATTTATGCAAGTGCACAAGAAGAATTGAAAAAAGATTCCGTAGTGGTAGACACAGTAAAATACTGGTCGGTTTTAGGAAAAAATACAGTAATGATCAACCAGGCTGCCTTTTCAAACTGGGTAGGAGGGGGAGCCAACAACGTGGGATGGCTTGCCGGTGTCAATTACAATCTGACCTATGAAAAGGATAATGATCTTTGGGAGAATATTATTATACTGGGCTACGGGCAGAATGATACGAAGGGATTGGGAATAAGAAAAACCCAGGATGTTATCAATGTTTCTACCAATTATGGGCGGAAGTTTTCAAAAAGCTGGTATTTCTCTGGAGGAGCCGGGCTTCAGTCCCAGTTTGCCGCAGGGTATGAAGATGGAAATAATCCTGAAGCCAAGAAAATATCGAATTTTATGGCACCAGGTTACGTGAATGTCGGTATGGGTATCACGTACAGACCTAATGATGATCTTACGGTCACTTTACGTCCTACCAACGCCAGATGGACCTTTGTATTGGATAAAGACCTTCAGACGGCAGGAAGTTATGGTTTGAAAAGCGATGGTGATACTTCCTTATTACAATTCGGTTTTCTGGGAACGGCAATATATAAACTGAAAATAATGGAAGATATCTACTTAACGAATACAGCTTCTGTCTTTTCAAATTATCTTGACCGTCCGGACAGATTGGTCCTTGCGTATGGAGCACTATTGAACCTGAAAGTAAACAAGTATATCTCATCCAATGTAACATTAGATCTGTTGTACGATCACAATCAGATAGAAAAAACGCAGTTGAAACAAACCCTTGGAATTGGATTCGCTTACACCCTGAATAATGGGGTGAAAAGATCTGATCGTAAAGACAGCCAATGGTGGATAAAAAAATAATATAGTATCATATATTCGATAGAAAAAACACTTCAGAAATGAGGTGTTTTTTTTAGTTTTTAACATTACTGAATTATTTTTAGAAAATATTTTTAATAACCTTATGGTGTACTATAATGAGAAATTAAAACCTATTCCTACTTGATCGTAAATTGCTGATAAATAATTATTTAACATAAAAAATATATCTCTACTGATATGATTTATTTAATATATTTGAGATGAAATTTTAAAATAGTAATAACAAAAACAACTTAATTATGAAAAAAACATTATTAGCAGTCACGTTATTAATCGCTGGTGTGGCAAGTGCATTTCCTTTCAGAACTTCTTGTGGAACTGTTGTAAATGTTACACAAACTCAAGGGTATACCATGGAGCAAGTAACAACTTTTTTACAATTTGTTAATTATAACGAATGTGGCACTACTCCAAAAGGAATAACTCTTTATATTCACTAATTAATTCTAATTCAAAACTTCAAGCAAAGTATTAATTATACTTTGCTTGTGTATTTAAACAATGAAAATCTATTACAGTCTGTTTTTCTTTTTCTTCATAATTATTATTAAATCTCAAGGAGGGTTTAATGTTGTATATGAGGCTGATTATAAATTGGTTTATAAAAGCCAAATGAAAAATGCTATTGTTCAAGATGCAGCATTTGCACTTTTGATGAACGAGAAAGAATCTTATTACAAAAATATGAATCAATATGTTGGGGATTCACTTCGTTTTGAAAAAAAACTTCATGAAAACAGTCCGATTGAAGAACAAATGAAATATACTTCAGAATTTTCTGAAAGTATTGGAACAACAATGGGAAGGCTGTATGTAACTTTTAAAACATCTAATGAATATTTTAAATATGAAGAAACGAATAATACCAATTGGCAACTTATAAATGAATTCAAAACAATTGGAAAGTATAAATGTCAAAAAGCCATAACAAAAAAGTATGGTAGAACTTGGATTGCATATTTTGCTAAAGAAATACCCCTCCCTTTTGGTCCATACAAGTTTAGTAAATTACCAGGATTAATTCTAGAAGTGTTTGATGACAAAGATGATTATCATTTTACAATGTATAACTTCAGAAAAAGGAAATATTATTGTAATTCTGCAAATTTGCACTCCAATACTAGACTAGTGAAAAAAGAAAATATATTTGATTATCGAAGAAAAGAATTAACGAATCCTACTCTTTATAATAAGTTTATTGAAGATCTTGATGAACGTCGTTCTCTCCTTAAAAAGGCTCAAGAAAGAGCAAAAAATTACAATCCTATTGAGTTAAATATCAATTAAAAAACACTTCAGAAATGAGGTGTTTTTTGCTTTTAAAATACTGTCGTTTTAAGTTGGTTTAAGTTCGTAATGGATGTAGGTTATCTTTAAATGAGTTGTTTTCATGGTGTTATGAGGCTAAAATCACTTATGTTAAATTCATTTTAAAGTGAATTTTCTTCCGGCGTAAATTATTATTTATACATTTGTAATAAATCGACATTATGAAAAAACTTTTATTGATCAGTTCCATTTCTTTTGGAGCGATAGCTTTGGCGCAAGAAACTAAAACAGATGCTCCGGCAGCAGACACCGTTAAAGCCTGGTCTATTCAGGGACAAAACACATTAATGCTCAATCAGGCTGCCTTTTCAAACTGGGTAGGTGGGGGAGCCAACAACGTGGGATGGCTTGCAGGTGTCAATTACAACATGACTTATGAAAAAGGGAAAGATCTTTGGGAAAATATCATTATTCTGGGCTATGGACAGAACAATACCCAGGGAACAGGAGTGAGAAAAACTCAGGATGTCATCAACCTTTCTACAAACTATGGTAGAAAATTTGCTGAAAGCTGGTATTTCTCAGGAGGAGCCGGACTTCAGACTCAGTTTGCTCCGGGATATGAAGATGGGAACAATCCTGATGCTAAAAAGATTTCCAATTTCATGGCTCCGGGATATTTAAATGTGGGTGCAGGGGTTACCTACCGTCCCAATGATAATTTGACAGTGACTTTACGTCCTGCCAATGCAAGATGGACTTTTGTCTTGGATAAGGACCTTCAGACTGCAGGAACTTATGGTCTTAAAAATAATTGTGATTCATCACTTTTCCAGTTCGGTTTCCTTGGGACAGCCATCTATAAGATCAAAATCATGGAGAATATAAACCTGACCAATACAGCGTCTGTATTTTCAAATTATCTGGATCATCCGGATAGATTGGTGCTGGCTTATGGAGCGATCTTAAACATGAAAATCAATAAATATATTTCATCCAATATTACCCTGGATCTGCTGTATGATCATAACCAGATATGGAAAACACAGTTGAAGCAGACATTAGGCGTAGGTTTGGCCTATAATTTCGATAACGGCAAGAAACGTTCAGATAATAAAGATAACCAAGGCTGGTTAAAGAAATAAAGCGGAAATAAACCCGTTAAAACTATAAAAGCACTTCGAAAGAAGTGCTTTTATGTATCAATATATATAAAGTTTTAAAATTCTATATCTACTCCTAGTTTCTCAGCCAATAGCTTTGAAATTTTCTCTTTTAGAGGCTCTATATCAATATTCTGCATAGCATCATTTGCGAAAGCATATAAAAGCAATGCCTGAGCTTCTTTTTTAGAGATTCCTCTTGCTCTCAGGTAGAATAAAGCATCTTTATTCAGCTGGCCTACCGTACATCCGTGAGAACATTTTACATCATCTGCAAAGATCTCCAACTGAGGTTTGGTATCGATGCTTGCTCCTTCACTTAGCAATACGTTGTTGTTTTGCTGATAAGCGTTTGTTTTCTGAGCAATTTTATCTACAAAAACCTTCCCGTTGAAAACTCCGTGTGCATTGCCATCGAAGATTCCTTTGTAGTTCTGGTAACTTTCACAGTTCGGGAAGTTATGGTGAACCGCTGTATGGTGGTCTACCAACTGATCTTTTCCGATGATGGTGATTCCGTTCATGAATGAATTGATGTTTGATCCATTATGAATAAAATCCAGGTTATTTCTTACCAGTTTACCTCCGAAAGAGAATGTATTTACAGTCGTTAAGCTGTCTTTCTCCTGTTTTGCGAAAGTATTGTCAATAAGATAAGTTGTATTGTTGTCATTTTGAAGCTTGTGCCAATCTGCTTTTGCGTTTGGATAGGTAAAGATCTCCGTTACAGAGTTTGTCAATACATACGTGCTGTCAAAATTATGGTGGCTTTCAATCACTTCTACTTTTGCTCCTTCTTCTACGATCAATAGGTTTCTTGTATTGTAGAACGTATTTTCCTCTTGATTTTGAGATATATAAAAAACGTGGATAGGCTTTTCAATCACTACATTTTTCGGAACCTTAAGGAAGAATCCGTATTTGCAGTAAGCAAGGTTTAAGTTGGTAAAAGCCTGATCTTTAGAAGCTGCTGAGTTGAAATATTTTTCAAAAACCTCTTTATGCTTCTCGTCGTTCAATGCATAGTTGAATGAAAGAAACTCTACATTTTCAATAGAAACTTTTGAAAGTTCCTTGTGAAGTTTACCGTTTACAAAAACAATCCAATCAAAATTTTCCTCTCCAAGGTGCAATTCATCAAACTGCTCTTTAGTGATATTGTGGCTCTCTTTCGGGAAGAAGTTATAGCTTTTTTCCGTGATCTCCTTTAGATTGGTATATTTATATTCTTCGTCTTTTTTTGTTGGAACGCCAATGTTTGCAAATCTCTGAAGAGCCGCTTTTCTTTCATCATCCAGAAACCTGTGACGAAGACTCTCCAAAAATTCATTATGGTTCTCTATAATTTGTTCTTTTAATGCCATTACTGGTATATCTGTGGTTTGCACCATTTTTTCTTTTTATTTTGAATTAAAATATTGTTATTCCAAACAATGTGGAACCCAATTTTTAATATTAGAGATTCTTCATTTTGTTACGTCTCATGAATAATCGCAGAAAACTTTAATCTCTGAAATAATATATTCTTCTTAGTTAAGAAGCCAGTCGTACCCTTTTTCTTCAAGTTCTAATGCTAAAGACTTATCACCCGTTTTGATGATTTTTCCGTTAGCTAAAACGTGAACAAAGTCAGGCTGAATATAGTTAAGCAATCTCTGATAGTGAGTAATCAAAAGAACTGCATTTCCTTCATTTTTAAAGTGGTTTACCCCATCTGCAACAATTCTTAATGCATCGATATCCAATCCGGAATCGGTTTCATCAAGAATAGCCAGTTTAGGATTCAGCATCATCATCTGAAAGATCTCATTCCTTTTCTTTTCACCTCCTGAGAATCCCTCGTTCAATGATCTTGAAAGGAAATCTTTCTTGATACCCAACTTTTCAGATTTTTCACGGATCAATGCAAGCATTTCTTTTGCAGGCATCTCTGTCAGTCCGTTTGCTTTTCTAGTCTCGTTTAAAGCAGCTTTGATAAAGTTCGTTACAGAAACTCCCGGAATTTCCACTGGATACTGGAAAGAAAGGAAAATCCCTTTGTGAGCTCTATCTTCAGGAGCGTCTTCGCTGATGTCTTCCCCTTGGAAAAGAATTTCTCCACCAGTTACTTCGTAATCATCTTTTCCAGCGATTACAGAAGATAGGGTAGACTTACCAGCTCCGTTGGGTCCCATGATAGCGTGAACTTCGCCCGGCTTTATTTCAAGATTAATACCTTTTAATATTTCTGCGCCATCTTCAATTTTGGCGTGAAGGTCTTTAATTTGTAACATTCTTGCTAACTTTTGCTTTTATAATTGTGTGAGCTTCTCCTGTATGTACATTATGTCTTTATTTGGAAATTTCTCCAACAGACGGATAGAAGCTTTTTATATTTTATGTTTGTAATAATCTTCTGTGAAGATTAGAACTTATATTTCCGTTTATAACGGTTTTTGATCTCATAGAAACGCTGAAAACCTTGCCATTATATCAGTTAGTTTTTATCTGAGAGATCCTTTTTTGAAGGATTTATCCTACTGAACCTTCTAAAGAAATTTCTAACAATTTCTGAGCTTCAATAGCAAACTCCATCGGAAGCTTATTTAAAACTTCCTTACTGAATCCATTTACAATCAGAGCAATAGCTCTTTCTGTGTCAATCCCTCTCTGGTTACAGTAGAAAATCTGGTCTTCCCCAATTTTTGAAGTGGTTGCCTCATGTTCTAACTGTGCAGTAGGATCTTTGATTTCAATATAAGGGAAAGTGTGTGCTCCACATTCATTACCCATCAATAGAGAGTCACACTGGGAGAAGTTTCTTGCTCCTTTTGCAGAAGGCATTACTTTTACCAATCCTCTGTATGAGTTTTGAGATTTTCCAGCAGAAATACCTTTTGAAATAATCGTTGACCTGGTATTTTTACCAATGTGAATCATTTTTGTTCCTGTATCAGCATACTGGTGATTGTTGGTTACAGCAATAGAATAAAACTCTCCAATTGCATTGTCACCTTTAAGGATACAAGATGGATACTTCCAAGTTACTGCAGAACCCGTTTCAACCTGCGTCCATGAGATTTTTGCATTTCTTTCGCAAAGACCTCTTTTCGTTACAAAGTTGAATACCCCTCCTTTACCTTCTTCATTACCAGGATACCAGTTCTGAACGGTAGAGTATTTAATTTCAGCATCATCCATTGCGATCAGTTCTACAACTGCTGCGTGAAGCTGGTTTTCATCTCTTGATGGTGCTGTACATCCTTCAAGATAAGAAACATAGCTTCCTTCATCTGCAATCACAAGAGTTCTTTCAAACTGTCCTGTTCCTGCCTGGTTGATACGGAAATAAGTAGAAAGTTCCATTGGGCATCTTACCCCTTTAGGAATATAGCAGAAACTTCCGTCAGAGAATACTGCGGAATTCAATGCTGCATAAAAATTATCTCCTCTCGGAACTACTTTTCCTAGATATTTTCTTACTAAATCTGGGTGATTCTTAATCGCTTCAGAGATTGAACAGAAAATAATTCCTTTTTCTGCCAATGTATCCTGGAAAGTAGTTTTCACAGAAACTGAATCTATTACAATATCTACAGCGACACCAGAAAGTCTTTTTTGCTCTTCAATATTGATTCCTAATTTGGCAAAAGTTGCCAATAATTCAGGATCAACTTCGTCTAAACTTTCCAGTTCAGGTTTTGCCTTTGGAGCAGCGTAGTAACGGATTGCCTGGAAATCTGGTTTTTGATATTTGATATTTGCCCAGGTAGGCTCTACCATTTTCAGCCAGATTTTGAAAGATTCCAGTCGCCATTCAGTCATCCATTCCGGCTCTTCTTTTTTAGCAGAAATTGCACGGACGATATCCTCATTCAAACCAATTGGGAAGTCTTCATAATCTATCTTCGTTTCCCAACCGAATTCATATTTTTTATTTTCTAGATCGACTCTTAAATCGTCTTCTGTATATTTACTCATTATTTTTTTTTAGATTTCAGATTTTAGATTTCAGAATTCAGAAGTTACTCTGAGATCTGAAATCTAGGATCTAATGTCTTTTCACTAAAGACTAAATGATTCCCCACATCCACATGTTCTGGATGCATTCGGGTTGTTAAAAACAAACCCCTTTCCGTTCAATCCTCCTGAGTACTCAAGAGTTGTTCCTGCTAGATAAAGGATGGATTTTTTATCTATAATAATTTTGATGTTATTATCTTCAAAAATCTGATCTGCGTCTGTTTTTTGGTTATCAAACTTTAAAACATACTCTAAACCAGAGCATCCGCCGCTTTTCACCCCTACTCTTATATAATCTTCAGCTGGGTTAAAACCATCTTCCGTCATCAACTGGATGGCTTTCTCCTTTGCATAGTCTGATACTTTTATCATTGTATTTATTTAGAATGATTTAATGATGCAAAAATACGAACTAATTTCCGCAATCTCAAATCGAAGATGTCTATTTTAATGATTATGATATTAATAGCGATCTTGGAGCGATCATTTATGTTAAAAATAGATAAAATTGTTATCCTTGTGTGAAGATTTTATTTCTAATTTTAACCTTGAATCATATTTTCGATCTATAAATAAAATTGGTAATGAAACAAAAAATAACTGTTTTTTTTGTGCTGTTTTTCACCGCAGTGTCTTATGGACAAACGACAAGATTTGTCTATGAAACCCTGGTAAACCCAGATTCAATCAATCTGGTAAGTATGAAAAGTGAAAGAACTTTTCTGGATATTAAAGGAGATCATTCTCTATTTATCAGTGAAAATAAATTGAAAAGAGATTCTCTTTTTGCTTCTTTAAGGTCAGAAATGAAGGAAACTCATAAAAAAGAGGAAAAAGATTTTTCAAAACCGGAAGGAGGTAAAAATCATGAACCGACTTTCTTTGAATATTTTATTACTAAAACTGTTCCGGATCAGAAAGTATATTACTATGAAAAGGCGGCCGGAAAACAAATTTATTATCAGGAAGACAGACCCATACAATGGGAAACAACCAATATTGTTGAAAAGCAAAACGGATATTCTGCTCAAAAGGCAGTCGCAGAGTTTGGCGGCAGAGTATGGACAGCATGGTTTACAAAAGAGATTCCTCTCTCTGACGGACCGTACAAATTTTCAGGATTACCTGGATTGATTGTAAAACTGGAAGACGACAAAGGGGACTATAAATTTGATCTTGTTAAAAAAATGATCGTCAAAAATGCTTTTGAAGAGCAGATAAGCGCTGACGCAAAACAAAGTACAAGGGTTAATTTCCATGGAGATAAGGCTGCGCTGGAGATGGAGTTTGGTAAAAACAGAAAATCTATGGCCGGAAATAATGGAGGAGGAAATATGAATCTTGAAGGAGGAAGACGCGGTGGCGGTATGAATGGAGGAGGAATGAGAGGCGGAGGTCACGGAGGTGGCGGAATGCATAGAGGAATGGGTGGAGAAAGCCAAAGTTTTCCAACACAGCAGAATTTATCTATAGAAAGTCACTCCTTTACCGGAAGTATGGTCCAGAATCCAATTGAATTAAAATAAAAGAAAAATATAAATGAAAAAATTAGGTATTATCGCATTGGCACTCTTCATCCAGAATGTTTCTGCACAGACAAACAGGTTTGTGTATCAGGTGACTATGAAACCGGATGCAGAAAACAAAACAGATATCAAAACAGAAAATGCATATCTGGATATTTCTTCCGAAAAATCTGTATTTTATTCTGAAAACAGGATCAAAAGAGACTCTATCATGCAAAAAGCATTTCAGGGAGGAGGGGGAAGAGGAAGCATCAACAGAGATCAGATGGAAGGCTTGAGGACGAATATCAACTATTCTATAGAAAAGGATAAAAAGAACCAAAAGACGTATTTTAAAGACCGAATTGGGCGTGATGTTTATTCGTATGAAGAAGACAGACCTCTGAACTGGAAAATTGAGTCGGAGACAAGAAAAATAGGAGAATATAAAGTTCAGAAAGCTGAAGCAGACTTTGGCGGAAGAAGATGGACTGCATGGTTTACCACTGATCTTCCTTATCAGGATGGACCCTATAAGTTTGGAGGTCTTCCGGGATTGATTGTAAAAGTAGAAGATGATAAAGGAGAGTATTCTTTTGATTTAATGAAAAACTATAAGATTCCAGAACTTCCGACATTAAACCAGTTTGGAAACACGTTGAAAGTGAAAAGAACAGATTATTTAAAGCAGCAGCAGAAATTTATTAGTGACCCTATGTCATTCATGAATCAAGGTGGCGGCGGACAAGGTGGATTTTCGACTACAGTGAGAGTTGGGGGAGGAAGAGGACCTGGAGGAGGAGGAAATCAAAATCCTGGCGATTTTAAGAAAAGAATGGAAGAAAGGGTAAAAGAAGAAGCCAAGAAAAATTCTAACCCAATCGAATTGCAATAAATAATAAATGCGGTCTCACTCTGAAACCGCATTTTATTTTGTATGCTATTTAAAACATTAAGAAAATAGAAATGGCTGAGATCAATTAAGATTCATCTTTTACAGATGATAAAGCATACTGCTTATCAATAGCTTTAGCTTTTATCTTAATGATACTTAATTTTTTAACTACTCTTAATGGTTCAGTATTATTTCAAAAGCTGATTGAAAGTATCACCCTGTCTGATATCACCGGTGTTATAGCCTTTCATAAACCATTCTTTACGTTGTGCGGATGATCCATGAGTGAAGCTTTCCTGGTTAACATATCCTTGCCCTCTTTTCTGAATATTATCATCTCCTACAGCTTCTGCTGCATCTATTGCAGATTCAATGTCTCCGGGCTCCAGAATATGTTTGCTGTCATTGGTTCTTTTTGCCCAGACTCCGGCATAGAAATCTGCCTGTAATTCTGTAGCAACAGATACTTTGTTCATTTCAGCCTCAGAATATCTTCCGCTTCTTCTTAATGCATCTACCTTTTGTGTTGTTCCTAAAAGAGTCTGAACATGATGTCCTACTTCATGGGCCAAAACATAAGCTACTGTAAATTCCGTTACTTTTGCTCCGAATCTTTGCTGCAGTTCACCGAAAAAACTCATATCCATATAGACTTTCTGATCAGCTGGGCAGTAGAATGGACCCATAGCAGACTGAGCTGTACCACATGCTGAAGAAGTTGTATTTTCAAAAAGAACAATCCCCGGATCAGTATAAGTCATCCCATTTTCTTTAAAAATCTGGGTCCAGGTCTGGCTATTCCATGCATCCATCATTTTGACCATTTCTCCGATCTGTTTTTCACCGGTAGTAAGATCTCTTTGCTCGGTAGGATTTCCTGAAGACTGCATACTGCCGGAATTCAGAATACCGGATGGATCACCTCCCAAAAAGAATACGATGGCTGCTATAATTAAAGTTCCAAGTCCGCCACCTACGATCATACCACCACCTCCGCCTCCGGAACCACGGCGGTCATCAACGTTTCCGCCTCTGTCGTCTGTCCATTTCATACTAATAAATTTATTGGTTAATTTAAATATTTTACGCTAAACTATAGCGGTAAAATATTTAAATCTTTATTTGTTAAGTTGTTTCGTTTTAAGCCAATAAGAGGTAGATTGATACGCAGATACAGCATCATTTACCAGTTTTGGATCTTCTGTTTTTAATAATTTCTCGTCGTAATACAGCTTAAATGCCGGTGCAAGATCACTTTTTTCAAGTTCTAAAGAATATTGCTTCACCTTTTTTACCGGTGAGATAATGGTCAATCGCCCATCTTTTATAAACCCAAGATCCTGATAAGTGGCAACATAAGCCTTAGGTTGGAATTCCTGTTTGAAGACATCCTGACCCAAAAATTTAGATTGATAACTGAAGTTTAATAATCCGAAAAGGGTAGGCATTAGGTCTATCTGAGACATCAACGCATCAAACTTCTGAGGCTGAATAAATCCTTCTGAAAAAATCATAGCAGGAATTCTGTATTTATCCATTGGAAGTTCGGTTTTTCCGGCACTCGATGCACAGTGGTCTGCAATGATGACAAAAACGGTGTTTTTATACCAATCCTGTTTCTTGGCCATATCGAAGAACAATTTCAGGGAGTAATCCGTATATTTTACACCCCCTTCACGGGATTTTGCTGTCCCGGGAATATCAATCCTTCCGTCAGGGTAAGTAAAAGGTCTGTGATTGGAAACAGTCATCCAGTGATTGAAAAATGGTTTTCCTGATTTAGCTTCAGCATTCATCACCTGAATCGCTTTTTTCGCCATATCTTCATCAGCAACCCCCCAAACATTGGCAAAACTGATTTCTTCAGGTTTAAAGTTGTTTCGGTCTACAATGTCATAGCCATTTCCACTGAAGAAGTCCTGCATATTGTCAAAATAGCTGTAACCACCATATAAAAATTTAACATCATACCCTTTGGATTTGAAAACACTTCCGGTTGTGAATTTATTTTTGTTATCGTCTCTTTTGATGATACTTTCTCCAGCCGTTGGAGGAATACACAATGTTAAAGCTTCCAGTCCGCGTACCGTTCTGTTTCCGGTAGCATACAGATTGGTGAACATCATCGACTTCTCTGCAAGGCTGTCCAGGAACGGAGTGATTTTTTGTGTATTTCCATAATGTTCCATGAAATCTGCAGAAAGACTTTCAATAGAGATCAACACTACATTTTTCTTCATATCAGGCTGCTCAGCAACAATATTTCTTGTTAAGGTCTGTTGCGGATATTGGCTTAGGAAATTTTTTTCTGCCTGCTGCTGGTTGATCTGCGAATAAAACTGAAAGTAATCCAGCTCATTATGAGTAAAGGCCCAATAGAATTTTGGAATTCCGTTGGCTTCAATTTCATCTGCAAAAACATTATCAGATTTAATCTGCATTAGAGAGGGTATTGCGAGCAAACTAAGAGCACCAAGTACCATAAAACTTCCCAAAAGAACCATTTTTTGCTTAAAATCCGGAAGTTCCAGCAGTTCATCCTTTGTTCTTTTATAAATAAACCACGTGATGGTAAGGGTAACGATCATGATGCCAGAAAATAATGGAATAACAGGATAGCTTTCCATGATATTTCCAATGACTTCATTTGTATAGATAAGGTAATCTACTGCAATGAAATTATAGCGTACTCCAAATTCATTGTAAAAGAAATATTCACTTACTCCGTTGAAAATAATCAGGAGAACATATAATAATAATGTTATGAAATAGAGTGTATTGCGTATTTTGATCCTTTGTGTGGGAAGGAATAGCATTATTCCGAAGAAAAAAGTCTTTATTCCTACAAAAACAAGGGCTACTTCCGTTACAGAACCACCATATTGCTTGAAAATATTATTCGGAATAAGCCAGATATAAAGAAAAAATAAAACGAGTGCTCCAAAAATAATGTAGCCGTAAGGTTTTTTATATTTTGAATTGGAAAGGAAGAGGAAGTAGAGGGCGAGAATAGAACTGGCGAGAATGAAAACGAAAATGTCATTCACCAGACCTATCAGCAAAACCTTTACGATTTCGAAAAATCCAAAACTAGCTGTTGTAATGGGATGAAAAAAGAATACTGTTCTTATTATCAATGAAATAATAAGATAGAAAACTCCTAAATATAGGAACGGCTTTATTTTTTTTAAAAACATGTATTGACTGTCTATATTAGTTTCACAAAGATAGTTTTTGTACAGAACTTTTGATGGAAAAAAACAAAAACATCCCGTTTATTAGTAAGATTTTAGATTTATAATTATCCCAATAAAAAAGGACTATTAAAAATAGTCCCTGTGTGTTGGTTAAGGTTGATCTGCGGTTAAGAATGTCCGAAACCGATATTTCCTTTTTTATCAGATAAATTCTTTTTGAAATCAATCATTCTTAGAGCTGTTACAGCTGCTTCTACCCCTTTATTTCCAAGATCACCACCGCTTCTTGCGATAGATTGTTCTTTTGTATCATCTGTCAATACACAGAAAATAGTAGGAGTATCAGTCATGATGTTGCAGTCTTTGATTCCCTGTGCTACTGCAGAACATACATAATCGAAATGTGGCGTTTCTCCGCGGATTACACATCCGATAGAAATTACTGCGTCATATTTTCTTTCTTTGCATAGCTGCATGCTTGCATAGTTTAATTCAAAAGCTCCGGGAACAGGGAAAAGTTTGATGTTTTCAGGTTTTACGCCTTCTTTTTCAAGAATTTCCAAAGCTGCATCACGAAGATTGTACGTTACAAAATCATTCCACTCAGAAAAAACAATGCCGATAGAAAATTCTTCGGCATTAGTTATATGAAGTGGCTTGTAATCCGAAAGATTAACTGTTGCCATTTTTTAGTAATATTTAGTCATTTCAATATAAGAATCAGACATTCCGTTGTCGTAGTCCTGATATTTCTCGTCAATTGCAGAGAAGTATTTTTTAGCTTCTGCATTTTTCTTTAATCCTAAAGCAACAATACCCGCTTTTCTTGTGAAGTAATAGGTTGTGTAAGGATCGTCAGAAGCTGAAGCTGCTTTGTCTAATAAAGATAAAGCTTCATCGTTTTTGTTAAGACCTGATTTTGCATCTGCCATAGCTCCGAATTTCATTGCTACTAATGTTTTGTTGTCAGATGAAAACTTGTCTAAAAGATCATAAGCTTCCTGATATTTTCCTTCTTTGAATTTTAATAAACCAGCGTTGTAAGAAGAAAGTTTACCGATTTCAGTTGAAGAATATTCATTAGCTGTACCTATAAAACCTGGGTTAGCTGCAGATTTTCCTCCCAAAGCGTCTTTATCTTTACCTTCAGCAAGGCTTTTTTGAGCAGAAAGGAAACTTTTCACAGCTTCAGTGTTCTTCGGAGCAACTACAAATTGCTTGTAAGCAAAGAATCCTAAAACTCCCAAAATCAATACTCCAAATACAAAACCTAGTGGCTTTGAATATTTTTCAACAAATCTTTCAGTGTTTAAAGCTTCTCTATCAAGGTCTTTAAAGAACTCAACTGTTTCTTTACCTTCTTGCTCGTTCTGAGCACTCTTTCCCAATTTTGCCATAAGTTTTTAAAAATTGAAATGCAAATTTAATTGTTTCTGAGAGATTTACAAAATACTTTATTGCGATTATTGTATAAATGTTGTGAATTTGTTTTTATTTACTGTAAAAAGCATCGACTCCGCTCAGTATGAGAAACAGTTTTGTACTGGTTGGCATACTGAGCGGAGTCAAAATATATTGTTAGGGTAAACTCTTAATAATTTAAAATGTGGTAGATTTCTGCACCAAATTTTTTCAGTTTTTCATCTCCATTTAAGCCTTTTAAGCCGATAAGGAAGCTGAATTGGGAAACAGTAGCTCCTTGTTTTTCTACCAATTTTGCCGCCGCCTCAGTGGTTCCTCCTGTTGCTAAAAGATCATCGTGAATCAAAACTCTTTGTCCTGGTTTTATTTGTCCTTCACGAGTTTCGATAATAGCGCTTCCATATTCCAGATCATATTTTTCTGAAATGACAGGAGGTGGAAGTTTTCCCGCTTTTCTGATTAGGATGAACGGAACTTCCAATGCTACAGCAATGGCGATCCCAAACAAATAACCACGGCTTTCTATTCCGCAGACTGCATCTACTTTTCCTTTACTGAAGGTAACAAGATCAGCAATAACATCTTCGTAAAGTTTTGGGTCTAAAAAGATGGGCGAAATATCCTTGAACTGTATTCCCGGAATCGGAAAATCAGGGATATTTTCAATTGTTTCTTCTAATTTTTTGATCAGTTCTGCTGAAGCCATTTATTAATTGATTTTATAACTGGAAATTTTCCAGTCTCCGTTTACATTTTTAAGCCCGAAAGTTACTTTTAAAGAAGTCGTCTTACCGCTTTTATCCGTTACATCATAAGTGGCGTTTACACTGGCCCCGTTTGCAGTGGCTCCGTTTGTTGTAATATTTTTCACACTTACATTTTTTACAGATCCGAAACCTGAAGTAGGGTTTGAGAAAGACTCATAACTTCCCCAGCTTGGATTGCTGGCTGTTTCATAAGCTGCTTTCAGATTCTGAGAACTTACATTGTTCAAAAATTTACTTACGGTATTTTTAGGATCTGCAGTTGGCTGTTTTGGTGCAGCTGGAGCTGTTGGAGTAGCTGTTGCTGGATCTGTCGTTGTTCCGGGAGTAGCTGATGGATTATTTGGATCTATCACAGCACTTGGTTGTTCCGGTACAGCGGTTGTATCAGTTTTTGGAACTGCGGGAACTTTCAGAGCAGCTGCATTTACATCAAGCCCGATTTTTGACATTTTGAAAGTCTTGGCAGTTGTTTTTACAGAAACTGTGATATCAATTTTGTTGTCCACTACTTTTGCTGCAGGAATAGAGGAGAACTTCAAGTTGAATCCTTTAAAATTATTATCCTGCATCAGGTTCTTTGCCGTAGCAAGTCTTACTCCGTTACTGAAGACTTCCAATGTAGCTTCCAGACCTGCTCCGGTGAAGGCTACAGGTTTTCCAGCCGCATCCACAAGTCTTGGAACGATCTGAATTGCAGTAGCTGCTCCAGATCCGTCATCTCCTGTAGGGGTTGTAATAAGGGTTAATGAGCCAGCCTTAACGTCATTAGGATCGCTTTCTTTGGCTTTATCATCTCCAAAGATATTCATTTCTCCAAGCGATGGTGGGTCAGTACTTGCCCATTCTATTCCGTTTTTCTGTGCAACCTCGTCTGCAAGTGCCATAACTTCGGGAACTTTTTTCCCGTTGATAAGTTTTCCAAGCGCTTTAAGCTCATTGATATCGCCATCAGCTTCTACACCAAATGTCTTAAGGATATAAAGAGCTTCATTAAACTTAATCTGCTTAATGGTAGGTAAACTGGAAGTCATATCATTGATACTTGACTGCAGTGTTTTAGTATTCGTAGCATCTACATGATCTTTCTTACATGCTGTAAAAAGCAACAGACTGAAAACAAGTAGAAAAGAAAACTTTTTCATTTTTATTTGGTTTGTTGCAAATTTAATAAAACCTTTATTAATACTGGATTTTATTTTTACTTTATGTTTTCAGGCTCATTTTATTATTTCTCCCGGAAATCTCAATGCTGCTTTGATATTCATTTAGAGCGCATTATTGTTTTTTAGGCTGCTCTTTTAGATCTCCTTTGAAAAAGCTGCTGAAAATAGTCTGCATATTGGGGAATGAAGGATCTTGCCAGTAGGGTATTTTGTAATTGCTGTTGTCTTTATCAAATTTTACTTTCTCAACATCATTGTCATTACTGAAGCTAAGTTCTGTAGGATAAAAATTATTATACAGAATGATCTGGTTATAATCTGGTTCGCTTTTATGTTTCAGCTTTACAAAAGCTAATTCATTATATTCCAGAAAATCCTTCAGTGTTTTTTCTGATCCTTTTTCGAAAGACATATTCAGGATGGTTCTGATATCATAGAATCGAAATCCGAATAACGAAAATTCTTTTTCCTGAAGTGCTGCATCAGTTACCTCGATCTGATCTTTCCGTTCGCCTTTTAATTCTTTAATTGTATTTCTTTTTGTTTTATATTCTTCGGGATTTCCTACATTTTTAAGTTTTGGGAGCTGAAGAGAATTGCCATAATCCCATGAGGAAGTCTCTTTTTTCTCATTTTTAGAATCTGTCAGTCTGAAAACCCTGTATTGTTCAACATTGGTGTTTTTCAGTTTTTTGGATTTATTATCAAAAATATAAGTTACAATTCCGTCAGTATAACTATTCAGTTTATTGTTTACTGTGACATAGGCGTTAAAATTTCCTTTGATGATAATGTATTTAGCCGGTTTATTATTTTTGATAACCACGGTTTCAATTTCCTTTACCTGATCATTGATTTTAATGACGGGCTGATCAAAGTCTGAATAGGATAATGTGGCCACTGGAAAATTATTATAAACCAGCTGAAATTTTTCCTGAGCCGGAGATAGCGCCTGTTTATCAATTTTTCCATCGATATCGGAAAATGCGAGTATGCTTCCGTCTTTTCCAAACACCGAAACTCTTGGAAGAGGCTGATTGTTTTTTTCAGAAACGAAAGTGATCGTCTGAGCGTGGATCAAGCCGAACAGGAATATGAATAGCGAGTAAAGGAAAAATTTTGTTTTCATAATAAGAATTTGGTTTAGTTAGTCATCTCATTATAGAGACGCAAAAAGTTCAGAATGGTTGCCTGGTGATTAACATGCAAAAAAAAAGACTGATTGTTTAACAATCAGTCTTTTATAATTTTATTTTGTTACAAGTCCTTAGAAAGGATACTCATAAATTTCAGATTCGTGTAGGTAAGGGTTTCCTGTAGGGATCAACTTCAGTTTAGATAAAGCTGAAAGTACAGTAAACATAAACAATCCTCCAACAAATAATACAGCACCTACAATTAATAAGAACACTTCAGGAGTTTTCCAGTATGGCCCTACCGTTCCCGGCATTACCATATTGAAGTAATCTAAAAGGTGACCTAAAATAACTACAACCGCCATTGTTGTTACTACTTTGTAATTTCTCTTGATGCTGCTGCTCACTAGTACCAATAATGGTAATAAGAAGTTTACAATAAGCATTGGTAAGAATGTAGTACCATAGTGTTGGAATCTTCCGAAGAAGTAATTTACCTCTTCCGGAACGTTTGCATACCAGTATAGCATGAACTGTGCAAACCATGTATATGTCCAAAGCATACTTGTTGCGAAAAGGAAAACTCCTAAATCGTGTAAGTGGTTGTCATTGAACTGTGGTAAGAAACCATTTTTCTTAAGATAAACACTTAATAGAATGATTACAGCGATACCACTTGAAAGGCAGCTAACCATTGAATACCAGATATACATTGTAGAATACCAGTGAGGGTCAATAGACATCAACCAGTCCCAAGCCCAAGCTGCAGAAGCAAATCCGAAGAATGCGATATATCCTACTGCCCATCTGTAAAGGAATTGATATTCAACTTTAGATTTAGTCTCATCTACTTTTTTAGACTGAGCTTTCAGTTTCCATGCGAAGAAAGAAGCACCTGCTACGTAAATGATCGTTCTGATAGCATAGAAAGGAATATTTAAGAATCTTTTCTTTTCGAATAAGATCACATCAAAATGCGGAGAATCCGGGTTTGTCAATTCAGGGTCCATCCAGTGGAATAAATGACCATTATGAGTGATGTTTAAGATCATCAAGATAATCAAGATAGCCCCTCCATAAGGAATATAAGAAGCGATGGCTTCCATTACTCTTGTGATGATAATCGGCCATCCTGCGTGAGCTGCGTGCTGAATACAGTAGAAAAACAGTACAGCGCAACTTACTCCAAAGAAAAAGACAGCTACAAAGTGCAGCGATGCCAATGGCTGGTTGTGAACCTGAAGCTCAGTGTGCTCTAAATGAGCTGCGTGATCCTGAGGTCCTACCATTTCACTTGAGTGTGTAGGAGCGTCGTGACCTGAAGCATGAACAGCTTCCATCATTTGTTCTATTTTCTCAGTAGAAATTCCTTTGTTCAAAAAGAAACCAATACCGAAAAGAACTAAACCTACAACAAGAAGTATTATAGAAGTTGATTTTAATTTTGGTGAAAAACTATACATTTCTTTTCTTATTTTTTAGTTTCGGTAGTCGTTTCAGTTTTTGCTGGTGCCGCCGCTGTAGCTGCTGCCGGTGCTGCTGCTCCTTTTTTGAAAGCACTCATCACATACATTGCTACTCTCCATCTGTCTCCTGCGTTCAATTGTCCCGCATAAGATCCCATTGCATTTCTACCGTTTGTTAATACATAATGAACAGATCCTACAGTAATTTCTCTGTCAGCATAGTTTGGCACTCCGGAGAATGCTCCACTTTGTACGATAGGTCCTTGTCCATCACCTCCTGTTCCGTGACATGCAGCACAAGTATGATCAAACAATACTTTTCCTCTTTCAATATCCTTAGCAGCATTCGCTGGGTTTAGAGGAGAAGCATTAAGCTTTTTAGAAGCATCATATCCTGCGTTATACTGGTCAACATTCTTTGGTAATAAACTTTCTTCAAAAACTCCGTCCTTATTCTGAGGAACTGATCCTTCTACAGGAGAAAGACCTGTTGCTCCATTGTTTTTAACAAAAGCGGGAATTTCATTTTCATGATCTGAATAAGCATCCTGCGCTTTCATCAATGGATCATAAGCTACCGGAAAATACATATCCGGGAAGTATACCAATGGTGTATTTTCTTTTGGACCGCAAGAGTTAAGTAAAACTGTTGTTAAACCTAAAACTGCTGTAATTTTTAATACATTCTTTTTCATTTTAAGCGTCTTTAACAGTTATTTCTTCAACTCCAGTTTCAATAAGCAACTGCTTTACAGATTCTACATCTTCAGTTACAAATTCCATCATGAATTTATCATCAGTAGTTCTTGGATCTGGGTTCTGAGCCGGAGCCCCTGGATACATTTTGTTTCTAACTAAGAAGGTTAAAGACATCATGTGAGCAGCACAGAATACCATTAATTCAAACATAGGAACTACGAATGCAGGCATGTTGTGAGCCCAGTCAAAAGCTGGTTTACCACCAATATTCTGAGGCCAGTCATGATTCATTACATACCAGGTAACCGTAGCACCGATAGTAACACCATAAAGAGCATAGAAGAAAGCAGCATCAGAAATTCTAGTTTTCTTTAACCCTAAAGCTTTGTCTAGTCCGTGAACCGGAAACGGAGTGTAAACCTCGTTTATTGCGATTCCTTTATCGTTGAATGCTTTAACGCCGTTCATTAAATCGTCGTCGTCAGCATAAAGTCCGTATACAATTTTAGTGGTGCTCATCTCCTTCTTTTGCTTTATAAGTTTCACCTGAAATTTTCAGAATCGATTTTAATTCAGCCTGTGCAATTACAGGGAATGTTCTTGCGTATAGTAAGAATAATACAGAGAAGAATCCGATTGTTCCTAAATATACACCCACATCAATGATCGTTGGCTTAAACATAGTCCAAGATCCTGGTAAGTAATCTCTTGAAAGGTTGATAACGATGATATCAAAACGCTCAAACCACATACCGATGTTAATAATTAACGCGATAATAAATGTAGCAATAATATTTGTTCTTACTCTCTTGAACCAGAATAATGCAGGAACAATCAAGTTACAAGTAATTAGCGCCCAGAATGCCCACCAGTAAGGTCCTACTGCAGCACCTGGAGAAAGATATGTGAAATCTTCAAATCTAGATCCTGAGTACCATCCGATGAAATATTCAGTAGCATAAGCTACCGTTACCATACCACCTGTAAGAACGATTACGATGTTCATAATTTCGATATGATACATTGTGATATATTCTTCTAAGTGACACACTTTTCTAGCAATCAACAATAGAGTCTGTACCATTGCGAATCCTGAGAAGATCGC
Source organism: Chryseobacterium sp. KBW03 (assembly GCF_003852415.1). Lineage (NCBI taxonomy): Bacteria > Pseudomonadati > Bacteroidota > Flavobacteriia > Flavobacteriales > Weeksellaceae > Chryseobacterium > Chryseobacterium sp. KBW03. The sequence goes on along the minus strand of NZ_QAJO01000004.1, from coordinate 422,499 downwards.
ACCAGCTACGAAGTAAGGAGGGTAGATTGTAGAGTGCCATCCTTTAATAACTGAAGTTGCGAAGTCAAAAGATACGGTTGTGTGTACTGAGAATACAAGGGGAGTTGCCAAACCTGCAAGAACCAAAGAAAGCTCTTCGAATCTCTGCCAGTGTTTTGCTTTACCACCCCAACCGAATGCTAGGAATGTATAGATTTTCTTCGTCCAAGGAGTTTTAGCTCTATCTCTGATCATTGCAAAGTCAGGGATTAATCCCATGAACCAGAATACAGTTGATACTGAGAAATACGTAGAGATCGCAAATACGTCCCAAAGTAGAGGAGAGTTGAAGTTCCCCCAAAGAGAACCGAATTGGTTTGGTAAAGGGAATACCCAGTATCCAACCCAAACTCTACCCATGTGAATTACAGGGAAGATTGCTGCCTGTACAACCGCAAAGATCGTCATCGCCTCTGCAGATCTGTTTACAGACATTCTCCATCTCTGTCTAAATAATAATAATACTGCTGAGATTAAGGTTCCGGCGTGACCGATACCTACCCACCATACAAAGTTGGTGATGTCCCAACCCCAGTTAATAGTTCTGTTAAGCCCCCATGCTCCAATACCTGTCCCGATAGTATAAGCGATACATCCGAATCCATAGAGAAAGAGAACTAGCGCAGCATATAATGAGATCCACCATAATTTACCTGCTCTTTCTTCGATAGGTCGTGCAATATCTTCTGTGATATCGTGATAAGTTTTGTGACCAATAATTAGAGGTTCCCTTATCGGAGCTTCGTAATGTCCTGACATTTTTTACCTATTTATTATTTAAACTTTATTTTTCTACTCTGTTTCTTACTTTAGTATGATAGAACACATTTGGTTTTGTTCCGATCTCCTCTAGTAAATAATATCTTCTGTTGCTAGAATACAATTCTCTAACTTCAGACTCTTTATCATTCATGTCTCCGAAAGTCATTGCTCCAGTAGAACAAGCAGCAGCACAAGCACAAGAGTTCTTGAACTCAGTATCTGTTACTTTTCTGTTCTCTCTCTTAGCTGCTAAAATAGTAGCCTGAGTTTCTTGGATACACATTGAACATTTCTCCATTACCCCTCTAGTTCTTACAACTACGTCTGGGTTAAGTACCATTCTTCCTAAATCGTTGTTCATGTTGAAATCGAACTTATCGTTTAGGTTATACGTAAACCAGTTGAAACGTCTTACTTTGTACGGACAGTTGTTTGCACAATATCTTGTACCGATACATCTGTTGTAAGCCATATGGTTTTGACCTTGCTTACCGTGTGAAGTAGCCGCTACCGGACATACAGTTTCACAAGGAGCGTGGTTACAGTGCTGACACATTACTGGTTGGAAGATTACATCCGGATTGTCTGCAGGGTGGTTTAATGCACCTCCGTCTCCGAAAGCAGTACCGTACAATTCTGGTACAGCCATTCCTTCTTTCAATCCTTCGTATACTTCTACTTTCTGTCTTGAAGAATAGTAACGGTCAATTCTTAACCAATACATATCTCTAGACATTCTTACCTCTTCTTTACCTACTACAGGAACGTTGTTTTCAGCCTGACAAGCAATTACACATGCTCCACAACCTGTACAAGAGTTCAAGTCGATTGATAAGTTGAAGTGAGGTCCATCTGTATCATCGAAAGCATCCCAAAGGTCAATTTTTCTTGCTGGAAGCGCCCCACTGATTGTGTGGTATTCCAAAGGCTTGTTCCATCCTTTGTGCTCATCATCAAAAGGAACAGAGATGAACTCAGCCAAAGGAACTTCTTTAGCGATTTCATAACGACCCATCAATGTATTTTGAAGCTGGATACCTGCAAATTCGTGGTCTTCTCCTGTTTTTTCAATTTTAACACCTGAAACAGCAAGATTAGAACCGTCAAATAAAGGATAAGCGTTTACCCCTGTATCTGCAGTTGCTCCTGAGTTTTTCTTACCATAACCAAGCGCAAGACCTACAGATCCTTCTGCCTGACCAGGTTGAATAAATACAGGAACATCTTTTATTGTTACTCCGTTTACAGTAAGGTTTACAATAGAACCATCCAACTGCATTCTCGCGTTAAGATCGTTATCAATTGCAAACTTCTCTGCATCTTTAGGAGAAATTGTTAAGTAGTTATCCCAAGACATTCTTGTCAATGGATCTGGTAACTCCTGCAACCAAGGGTTGTTTGATTGTGTACCATCTCCCATTGAAGTCTTAGTATATAATACCAATTCTAATTCAGAAGCTTTGAAGTTTCCTAGTTCAGCAACAGCCTGAGCAGCGTTTCCACCTGCATAAGCTAATGTTGTTGCATTATTAGAAGTAGTAATACCGTTGTACAATGCTTTGTTGAAAGAAGTAGCACCTAAGATAGAAGCTGCACTTGATTTTAAATAATCATAGTAATTATTTGCTGCATTGTTTTTACCGTTCTTCCAAACCAATAGAGACTCTTCAATCTGTCTTGATTTGTAGATCTTCTGGATCGTAGGCTGCATTAATGAATATACTCCAGTCTGTGGTTCGATATCTCCCCAAGACTCTAGCCAGTTTGCCACTGGAATTACAGCTTTCGCTGCTTTGTACATTTCATTTTTCTTATCAGCTACAGCAATTACATAAGAAACTTTTGATAAAGATTTTTTGAAATCTTCACCTTTTGGATGAGAGTAGATAGGGTCTACGTTGTTTGCGATTAATACGCCAACCTGACCAGCATTTACCCATCCTAAGAATTCCTGGTATCTTGCTTTATCAAATTCTTTAAGGAAGTTTGCTTTACCTGTGAAAGCTACTGATCCTAATTTTTGGTTGATTAAGTGTGCTAAAACCTGTGCTCCTTTAGAACCGTCAGCTAAAACAACAGCTTTGCTTCCTTTTGCTTTAAGTTCGTTAGCAATTTCAGTTGCAGTCTTATCAGTAGTACCGCCACCTACGATTGCGTTGTAAACTTCAACTAAAGTTTTGTTTACAGCACTTGGTTTTAATCTATATCTTGAGTCAGAGTTAGCACCAGTTAATGACATGTTAGATTCCACTTGGATGTGTCTCAACATGTTTGCACCTGGCTTTCTAGCTGCTGCATAAGATGTTTCTAAGCTTGAAGCGTTATAATCTCCTAAGAAATCAGCCTGGAAAGAAACTACTAGTTCAGAAACTTTAAGGTCATAAACAGGCAATGCTCTCTGTCCGAATACTTCCTGGGCAGCATCTAGAGCTGCAGAATAAGGGAAAGCATCATAAGTTACTAATTCTGCTGTAGGATATTTAGACTTAAACTCAGCAAATAGCTTTTTGAAAGTAGGCGAAGCAAAAGAGTGCGATAAAAGCACAATCTTTTTACCTGACGCCTTAGCTTCTTCTAAACCTTTAAGAACAAAACTGTCTACTTTATCGAAAGTTTCGTCTTTACCGTCTAGTTTAGGCTGCTTTACTTTATCATTATCATAAAGAGAAAGTACACTTGCCTGAGCTCTTGCGTTTGTTTTTCCTAAATCACCAGCTGCTGGGTTTGGATCAATTTTGATAGGTCTACCTTCACGGGTTTTTACTAAAACACTAGCGAAATCGAAACCGTCAAAATATGTTGATGCGTAATAGTTAGGAACCCCTGGAATAATATCATGTGGTTTTACCACGTAAGGGATTGTTTTGATTACAGGAGCTTCGCAGGCAGCTAATGTTACTGCTGCTGTAGAGAATCCTAATAATTTAAGGAAATCTCTTCTTGAAGTACTTGATCCGTTTTGTTCAGCATCTCCAAGGAAATCTTCTACCGGAATTTCTTCCTGAAACTCTTTAAGAGCCAGCTTACCATTTAAAGCTGGGTCTTTAAGTTCATGAATACTTCTGAATTGTATTTTGTTTGAAGCCATTTATACTTCTAATTTTTTAGTTATTAATAATGACATTTACCACACTCAAGACCTCCAATTGCATCTACAGTGATCTTACCTCCATCTTGTGGATATTGTTTTTTCAACTTGTCGTGTAGATTTTTGAAGTACTCTTTATTATAACCGTTGTTCATATCAACCTCAGTCGTTCTGTGACATTCAATACACCATCCCATAGTAAAGTCATTAGCCATCTGAACAACATTCATTGTATCAATTTTACCGTGACAAGCTTTACATACAACGTCAATTTTGTTGTTAGGATTCTTTTTGTTGAAAGAATTGATGATCGCTTGTTCACCTGCTACTACGTGCTGAGAGTGGTTGAAGTATACGAAATCTGGCATGTTGTGGATTCTTGTCCATTCAACCGGCTGTGTTTTTCCTGTGTACTGTTGTTTTGCAGGATCCCAACCTGTTGCAGCGTAGATCTTCTGGATTTCTCCGTCATAGAAAGCCTTATCTTTTCCTGGCTCCATGTAGTGATCTTTGTTGTATTCTGAAATTGTTCTGTGACAGTTCATACAAACGTTCATAGAAGGAATCTCAGATACTTTTCCGTATTTAGCACTAGAGTGACATAATTGACAGTCAATTTTCTGTTCTCCAGCGTGAATCTTGTGAGAGAAGTAGATAGGCTGTTCAGGTTTGTACCCTTTATAAACCCCGATCCACATTAACCAGTTCCATACTCCATAAGCCGCTAAAATAGCTAGAATAGCTAATAAGCCCTTACCAATAAAGTGGAACTTCTCATACATTTCACTGAACGAACGAACTCTTGTTTCGTTGAGTCCTGCTAATTCTTCAGACTGACCTAAAGTTACCAATTGTCTTAGTTTAACTAAGATCCAAACCAGTAAACCTGCGATCGCTAAAAGTGAAATGATTACTACGTTTGTAGTAGTTTTGTCTGCAGGAGCTGCCGCAGCAGCGTCAGTTGCAGTTGTTGCTTCCGGCTTTTTCTCTTCCGGAGCAGGAGGATTAGTCGTGAAAGCTAAAATGTCGTCAATATCCTTATCTGTAAGATTTGGAAAGACCTGCATTTCAGTCTTGTTAAACTTTTCAAAAATCTCATTGGCGTATTTATCCCCAGAAGCTCTAAGAGCTTTGTTGTCTTTGATCCACTTGTGAAGCCAATCTTTGTCTACACCACCTTCTGTCTTTACTCGTTCCACAACCCCCTTTAATGGTGGTCCAACAACTTGTTTGTCCAGCGCGTGACATGCAGTACAATTCGCTTTGAAAAGTTTCTCTCCGTTTTTAGGATCGCCGTCTTGCCCGTAAAATGAAGCACTGGTTGATAACAATAAACCTATTGCAATCAACGTTTTTTTATAATGCTTTCTCCAACTAATCATTTAAATTATCTTATGTTAGTAAATTATTGAACATTCAATCAATTCCGCAAAAATAATATTTTTAACAGGAATTTAACGGTATATCGAAAAGGGAAAATATCATTTACGTTTAATTTGTATTGATTCTAAATAACTAGTTTGGTATAGTTTTTTAATTTGTATAAATTTGCGCAAACAAGTTTAAATGAGAAATTTGATTAAAATATTTTCGATATTATCATTGTTTTGGTTTTATAATATTGAAGCACAGCAGGTTGTTAAGAAGGATACTCTTTCAGGGACAGAGCTTGTCATGACAATGGATTCCAAAATAAATGCAGCTTTGGAAGGAATCGAAGGGAAGTGTTCCAAAGTTGTCACCAATAATTCTTCTAGAGATGTTACGAATATTGATAGTGGAATTTCTTCAGGGACAATTACGAAGCCTCCCAAAATTTATATTCCAAACAGGGAACTTACCAATGCTGAAATTTGTAAAAAAAATCCAAGAATTTTAGGATTTAAAATTCAGATTACAACAGTAAAAAGTAATGAAGAAGCCAACGAAGTGAAGTCTTATTTCAGAAAAAGATTTCCTAATCTGAAAGTAGAAACGGATGCTTCTTTAAGACCGAATTATAAAATTTTGGCGGGAAGTTATTTCACTAAACAAAGTGCTGCGGGGGATCTTTCAAAAATAAGAGAGTACTTCAAATCTGCAGTACCAGTACAATACAGAATTTTCTGTGCAGAAGCAAAATAGAAGAGGTTCTTTTTTAAAATAAACAAAAAGCCGAGAAAATTTCTCGGCTTTTTTTATTGGTAATAAGTTTCCATAAACCAGAAAAATTCAGACATTCTAAATAGATTATTGGCGAGAAGATAAACAAACAATATGGCTACTGTCAATGTTAAAAATGATAGTGTTTTGGGTGATGATTTGTACGCATAAAAAAGCCATCCTATAAGAAGAGGATATACAAAAACAAAGTGTCCTCCGTAGATGTATGATGTATGAAGTCCGAATCTCATAACACAGTGAATGATAATGTCAACAATGAATGAAAGAGTGATAACCTGAACCCATTTATTTTTAAAATTTTTAAAATAACTCCAACTTATAAGGGCTAATAATATGGCTATAAAAAGGTAAGGGAATACTGAAGAATAAACATCCATGTAAAGACCCTTGAAATGGAATCCCTTCATGTTATGTTTGTCTGAAAGAATGAATCCCGGGAAAAGAATATTGCCTCCGAAAAAGAATGAGCTAATCATATCCCATGTCGGCATTGATTCTACGTTGGAAAACTTTTCATACTGTTGGTTTGTTTTAGAAAAGATATTCTGGTATTTGAAATCTATTCTGTTTAAGTAAAGGAGTATAAAGCAAATGGTGGCTACAGCTACTCTGAATACAGCATTTCCGAATTTTTTCCAGTCTCTGAATAGATTTTTCTCAAAAAGAAGGGGAATAAAAACTTTCACAAAATTGGTAATGGTAAGCCCTCCAATGGTAATTCCTGCAAGAGAAAGGGCTGCGGCAGGTGTTTTTTCTTCTTTCCTTAGTTTTATCGCCGCATAATAATTGTATAAGGATAATAAAAATAAGGTATACGTGAAATTTTCCGGAGTAAAGGATAGGATAATATTGGTTGAAAATGTTCCAAAGAATAGAATGATCAAAACGTTTAACCATAGTGGAAGAGAGATGATATTCTTTAAGTATTTGAAAACCTGAACAATATTTAAGCTGATAATGATATTGCTAAGCCATGCCAGGGTGAGCCTGAAGTTCACATCCATTTTTCCGCCTGAAATGAATAATGAAAATTCTCTTACCCAGTTGAAGAAATAATAGGATAGTGGATGTCTTTCAAAGCTTCCACCGGTCATAAGGATAGATTTGTTATCAAAGCTAAAATAAGCATCCCACGGTATTCTGTTGTCAAATATGATTCTGTAATGAATAGCAATATAGGAACCTAAAATTCCATAACAGGTAATAAAAAACAGGAAAACAACCAGCTCGGCATAGGTGGAAGGAAAAATAAGTTTAAAGAAACTGATGATTTTTGTTTTGATAAAAGACACGTGTCAAATTTTTTGCAAAAGTAAAATAAAAAACCACCAAAATTGGTGGTTGTGTAAAGATTGTATAAACGTTGTTATTGTTTGATCACTTTTTCTGTGGTGGAAGTTCCATCTGAGAAATCTACTTTCAACAGATAGGTTCCTTTTGGAAGTGAAGAGATATCTATTCTTTCAGAATTGTTATTGATCAGAGATTTTCCAGAAATATCAAATACTATAGCAGATTTTATCTTTTTGTCTGTTTTTATATTGACTTCTCCTTTTGTAGGGTTGGGATAAATATCTGTAACAGATTTAGCTTTAGCAGAAGCTTCCTGAGTAGATAATGTAGCACTAGCCAAAACCTGTATATCATCTATTGAAAGACTGTCTGCATCATTTGCAACATAACGGAATCTGAATTTAACGTTTGCCTGTCCTGCATATGGAGTTAAACTTACTGTGATAGCCAGTGTTTCGTAGTCAGTATAAACGCCGTAGTTTTCTTCAACCCATACCTGATTCCATACCGTTCCTCCGTCTGTTGATACTTCTACCTTCAAATCTCCGTTAGGATTAGGGGAAACCATGTATTCATATCCTATTTTAGCATTAAACTTCAGTACAGGATTGGTTGTTCCTACTAAACTAAATGAAGGACTTGTTAAATGAGCGTCCTGGGCTTGGGCAATCCATCCAATACCTGCAGATTTTCCGCCTGTAATATTAAATGTTGTTTGCCCGGATGCGTTAAATATCGTTGTGGTAAATCCCCAAGGTCTGGCGGCTACATTTGTGCCTGTTGTCCAGCCCGTGGGAGGAAATGTCGTACCCTGAAAAGTCTCTGTGAGAATCTGTGCATTCCCTAGTATGGAAGAGACTAAGAACATGAATAGTAATTTTGTTTTCATTTGCTTTTGGTTTTAAGTTATTAGTAAATATAATAAAAAAATGAAAATAATTACTTGTTTTTTAGTGTTTTATGAATATTTTCACTTACGAACTACATGAAAGTGTAGAACATCCTGCAGTGTCATCATAGCCAGATGGCCTTTTGACGGAGAACTCAGGATATATTTCCTGATAGGGAGATTCTAATGCTTTGGTGAGTTTTTCAAGCATTTCTTTTTTACCATTACTGATCTCTTCGATGCATTCGTAAAGGAGATAATTTCTAAGAATAAACTTGGGGTTTGTTTTTTTCATCATCGCTGTTGAATCTTCTCTTGAAATAGAGTTTAAGCTTAATCTTGCTTCGTAGTTCTTTATAAAGCTGGTAAGTTTTAAAAGCTTTTCTTCATTAATGGGAACATAAGAAACATCTTTAAAGTGTTCTTTTATATCGGTAGATGGAGTTATTTTTTCCAGTTGGGTGAAAAACAAGGTGTAGTCTAACTGAAGTTCCTGCATTAATCCCTGCCAATTGGTGAAGAACTCCTCATCCTCTTTTTGAAGTTGATCAAATCCAAATTTTTTACAAAGCATTTGATCATGGGCTTCCCAGAAATATGTTCCAAAACGATTCAGGGTGTCTTCTAAAAATTTTTCATCCTTAATTAATGCGTGAAGGGCATTGGCAAGCTGCCAGAGATTCCACTGAGCAATCTGTCCCTGTTTTCCGAATGCATATCTTCTTCCGGGAAGGTCAGTTGTATTGGGTGTGAAATTCAAATCATATTCATCCATCATAGAATAAGGTCCGTAATCAATTGTTAATCCGAGAATAGACATATTATCTGTATTCATGACTCCATGTACAAACCCCACTCTGAACCATTCCACGATCATCTCGGCAGTCCGGATGCAGATCCTTTCAAAAAAGTCTCTATATTTCTGACTGTCGGTGGATGTAATCTCCGGAAAATAGTTTTCAATGGTAAAATCGGCAAGATCCTGTAAGGTATTATATTCTCTTTGGGCAGACATCAATTCAAAATGCCCAAAGCGTATAAAACTTTCAGCTGTTCTGATGACCGCGGCGCCTTTTTCAAGTTGTGGATTTCCACTATACATGATATCGCGCATCACATCTTCTCCTGTAAATGCCAGGCTGAGTGCTCTGGTTGTAGGTACTCCTAAATGATACATGGCTTCGCTCATCAGGTATTCCCGTACTGAAGATCTTAATACAGCTCTTCCATCAGCATGTCTGGAGTAGGGAGTGGCTCCTGCACCCTTCCATTGAATTTCTGTCTTTTTACCGGCTTCATTGGTGATTTCACCTGCGAGGATCGCTCTTCCGTCTCCCAGCTGGCCCGCCCAATTTCCAAACTGATGTCCTGCATAGGCTGTGGCATAGGTTTGAACGTTTTCAGGAAGGTTGCTTCCTACCAGGAAATTCAGGTCCTTATCTTCAAATTTCCCCAATCCTATTTCTTCTGATAAAGCTTCATTAAAAGCAATCAGTTCAGGTTTGTCAAAGCCAGCAGGTTTGGTGGTGGCAAATAAAACCTTCGGAGTGTTTCTCTGCATAGAATTGTTGGAGAAATCACCAGGGAATTTCTCAATAAAAGGCTGTCTGATACGTTCGATATTCATGCTTCAAAGGTATTAATTATAAAAGAAAAGACCTTCCAAATAATTGAAAGGTCTTGTGTATTTCTAAAAGAGAATTTATTTATTGAAATCTACTTCATCATTGGAATGAAGGTTTTCATTGACGTTGTCCTCTTTCTTTTCTGTAGGTTTTTTAGGAGTTGGATCTGCCGGTCTTGGATTTTTGATCTCATCGATGGTCTGAAGACTTCCATCATCTCCATATCCTCCGCTTAAGCCTTTAAGGTTTGAACAACCGTCTTTCCAATCTGAAGGTTTGACAAATTTATCGTCAGGAGTTATTCCTAAACTCTTATCTGCCCATACTTTCTTCATGAAGATTGCCCAGATCGGTAATGCCATTTTCGCACCCTGACCTTCACCTGTGCCGAAGAAGTGAGTGGCTCTGTCTTCCCATCCAACCCATGCTCCGGTTGCTAATTTTGGAGTGATTCCCATAAACCATCCATCGGAGTTGTTCTGAGTTGTACCAGTTTTAGCAGCAATTTCTACCGCTTTTGAGATTCCTCTTCTTCCTAATTCTCCAGAAGCAGTTCCGTACTGTGCTACACCTTTCATCAGTTCAATCATGGTGTAAGCATACATCGGGTTCATTACTTCTTTTGGTTCCACGTTTACTTCCTTAATTACTCTACCATTGGCATCTTCAATTCTCCAGATCATTTCCGGTTTGTTGTGGTTACCATAATTGGCAAAAGTACTATAAGCTCCTAGCATCTCGTAAATTGTAATGTCTGATGAACCTAGAGCGATTGTATTGTTTCTCGGAATATCTTCTGTTACTCCCAGATCTCTTGCGGTCTGGATGACAGCATCTACTCCTGTCATTTCAATAAGTCTTGCAGCAACAGGGTTTTGAGAGTGAGCCAATGCATCTTTTAAAGTAAGCATTCCTCCTCTTCCCGGTACATGCCATCCGTTATGATCATAAGTTCCGTTAGAAACAGCTGAACAAGGAGTCATTCCCAGTTTCATAATAGCAGTTGCATATACGAAAGGCTTGAAGGTAGATCCTACCTGTCTCTTACCTTGCTTGATGTGGTCATATTGGAAGTGCTGCCAGTCTATACCACCTACCCATGCCTTGATCTCTCCTGTTCCGGGAACCATAGACATAAGGCCGGCCTGTGCAATTTGTTTGTGGTATCTGATAGAATCCCAAGGAGACATTTCTACCTCTTCTTCACCATTCCATGTGAATCTTGAAGTTTTGATAGGTTTCTTGAATTCCATCATAATGGAGTCTTCAGGCATGCCGTCAGCTTTTAAAAGCTTGTATCGGCCGGTTCTTTTCATGGCCTGAAGCATCACGCTTTGGATTTGTTTATCATTCAGATAATAGAAAGGTCTGTTTTTTCTTCCTCTCTGTTCTGCATCAAATCTCTTCTGAAGATCAGTTAAGTGCTCCTTGATAGACTCTTCTGCATACTTCTGCATTTTAGAATCAAGGGTTACATATATTTTTAAACCGTCTTTGTAAAGGTTAAGCTTCTTACCGGTTTCTTTTTCATTAGCGTCAAGATATTTGTCAATCTCTTTTCTCAGATAAAACTTGTAATAAGCAGAATATCCGTCAGTAATGCTTTTAATAGGGTGGAAGTCTACTTCGATCGGAGTATTGGCTGCTTTTTCATAGGTAGCAGCATCAATATATCCGGTCTTCTGCATCTGATCCAATACGACATTCCTTCTTTCTTTTGCCTTTTCAGGATATCTGTAAGGATTGTTTTTTCTTGGATTTTCAAGCATTGCTACAAATGTTGCAGCTTCAGGTAATGTAAGTTCCGAAGTTTTTTTGTTAAAATAAACTCTGGAAGCCATTTCTATACCGTTAGCATTGAAAAGGAAATCAAATTTATTGAAATAAAGAGTGATGATCTCTTCTTTGGTATATCTTTTCTCAAGACTTACTGCTACAACCCATTCTTTTAATTTCTGGAATCCTCTTTCAACTTTGTTCTGAGAAGCGTTCCCTGTAAAAAGAAGTTTTGCAAGCTGTTGGGTAATGGTAGAACCACCACCACGTCCACCACCATAGGCTACAGCTCTGGCAACGGAATATAAGTCGATTCCTGAGTGTTCTTTGAAACGTTCATCTTCTTTAGCCTGAAGAGCATAAATAAGATAAGGAGGAAGGTCCTTATAAACGATAGGCTGCGTTTTTTCTTTTTCAAATTTACCTAAAGTGACTCCGTCTGAAGAAATAATTTCAGAAGCGACAAAGATATCTGGATTCTCCAGTTCTTTTACATCAGGCATTTCCCCAACGAATCCTTGGGAAACCGCAAAGAAAAGCCCCGAAATTCCCAGAACTACTGCAATGAGTCCAATCCAAATAAATGAAACCCATTTTTTCCAGGAGGTATCTTTCTTTTTTTTGGGAGGCAGAGGAAATGTTTTCCCCTTATTTCCTGCATTTTTTTTGTTTTCTTCCATTTATGGTTACGGTTTAGCCGTTTCTATTTTTACCCCAATATCCTCAATTCCCGGAAGGTTATCGTTTCTCATTGCCTGAGTCAAGCCGATTTCATATTTTCCTTTTCCCGGAAATTTATAATTTAATTTATACTGAAACAATGTTTCCTTTGTATCACCAAAGCCTGTACCAAGCCATTCTCCATTTGGTTTTGCCAATACATAATTCAAGGTATCGGTTTCCTTTTTTTTGTTTTGGAGATTGGTGAAATTTACAATGAACCTTATATTGCTGTAAGGATAACTATTGTTGTTTCTTACGACAAATATAATATTTTTAGGATTCTGCGGATCTGAAATTTCAAGATTAAATTTTTGCTCACTTTTCTTATTCCATTTACTATCAACGGAATTCATGATAACGTCTCCTCCTGAGGAAGAGTTACAGCTAAAGAAAAGGATAAGGGAAAATAATCCTAGAATTTTACGCATCTTTATCTTTTTTTGGGGGAAATTTCTTTTTGAATTTCTTCTTGTTCGGATTGTTTTGTGGTTTATTGTCAGCATCAGAATTGCCTTCTACTTTTTCCACAGGTCCTTTTTGCTGTGGCTGTTGTTTTTGTGGTCTAGGCTGGTTTCCGGACTGAGCATTTGGATTTTCGGCTTTATCAGATCTTTCCGGTCTTTCTTGTCTCTCCGGTCTGTTTCTTTTTTGCCCTTGTCCTGACGGTGCCTGCTGATTGTTATTTTGCTTATTCTGGTTGTTTTGGTTGTTCCTGTTCCTGTTTCCTCTATTCTTCTTCTCAAAACGATCCACATTATTTTCCTGGATAAGGTCAATATTGTGAGTAGAAGGTTCCGGCTGTTTCAGGTCTTCCAGAGGAAGTATTCTTTCTCCTCTTTTATTTTTTGCAATCAGCTTTTTCACAAGATCAATGTCAAAATCGTACCATGCCATAGAACTATCTACGTAGGCAAACCACATTTTCTTTTTGAAAACATCAATTTTGATACAGAATGCTTTTCCTTTCTCCGTCTCCAGCATTGTTGAAGAAGATGGGAAGTTGCTCAACGCATCCAAATAACTGTCAAGCTCATAGTTAAGACAGCATTTCAGCTTTCCACATTGCCCGGCTAGTTTTTGAGGGTTAATGCTCAATTGCTGATATCTTGCAACATTGGTATTTACAGATCTGAAATCTGTAAGCCATGTAGAGCAGCAAAGTTCACGCCCACAAGATCCTATTCCACCTACTTTAGCCGCTTCCTGTCTGAAACCGATTTGTTTCATATCGATTTTAGTTCGGAAAGTTCCAGCGTAATCTTTGATTAGCTGTCTGAAGTCTATTCTGTTATCAGCCGTGTAATAAAAAGTGATTTTTGAAGAATCACCCTGATATTCCACATCAGTAACTTTCATTTCAAGGTTTAATCTTTGAGCAATTTTTCTTGCTTCAAGTTTTACACCATCTTCTTTTTTTCTTGCTTCCTGCCATACCTCAAGATCCTTTTGGTTGGCTTGTCTGTATATTTTGAGTGCAGATTCTTCAGAAAATTTTTTCTTTTTCATCTGAATCTTTACTAGTTCTCCTGTAAGGCTTACAACACCTACATCGTGTCCCGGACTTGATTCTACTGTAATTACGCTACCTATATGTAAAGGAATGTTATTTACATTCTTATAAAACGATTTCCTGTCATTTTTAAATCTAACTTCAACAAAATCACACCTGTTAGGTGCCGGATTGTTGATGTCAGAAAGCCAGTCAAACACACTTAATTTATAACTATTCCCGCAGGTATTTACACTTTCACAGCCACTTGCAGTTTTTTTAGGACCACAAGAATGTGCAGAATCGCCGGATGTTTTACATCCACAACTCATATATTACTATTATTTATAATCTGCAAATTTATGTATTTTTATCTTTATGCAATTCTAAAATACTTAAATAACCTGAATTCACCATAAAACATTTAAGTATTTTAAGTAAGAATAAGAGCTCGAAACTGGAATAAGGATCTCATAGAGGGGATAAAAGGAGAAGAATTAAAAAAAAAGAATATCAATTATTTGACTCCTTTTTTAAATTAACATTTATTATCATTTGCTCTCCTGCTTTATTTTTTTGGAGTAAGATTATTTTATAATTAAACAAACGTTTAAAATTAAACAGTTTGATTTTAATTATTTTATAGTGTACTTAAGTGTTTAATAATTAAAATATTGTATTGTATTTATTTCAATGTGTTATTTTAAACATAGTTTTCTTTTAAGATATTGTTTAAAATATTAGGAAATATTAACAGACGTATTCAAAATAATTTTATATTTGACTTATATATAATAGTCTATGAAAAAAATATTAGTATCAACTGCTTTATTGGCGGGAGTTCTATCTTACGCAGGAGGCTTTAGAGTTTCCCTGCAGGGGGTGAAACAATTGGCAATGGCGCATACTAGTGCTCATGCCGAAGACGCGAGTGTGACATTCTTTAACCCTGCGGGTATGTCATTTATCCCTTCCAAACTGAGTGTAGTGGCTGGAGGGTTTGCTGCAAGTAACAAGGTTACTTTTCAAAACTTCAATACTTTACAAAGTACAGAAACAGATAACCCTGTAGGAACTCCTTTCTATGCTGCGATTACTTATAGACCAATAGAAAAACTAACAGTGGGTCTTAGTGTTACAACGCCTTTTGGAAGCACAATTAAGTGGCCGGAAAACTGGGAAGGTAAAGAAATGGTTCAGAAACTTGAACTGAAGAGTTTTTACTTTCAGCCGATGGTTTCTGTGAAACTTGCCCCTTGGGTATCTTTTGGTGCAAGTTATATTTATGCAAAAGGAGTTGTAGATTGGGATAAAGCTGTAACACAATTCGGTGGGCAGGTGAATATCAATGATAAAAAAGCAAGCGGACATGGATATGGTTTCGGTTTCTATTTCAGACCTGATCCAAAATTAGACGTGAGTATTGCTTACCGCTCTGCAATAGATATGAAAGCGAAGAACGGTACGGCTACATTCCAGTTCCCGTCTCAATCTATTTATACACAGCTGAAACTGAATGCAGCAGGACAGGATGGTTTCTCAGCAGTTCTTCCTCTTGTTGAAGAATATACAGTAGGTTTAACATATAGAGTAACACCGAAATGGCAGGTTTCTGCTGACTTTAACTATCACGGATGGGAAAGATACAGCAAACTTACTTTAGATTTCGAGAATGCACCTATCGGAAATAATCCATCAGATCCGACTATTCTTACAAGTCCTAAGAACTTCAAAAACTCCAAAACATTCAGATTGGGAACTCAATATGCCTTCACCAATATGATTTACGGACGTTTGGGAGCTTATTATGATGAAGCGCCTTATACTACAGATAACTTTATTCCGGAAACACCTTCATATGATACTTACGTTGTAACAGGAGGGATAGGGATTAAATTGAAGCAGTTCGGAATTGATATCGCAGGAGGATATGCGATGCCTCAATACAGAAATGTAAATAACGCTACTCTAGGTTTCTACGGACAATCTAAGGCAACAGCGTTCTACTTGGGTCTAGGTTTATCTTATAATCCTTTTTAATTTTAGAAGACTATGAAAAAAATTATAATATCGACAATTGCAGTTTCTGCACTTCTTTTTACAGTAACGAGCTGTAATACGGATTTCGATACGGATGTAAAAGATATCCAGGTAACAAAAGGTGATGCAGATTTTACAAAATATATTTCACTAGGAAATTCACTTACTTCCGGATATCGTGATGGAGCATTATACAGTAGCGGCCAAAATGAATCTTATCCAAGTATGATTGCGGGACAAATGAGACTTGCAGGAGGAGGAGACTTCAAACAACCGTTAATGCCTAATGATGTAGGAGGGTTCAATAATCTTCCTGGATTTCCTGGAAAATTAAATCTTCAGGTGGTTAATGGATCTTTGTCTCCGGTGGCAAGTGGTCCGGCAGGGGCATTAGATGTCTTATCTGGTGGAGGAACTTATAATAATATGGGTGTGCCTGGTGCAAAATCTTTTCACCTGGTGGCGCCTGGATATGGTAGCCAGGCAGGTCTTGCTACAGGAACGGCTAATCCTTATTTTGTGAGGTTTGCTTCTTCTGCTACAACAAGTGTATTGGCTGATGCTATGGCTCAGAAGGCAACATTCTTTTCTCTTTGGATAGGAAATAATGACGTATTATCGTATGCTACCAATGGAGGAACAAACTCTCAGACCGTAGGAGGAGTTACCACTTATACTGCTGCTACTGTTCAGACTGGAAATACAAATCCTACGACTTACAAATCAAATGATATTTCTGATCCTGCACTTTTGGCTGGATCTATTAAAGCTGTGTTAGATGGCCTTAAAAGTGTAGGAACAACAAAAGGTGTTATTGCTAATATTCCTTCTGTTACTTCAGTTCCTTTCTTTACTACGGTGCCTTATAACCCTTTGACACCTGCTCTTTTAGGTTCGAACCTGACAACTCTTAATACAAGTTTATATGGTCCTTTGAAGCAGGCGCTTACCGCTTTTGGTGCCGGAGATAGAATTAATTTACTTTCTGCATCCGGACCCAATCCAGTTTTAATTAAAGATGTTGCTCTTACGGATCTGTCAGCTCAGCTTACTGCTGCTTTGACTCCTTCTTTAGGATTGCCTACAGCAACAGCTTTTGGACAAATCTTTGGACAGGCTAGACAGGCTACTGCAGATGATTATATCCTGCTTACTACGAGTTCTGTGATTGGAAGTACTGCTGCAGGGGTTCCGGCTCCGGTAAATATTTATGGTATTTCTTATCCATTACAAAACCAACATGTTTTAACAAAAACAGAAGCTGGTTATGTGAAAACTGCTACTACTGCATATAATACATCTATAAAATCACTTGCTGACTCTTATGGATTGGCTTTTGTAGATTCAGGAGCTAAAATGCTGGAACTGAACGGACAATCTGGTATTTCATATGACGGCGTGAAATATACTGCGAAATTTGTAACAGGTGGGGCTTTCTCTTTAGATGGGGTACACCTTACAGGACGCGGATATGGTGTTATTGCTAATGAATTTATTAAGTCTATCAATGCTAAATATAAATCTACACTTCCACAGGTAGATCCGAACAAATATTCAGGAGTTAAGTTCCCTTAATAATTGATAAAATAAAAACTTAGAAACCACAAGAGTAAATCTTGTGGTTTTTTTTTAAATTTGCAAAATCTTTTAAAAAGTAAAAATGGCCGATCAGTTAAGTTATCTATTTTGTACAAGAACCAGCAGGGACTTGGCAGAGAAAATTGCCCAGAATTATGGGAAAGAATTAGGAAAAATCAACTTTCAGGAGTTCAGCGACGGGGAATTTGAGCCTGTTTTGGACGAATCTGTAAGAGGAGGAAGAGTTTTCCTAATCGGATCTACATTCCCTCCTGCAGACAATCTTTTAGAGCTTCTTCTAATGATTGATGCAGCGAAAAGAGCTTCTGCAAAGAGCATTACCGTTGTAATTCCTTACTTCGGACTTGCCAGACAGGACAGAAAAGACAAACCAAGAGCGCCGATCGGTGCTAAGTTAGTTGCCAACCTTCTTACAGCAGCGGGAGCAACAAGAGTGATGACAATGGATCTTCACGCAGATCAGATTCAAGGATTCTTTGAAATTCCGGTAGATCACCTGTATGCTTCAAGTATTTTTGTAGATTATATCAGATCATTGAATCTTGATAATCTTACCATTGCTTCTCCGGATATGGGAGGTGCAAAAAGAGCTAAAAACTATGCAGGACACTTAGGTGCTGAAGTAGTAATTGCTTACAAGGAAAGAAAAAAAGCAAACGTTGTAGAAGAAATGTTCCTTATTGGAGACGTGAAAGGTAAAAATGTAATCCTTATCGATGACATGATTGATACTGCAGGTACGCTTTGTAAAGCAGCAGAAATCTTAATTGAAAAAGGAGCAAAAACAGTAAGAGCAATGGCAACTCACGGAGTGCTTTCAGGAAAGGCTTACGATAATATTGAGAACTCAAAACTCTTGGAAGTTATTGTAACTGACTCAATTCCTGTTAAAAATAATTTGTCATCTAAAATA
Organism: Chryseobacterium sp. KBW03; assembly: GCF_003852415.1. Classification (NCBI taxonomy): domain Bacteria; kingdom Pseudomonadati; phylum Bacteroidota; class Flavobacteriia; order Flavobacteriales; family Weeksellaceae; genus Chryseobacterium; species Chryseobacterium sp. KBW03. Next base: position 404,100 of record NZ_QAJO01000004.1, on the reverse strand, counting down.
AAAGTGCTATCTTGCGCCCCATTATTTGCAGATGTTATGACAATGGTTCATGAGCACAAATCAATTAGCAGTAAGTTTGTTATTTAATTGATTTTAAGCGAGTTGCAAATTATAATTAGAACAATTTTTTAAATTTTTATAAATGAAATCTATTACAATTCAAGGTACAAAAAGAGAAAGCGTGGGCAAAAAGTCTACAAAAGCTTTACGTGATGCTGAATTAGTTCCTTGTGTTGTTTATGGAGGTGGTGCACCATTGAACTTCTCTGCTGAAGAGAGAGCTTTCAAAGGGTTAGTATACACTCCTGAAGCACACACGGTATCTATTGAAGTTGATGGTCAAACAATTCCAGCAGTTCTTCAAGATATTCAGTTTCACCCAATCACGGACAAAATTCTTCACGCAGACTTCTACCAACTATCTGACGATAAGCCAGTTGTTATGGAAGTTCCAGTAAGACTTGTTGGACGTTCTAAAGGTGTTGTAGCTGGTGGTGTTTTACGTCAGTCTTTCAGAAAGCTAAAAGTAAAAGCTATTCCTGCTAACTTGCCAGATGAAGTGGTTGTAGACGTTACTCCATTAAGAATCGGTAACAAACTTTACATCGGTAGCATCAAAACAGTAGGATATTCTTTCGTTCACCCTGACAACGCAGTAGTAGTTGCTGTTAAGATGTCTAGAAATGCAATGAAAGGTGGTGCAGCTGCAATGGATGATGAAGATGAAGAAGAAGTTGCAACTGAAGAAGGTGCAGCTCCTGAAGCAGCAGAATCTGCAGCAGAATAAGAATTGCTTATTTAAACAATATAAGAACCCGTCAATTTTGGCGGGTTTTTTATTGGTGTAATGAAAAGATAAATAAGTGAACTTTTACTTTTATCCTTCCCAGCTTGCTTTATCTCATCGTTTTTCTTCACCACAAACCATCGAATATTTCTATCAGCTGACAAGTATCAGCATACAACCCCATGCCTTCTTTCAGAAAAAAAACCGTAAATTTGAAGTGTTCTAAATAAGGACGTTTTAATTTAAAAAATAAATAAATGTTTGACATTCAGGAAATAAGAAGTCAGTTTTCTATATTGAACAGAGAAGTGAACGGTAAGCCTTTGGTTTATCTGGATAATGCAGCTACATCTCAAAAGCCAAATTCAGTTTTGGATGTCTGTCACACATATTATACAGAACTTAATGCGAATGTTCACAGAGGGATTCATACCCTGAGCCAGCTTGCTACAGAAGAAATGGAACTTTCAAGAAGAAAAATCCAGAAATTCATCAATGCTGAGCATGATTTTGAAGTGATTTTTACAAAAGGAACAACAGAAGGGCTGAACCTTATCGCTTATATTTTAACACAGAAATTGCAGAAAGATGATGAGATCATTATTTCATATCTTGAGCACCATTCCAATATTGTTCCTTGGCAGATGCTTTGCGAAAGAACGGGAGCAAAACTTCGAGTGATCCCTATTGATGAAAATGGGATCCTTCAAATGGATCATTTTGACCAATTTTTAAGCGAAAAGACTAAAGTAGTTTCTGTAAACCAGGTTTCCAATGCGTTGGGAATTGTGAATCCTATTGAAGAGATTATTGCTAAAACAAGAAAGAATACGGATGCCTATATTGTTATTGATGGAGCTCAATCTGCACCGCATTTCAATATTGATGTTCAGAAGATGGATTGTGATTTCTTTGTATTCTCAGGTCATAAAATGTATGCTCCTATGGGAACGGGTATTTTATATGGAAAACGTGAGATATTAGAAGCCCTGCCGCCTTTTCATGGAGGAGGGGAGATGATTGCAACATGTTCTTTCGAAGGAACTACTTATGCAGGCCTTCCATTTAAATATGAGGCAGGAACACCGAATGTAGGAGGAAATATTGCTTTAGGAGCTGCTGTTGATTTTATGAACCATGTAGGCCATGCTAATATTCAGAATCATGAGAATGCTTTACTGGAATATGCCCAGAAACAGCTTTTGGAAATAGAAGGCATTAAAATATATGGTGAAAAGGCAAAAAGAACAGGGGTGGTTTCCTTTAATCTGGAAGGGGTAGGGATTGCGTCTGATGTAGGAATGATCCTTGATAAAATGGGTATTGCGGTAAGAACAGGACACCACTGTACACAGCCTATCATGAACTTCTTTAATATTGCAGGAACAGTGAGAGCTAGTTTTGCTGTTTATAATACTTTCGAGGAAATTGATAGTCTGGTAGAAGGCGTTAAGAAGGCACAAAGAATGTTGAGCTAATCATACAATATTCTTTATTATATAAATTAAAAAGCAGCTATTAAGCTGCTTTTTTTATTCCCATGGAATGCAATCACATCGGCCATTAATAATAACCTGATAATATCCAATGGCGCATTCAAGGCAGATTTCTCCTCCAGCCATAATGCTTTTCATTTTGTCTTTGTTTAATTTTTTCATATTCAATGATTTAAAATGTTAATGGTGACATGAAGATAATTAAAAATATCACGGGGAAACTAATAAATTCTCAAAATTTGGAGGGCTTATTAGTTTAATTCATAGAATATTACGAACCAGCCTGTAAATAATAGACTTTGACAATCTCTGAGATAGGAATTTTTATATCTGCTCGTCTTTCTTCTTGGAGTAATTTTGCCTTAGTCTAAATTTAATTTAATGGAATTAATAGAAAAACTGAACTGGAGATTTGCAACCAAAGCAATGAACGGTCAAAAAGTACCACAGGAAAAAGTGGATAAAATATTAGAAGCGGCAAGACTGGCACCAACTTCCAGCGGGCTTCAGCCTTTTGAGATCATTGTGATCACTAATCAGGAGGTAAAAGAGCAAATTAAGCCTCATGCATGGAATCAGCCACAAGTCACAGACTGTTCGCATCTTTTGGTATTTGCTGCCTGGGATAATTATACAGAAGAGAGAATCAACAGTATGTTTGACCTTACCAATGAGATCAGAGGTTTTAAAAATGAAGGTTGGGAAAACTACAGACAAATGCTGTTGGGAACATATCCTCAAAGATCTGCTGAAGAAAACTTTACCCACGCTGCAAAACAGGCTTATATTTCCTTCGGGGCGGCCATTATCGCAGCTGCTTTTGAAGAAGTAGATTCTACACCCATGGAAGGGTTTTCACCTGATGCAGTAGATGAAATACTAAACTTAAAAGAAAAAGGGTTAAAAAGTGTTTTGTTGTTACCAATCGGGTACAGAAATACGGAATCAGACTGGTTGGTGAATCTTACGAAAGTGAGAAAGCCTAAAGAAGCTTTTATTACCGAAGTGAATTAATTACTAATTTTTTCTTATAAAAAATCCCTCTCAATTATTTTGAAAGGGATTTTATTTTGTATGAAATAAACCTTAAATATTCGGTTTCCAATCTACAACTGCTCTGATGAATGCTTCAGCATTTTCAACAGGAATATTAGGTAAAATTCCGTGTCCTAAATTGGCAATGTATCTGTCTTTTCCAAAACGGTTGATCATTTCAGTTACCATCTTCTTGATCGTCTCAGGAGTAGAATGAAGTCTTGCAGGATCAAAATTCCCCTGAAGCGTCATCGTATGGTTTGTTAATGTTCTTGCGAGTTCAGGCTTAATGGTCCAGTCAACACCTAAAGCAGAGACTTTAGACATGGTCATTTCTTCAAGAGCAAACCAACACCCTTTTCCAAATACAACGACATGGGTAAGCGGGCTTAATGCTTCAACAATCTGATTGATGTACTGCCATGAGAATTCCTGATAGTCAGTCGGAGAAAGCATTCCTCCCCAAGAATCGAAAACCTGTACTGCAGAAACACCTTTCTCTACTTTTCTCTTTAAATAAGCAATCGTAGTATCTGTAATTTTCTGTAATAATAAATGAGCAGCTTCAGGCTGTTGGAAACAGAAAGATTTTGCAATATCAAAAGCTTTACTTCCTTTTCCTTCCACACAATAACAAAGGATAGTCCATGGAGAACCGGCAAAACCGATCAATGGAATATTATTGTCAAGCTTCTGAAGAGTCAGTTCAATAGCATCAAAAACGTAGCCTAAAGTATCATTCACATCCGGAGTTTCAATATTCTGAACCTGCTCCATTGTTCTGATTGGAGTGTCTAACCATGGTCCAACAGATTCCTTCATTTTGAAATCGATTCCCATTGCCTGAGGAACTACCAGAATATCTGAAAACAGGATCGCAGCATCCAGCGGAAATCTACGGATCGGCTGTAAGGTAATTTCAGCCGCAAGTTCAGGGGTCTGACATCTTGTAAAGAAATCATATTGATCTCTTAAAGCAATGAATTCCGGCAGATATCTTCCAGCCTGCCTCATCATCCAGACAGGAGGTCTTTCAACGGTTTCTCCGCGAAGTGCTTTTAAATATAGGTCGTTTTTTATCATAATCTATTTAAACTAATATTACCGGCTATGTTCGGTAACTGATATTCTAAATTTTATTCCTGATTTCTCTTCTTATCAGTTCAAAGATCGAAATCAGTGTGTTTTCTTCAGAAGTAAAAATTTCTTCCTGCGTATAATTTCTCAACTCACCAGAAGTGGTTTCGCCAATTGAAAAAAGCGTCATCCCTTCCAGAGAATTTCGCCTTGCAAAACTACGAACTCCGCTCGGACTAAAAAATACTGCAGCATGATATTTTTCAGTTATTAAAGGATTGGTTTCTTCGGTGTTGTAAATCGTAACTTTTTTGTACTTAATGTTTTGTAAGGGAAGTTCCTTGTCCAGAACATTAATGGCAAGATTCCCACAGAAATGGAGAAACTGCTCTTGCTGGCATTTCCCGATAATAAACCTAGAAAGAGTTTCAGCATTTTTCAAAACCTTAAATGTTCCAAACCCATGTTTTCTCAATTCCCTTTTCGTTTTTTCGCCCACACAATAGATCTTATTGTAATTTTTTGCAGTGAAATTTTCATTGGGCTTAAAATTGTTTTTAAAAAACGAAATTACTCCGTTGACACTGGTAAAAATCAAAGAATAGTTTTTCAGATCAAAAGGACTGATCATAATAGGTTTGGTCTTAATTACCTCAATACAGTCAACCATGTTATCCTCTCCTAATTCTTTGGATATAATGGTTTGGTCTATATTTTTGGTAAATAAGATTTTCATGTCTGTAGGTAAAATTAAGAAGATGAAAAAATGCGGTTATAAAGAATGTAAAATCTATAACAGAGATTTCTAGATTTGGCTTTTGATTTCTGCCATTAATTCTTTTCCACCGTTTTCAAGAACTACTTTTGCGTACTTTTCTCCAAAATTCTCTGTTGGAGTATAAACAAAGTTTTCGTCAACAGCAATACAGTTTTTCCCATCCAAAGAGCAAAGTGCTGCCTTGAAGCGGATCTGATCACCGATAATTTCAGCAAAAGCTCCAATAGGTGCAGTACACCCGCCTTCTAAAGTACTTAAGAAATTTCTTTCAATCTCTACACAGATCTGAGTCTGTTTATGATTGATCTGATGTACAATTTCGTTGATCTCAGGTTTGTCCGTGTGTCCAGCCACAGAGATTACTCCTTGTGAAGGCGCAGGAATCATTAATGGAAGCATCTCATAATCGATTTCCATTTTCATTCTTTTGATACCGGCCAAAGATAAAATGGTCGCATCAAAATTCCCGTCTTCCAATTTTTGAAGTCTTGTCTGAATATTTCCACGGATATCCGAGAAGTCTGTGTTTGGATAATTTCTCAGCCAAAACGCTCTTCTTCTCAAACTGCTGGTTGCCAGCTTAAGCTCATGGAACTCCTTATTCCTGGCAGATTCTTTTCTGATCAGGATGTCTTGGGGATAATCTCTTTCCAGATAGGCGATCATCTCGATATTCTGAGGCAATAGAGTAGGAACATCTTTTAAAGAATGAACGGCAATGTCAATTTCATCATTCAATAAGGCAATATCAAGGTCTCTTGTGAAAACCCCGGTAATTCCTAAAGAATATAAAGGTTGATTAAGGTTCTTATCGCCAGAAGAAACGATAGGAACAATTTCCGTTAAATAATTGTTGTTCTGAAGGTGCCTCGCAACCTCTCTAGCCTGCCAAAGTGCAAGTGCGGAATTTCTCGTTCCGATTCTAATGCTTTTCATTGAATTCGTTGTTTGGTTGTTCAACTAATATTTCGTGCATTAATTTACTAATTTCTTCGGCTTTTAAAGGATTGTCAATGATATATTTTGCAAAACGGTTGGTGATTTTCTGGATCATTTTATCAGAAAGTTCCATGTCCGTGATGTTTATATATTTGTTCTTTCTATAAAAATTATGCATTTCATTACGTTCCATATTCTTTAAAACGGCTTTGAAATGATGAATATTTGGTGCTAATTTTCTCTTTTTTTCCCACTCAATGAAGTCTTTCATCAGTTCCTTGATAATTTTCTCCGCTTTCGGGATTTCTCTTTCCCGCTGCTGGATAGTTTCCTGGATCTGTTTTGAAAGCTCATCTACATCAATCAATGTTACGTTTTCATTTTCGGTAACGTTCTTTTCAACATTGTGAGGAATGGAAAGGTCAATGATCAGTGTTTCTTTCCCATTGGGGAAATGAGACTGGTTCACAATAGGATGTTTGGCTCCTGTTGCTACAATAAGAATATCCGTGTTTTTTAATTCCTGGTCAAAATCAGAATAATCAACGTGAGGGATATTGTATTTCTGGGAAATCTTTTCAGCTTTCTCCTGAGTTCTGTTGGCGATTTTAATTTTGGGCTGGTAAACATGCTTTACCAGATTTTCAACCGTATTTTGCCCGATTTCTCCTACTCCTAAAAGAAGGATGTTCTTTTCGGCGATTCTCTTTTGGCTGTTTAAAATATAATGAACTGCAGCATAAGAAACAGAAGCAGCTCCATTGGAAATACCTGTTTCGTTTTTTATTCTTTTCGAAATCTGAATTGCTGCATTGATTGCTCTTTCCAGATAAGGGTTAGAATTCTGCCTTTCTTTTTTGAAACGGCTGTATGCTTTTTTGATTTGTCCGATGATTTCAAAATCTCCGATAATCTGGCTTTCAAGACCTGCCGCTACTCTGAAAAGATGAATCAGCGCTTCTTCCTTGGTAAGGATATTGGCAAATTGAAGAAAATCAGTAAGATGTACTCCAATGGTTTTGCAGTACTCTTCAGCAACTAAAAGGTAATTGGGAGACGTGGTATAAATTTCGGTCCTGTTACAAGTGGAGACCACAAATGCATCCCCTAAATCTTCCTGGTGAACCCTGGAAACAAAGTTTTTGATGTTTTCATCAAAGAATGCAAACTTTCCTCTCGTTTCTACGTCGGCTTTCTCGTAGCTTATAGAAAGCACGGCAAAATTTGACGTTTGATGGATGTTGGAATACTGTAACATAAGCAGTCGCAAATTTACGCTTTTTTTAATTAATCATTCTCTGATAGTGTATATGATAATTATCGTAAAAAACTATAGGAAGTAGACGGTTTTGTAAGAAGCTAAAAAAATGGAGAAGGTTGATGTGACGGTAGAAAGTAAGGGCAAAAGTGCAAAAAGGTGAAAAAGCGGATTTTCTTACAGATCTTGTTAGTGAAATTTTAAAATGAGATCTTATTTTAATATCATTTTAAAAATTTGATTTTGAATGAGTTAAGCAGGATTACTCTTAAATTAAGCGGAAATTGCTGACCTATACCCCAAAAACAATTTTCAAATTCGCGTATTAACTTTCTCGATCATATTGTTTTCTTTACCGCTTTTCTCATTTGTAATTTTGCTTTTCGGCCCTTTCAACGTCCCATTAATTTTAGTTGAACTCAAAGTCTGTAAACATCTAAATTGAAAGTTAATAAAGAATTGTAAATTTTAATAAAACTTTAACCAAATTAAGTTGGTGGGAAATTTCTTTAGTAGTCTTAAATTTATATCTTTGTAAACTTAAAATCAGAAGAAAAATATGAGTTTATTTGATATGTTTACGCAAGAAATTGCGATAGACCTCGGAACGGCTAATACCCTAATCATCCATAATAATAAAATTGTTATAGATCAACCGTCAATTGTTGCAATTGAACGTTCTACGGGTAAACCCATTGCTGTAGGGGAACAAGCTAAGCATATGCAAGGTAAAACTCATGAGGACATCAAGACAATCCGTCCTTTGAAGGATGGGGTTATTGCAGATTTCCATGCTTCTGAACACATGATCAAGGAGTTTATCAAAAAAATTCCTGGGATCAAAGGTAGATTCATACAACCAGCATTACGAATTGTAATCTGTATTCCTTCTGGTATCACTGAAGTTGAAAAAAGAGCGGTAAGAGATTCTGCTCAGAAAGTAAACGCAAAAGAAGTAAGATTGATCTACGAACCAATGGCAGCAGCAATTGGGGTAGGAATCGACGTACAGAAGCCTGAAGGGAATATGATCATTGATATAGGTGGAGGGACTACGGAAATTGCTGTAGTAGCTTTAGGAGGTATCGTATGTGATAAATCTGTAAAAATTGCAGGAGATGTATTTACCAATGATATTGCTTATTATCTAAGAACTCACCATAACCTTTATATCGGAGAAAGAACTGCTGAAAGAATTAAAATTGAAGTAGGTTCTGCAGTAGAAGATCTTGATGTAGACATCGAGGATATCCCGGTACAAGGTAGAGACCTTATTACAGGTAAACCTAAAGAAATTATGGTTGGATATAAAGAGATTGCCCGTGCATTGGACAAATCGATCATCAGAATCGAAGATGCAGTAATGGAAACACTTTCTCTTACACCACCGGAACTGGCAGCTGATATTTACAAAACAGGTATTTATCTTGCTGGAGGAGGAGCGTTACTAAGAGGTCTTGCGGACAGAATTCACAAAAAAACAGGTCTTCCTGTATTTGTTGCTGAAGATCCGTTGAGAGCTGTAGTTCGCGGAACAGGTATTGCCCTTAAGAATATGGATAAGTTCAATTTCTTAATTAAATAATTTTAACTTTTTACGACTTTATATCTGAATGGGATTTTTGCTGAGATTATTTTCGAAGAACACTCTTTTCGTCTTCTTTATATTCCTGCAAATTATTGCTTTGGTTTTGATATTCTCCAGAAATGCAATGCAGAAATCTTGGGTAGCGGGCCAAACGGCTGCGTTCAACTCGTGGGTTTCCGGATATATTGATGAAGGAGTTTCTTACCTGAAACTAAAACAGATCAACGAAGATCTTGTCGTTCAGAATAAAGCCCTTATGACTGAGCTCTATGGAAAAGACGGGACGAAGAATCCTGTTTTCAAAAGAGTTCATGATACCATTGGTGGAGGGCAGATCTATACTTTTGTTGATGGAGAAATTGTTTTCAACAGTATCAACAGAAGAAATAACTATTTTACAATCAATCGTGGCCGAAGAGATGGAGTCTTTCCTCAAATGGGGGTAATGGCACCAAAAGGTATTGCGGGGATTGTAATCAATTCTACAGATAGTTATGCATTAGTTCAATCGGTTTTAAGTGTAAACAAGATCAGAATTAATGCAGCACTTAAAAGCTCAGGATATTTTGGTACCTTAACATGGAATGGAGATAATTCAAGGGTCATGCACCTGGCGGATATTCCGAAATATGTTGCATTAAAAGTAGGAGATACCGTTGTTACTGATGGTAAATCGGCTATTTTCCCTAAAGGTGTTACCATAGGAACCATTGCAGGGTATTCTGTAGACAATAAAACCGGCTTCTGGGATATATCCGTTGAGCTGAGTGAAAAAATGGGAGCGTTGAATAAAGTGTATGTAGTGAAGAATCTTAAGAAAGCAGAAGTGCAGAAGATTCAGGACACTATGCAGGCTGTAATAAAAAAAGAAAATGATTAGCAGGACTTTATTTACTGATATATTGATCATGATTTTTCTTGTGGCATTACAGATATTTGTATTGAACAGGATTACGCTTTTTGGGAAATATACTCCGGTATTATATCCTGTCTTTGTCATGTTCTATCCCTTTTTTAGAAATAAATTTCAGTTCCTGGCATTGAGCTTTTTAATAGGCTTGTCTATTGACGGTTTCCTGTATTCATGGGGGATCAATGCATTTGCGACAACGTTGATTGCTTATTTCAGAACGTTGATCTTCAGGACTTCCACAGATACGTCTACGGACTTTTTCTCTTTTCAGTCCCTTCAATGGGCGCAGTTTTTGCTGTTTTTATTTTCAAGTATTTTCCTGCATCAGCTTTTAGTACAGTATATCGAGTTCTTTAAGTTTAGCAGGTTTTTTGAAATATTATTTAATGTCTTGGTGACAAGTGTAATTTCGTTTATCTTTATAGTCATCTACGCATTAATATTTAAAATCAAACAAAAAGTTTGAACACACGTTATTTTAAAATTTTTTCCATCCTTGTTACCATCGCCCTTATTTTTGTGGCGAGGCTTGCGTATTTGCAGTTGTTTACAGACCGTTACGCACTGAATGCTGCCAATACTTCCATTAAGACTGAGTATGTTATCCCTCAGCGCGGGGTTATTTTTGACAGAAACGGTAAAATCATGGTAGGAAACCAGCCTGCTTATGAGATATCTTTTACGCAGGGATTAATGAGGCCGGATTTTGATACACTGGGATTCTGTAGTCTGATGAAGATCAATAAAGCAGATTTTATCCAAAGGATCAATATTATTAAAAAAGAAAAATATTATTCAAAGCTGACTCCGATGACTTTTCTAAAAGATCTCAGCAGAGAAGATATTGCAAGAGTTCAGGAAATTATTTTTAAATATCCCGCTTTTACTATTGTACAGCGACCTCAGCGTCAATACGAAGTTTCTACTTCTGGAAATCTTTTGGGATATACCAGCGAAGTAAATGAAGCCGAAATTAAAAAAGATTCTGTGTACTATCTTCCTGGTGATTTTATCGGTAAGAAAGGGATTGAAAAATCCTATGAAAAAGAACTTCGTGGAGTAAAAGGAGTAAAATATATCCAAAAAGATATCAGACTCCGAAACGTTGGTTCTTACAAAAATGGGACTTTAGATAAAGACGTTATTACCGGAAAAGATATTACTTTAACCATTGATTATGACCTTCAAAGGACAGCAGAAGAAATGCTTGTTAATAAGCATGGAGCCATTGTTGCCATCGATCCGAATAACGGTGATATTTTAACCCTGGCAACAGGTCCTGATGTGGATCCGAATTTATTTACGGGACCTTATAAATCTAAGAATATTAACATTTTAAATAAAGATACGCTTTACGAAAATAAGCCCATGTTTGACAGGTCTGTTCAGGCAGCGTATCCTCCGGGTTCTACATTCAAGCTACTGACAGCTCTCGCTGCGATGCAAATGGGAGTAATGACCGAAAATACAGTTTTCCCTTGTGGTGGCGGGTTTAATTATCGTGGATTAAGAATTAAAGGACACGGAGGAGCAGACCCCTTAATCCCATCCATTCAGATTTCCAGTAACTGTTTCTTCTCTTATGCTTATTTGGCAATTGTCAATAAATATCCTGGCAATCCTTCCAAAGGGGTTGATGAATGGAAAAAAATCATGAACAGTTTCGGAGTCGGGGAATTTTTAAATAATGATCTGGCTTCAGGTGCAAAAGGAAGAATTCCAAGCGGTGAGTTTTATGAGAGAAGAATGAAATCTATTCTTAAGGCAAGCGGTTCAACAAAAGATTATAAAAACTGGGATCCTTTAGCGACAGGAGCCGTTTTCAACGGAATGGGGCAGGGAGATATTATGATCACCCCTCTTCAGCTGGCTAACTATGTTGCTGCAATCGCAAATAAAGGCTGGTATTATACCCCTCACATTGTAAAAGGTATTGATGGAAAGCCAAATCCTGATCCGAGATTTAAAGTAAAACATAAGACCCTTGTAGATCCTAAGCATTTCGAACCGGTTTTAAAAGGAATGGAAGCGGTAGTTTTGAGAGGTACCGCCCGTGGATTAAAATCAAATGACTTTACCCAGCTGGCTAAAACAGGTACAGCACAGGTTCCGCAAGGAAAAGATAACTCAATTTTTGTATTGATTGCTCCTGCTGATAAACCCAAAATTGTGGTGGTTGCAGTAATGGAACATGCCGGATTTGGAGCTACCTGGGCAGGTCCTGCTTCTACAGTAATTGCAGAAAAATATATCACAGGAGATCTGAAACGTGAAAACCTTTACAAAAAGATGATCACTTCCAGTTTCATGCCCGAATATAAGAGACAATGGGTGATTGACCTTAAACGTAAAGGTTTATATGTTGACCCTAAACCTGATTCGATTAAACAAAAAAGAATAAAGGATAGTCTGGAGTTTGTGAAACAACAAAAAGCCAAACTGCAGAAAAGAATAGACGACGAAACTAAAAACAATAAATCCGCTAAATCTGTAAAGCAATGAAATGGACAGAAGGAATAGATAAACTGGGCCTTGGGCTGTATTTCCTGCTTTGTATTTTTGCGATTGCAAATATCTACAGTGTTGACCAGAAACTGGGGGAGAAGCAATTGGTTTTCTTCTGTATCTCGTTATTTGTGGGGCTTATTATATTCGTTGGAAGAAGTAAGTTCTTCGAGAATATGTCCGGGATTATTTATATTGGCGGTGTTCTTTTACTGGTAGGGCTTTTTCCGTTTGGTAAGGAGATCCTAGGACAAAAGAACTGGTACAAGTTTGGTAGTTTTACCATGCAGCCTGTTGAGTTCGCAAAAATTGGGACAGCCCTTATGGTGGCCAATTATGTTTCCGGACCGGATTTTAATCTTAAAAATAAGAAGTCCCTATGGACTACTTTAGCAATTATTGGTGTTCCGGCGGCAGTTGTTCTTGCTATTCCGGATGTAGGTTCCATGTTGGTATTTATTGCGTTTTTCATCGCTTTATACAGAGAGGGGCTTAGTGGTCTTTTATTTGGTGTAGGATTTGTTTTTGCCGGAGTTTTTCTGGTGTCATTAGCCATTCCTCCCATCTATGTTGCAGCAGCTGTTCTGCTGATTGCCGGTGTCCTTATTGCCATGAATTATCATAGAATGTCATGGGATGTGATTTCAATTTCAGGAATTGCCGGATCTATTATTTTATTATGCGGACTGGCTTTCGGTTCTCCTTATGTTCTAGAAAAGCTTCCTAAACACCAGAGAGAAAGAATTGAGGTTCTTTATAAAGGTGAGAAAGCGTTCAGAGATACTTCAGGATACAACTTATTATATTCCAAAACAGCTATTGGTTCCGGTGGAATCTGGGGAAAAGGATACCGTGAAGGATCTGTTACCCAAGGGAAATTCGTGCCAGAGCAGGAAACCGATTATATTTTCTGTACGGTAGGAGAAGAATGGGGCTTTTTAGGAAGTGCCACCCTTATCCTGTGTTATATGGTCTATATCGGAAGAATATACTATCTCGCAGAGAAACAAAAATCTACTTTTAACCGTGTATTCGGGTATTGTTTTGCATCCATTCTGCTGATGCACTTTTCGATCAATTTGGGAATGGTTATGGGGCTTTTCCCTACGGTTGGGATTCCTCTTCCGTATTTCAGTTACGGGGGAAGTTCTTTGCTGGCATTCTCTATCATGACTTTTATCTTCTTTAAGCTTAATTATTCGGATAAAAACAGCCTGGTATAACTGTCTTTGAAGCGGAAATACAAAATCGCAAAAAGGACGAAAGTTTTTAATGTTGTTTAAAAATCGGTCAGATGACGGAGTGTGTTGTCATTTTATAAATCATAAAAAATATGAAAGAAGCTTATATCCTGGATCAGGATTTTGAAAATACAGATGTTTCCCAGTTAGAAAAAGGAGAATATGAAAACTGTACATTCAGAAACTGTAATTTTGAATATGCTAACCTGTCGGGATTCAGTTTTACAGATTGTGAATTTGTCGAGTGCAACCTCAGCATGGCAAAGCTTATCAAGACTGCTTTTCACAATGTGATTTTCAAAGAATGCAAAATGTTTGGGCTTCAGTTTAATGATAGTAATCCATTCGGATTATCTTTTAGATTTGATGCATGTGCTTTGAATAATTCTGTTTTCTATCAAACATCCGTTAAGAAAACGGTTTTCAAAAACTCTAAATTAATTGAGGTAGATTTTGCTGAATGTGATTTATCCAATGCGGTCTTCAGTAACTGTGATCTGTCAGGCGCTGTTTTCGATAATACAAACCTCGAAAAGGCAGATTTCAGAACCTCGGTAAGATATTCAATAGATCCGGCTTTAAATAGGCTTAAAAAGGCCAAATTCTCGCTTTCCGAAATATATGGACTGTTATATAAGCTGGATATTGAAATTGATAAGAACAGCTGATGTCCGTAGTCATGTACTGGCTATTATAAAAAATATAATATTGATTCAATAGGAGTGGGCTTTAGCCCGCTTTTTTTTATATATCTATTCCATTGGCTTTAGCCAAAATCTACTGTAAATAAAGCATATAAAAAAACCATCAGAAATCTGATGGCTTCATTATTTAAATCAATTATTTATAAAATTAAAAATTTGCTGGTGTAGCAGGAGTTACAGATGCTAAGTTGTTATAAGATTCTCCTTCTTCATTGATTACTCTTTTCGCGAATCTGAACTTAGGTCCCCAATAAGAATCATTCAGTGAAGAAATCATAACTCCTTTTGAAGTTGCTGCGTGGATAAACTTGATCTCACCTTCTTCAGTAACACTTTCTACAATACCTACGTGAGAAATTCTTCTTCCATGAGAAAAGAAGATTAAGTCTCCTTTCTGTAATTCTCCTTTTTCTATTCTTTCCCCTTCCTGAGCCTGAGAAGCTGCTACTCTTGGTAAGCTAAGACCTGCTGCTGCTCCGAATACAGAAAGAACGAAAGCTGAACAATCTATACCGTTTCTTGTAGTCCCTCCATATCTGTAAGGAGTTCCAAGGTATGTTTCAGCTTCTGTAAGGATACCGTCAATGGTTTTATTATGTTTGATTACTTTCGCAATCTCAGAATTCTTAATTGCTTTTTTAGCATTTGCTATAGATGCAGCCTTTTCAGCAAGAAAAGAGTCGATAAGTCTCTGCTTATCCTGCTCCATTTTTTTGTTATCTATAGAAGCTAGTTTGGCATCTGTTTTGTATTCTTTTGCGTAAGTTGCTGGTTTTGAAACCACATAATTTGTAGCACACGATTGCATTGAAACTGTAGTAACTAAAGCAACTAAATAAAACAAAACTCTTTTCTTCATATATATTTGATTATCCGTGTTAAAAAGGAAAATTTATTTTCAAAAGCAATACAAAAGTAGAGATTCCAAATAAAAGACCCCTGTTATGATAATTATCAGGATCTTACTTTAACACATTTTAACATATTGTTTACATATGTTAAAGAAAAATAAACCGCAACAGCCTATTTTTGGTAAGTGTGCGGTTTTTTTTATTAAGATTCTTTAACAAACTTATTTCACTTTATCCTTCATTAGTATATTTTTAAAATTTTTATATCAGAAAGACGGATGATAATTTTTGTTAATAAACAGATGGTTATGAGCCTATTTTGGGAGTTTAATTTTAATACTTTGTCCATCACGGATTTCTTCCGATGCACTCTTAACAATCACGTCGCTTGATGATACCTGCCCAATGATCGTGGTGATCTCACCATTCGCAATTCCTGAAGTTACAGGTACCCAATGGGCTATGTTTTTTTCTACTTTAATAACGAATACCCCCAAGGTAGAGTTGAGAACAGCAGAAGTGGGAACAGACAATGACTTGTTGTTTTCACTTAAAGGGAGGATTACGTTGGCAACCATTCCCGGTAAAAGTCTTTTGTCTTTATTATAAACATCCATTTCTACCCATTGAGAGCGTAATTTGTTGTCTAAAGCTCCTGCAAATCTCGAGACACTTGCTGTGAAAGTTTCACCCGGAATAGATTGAATTGAAAACTTGATAGCTCCATTTTTATTCAGCAGTCCGGTGTAAGATTCCGGGACATTCACGACCAGACGTAATCTGTCCTGCTGAACCAGGCTGAACATCGGAAGATCTGACCCTTTTCCTGATGGTCCTACATACGCTCCTGCACTTACATTTCTCGTTGCAATGTTTCCGCTAAATGGAGCTCTGATCTGCAAATAGTTTTTAACATCAGCCACTTCACGATATGATGCTTTTGCAGCTTCCAATTGAGCCATGTCAGATTTTTGAGCCGCTAAAGCCTGTTCCAGATCAAGAGCAGAAATTGTTCCCGGAGTTTTACTGGTTTCTTTTAAACGGTCATACTTTGCCTTACTGGCAATATACAGCGCTTCCTTTGATTTCAAAGCCGATGAGGCAGCACTTTGCTGAGAATTGATCTCAGGAGCCTCTAAAGTGGCCAGTAATTGTCCTGCTTTTACTTCATTTCCAACATCCACGTATAATTTTTTAACAAAACTGCTTACTTTAGCATAGACATCCACTTTCTGATAAGGCTGTAGTTCCCCAGGAATGGCTGTTGATGAAGAAAACTCTTCCTGCTTGGGATTCACCGTTTCAATTTCAGGGGATGAAGGCTCTGCTGATTTTTTTACTTCCTTTTTTTCCTCATGTCCACAGCTCTGCAAGCTGAAAACCAGTATTGTTGGGATTAGATATTTATATAATCGATTCATATTTTATTTTTAATAGCTTATTATTTTACAATTTCGGGCATGAAGTGAATGCTTTCTTCGTCTTCAGGATCAAGAGAAACACTTTGAGTCGTTGCTTTTCCTTGTCCCCATGCAAAGGCTAGTGGAAGAATGAAAAGGGCTGCAAAAGTAGATGCGACCAAACCTCCGATCACGGCTCTTCCAAGTGGCGAAACCTGATCTCCGGCTTCTCCCAATCCCAAAGCCATAGGAATCATTCCCACAACCATCGCTAAAGCAGTCATTACGATAGGTCTTAACCTCAATGCTGCGGCTTCTCTGGCAGAAAGTAAGGCATTTCCATTATGTTTTCTTAACTGCTCTGCATTGGTAATTAATAAAACCGCATTGGAGATTGAAACCCCGACAGACATGATAATTCCCATGTAGGATTGAAGATTAAGCGTTGATCCGCTGATGATTAATAAAGCCAATGATCCCACTAAAACTGCCGGAGCTGTTGTTAATACAACCGCTGAAACTTTGAAAGACTGGAAGTTGGCAGCCAGCATTAAGAAAATCACGACGATCGCAATGATCAGGCTGCTTTGTAAACTGCTTAAAGTTTCATGTAAAGTCTGGCTCAAACCAATCATTTGAATATTAAGTCCTCTCGGAAGCTCTCCGATATTATCAATAACTTTCTGTACATCTTTTGAAGCTGTTCCCAAATCGGTGTGATTAAGGTTCGCAGTAACCGTTAATGTAGGCATTGCTCCCAGGTTGTCGGTTTCACCATAAGTAAAGCTGTTTTTAATGGTTGCTACATCTCCCAAATTCGGTCTGTTGGTATTTTTCAGCAACGGAATTCCTGCAATTTCTTCTTTGCTGTTCATTTTATTTTCAGGAATCTGAACCTGTACATTGTAGCTGTAGCCTGCTTTTTCATCCGTCCAGATATTTTTCTCCGTAAACCTTGAAGATGATGTAGAAGCCACCAGCGAACGGGAAACATCAGACATGTCAATACCCAATTGAGCCGCACGAACACGATCAACATTGATGTCTAGTGCAGGATATTTTATAGATTGCCCTATCTGAACATCTCTTAAATACGGAATCTTTTTAAGCTCTGTTTCTATTTTTTTAGCATACGCTTCATTCATGCTTTTATCCCTTCCCGACAATCGTACTTCAATAGGCGTTGGAGAACCTTGGCTAAGGATTTTTTCTGTTAATTCTATTGGTTCGAAAGATAATTTCATATCAGGATTAATGCTTTTCGCTTTCTCTCTGATTTTGTCTTTCAAATCATCCATGTTGGTGTGATAATCTTCATGTAAGCCAACCTGTAATACCGTTTCATGGGAACCGGCCATCCAAAGGTAAATCGGGCTTACCGAGAAAAGAGTAGGGTGTGTTCCTACATACGCAGAGGTGATCGAAACATTGTCTTTTCCCACAATTTCTTTAATTCCATCCAATAGTTTTAAAGTTTGAAGTTCGTTTTTTTCAATCCTTGTTCCGTCAGGAATACGCGTTCTTACCTGAAATTGATTTCCATTTACCTGCGGTAAAACATCTCGTCCGATACTGTTCAGGAATAAGGCAACCATTGCCATCATCAGTATGATATAAGCTGAAACCAATATTTTTCTGTAGGGCATGATCCGGTCTAAAAACTTCAGGTAACGGAATCGGATTTTTTCAAACAAGCTTACTTTTCCATCACGGTTGCTGTCTTCATTTTGGAGCAGAATTTCTTTCTGGCTCCATGTATCACTTTCATCACTTAAGCCTGCTGCCTGTAATTCCTCGGAATCTGTCAGAATATGTCCGTCTTTTGCTTTGTGATGCTTCACTTTCATGATCCAGTTGGCCATGATGGGAACGAAGGTCTGCGCAAGAAAATAAGAAACAATCATACTGAAACCGATCGCCAGTGCAAGAGGTAAGAATAATGATCCTGGAATTCCTCCCATCGTAAATGCAGGCGCAAAAACCGCCAAAATACAGAATAAGATCAATAATTTCGGGAAGGCAATTTCCTTACAGGCATCCCAGACCGCGAGAGATTTCGGTTTGCCCATATCCAGATGCTGGTGAATGTTTTCTATGGTAACGGTACTTTCGTCGACGAGAATTCCGATGGCGAGCGCAAGTCCGCTTAAGGTCATGATATTAATGGTCTGACCGAAAAGATTTAAAAATAAAACGGCCGATATAATGGAGGTCGGAATGGTGAGGATCACAATCAATGCACCTCTGATATCCCCGAGGAATAGAATGACCATCAATCCGGTGAGTATAGCACCAATGGTTCCTTCACTCAATAAACTTTTAACAGAATTGATTACATAGGTCGACTGGTCAAATTCAAAACTGACTTTCACATCATCCGGAAGATTGGATTGAATCTGTGGCAATTGTTTTTTCAAATTCTGAACCACATCCCAGGTAGAAGCATCGGCACTTTTAGCAATGCTCAGATAAACAGAACGCCGGCCATTGACTAAAGCATAACCGGAAGTCATATCTGCTCCATCGGTAACTGTGGCAACATCTCTTAAATAAAGATTCTGAACACTGCCCTTATACAAAGGAATATTTTCAAAATCCTTTACATTTTTAATCATCGTATTAGTAGGAGTAATATAATATTTATCTCCTATTCTTACGTTTCCTGAAGGCGCTGTCTGGTTGTTCAGACGTAAGGCTTCCACAAGCTGGTCTGGGGTCATATTATGCTGACGGAGCAAATCCGGGTTGGCATTGATGACTACCGTACGGATATTTCCCCCAAAGGGAGGAGATGAAACAATCCCCGGAATGGAGGTGAAAGTGGATCGCACGTATACATTCGCGAGATCAAGTAATTCATTGTTTGATCTTTTGTCACTACTCAAAACAAGCTGTCCCACCGGAAGAGTAGAAGCATCAAAACGGATGATAAAAGGAGGGTTGGAGCCTGGCGGAAAGGCAGCCTGAATTCTGGTGGAAAAAGAGTTTAGCTCTGCTGCAGCCTGTGCCATATCGGTTCCGGGATAGAAATTAATTTTCATTAAAGTCAGTCCCTGAATATTTTTGGTTTCAATACTTTTAATCCCGTTTACAAAGAGGAAAATATTGATGTATTGTTTGGCAAAAAATGCTTCCATCTGTTGCGGGGTATATCCGCTGAAAGGGTGGGAAACATAGATTACAGGTAAGTCCAATTTTGGAAAAATGTCGACTTTAATAGAGCTTACCGACCGTAATCCGAAGAAAAACAGCCCGGCAACAATCACTAAAATCGTAATGGGTTTTCTTAATGCAAATCTTATTAAGTTCATTGAAATACTATTGATTATAATTGATATTAATCTTACAGTTCGTTTTCGAAAACAGAGAAGTCTCCCATGGCGGCAGCTTTTAACAATAAAGCATTCCAAACATTGGTAATCGCGATATCTCTGTCTGTTTCGGCTCTTACCAGTGCATAAATGGATTGAGACAAATCAACGAGATCTGTTAAACCATTTTTGTAGAGAACAGACCTCTGAATATAAGCGTCTCCGGCAGATTTAAGCTGAACCGGAACCTGATCATAAATCAGGATGGCGTTTTTCCATTTATTATCAGATAGATCCAGCTGGGCTTTCAATTGCTGCTCTGCAAGGTCATATTCATGTTGTAAACCCTGGCTTACATACTCCTGAGCGCTTATTTCCTTTGATAGCCTGAAGGTTTGTGTGAAGTTCCATGAAACACCAATCCCAAGCAGATAGTTGCTTCTTGTAGGGTGAATGCCGTCCCAGTAAGAGGTAGAATAATCATTTTGATTTTGTGCATACCCGTTTCCAAACCCTGAACCTCTTGTCTGGAAAATACCAACCATTGAAAATGACGGATAATATTGTGTTTTCAGGAATTGTTTTTCCTGTTCGCTTACATTGATTCTGCTTTTATATAATGCCAACAAAGGATGGCTTTCCAGAGAAGAACCCTTTTCTGTAGGGAACTCTTCAGGAATTCTTTTTAATAAAGTACTGTCAAGCACAAACTCCTGAGCCGGAATTCCCAGCAATTGGGCGAGCTTGTTTTCCTGCTCCTGCTCGTTGTCTTTTGCTTTGGTGTAGGTGATCATTGCATTGGCGTAATCTGCTTTTGCAAGGGATAAATCAACTCCCGGAACAATGCCGTTTTTTTCTTTAACCTCAACGATTCTTCTGATCGTATCAGTTCTTCCGAGATTTCGGGCATAGGAAAGCTTTAATTTTTGAGCCGCTAAAACATTCAGATAAGCGGCTGTAACTTTTACTTTGTGCTGGAAAATTTCATCGGATACATCTTTGGTGTCTCTCTGATTTTTAGATTCTGCAACTTTCACTCTTTGTTTGGCTTTTCCAAAAGAGAAAAACTCCCAGTTGACATTGGCTAAATATAAGGCTCCGAAAGAAGCATTCCAGTTTTGATCAGGGAGCGGAAGTCCGGATGAAGCTACTCCATATCCTCCGAAACCATACAGAGGACCGTTTTGTCCGTTGACGGTTCCGTAATCCTGTTGAATACTGATGTTAAGATTAGGCAGGTATTGCCGTTTTGCCAGCTCTATCGATTCCTTTGATGATTGCCGATAAGATTCCTTGGCCTTGATAGATCCGTAATTTTGAACGGCCGTTTCCAGCGCAGACTGAAGCGTGAGAACTTCCTGTGCTTTTGCGTTGTTGACAAAAAAGACGGATAATAATGCGAGAATAAAAACTCTTGAAAGCATTTAACGTATTTTTCTTTTTTCAAAGTAAAAAATACATTTTGAAGCAAATTTGAAGTTGGAAAAAATAATGAAAACGGCAGTTATTTAGCAAAATTTACTATCTGTTCTACGCTTTCAAAAGCCAGTGTATTTTCAGTTAATATCCTTTTAGAAATTGATGATTTGTGTACTTTGGTATTGTCGAAATATACGGTGATACTGTGCCATCCGTCTGCAAAATCATAATGAACAGAAAAGTCATTTACCTCACAGATTTGTTTTACAATAGAAAGTCCAAGTCCTATACTTTCCTGGGACTGATTGCTTTTTTTGAATCTTTTAAACAGTTCCTGTGTGGGAACATGGGGTGGCAGCCCGGTGTTGCTGATCTGAAAGTAATTATGCGTTAAATTGATTTCAATTTTCCCTCCTTCAAGATTATGGCGGATTGCATTTGAAAGGAGATTGCTCAGCAGAATTTCTGCTAATGCCGGATGAATTTTGACAAAAACACTCTTTTCGCAATTCCTGTTTAAGGTAATATTCTTCAGGGCGAGATGATCGGCATACATGCATAATGCTTCTCTTTCCACACGGCAGAATTTCAACTCATCATCGGTCAGGAATTCGTTGTTGTTAAGCTTGGTCAGAAGAATTAATGAACGGTTTATTCTGCTCAGTTTATCAATGGAGTTTTGAATGTCGGTTAATAAAATGGCTTGATTTTCATTGATTTCTGTTTCTGAAAGCAATTCAATTTTGTTCTGGATGATGGCTAAAGGTGTCTGAACTTCATGTGAAGCGTTTTCTGAAAACTCTTTCACGGAAGCATAATCTTCCAGGGCTTTGTCTGTCATTGTTTTCAGAAATTCATTTAATTTTTTGAACTCTTTTGTGCTTGTGGGTAAGAGCTGCAGGCGTTCTTTTTTCTGAATACTGAATTGCTGCAATCCATTGATGGCATGGTGAAAAGGTTTTAAAATAAATCTGGATAGAATTCTTGCGGTAATAAAAACGATGACTGTGATTAATAGTACTTTCCAGAAAAATGCAACCAGCATTCCGTCCATAATCTGCTGGGTAGCGGTAATATAACCGTATGAAGATATTCTGTAAGTTGTGTTGTCAACTTTTGCGTAGGAGTTGATGAGAATTTTACATTCATTTTTTGAAACGCCTTTGTTTTCCAGACAGGTGTGAATAACCTGAGGTTCTGCGGGAATATTTTTTCCTTTAAATAAGCTTACAGAAATTGGAAGTCCCTGAGAAGTTTTTGCGGGATTTTCTCCTTTTTTTATCTGGTTGATGACGTAGTTGTTGACGTTTTTAAGTCTTTCGATTTCAACACTGTCAAGGCGCTTTTTTATACTGGTGTACGAAATATACATGCTTACAGGGGTGACAAGCAATACAATGGCAATAAACCAGACTGATATTTTATTCAATAAATTCATGAACCATTATATTTTAAAGCATTAAACCTGTAGCCCAAACCGTAGATGGTTTCGATATAGTCATTTCCCTGGGCAGCCCCTATTTTTTTTCTCAGATTTTTGACGTGCTGATATACAAAGTCAAAATTAGCCAAATTATCTGTATAGTCACCCCAAAGATGATTGGCGATGGATTGCTTTGATAATACGCGGTTTTTATTGACGAGAAAATAGAGCAATAATTCAAACTCTTTTTGGGTAACTTCCAGTCTTGCTTTATGAATGGCAACCTCGAATGTATCCGTATTTAATAGTATTTCATTGAATTTGACTTCACTGTAGCCATCCATTTTTTTTCTGCGGTAAACGGCTCTTAATCTGGCATGGAGTTCTGGAAGATGGAAAGGTTTTGTAATGTAATCATCAGCTCCTTTTTCCAGTCCGTTTATTTTGTCGTCTAATGCATTTTTAGCAGAAATAATAAGAATTCCGCTGTTGATTTTTTCGGTTTTAATGTAATTTAAAATATTCAATCCGTTTCCGTCGGGCAGCATAATATCCAGTAAAATGCAGTCATATGAATTGAAGCTCAGCCGTTCCAGGGCTTCACTGTAATGGTAAGCACATTCACAGATATAGTTCTCGCCTTCAAGATAATATTCCATGCTTTGGGCGAGTTCTTTGTTGTCTTCTACGATCAGGATTTTCATAATGAAAACAAAGGTAAAATTAAATTCTGTACCAATTTTGAAGTTGTGGAAGTCTTTGTCTATTAGTATTTTAAATAAAATAAAAAATTCCCCGGTTTTCCGAGGAATTTGAACTAATATGGAACTTTACAGAGGTTATTTTGTAAATAACATTTCTCTGTATTTTGTCATTGGCCAAAGCTCATCATCTACCATCATTTCCAAAGCATCTGAAGCTTCTCTGATAGGATCGAATAATGGTTTTACTTTGTTGCAGTATTGTTCTGCCTGTTTTTGGCTGTCTGATATATTTTTTGCCGTTTCTCTGGCTTTAAGAAGATCTTCAACACCAAGCTTGATTTTAGAAACGTTTTCAGAAATGCTTGTAATTAAGCTCATCTGTTCTTTCGCCAATGGCTTGAAATCTTTATCTCCGAAGATTTCTTTAAGACCTTTTACGTTTTCAATCAATCTGTTCTGATAGTTTAAAGCAGAAGGAATGATGTGGTTTCTTGCGATATCACCTAAAACTCTTGCTTCAATATCGATAACGGTAGAATATTTTTCTAATTTGATTTCGTTTCTCGCTTCAACTTCTCTGTGGTTGAAAATTCCCATTTCCTCATAAAGGTCTAAGAATTTTTTGTCCATTTCCTGTTTAAGAGCTTCCGGAGTTGTTTTCAGGTTGTTCAATCCTCTTTTCTTAGCTTCTTTTGCCCAGTCGTCAGAATATCCGTCACCTTCAAACATGATGTTCTTAGATTGCTTGATGTACTCTCTTAATACATTGAAGATCGCTTCATCTTTCTTTAATCCACCTTCGATAAGGGTATCTACTTCTTTTTTGAAGTCGTTCAGCTGCTTCGCTGCAATAGTGTTCATTACAGTCATAGATTCTGCACAGTTAGCAGAAGAACCTACAGCTCTGATTTCAAACTTATTTCCTGTAAATGCAAATGGAGAAGTTCTGTTTCTATCAGTATTGTCTAATAAGATTTCAGGAATCTTTCCAACTACGTTTAATTTTAATTCTGTTTTCTCTTCCGGAGATAATTTTCCGTTGGTTACTTTTTCAAGTTCTTCCAATACGCTGAACAACTGACTTCCGATAAATACGGAAATAATTGCTGGCGGAGCTTCGTTGGCACCAAGTCTGTGATCATTGCTTGCAGAAGCGATACTTGCTCTTAAAAGATCTGCATATTCATGAACAGCTTTAATCGTGTTAACAAAGAATGTTAAGAACTGTAAGTTTTTCTTTGGATTTTTTCCCGGGCTTAATAGGTTTTCCCCTGTATCTGTTGCCAAAGACCAGTTGTTGTGCTTCCCGCTTCCGTTTACTCCTGCGAAAGGTTTTTCGTGGAAAAGAATATGGAAGTGGTGTTTGTGAGCGACTCTTGCCATGATGTCCATCAACAATGAGTTGTGGTCTACAGCAACGTTCACTTCTTCAAACATTGGAGCAAGCTCGAATTGGTTTGGTGCAACCTCGTTATGTCTTGTTGTTGCAGGAATTCCCAATTTCATACATTCGATTTCCAACTCTTTCATGAAGTTCATTACTCTTGTAGGAATAGAACCGAAATAATGGTCATCCAGCTGCTGTCCTTTTGCAGGAGAATGTCCTAATAATGTCTTACCTGTTAATACAAGGTCCGGACGTGACTGGTATAATGCTGAATCAACAAGGAAATATTCCTGCTCCCAACCTAAAGTAGGAGTTACCTTGGTAACATTTTTGTCAAAATACTGCATTACATTCGTAGCAGCATCATCCACAGCGTTCAATGATCTTAAAAGAGGTGTTTTGTAATCTAATGTTTCTCCGGTATAAGAGATAAAGATGGAAGGAATACACAATGTAGTTCCCATGATGAATGCCGGAGATGTAGGATCCCAAGCTGTATAACCTCTTGCTTCAAAAGTATTTCTGATACCTCCGTTAGGGAAAGATGATGCGTCAGGTTCCTGCTGGATTAGCATGCTTCCGCTGAATCTTTCAATCGCTCTTCCTCCTTCAATTGGGGTAAAGAAAGAATCGTGCTTTTCAGCAGTAGTCCCTGTTAAAGGCTGAAACCAGTGCGTGTAGTGAGTTGCACCTTTGCTCATTGCCCAGTCTTTCATCGCTACGGCTACCTGATCTGCGATATGTCTCTGGATCTTAGTTCCTTTTTTAATAGCATCCATAATAGAATTGAATGCTTCTTTTGTTAAATATTCTCTCATTGTTTCTTCTGAGAAAACATTTTTACAGAAAAGTTCAGATAATTTTGCAGGGATTTCGACAGCGTTGTCTTTTCTGAAATCCTTAAATGGTAGGGTTTCTAATGCTTTGAATCTTAAGGTTGACATATTTGGGTGATTTTTTACAGGGCAAATTTACGAAAAAAATGAATCGAAAACATTTTAACCCCAAAAAATTTAGGGGTGTTTTAAAAATTTACATAACTTAAACACTTGTTTGGTGTTTTTGGAGAGGGGTAATTTGTATTTAAGTTTAAAAATGGATTGCTGTAAATCCAGAAATAGAAACTTTTACTGTAATGTGCTTTAAAAAATAGATCTCTTAAGAGGAATCATATTAATAACAACTTTCATGACCACTTATGCCTGTATAAATATAAGAATAAAACATGGATATTCAATTTCCCATTAAATAATTAAACAAAAAGGAGTGCAGATAGATCTTAAAATAGATCTTCTTATCAGTAGGTTTTAAACAACTTATTAAAAGACAGTTAAAATAAGATGGGCAAAGATTTTGTATATTTGTGTGAAATTTATTTTATGACAAATTCTAGAGCAAGAGAGACAACGGAAGCTATTGAAAGATTATACATCTCTATGAGACATTTATTTTATAGAGGATTTTTCAAGCCGGGAGGTGTTTCAGGAGAAAGTATCAGAAGTTTGTTGAAGACGATCAATCCGGAAATTTATGGGACCATGAATATTCCAAGCAAATTGGAACTTGACGGTTTGATGTATGTATTAGACAGACTTCCGGAAGGGATTGAAGAATGTGCTTTTATTCATCTTACATCTGATGAAGGTTTTGATAAAGGAAGTTTCGAACCAATTGTTCCAAAGAAAAGAAGAAGAAACTGTTATAGAATAGACGAACACCAGATGAATATTGAGGTTCTTTTGGGCCGTTCCGAAATTTATGACATTCTTACCCACCTTACCTTTTTATTTATAGAAGCGGATAAAATCCGTAATCTGGCTTTCATTCAGAATGAAAACTGGAAACCGACACGCGCCTTCAAAATTATTGAAGAGGTTGTGAAAGGGGAAAAGAAATTCAGCAGAAAAGAAAAAGAAGTGGCACTTATTCATCTTTCTTCTTTAATAGGAAGATCTTTTG
Organism: Chryseobacterium sp. KBW03; assembly: GCF_003852415.1. Classification (NCBI taxonomy): domain Bacteria; kingdom Pseudomonadati; phylum Bacteroidota; class Flavobacteriia; order Flavobacteriales; family Weeksellaceae; genus Chryseobacterium; species Chryseobacterium sp. KBW03. The sequence goes on along the minus strand of NZ_QAJO01000004.1, from coordinate 377,325 downwards.
ATGAAACGCTAAGAGCTTATAATACTTTTGGTGATGATCATAATCCTGATCGTTTATTCAAAATCATCTACAACTTAGGAAAAGTAAGTCTTGAGGATGCAAAAGGTAGCAGAGAAAGAGAAGTTTATTTCAGCGCTATATTAAAGGAAAGAGTAGGGCACCATTATTTTGGTGAGAAATGGGCCAACAAAGTGAAAGAGGTTTTATTTGATAACAACCTTCACATGCGCCCGCTTCATATTATTTCTGCCAACATGCACTCTGTGAAAAATATGCTGTATGCCAACAATGCAGTTAAAAAGAAACAGCATCATGAAATTGACTATAAACTATACGAAGAGATTTCGAACAAAAAAGAACTTCGTGATAAAGTTTTAAAATATGCGTTGGATGAGGGAATGATTCATATTGCTGACAAGAGTGGAAGTAATATCGATGTTCAGATCATTGACCTCAGCAAAACAGACTTAAAGAATACACCGTTTGCAGATTGCAAGTTTTCAGGAGATGACGTGGTAATGGTATTCGATTATGCTTTTGGTGAGCAGGCTTTCGAAGTGATGGATGAGCTGTTGAGACCTTTTGAGCACAAAGGGGAAATATATATGATGAAGGTGAAATCTGTGTCTATCATGGGGAAAGCAGGAATTCTTACAGGAGCAAAAGGAGATATTATGATTCCTACTTCTCATATTTTTGAAGGAACGGCAGATAACTATCCATTTGAAAATGCATTAAAACTTGATGATTTCAATGATGATGAGCTGAAAGCTTTTGAAGGGCCTATGATTACCGTATTGGGAACGTCACTGCAAAACAGAGATATTTTATCATACTTTATGAATACTTCATGGAAGGCAATTGGTCTTGAAATGGAAGGGGCGCATTATCAGAAAGCTATTCAGGTGGCTTCTAAAATCAGACACCACATTTCACCGGACCTTTTTGTGATGTATGCGTATTATGCTTCTGATAATCCGTTGGAAACAGGAAGTACATTATCTTCAGGAGGTCTTGGTCTTACAGGGGTAAAACCAACTTATCTGATCACTCTAAGAATTCTTGAAAAGATTCTAAGAAGTGGAAAGAAAGAAGCTTCTGCTAAAAAATAATGATCATTCAATATTATAATATCAACCTCAGATGTATTTTGCATTTGAGGTTTTTTTTCAAAATACAAATGAAATAGTGATGCTCATGCTTAGTATTGATACGCCATTTTTCCCTCATCAATTTTATCAAAATAATTCCCTAGAGACAGGATGCGGTCTTTATTCACAGGATTAATATACCGTAGAAACATTTGTTCAGTGCTGTGTCCTGTAGCCTCCATCAACAGTGGTGTGGGGATTTTTCCATAAAAGTTGGTCGCAAAACTCCTTCGCCCTATATGGCTGGACAGTGTTTCCCACTTTTCTGACTGCACTTCCTTACTTCTGTAACCGATTCTTTTCCTTGATTTTAAAGACTCATTCAGGTGGGCGAGTTTTGCGATTTCTTTAATGTATTTGTTGTAATGCTGGATGTCCATTATTTTTGGAAAGCGGTTCTCATTGTGTTCAATGATGTGTAATACTTTAGGATGTAAGGGCAAAAAAATTTCTTTTTTTGTTTTCTTCTGCTCAAACGAAAGACAGGTTTTTCCTTCTATAATATGTAACTGTTGAGTATTAAAACGTATAAAATCCGAAAATCGCTGACCGGTATAACAGCTGATGAGCAACCAGTCTTTTGCGGCTTGCAATTCTTCTGGAACAACTGTTTTTTGTATTTTGATGATTTCCTTTTCTGTAAGTGTTACCACTTCTTTTTTTTGCTTCTCCCTGCGCAGTTCCAGTTCTCTTACGCAAGTTCTGATCCCTTTTCTTTCTACAAAATTCAAAATGGTTTTGATAAAATGAATGGTGCGGTAGATTGTATTTTCACTGTATTCTTCTTTTTTTCCAAAAATCATAAAATCCCTTATGAAATCAGAATCAACATTCTCAATATAAACGGATTTGCATAAAAAACCTTCAAAACGTTCCAGGAGGCGGAAGAAAACTTTATATCTTTTATAAGTGGAATGGCATATGAGTCCCTTTTTGCTGTCAATGTACCATTGCATATAGTATAGAAGAGTGTTTTCCTGTGGTGGATCCTGTACACCATTACCTATGTTTTTTATTTTGCATGATATCTCCCGGCGAAGAAATTTTTTATTATCAATATATCCTGTAATTTTCTTTTTTATACAATCTAATTTTACATTGAGTATTTTATACTTCTTTATATAAATATTACAAGGACGCTGTTTCTCTTTATCCCAGTTTTCTTCAGAAATACTAAGGTTTGTGCGGAAATTGTATTTTTTATTTTGTTGATTGTCAGTAATTACCAGGTGGATATTTTTCTGTGTGCCACAATTTTCAGATAGGAAAAATTGGAGTGTCATTTTGTAGGGTTTAGCGATTATTATCAGCTAAATTAACATAAAAAAAGTAGTCCTCTTTAGACTACTTTTTCATTGCAAATATAAACTTTTTTTTGAGAAACCTAATAATTTAAAATTCTGTTTTCTAGTTCATTGTGTATACTTTGTTTCATTGATTTGATATTTATAGATTAAAAAAACAGAAAGATAAATTTTTATTGATACCGATTCTTCATTCTAAAAATATTGATTTGTAAATCAATGGGTTAAATAATAGTCTAAAGAGGACTATTGTTTAATAATATGATGAAAAACATTCTGGTGAAAGAAAGTTTGTTTCCAATAGCATACCGTAAGTGCGGTATGTCTATTGGCTTTTTTCTGTATTTCATCTCTGTGTTTCTATTTTCCCAAACTTTTAATAAAAATAATCCTGCAGTTACTATCGAAGGAAATGTTACTCTTTATGTAGCAGATGATTTTGACAGCTCAAAAACGAAAATCAGTACAGGTACAGGAAAAACCGAAATTTATATTGCAAAAGGTGTTCATATATATGGTGCAGAACATTTCGGAAATTCAAAATTGAATGAAGAAAAAACAATTGCCCACAGATCAGGAAAGAAAAAATGGGCTGTAAGTCCAAAATGTCAAAAAGCAAAACTTTACAAACCGGAAAAAAAGCCTCAAATCCTTTCTTATGTTAAACCTACAGGAAATAGGCACACATTCTTTACGTCGTCGGGTGGTTATTGGGGTTTTGCGATACTGAACAATAATCCTGTTATCCAGAAATTTCAGATTCTATATGAAGATTTATATATATCCATATACTCTTTTGCCTGGGAAGACACTATTATATTTTCATTTTGTGACTCTTCTCTTGTAAAAGAAAAAGTGCTGGCTCATTATTCCCGACCGCCGCCTTTCATGATACCCTTTACTGCTTAAGCCTTTACAATTAGCCTTATCAAAGTTCAAAACCTTGAAAAGAATGTGAAGCATTTTTAACTTAACAATATTCAAGTTTACAAATTATCATCGTAAAAAATACATAGTATGAAAAACAAGTATTTATTAATTATATTAATAGTGCTATTTCAAATAGCAAACGGACAGGTTGGAATTGGAACAACGGCACCCAGAGGTGCATTAGATATTAATAAGCCTACCACCTATAATATGGGCTTGGTATTGCCTACGAATACTTCCACCGGAAACATTATAAACCCTCAGGGAGGAAATGTTGCAGAAGGAACTATCATTTATGACAGCAGCATGAAATGTGTAAAAGTATTTAACGGGACAGCATGGTCAAACTGTTTATGTGATGCTTGTTCCACAACACCTACCATAGCAGCGGACTGTACTCAAAGCGGATTTCAGGGTACCTATACAGGAGGTGTAGCATTATCTGGAGCAACATTCTCTGTGACTTTAACTAATAATTCTTTCTCCACGGCTACGATCGGCTTTCAGGCAAGTGACCTTACTTTGAGTGGTGTAAGCGGAGTAACCGTTGCTTCTGTAACACCTGCATCGGTTACTCTTAACGCTGGACAATCTCAAATAATCACATATAATCTAACTGGAACACCTGCTGCATCAGGAACTTTAACTGGGGCGTGGAGTAAACTGAACTTAAGCTGTTCAAACTCTGTAGCTGTTCGAAAAACGGTTCGTTTTGCATATTGGTCAGGTTATGCAATAGGGAATAGTGCACAAGCTGCGTACAATTCGCAATTAAGTAATGCTGCTAATTATGGGGTCTCAGGAACGTATTCGGGTAATTTCAACGGATTTACTTTCACAGATATTACCTCAACTTTATCTGGGCTTACAGTAGCTAACTTATTAAGTTCGTACGATGTTATATCTACAGGATATGCCAATATGACGGTTGCCGATGCCGCTAAAATTAAAGGGTTTGTAGATGGTGGAGGAGTTGCAATCATCCTTTTTGATTCTGGTACTGGAACCAGTTTATTTAATGCATTTGGAGGGACAGGTGCTGTAGGTTCTGGTGTGGCAACTGCAACAACCAATACAAATGCGATCAACAATGGAATATTTGGGAATACAACAAACACTCTGATAACAGGTCAGGGATCATATGGTGCTGTCACGACTTCTCAATTGCCTGCAGGATATACGCTTTTGGCAGCTAATGGAGCTGCTCCGCAAATATTTGTTGCCGGAAACCAAGGGAAAGCCATTTTCTTCTGGGATGAAGGGGCTTTCAGAGATACCTCAGTGGCAGGTACTGTGATTGACACTCAACAAGAGAGATTCTTGCATAATATCATGGCTTATGCTCTGGGTAAGGCAGGATTTTAATGTATAAAATCTGATCTAAAATAATGATGCAGTACTTCTTTCTTTTAATGTGATTGTAAAAGTATAGAAGGCTGCATCTTTTAAATGATTAAAAAAAGAGAAAGCCTGAGAAAGGCTAACTCTCATTAAAGTCTCTGTATACAACTTAAAAGAACTTAGAGGCATTTCCATTTTTGGGTTACAGAAGGTAATAAAAAGTAAAACAATGGTTAATTTTAAAGAAATACATATAGGAAAGATGATTGAAAAAAGAGTTACAGAATGTAGGATAGAAATATTCCGGATCTGCAACTTTATGAAATGTTCACAGGAGGAAGTAAACAAAATGTATGCATCCCAAAGCTTAGATAGCGAGGTTCTACTCCGCTGGAGCAAGCTTTTGGAATATGATTTTTTTAGAATTTATACACAACATTTGATATTGTATGCCCCAGCTAATTCTGAAAGAGGAATTGATAAAAAGACAAAGACGGCTCTTCCACAATTTAGGAAAAATATTTATACCAGAGAGATCATAGATTTTGTACTGGAACTTATTGAAAGTGGAGAAAAAACAAGGTTTCAGGTATTAGAAGATTACAGAATACCTAAAACAACCCTTTACAAATGGATTGGAAAATACAGAAAATCAGAAAATATGTAGACTAATATCTATTAAACCTCAAAAAACCATGCAAAAATCTAATATTAATTATCGACAAATTTTCATGGATATTCTCGACGCTAAATATCCTGAAAAAAAAGCGGAATGCCTTTCCTTATTGAAAAACGAAAATCTTTCAGCAATAGATATTATAAAGCTGAACCATAAAATATTCGGGAAAGCAGATAAAGAAACAGAAGCTTTTAATCAGAAACACCGTTCTTACAGTAAATCTGCTATTCTGAAAATATTAGACTATCAGAAAAAGAATAATCTGAATAACCTTCAGTTGGCGAGTTACTATAAGCTGAGCAGAAATACAATAACAAAATGGAAGAAACTTTTCTATGAAGCGGATTAGCCAATACTCAGCCTTATAATTTTTGATTTGGCGATGCAGGTCATCACAATCATTTTCCCACAAGAATGTCAGTTTTTCTAGAAGACTGACATTCTTTTTTATTATTTATCTTTAGAAAACATAATATAGTAGCCCATGAGTTCAGTATCAGAATTATCAAAAAGATTTAGGGAAGTATTGCTGGATGGTCTTTGGATTGCCAATACGAATTTTAAAGATCAGCTTTCGGATGTTAGCTGGGAGCAGGCCGTGGCGAAGATAGATTCTTTGAATACCATTGCGATGCTTACTTTTCATATCGATTATTATATCGCAGGAATTGTGAATGTTTTTGAAGGCGGTGGTCTCGAGATCAAAGATAAATTTAGTTTTGATCTTCCTCCCATCGAATCTCAGGAACAGTGGGAAGACTTATTACATAAATTATGGAACGATTCTGAGAGGTTTGCTGTACTATTGGAGCAGATACCGGATTCTAAACTTGATGAGGTATTTGTGGATGAGAAGTACGGAACTTACAGAAGAAATATCGACGGAATGATCGAACACTGCTATTATCATCTGGGACAGATTACTTTAATCAAAAAACTATTAAAAAGCAGATAAAAAGATATACACAATCATCTGTGATCCTTGTCAAGGTTTTAAACCTTGACAAGGATCATTGTAAATAAAGCTTAAAAAAAGAATTTAACAATTTTAATTAAAATCTATCTAAAACCATACTAAACAGAATAAAATCTCAGAATAACTCCTATTTGAGGTTCTTATTTAAATTACTTAACTTTAGAAAAAATAAAATTTTAAATGAGAAAATCGGCTGCAATCATTTTTGCGTTTATCATTTCACAATTTCAGGCTCAGCAAGGGGCTTATTATCAGCAGGCTGCGAAGTACAAGATGGATATTGATGTTAATGCTGAAAAATTTACCTATCAGGGAAAACAGACTTTAGAATATACCAATAACTCACCCGATGAGTTGAAGGTAGTGTATTTTCATTTATACTGGAATGCTTTCAAGCCCAATTCTATGATGGACCAAAGAGTGGCTTCCCAGGGAAAAAATGGTGACGGAAGACTGCAGAAAGACGGAATCTCAAGATTGGCTTCTATTCCAAAAGATCAGGAAGGTGTTCAGAATATCCACTGGATCAAACAGAATGGAAAAGACCTGAAGTTTGAAGTTCAGGAAACTATTATGAAAGTATATCTGGCGGAACCCATCAAGCCCAATTCTACAACTACCTTTACAATGGATTGGGATTCTGTGATTCCTCAGCAGATCAGAAGAAGCGGAAGAAACAACAGAGAAGGAGTAGACATGACGATGACGCAATGGTACCCAAAAATTGCAGAGTACGATTATGACGGCTGGGCAACTTTTGACTATTTAGGAAGAGAATTTCATGCCCCATTCTCCGATTTTGATGTTACCATTAAAATCAACAAAGATTATGTTGTAGGAGCAGGAGGAATTCTCGAAAACCCAACAGAAGTAAAAGGCTATGATGCCAATGCTAAAATAAAAGCAGAAAAAGATAAGAAAGTAACCTGGAAATGGACCGCAAAAAACATTCTTGATTTTGCATGGAGCGCAGACAGAGATTACTCTGTAGAAAGCTTCAATGTTCCGGAAGGGCCAAAAGCGTATTTGGTGTATCAGAAAAACGATAAAACAAAAGCATGGGGAGAGGCACAGCCTTATATCACCAAGTATTTCCAGATTATGAATGCTCACTTTGGAAAGTATGTATATCCTACCTATGCATTTATCCAGGGAGGTGATGGTGGAATGGAGTACGGGATGTGTACCATGATTTTAGGTGAAGCTAAAAACGTTAAAGATTTATTGGGTCTAATGGCTCACGAAGGATCTCACTCCTGGTATCAGCAGATGCTGGCAACCAACGAATCTGTTCGTCCATGGATGGATGAAGGCTTTACCAGCTATGCAGAAGGATATACGATGTATCAGCTATTCCCTGAAGACCTTCCGAATCCTTTTATGGAAAGATTGGATGCTTACAGAAAGTTTATTAAAAAAGGAATTGAAGAACCTGCAGTTTGGCTGGGGGATCACCATGATAACGGGACTTCTTATACGTATGCATCTTATGTAAAAGGAGAATTATATCTGGTACAGCTTGGCTACATTATGGGAGAGCAGAATCTTGCAGAAACCTTAAAGCAGTATTATGATCTGTGGAGTATGAAACACCCTTCAGACAGAGATTTCCTTCACATTGCACAGAAAGTTTCCGGGATGGATCTGAAATGGTTCCATAACTATTGGATCAATACTACAAAGACGATCGATTACGGAATTAAGGATGTGAAATACGATGCAAAATCTACAACCATTACCTTAGTCAATAATGGTCAGGTTCCTATGCCGATTGATTTTGGGGTGATGACCACTGATAAGAAAATAGTGACTTACCAGATTCCATTGAATATGACTCATACGTGGAAAGAAAAAGATGTCTATGGTGATTTTAAAACAATGCCTTACTGGCCTTGGACTCAAAAAGAATATACATTGACGATTCCTTATACAAAATCTCAGCTGTCTGTTCTGGGAATTGATTTCAGCCAGAGAATTGCTGATGTGAACATGGAGAACAATTTTGTTGAAGTGAAATAATTATTAGAACCTATAAAAAAATCCACAGATGAGTCTGTGGATTTTTTTTATTTTATTCCGAATTGCTGTACCATCCAATGATTCGGATGATTTTTAATAAGGTCTTGCCTCAAGGCTTCATCTTTCGTGTTTAAATAACTATAAACCTTTAAAGGAACAGAATCAGGATATTCTTTTAATCCGTTTGCAACAGCAATTTTTGCTTCTTCCTTTTTTGGACCGCTATCTAAGGCTTCTGCTTTAAAAATGTAAATGATTGCCGGGAGCTTTCCATACACTTCTTTTGTTTCACTTTCCAGAAGACTCATGATCTCAATCTGAAATTCAGGATTGGGACTTTTTCCTTTTGTTACTGCCTGGCTGATATGCTGCTGATACATCAGGAGAAGATATAATAAGTGCATGTTTTTGGTGTTAGTATCAGAGACAGCTTTTTCCATTTTGTGCATAAACTCAGGAGTCATTTCGTCATTTTCAGCCTGAAGATTCTTTTGATAAAGCTCATCCATCAGATCATAAACTACTCTATCATTAGTGTCAATTTTTGATTGATTCTTTATTTTTTGGAAAACGGTTGTTATTGCAGAGCCAGACTGCGCAAAAATAGAGACACTAAGGCATAATAAAGTACCGAGGATCAGTTTTTTCATGAGAGGTTTTGAATAAAGTTGTGTATTTAAATATACTGATTTGTTTTAAAGAAAGAAAAAATAAATAAATCATTGTAATTTAGTTTGATAATAACAGATTCTTTTTTTTAAAATTATTAAATTTATTCCCTCAAAATTAAGTAAGAATCTCAGTTATAGATTATGGGGTTTCTTCTGAAAAATATGTCAATGAATTCAATCGTAATCAACGTAGGGAACAGCAATATCCGATTTGGGCTTTTCAATGGTGATAACTGTGATATTTCGTGGGTCATCAATACAAAACCCTACAGAACGGCAGATGAACTGTATGTACAAATGCTGATGCTTTACCAGACCTATAAAATTGATCCAAAAGATATTGATAAGGTCATTATCGGATCGGTGGTACCCCAGCTTACCAAAGTAATGAGCTCAGGGATCAAAAAAATTCATGGAACAACTCCTGTGATTGTTGACAGAGGAACACCTTCGGGAGTCCAGGCAAAATCAAAGCAGATGGGGACAGATATCTATGCGAACCTTGTGGCAGCACACAATTTGTACCCAGGCAGGAAAAAGATTGTCATCGATTTCGGAACAGCCCTTACAGCGAGTTGTGTGACAGAAACAGGCGAGACTTTAGGAGTGATTATTGCTCCGGGAATTGTTACCTCACTCAATTCACTGATCAACCAGACCGCACAGCTTCCTGATATTGAACTGAAAAAACCAAAAACTGTTTTAGGACTGGATACGGTAACCTGCATGCAAAGCGGTATGGTATATGGTTTCCTGGGTATGGTAGAAGGTTTTATCACCCGTATCAATGACGAAGTGAATGATGACTGTTTTGTAGTTGCCACTGGAGGGGTTTCTCATATCTATAAACCTTTGACAGATAAAATTCATGTGATGGACAGGCTTCATACCTTAAAAGGGCTTTATTTCCTTGGAAAAGATTTGTAAACTTAGAGAATTAAGAACAGATGCTTAGCTGGAACCTCAGCTTTACTATTTAATATAATGAAAAAGTTTCCCATACTAGAAACCGAAAGATTGATTCTCTCCCAATTGGAAGAGAAGGATATTCCTTTCATCGTTGAATATCTTCAGCATAGAATTTTTTCTGATCTTACTTCCAATATTCCTTATCCGTATATGGAAAGTGATGCTATCTCCTGGGTGAAAATGTCAAAAGAAGTTTTTGATGACCATACCGGTTATACGTTTGCTATCCGGAATAAAGAAGGTCAAATTATAGGAGCTATCGGGCTTCATGACAGGGATGATGATAAAGCAGAGCTGGGCTATTGGATCGGAATTCCTTACTGGAATAAAGGATATGTGACTGAAGCAGCAAAAGCGATAGTGGATTTTGGTTTTAAGGATCTGGAGTTCAATAAAATTTTTGCAACTCATTTTCTTCACAACCCTGCCTCCGGAAGAATTATGGAAAAAATAGGAATGGAGCAGGAAGCTGTTTTAAAACAGGAAATGAAAAAAAATGGTGAATATTTTGATATTGTGAGGTATTCTATTTTCAAAGACTGACCCCACAAAAGTATTTTTACCATTCCGGACATTATAAAAACAAAAGCAGAGAATATTGAAAAATACTCTCTGCTTTTTTATGTTGTGATTAAAAGTCTATCTTTTGCTTTTAAAAAAATCTTTCACGATAGAAGAGCACTCAGCTTCCATAATACCCGTGATAATTTCTGTTTTCGGGTGCAGAGAAAGATGTTTATTAATAAATCCTCTTTGTTCATCCCTAGCTCCAATCACGACTTTTGAGATCTGAGACCAGGAAAGAGCTCCCGAGCACATGACACAAGGTTCCATCGTCACATAAAGCGTACAGTCCTTTAAATACTTTCCTCCAAGGAAATTGGCTGCTGAGGTGATGGCCTGCATTTCTGCATGGGCAGTAACATCATTCAGTGTTTCCGTAAGGTTGTGAGCTCTTGCAATAATGCGGTTATTGGAAACCACTATACATCCAATAGGGACCTCATCTTTTTCTAAAGCGGCTTCTGCTTCCTGCAGTGCCATTTTCATGTAATATTCGTCAGTAAACATTTAATTTAATCAAAGTTTAATGTTAAAGGAACGCTCATATAAGCCCTCTCTGGTTGTCCATTTCTTATCGCGGGTTCCCATTTCTTTTGAATGAGTAGAACTGCAAGCTCAGCTTGTTTGTTGAAATTTTGATTTTCGCCAAAGCCTTTTGCTGTAATAATGCTTCCATCTTTTTCTATAATGAATATTACAATACTTTGGAGTTTCCCTTTCCCATTAATAGCATTAATATTGAAATGATCAATAATCTCTTTTTTAAAGGCCTTCGTTCCGCCGGGGTAATTAGGTTGATAAGCAACCTTACTATCTTTGAAAGATGTTATATTCGCATCAGAGATTGGATAAACAGATTGTATCTTTTTTTATAGTTATTTTAGCGCGTTTTCTTAAAGGAACTTTTAAAACTTCATCTAGGTAAATGTTTTTTACTTTCTGAATTTCGAGATCATATTTTTCTTTAATGAGCCTAAGACCTTCTGTCTGCTGTGAAAAATAAAAATTAAGGGTAAAGAGCAGAAATAAACTGCAGTATTTCTTCATTAGTCTGTCATGGTTAAAGTTAAAGGAAGAGTAAAACGATAGATCGCCGGATCACCTTTTATCATGGCGGGAGAAAACTTTTCTGCCAGAGAATACAGTGCAATTTCAGCCTGTCTGTTGAAGGTGAAATTATTTCCCTGAGCATGAACATTGCTGATGGTTCCATCTTTTTCTACAATAAAAGCAACATCTGTTTTCACCATTTTTTCTTCAGAATATACCCCGTCAATATACAGCAGATTGGCGACTTCCTGTCTCAAAGAATTGAGTCCGCCGGGATAATCGGCAACCTTTTCTGCATCCACAAATTTGTCAGATGACATGAGTTTGGGGCTCTTGATAGTATTAAGGTCTTCCAGGTTTCTAACCCTTAACAAAGCTCCAATCAGTGCATTGTTTTCAATGCTGTCCATTTTTTTCATAAAAAAAAGGAAATCTCCTTTGATCTCTAGCTTCTTTGCGGTATTAGATTCTGCATCAAATTTTTTCTTGAATTCTTTATTCAGCATATTTCTGTGCTGGTTGTAATAATTTTTTACAAGCTTAAATTCTTCTTTCTGCTGTGACAGTAAAAAAGAAGAAATAAAACAGCTGATGCCAATGAATAAAGTTTTCAATAAGGGTATATTTATGTAAATATAACAAAAAATATGACATTTATTTCTTATTCTCAGCTTTCAAGATAACGGTTTAAAGATTCCTGCAGATGATTGCGGATGTCATCAACTAAAGCTTTAGGTTCCAGAACGGTTACTTCTTTTCCGTAAGAAAGAATCTCCTGCATGAAATCGTAGGTATGATGGAGAAAAAACTCAAAATAGATCTCTTCCGGAGTTTCTTTGGTTTCCTTCTGTGACTGATGAAGAGGAAAGCTTCTGATATATTCTCCCTGATGGCGGCTGCATTTCAATACAATATTTTGTGGTTTCTGTTCTGCAAGATTCATCACTCCAAAAGCGTTTTTGAAATGCTCTCTGAAGTTATATTTATACTTCTCTCTGAACTGATTTTTATCCACATCCAAGTAATTGATTCTATCAAGACCGAATGATTTTAAAATCTTATCTTTTGTATCAATAGCGATGAGGTACCATCTGTCTTTGGATTCTTTTAATGCCAAAGGATGAACCTTTCTGGAGGTCATTAGTTTGTTTTTGTAATTGTAGTGCTCAAAAGTGACAACCCTTTTATTTCGTATGGCAAAAAAAAGGTCATAAAAATTTTCCACACCAGTAGGTTTCCGGCTTTCAAAAAAGATAAAATCTGAAAAATTGGGATGGGTATTCATGGCGTTGCTCACCTGAAAGGATTCCAATAATTTTTGGTTGTATTCATCCACTTCCATGATGGGGCGGCTCTCAATATAATATCGGTTGTCCCCCTTTTTCTTGTTGTGAATAGAAAGATTGAAAAGGTCAGAAATCTCACGGATATCCCTCTGCAAGGTACGGATAGAGTAGCTCTTGATTTCTGCATCCTGAAATTCAAAAGAGTTTAAAAGATAGTCCTCCAGCTGAGAATAGGTAGCCGGAGAACTTTCTAATCTTTTAATTATTAAGGCATATCTTGTCAGATAAAAGTCTTTCTTCATAGTAAAGTTTTGTAAGACAAATATATGTGCTTAATGCGACAAAAGGTGTCGTGTTTTATTTTTTATGAAAGTTTAAAAATCTTTTTTAATAAATTTTTTTAAATCAAAATTTTGGTATTTAAAATATTCAATTTCATTTACTGCAATATATTTATTATCTTTTTTTATGGCATATACAAATTTAGGTTTATCATCGCCTAAAAATGATGTCATATGAAGAGGAATACCATTATCTAAAAAGTATATGAAAAAGGATTTGTGTTCATCAACATATTTTTTTTCGCTATCCACATTAAAGTGCCACCCATCATGTTCATAATAGCCATCATTTCCTAATGAATATAGCTTTACTTTGCCTTGAGTTGCAGAAGCAGATTTGATATTATAAGCTTCGTTGAAAATATCACTAACAATTTTTAGTCCTATCTCTATAATTTGCTCTTTGGTTGGTTTCATGATTAATAATGTATATTTATTTTTTTTAATTCATTTTTCAAATTCCATTCATTCATTAAATAGTTTTTGTTTAATGATTCAGTATGGCCAGCTTTTATACGATAATTATTATTGATGTTATCAAGTTCTATATCTATCTCTTTAAGGTCAATTGCTTTAGAGTTTGTTTTTAAAAACCTGTGTACAACATATTCTTCTTTTATATTTGTAGGGATTCTATCAACTAATTTTTGATATTTATCTAATCCTAATTGTTCTATCAGCTTTGCATGCATTTCAACATGGAATATTTCATGCTGTAATGTATGTGCTTTAATTTTTATAAATCCATCAGAAGTATTTCCTGTAAATAAATAAACTTTTGGACCTTTTAAATGAATGCCATATCTTCTGTAAATACCACTCTTAGGAATAAAAACGCCTTCCACTCTGGGTTCTTTCTGCCATGCTTTGAATAGTTCGGTAAGTGCTTCGTTATCTCTGCTAACTACCATTATATCAAAATTTTGGAGTTTAGTGACTTTATTGATTTTAGCAGCAATTGTAGATATTGATTTAATGTCTACTTCAGTAATATCGGCAATATCATCTCCAATATTTAAACTGCGAACCTTTTCTTCCGCAATCTCATATATTTCATCTAAAAGATCATCAGAATATTTTTCATTTTTAAGTTGTGCTTTTAAATCATCTTCATGTTCTAAGATTTCTCTGGCACTTTTCCTTAAACCGTTATGAATTGTAACTGTAAGCTCTCCAGACAAAGATAATAATTCCAGCCAAAATAAATATTCAGATAATGATTTACCCCATGCTGCATCTCTTACTCCTGTAAGTTTCAATAATATATTTACTGTACCACTGGTAATTTCTACTACGGCCGCAGTTGCTGCCACAGCCTTTCTGGCGGTAGCTACTGCTCTTCCGGCTTTACTGACAAAGCTGAGCTTCTCTGCTTTTGCAGCAAATTTCGCCAGATATCTGAATTTTCCAATATTCCCAACTCCGGAAACAGTAGTTAAAATATCTGCGGCATACTCTGCACTCGTGATGACATTACTCCAGAACTGTTTATCACGATTGGCCTTCAGCATAAAGGCAGGAACAACAGAATCCAGTTTCATTTCCGTTTGCTGATTTTCAATATCCTTAAGATAAATAGGATAGAAAGGATGGTACCAGAATTGATCTATAATCGGAACCTGTGTAGGCACAAGATTATCAGTCTTTAGGCCTGGTCTCATTTCGGTTTCGGTTCTTCCTGTATCATATAATGTTTTTAATAACCTTCCTTTCTGTTTGTGGGTTTCAAAAGACATACTTACATTACTGAAATAGAAACCAAAAGCTTTTTCAGAAGAATATGGAAGGAATAAAAGGCCGTCTGTCGTTGCAAACTCAGGGTTTTTCTCCGTATCCGGATAAATGAATCTTGACTTTTTCCAAACCTGACTGATCAGTTTTGCAAATTCTAAGAAGTTATCTCCATTGATCCTATCATAAATAAATTCAAATTTGGTAATATTTTTGTCACCATCTTTTATATTCTCCAGGAACCAATTCATAAGTCTCACTTCCTGTCCTTCTTTTTGTAGAATAATTCTAATAAGTTTTACAAAGATGTTTTCTTCTGCGAGATCTTTCTTGTTCGTAAGGCTATCTCTTCTTATGGCCATTTCCATAAGCGTCCATAAGAAGTTCTCATTAAACATTATGGCTACAGATTCCGGTAAATAAAACAGGGTTTTCATGGCATCATAGTAAGCAAGTGTGCTTTTACTTTTAATACTGTCTTCTGTTTTATGAATAACCTGGGTCATAAACTGATCCCTGAAAAAATCTCTTTGGATATTTTGATTTTCTCCTTTTTGTAAAGAAAATCCTTCACTAAATAAAGTCTGATCCAAAAAAGTAAGGATTCCGCCGATACTTGTGAATTTTAATATAATAGAACATTCATCATCAGATATGAAAAACTTTGGTCTGTACCCTTTTTCATAATACCTGTATTTCAGTATGAAATTCTTCAGTCCGTATTCTATTTGGAGAAAAGGAATCAGATTCATTCTGCCTTCTTTTTCAGCTTTCAGAACCTGAACTTTCTTTTCCGGATTGTTCCATAAGTATTGTTCATCTTCAAAGAGTATTTTGATAATTTTCCCGAAAGTAGTGATGTGATCTGTATAATCGTAACTATATACATCACTTTCTATGTCTTTGAGATACTTTCCATTGGGGTCATAATAGATATTGTCTGGAAAAACACTTATCTCCTTTAAATTTTGAGAAAAAATGACTACCAAATTTTTATCGGTATCATAAATATATGAGCTTGTTCCAAATTCTATGGGAAATTCTATAAGCCATCCATCAGGCACGACTTCTGTTGTTTCATCCAAAAGATTGTAATAGTTTCCGTTGGATGTTTTTACATAGTATTTTCGTTCCCCGGTAGTTTTGAGCAGATAAATAGCTTCAGCATGATGGCTGTCCAGAAGACTAAAGATTCGTTTATATTTGCTAAAATCTGTTTCAAAAATATTTTTATTGACATTATAAGCTTCACCATCATCTAAAGCTGTTAAAAGAACTTCCGTGGGAGGTAAAGCATTTTCTGCAGCTTCCTCAGACCTTCGATAAAGTCTGAGAAACTCAATGAGTTGTTCAAAATCAGCCATTATCTTTATTTTTAGAGATTAAAGATGATAATTCATTTTCTGGAAAAATCATCGCAAGTTTATTGTTGGAATAATGCTCTTTTATTGTTTGTTCATCTAGAACAAGAAGATCCAAATAGTAATCTTGATCAATCAATGCATAAGCATTTTTAAGTTTACCTTTAGCCTGAACCAAAACATCCCAGTCTTTTCCTTCCAAAGTATCCCATTCATCAAAGGGCACCCGGCCTCTGCTTCCGAAAAGAAAGATCTTTTCCACAGCAGTTATGTCATCAATCTTATCCTTTAAGGTCGTGAGGATATAAGGCAGCACTTGATCGTGCTGCCAAATAGCCTCGAGTTTTACTCGGCTCATGGTTATATTTTAGAGAATTAAATTAAAAATTTAGATAGAGCAATTTTGTCTGTATACTCTTGGAAATCAATAGACTTGTTGTCTTTGTCAAAAAGTCTATTTGTGGAACCTGTAAAGTTGTCACTGCCAAATTTTATGAAGGATAGACCATCTGTTGTAAAGCTTAGGGTATCCTCAGAACCAGAATAAGGAGGTTTTACAAATTTGAAATTTTTGATTTTGTCTATATCCACTCGAATGGTAACTCCGTTTTCTGTATTGGCAAAGGCTTCAAGACCATCTATTCTGGAAAGGCCACCAGCTAAATCACCATAAAGCTTCACCAGGGAATCTGTTTTAGCCCATTTTGCATCTCTTACGACTTCAATGGTTTGTCCCATACATTCGTATTTTCTAGGAAATTCACCTACATCATCAAGGTCACCGATGGTTGTATAAGATCCCGCATCTAACTGTTTTAGTGAAAACTGGATTTGCTTAATGCTTGATTTAGTTCCCATTAAAGAATTATCTTTTACAAAATTGCTTTCAGTGATAACATCACCCGGCACTTCAAAATCGTTAGGATCTTCAGCTGTAAAAGGTAAAGCGTGCCCCACTTTTAAGCCGATGCTTTCTGCCTGAAGAATATTTAATGGAGTAGGAAGTCTCGTGATCCAGGCTTTTCCTTGTTTTTCTCCTTTTGGCTGCTTCATTTCATCTACAATAGATAAATAAAGCTCATCACCAATGACAGGAACTTCTCCACCACTCCAGATTTTTCCTGTTGCCATATAGAACTGGACAGCATCTTCAAATCCCGGGCGAACGGTTGCAACCACTCTTGCCATACCACTTTGTAAGAACGCTCTGAATAATGGATCTACATCTTCGGACTGATAAAGGTTAGCCCATTCTGTTTTATTAGCCCAATAATAGGGATACAGATAATAAGAAAGGTTTTCCCATTCAAAAGCCTGTTCCATGAACTTAAGGAAGGCAGTATATTTATCCAGTTTTGATGACAAATCCGTTTCATAATCTGTAAAAGTGCTCCCAGTTGTTAATCCTGCCATACCATATCCTTGCGTAGAATTAGCTGACCTGTTGATCATATAAGAGATACAGTTTTTACGAAGAACCGTGTTTTCAATCTGACGATAGAATCCTGGGTTAGAGCCTTTAATCTGGATGCCTGTAGCTTTTTCTTCAGCTATTTTCTGCTCGTAAATTGCTAATGCTTTTTCGTAGCTGTCTATAATGGCTTTGAATGTTTTTTGGAACCATGCGTTTCTTGCTTCAGGAGTTAATTCTAAGTTCAGTTTTAGGGTTCCCTGCATAATTGGACTTTCCCCTGTGGCAAAACTAAATTCCAGTTTATTTTTGATGTTAAGGGTGGTAGTCTTTCCACTCATTTGCGTACTGTTGGGTGAACTGATCCAATAAGTACCCTGCCCTCCAATAGTCATGAAAGCCTGATGAGCTCCTTTGAAACCATGTGGATAAGTCTGGAAAGTATAATCAACATCTTTTAATAAATAACCCTCCGGAACTTCTACTTCTCCGTTACCATTGACGATCTGAACTTTATCATCATCTTTTCCTCCAAAGTTTCCGTCACGTCCACTAAAGGATTTACTGATAGCAAAAGATTCAGCAGGTTTTTCATCAATTTCAGCATTATATTTACTCACCCAGTGCTTTAATGCAGCGTCATTACTTAAGAAAGTATAATTCTCCAAAGGTAAATTGCTTGCTTTTCTAGGGTCTTCAGGCTTTACAAGATCACTTTTTGTTGCTGAATTATCCAGAGTCATGCCCAATGTATGAAGTTTAGCCGGCTGAGGAATCATAAATTCAAACATCAGACGTTTTCCATAATTATAGATCTGGTTTTTCATTAGTTTATCTACCCAACGGAAAACGCCTACAACATGCTTGTCTCCTTTTGTATTATCAAAGCCGTGTTTGTTGTTTTCTTCAAACTCTTCAATGATTTTTTCGATCCTTTCCTCATGAACTTTGGTCACCACTCTGTCTAATGCTCTTGCTGTAACATCTTGTGCCTGAGTGAGTGCCTGTCTTGTACTTTCCTCTTTGGATGAATGACTGGCATATCCTCCTGCAATTCCGGTACTTATAGATCCACCACCTGTCAGCTTCCATTGAGCATCAAAATGTGCCTGTACATTGGTATCCCTGGATTCCTGCATCATTTTGGCAATTTCAGTCTGCATTTCAAATCTGGTAGCAGTCGTTGTATCTGTAAGTTTCTCTCTTTCAGTATCTGAAGAGGTAGTGGTTGTATTTTCGCTTCTTCTTAGCCTTCTTGTTGCTTTTTCGCGATATTCACGAGCCATTACGTTTTCAATGTGAGCGACTTCTCCTTCTACATAAGCATGAGTAGTTTGCTCTACCTTAAGATAATCTGCAATCCCAATTTGTTTGAATCCAAATCCTGAAGGAATGTAAGCATCATCCGGCTCTTCGATAGGATCCTTAATTTCATTTACAAATTCAAAAGCCGACGTGTAGCAGGATTTCATCGTGATGATCCTTGGGTTGAAAGCAGTTACTTTACCATTCGTAAAGGTGATCTTAACATCCATTGTGAAGTTCTCTGTCTGAGCGATGTATACCCCGTCTGTAGTCGCTGATGCTAATAATTTACTTAAAAAGATCTTATTTCCGACACGGCTTTTTTCAAAATAAGTTCCAGAAATAGGGCCTGCATTGGTGTAAAAAGTATAACTCATGCTGGCTACATTCCAGGAAGCATCAGGTACATCAATAGATAAATCCAGAGAGGTGAGTCTCATTATAAATTTCGGACATAACTGATACGTAAAAGGAATGGTTTCTACTCTGGAAACAGGAAGCAGGACTCCGCCAATACTGGTATAGGATTCAGAATTATCTATGATGTTATCTAAGATAAGCTTGTTGGCTTTTTCCGTTGCATTTGATATAATATCTTTTACTTCAGAGAAAGTATTCCTGCCTGCCAGTAAACTATCGATGGTCCCTGTATTGTCCATTTTTGCTTTAACCGGTTCTGAAAAATCATAGTCTAAAAGAGACAAAACGGTATCAATGCTGCTTGGTTTCAATGCATTGACAAGTGTTCTTGCATCAATTTCAGGACGGAATGGAAATTCGAATTTAGGAAGTTTCGGATAAGGAATTGCTTCCGGCTGGTGACAAGGGTCTGCGGGGTTATAGGGCTGGTCAGGTTTTCTGATTTCACAGTATTTTCTTCTTGCTTCTTCTAAACGAACATAATATTCATCAATGATTGATTGATTTTTTTCATTGTGCTCTTCTTCACTTCTTTTATATTCCTGTGCATACTCTTTATTATATCCGGTTTCAATAAGAGAGATCTCTTTTGTTAAAACTTCATATCTGCTAAGTAAAGCCTTCGCTTCCTGAATCTTTTGCTGCTTTTCCATGTAAGCAGAAGGAGCGGTAATTTCTCCGGATTCTCTTCCTGCCATTTTTGAAGCGAGACCAATTGGATTCGCATCCGGAGTATCCAGCATCAGTTCTCTTGGAATTACAACTCTTGCAGATAATAGATCTTTGTATTCATCTCCGACTGGGTCTGAATATTTAGGGTCAAGAGTATGAGCAGCCAATAAAACCTGCATCAATCCTTCTTTAACATAAAAGTCTTTTTGAGTAGCAATCTGATAAATTAAGTTATTCCATAAATTGATAAGATTAGGGAATGCATAAGAAGGGGAAAATTTTACCTGATTCTTTTTCTCATTGAATTGATTATAAGAACATGTGTTTTTGTTTTTAGCAAGCCATAAAGCATAGTCATATACTACTGTATAAACTTGTTTCAGAGTTTTAGTATCCGGAATGAAATTACTGTTTTGTTTATACAGTTGGGCTCTTTCTTTTAATACTCTTAGTTTAGAGCCATTGTTTGAAGCCACAGGCTTGTAGAAAGAATCATCGTTTTTTAAGCTATCCGGAATGGTGATGAATTTTTTGTTTTCCTTTTTTTCATCAGGAAGTTGCGGGCTTCTTAAGCTTACAAATCTGAAAAGTGTTTGTGATGGGGTGTTGTCAGCTGAAGAAGCAGCCATTTTGTTTTCAGTATTACTCATTTTGTAATTTTGTTAGGTATTTTATTAATTGAGTTAAAATTTTAAAACTTCTTTTTAATAGATAGGTCTCAGGTTGTAGTCTTATTTTTTTAGGTGGTTTCAGACAAAAGATATCCACCTTTGCTCTTGATTTTCAGATTCATTGTTTGTTGTTTTTTTAGAAATTTTCAGACATAGTTCTGGCTGTCCAGCATTTTTGTGAATGGTGAATTCAAAGGTGTTGGGAATGTTTAATGAAACTGCTGTACGCGTATTAGAGGGATTTCAAAGGTAATGTCGGACAGCGTCAGAACTTGTCGTGTTTTAAATTTTTATTTAAAATGTATCTTCTTCAAGTTGGTCTTCTTCAAAGTCTCCTCTGAAGAAATTTTCAATGTCATTGAGATAGTTTTCGTAATCCATCTCAGTATTTTCGATATCGCTCCATTCTATGGTATAGAGATCTTCATCGAAGAGTATATTGTGATTGGGTGTTTCTATGTTTTGTGTTATAAGGTGTTGGTTATAGTTTGAACATACTTCAGGCTGTTCAGCATAGGTGAATGTTGAATTCAAAGGCTTTTAAAAGTTTTTATAGATTGTTGTTTTGTGTTTTTTTGATACTCCAAAGATAATGGTGCGAAACGACAAAACTTGACGTGTTAAAAAAAGATTTTCTAAATTTTCAATATAATCTTTAGAGCTTATATTGATCTATTATAAGGTTAAAAGATTATATTTTATTTTTGATGAGTTTTTGAACAATCTGATTCAATGTTTCTCTGTTATCATCAATATAGCTTAATCCGGCTTGTATCAGATTTTCAATATTAGACCTTCTTACATTATCCATTGCCGGAGAGGCATTTTTCAGTGAAGGATTCAAGCGGTAATAGTTCTTTTGATTTCGGAGACCTAAAGTCTGAAACATCTGCTCCAGCTGATAATCTACTGTTTCAGCATTCGCAGACATCAGAATGTCAATAATTGGACTTACCCAGCCTATTTTTCCTGATTTTTCGAGTCTTTTAAAAGGATAAGGTCTGGCTTCAATTCCAGTTCCGATAGAAACAATGATCATATCATTTACACTCGGATGATTGGCTTTCTGATGATTTTTCAACACTTCTGCAAAAGGAATTTTTCTTGCTTCCGCATACGCACAAAGCGACGGATTATTGGCAAACATCCCTCCATCAATCAGACTGAAAATCTGTCCATACATCGATTTGATCTGAACAGGGCTGAAATAGGTGGGAGCCGCCGAAGTCGCCCTGCAGATATCCTTTACATAGAAGTTGTCTGTGCTGAGGTTGGCTTTCCATGAGTTGAAAAGTTTTGCTCTTCTGTTTTCTATGTCGTAACTTGTTATCAAACATGGTTTTATTAATTCTTTTAATTCTAAATTTCCAAAAAAATCATTTAAATTCTTTTCAAGAGCTTCCTGAGAAATTCTTTCATTCAATAATCCGAATGGATTGACCAGCTTTTCCCAAAAAGAAACCTGGAAGATGTCGCCGCCCTTTTCAGCATATAATTCCAGTCCTTTCTGAATAGAATATTTTGCTTTTCGGGTTTCATCAGGAGATAGAATAATAGAAGCAATCAGACCTCCGGTGCTGCTGCCTGCTACCAGATCAAAATAATCTCCGAGCTTGGCGGTCGGTTTATCATAATACTGGAGCTGCTCTTCTATGTAACGCAGAATAATGCAGGTGATGATTCCCCTTATTCCACCTCCGTCCAAAGAAAGAATAGTCGTCTTTTTCATGTGATATTTTTAATGGTTTTTTAAAAGGACACATGCAATCTTAAATTTGCAGAACCTATTGATTTATCAGAAAAATAATAAGGTTTCATACTTAGATTTCATTGCTTTTTTCGTTGTTTTCTTATAAAGCAAAGGTAGGCTGGGGAAGCGACAGAACGTGTCGTGTTTTAATTATTTTCAAATAAATAATCACTAAAAAACAACATAATTCTGCTTGTCTCTGGGCATCTTCAACAGTGTTCTCCAGCTGGTTTTTACGAGGCCTTTTTGGGAAGGAATGCTTTTCTTTTCGAAGTGGGGAAGGTCCTTGAAGGTTTTCCAGTTTCCACCCCAATCCCAGCCATGGCGGGCAAAAATCTTTACACACTCGTACCAATCCGCAACTTTGTCATTATCCCAGTCTTTTACGGTATCCCAACTAGCGGTTTTTCCATCTATCATCAGGCAGATATCCACAGCAAGGCCATAATTGTGAATGCTTTGTCCGGCTTTAGCATTGGTCACCTTTTTTCCTGATGTAATTCTTCCGATGGCATAAAGCTTTTCCTGTTCTTCAAAAGATCTTAACCCTTGAGTGATTCGTATCTTGGCTCTTCCGGTGAGTGCTTCATCACATTCCTTTATAATCTGCTTCACTTCATCTCTTACCAACGGGTGAAGTTTCTGAATTCGTTCTAAGGTTACTTTGTCCATATTTCTTATTGTTATGATACAAAAGTATAGAACGGAAGCGACGAAACTTGACGTGTTTTATTTAAAATTTGTTTAAAATTTCACAATATTCAATCTGAGATAAAAAGGGAATATGAAAATAGATTTATGACATCAAATTAATCTGTGAGCATAAAAAAAACAAGAAAAAAATTGCTTTTAAATTTTTAAAAATCAAATAGAAGTAGTAAATATGATGGACAAAAAACACAATATTAAATGCATACCATCTTACCTTTTTTACTGGCTATGGTAGCAGCCATCGTGCTGCTAAACATGTGGGCTACCAGATTAAAAATTGCTTATCCGATTTTACTTGTTGTATTCGGGCTTTTCGTTTCTTTTATACCTGGTTTGCCTGTTGTAAAGATCAATCCGGATCTTATATTTTTTATTTTTTTACCTCCTCTATTATTTGAAGCAGCATGGTCTATTTCCTTTAAAGAGATGAAAAGATGGTGGCGTATTATTGGAAGCTTTGCCTTTCTGGTCGTTTTTTTTACAGCGCTGGCAGTGGCGGTAGCCGCTAATTATTTTATTCCAGGATTTACGATTGCTTTAGGGTTCTTGCTGGGAGGAATAGTATCTCCTCCTGATGCGGTAAGTACAGGAGCTATTATGAAATTTGTAAAAATACCAACCACTACATCCGCTATTCTGGAAGGAGAAAGTTTACTGAATGATGCCTCCTCACTTATTATATTCCGTTTTGCTTTGATTGCCGTAGGAACCGGACAATTTGTATGGCAGGAAGCTTCTTTAGACTTTTTTTGGATGATTATTGGAGGGGCTGGAGTTGGCTTGCTGCTCGCCTGGATTTTTGTCCAGGCTCACAAGCGTCTTCCTACAGAACCCTCGTCAGATATTGCATTGACTCTTATTGAACCTTATCTCATGTATTGGGTGGCAGAACAGTTTCATTGTTCCGGAGTTTTAGCGGTCGTTTGTGGAGGTCTGTATATGTCTGCCAAAAGGATGATATTTTTAAACAGCAGCAGTCGTATAAGAGGCTACAGTGTATGGGAAAGCTTTGTATTTATTCTGAATGGGATCGTATTTTTAATTATTGGGCTTGAGCTTCCCGAAATTGTTGGCGGATTGCGGTCAGAGGGAGTTCCTCTGAGGATTGCCATCCAGTATGGAGTTTTGATAACGGGCATTCTCATTGCCGCCAGAATAATAAGTGCATATGCCGCCATGTTGGCTACTTTGATTTTTCGGCCCAGTGTAGCACCACGTGCATCTTCTGCGAGAAGACGTTTGCTGATGCCGCTTATCCTTGGATGGACGGGGATGAGAGGTGTTGTTTCATTAGCTGCTGCATTAGCAATTCCGATCACCCTTGAAAACGGACTTCCTTTTCCCAACAGAAACCTTATTCTGTTCATTACTTTTGTTGTGATCTTACTTACATTACTGGTGCAGGGACTTACGCTGCCATATATTATCAGATATGGACATGTATTTGATGATTTTACAGATGAAGAGAAAGACAAACAGGCCAGAGAAGAAATAAAACAAAAACTGAAGCAGCATGTTTATCATTTTCTTAAAAATAAGCATGAAAGCGAACTGAGCAGCCATGCCGGAATAGAGCGAATGCTGAAACATTGGGAAGAAAAAATACAGTCCGATGGCACAGAATGGATGAATGAAAAAACAAAAGAGGTCTTTTTTGAGATGTTAGAAAGCCAGAGACAGTTTCTTGCAGAACTCAATAAGGATATTTCTATCGATGAAAGTATTATTCGTCACCAGCTTTATCAGATTGATCTTGAGGAAGAGCGTTTAAAAATGATTTAAGCTGCAGAATAAGTATTAAATAATAATGTTTTTGAAAACAAAATTAAAGCACTAATACGACAAAACGTGTCGTGTTTAAAATTTTATTCATTTGTTTTCCAGATTGTTAAATATGATGTTAATTATAGTCTAAAAGATTATTTTATTCTTTAAAAACTATAATTTTGTATAGATATTTCTTATACGCTTGTCATGTACGCTCTGGTAGATTGTAACAACTTTTTTGTTTCCTGTGAAAGGACTTTAGATCCTGCACTTGAGGGCAAGCCCGTTGTGGTTCTTTCCAACAACGATGGCTGTGTTGTATCGCGAAGTAAAGAAGCAAAAGATCTGGGAATTCCTATGGCTGCTCCGGCATTCAAATATAAAGAGCTTTTTCAGAAACATGATGTGAAAAGCTTTTCCGCTAAATTTGAACTGTATAATTATAAAAGCCAACAGGTCATCAATATAGCCAAATCCTACGTTATTGATCATGAAGTGTACAGTATTGACGAGCTTTTTCTTGATTTAACAGGCTTTAAGTATATTGATATGCATGAATACTGCCTTAAAATCAGAGAAGAGATTCTCCATAAAGAAAATATTCCCGTGAGTATAGGAATTGCGCCTACCAAGACCTTATGCAAAGTGGCGAACAGAATTGTAAAGGATTTTCCTGATAACTTTAAGGGAGTTTATATTTTAGATACTCCCGAAAAAATTGAAAAGGCATTAAAATGGCTCAATATAGGAGATGTATGGGGAATAGGAAGAAGGCTTGCCATTAAAATGAATGACAATGGCGTCTATAAAGCCTGGGATCTTCTTCAGAAACCCGAAATGTGGGTCAGAAAAATTATGGGAATTCATGGAGTAAGGATGATTCATGAGCTGAAAGGAATCCGCCAGCTGGAACTGGATTCTCCTTCTCCTAAAAAATCCATCGCGGTTACCCGAAGCTTTATGCAGATGCTTACTAAGAAAGGGGAAGTAAGAGAAAGGGTGGAAACTTTTGGAATGTACTGCTCAGAAAGATTGAGAAAGCAGAATACCTGTTGTAAAACGATCACCGTTTTTGTGCAGACCAACCGATTCAGAAAAGATCTTCCGGAGTACAGGAATGCTATGACCCGGATTCTTTCCAATCCTACCAATTCATCCATTTTGATCGGAAGAGTGGTCAATGAGCTTTTTGAGGCCGTTTATAGAGAAGGGTTTCATTATAAAAGGGCAGGAGTAATGGTGAATGATTTTGTTCCCGAAGATCAGAGACAGATCGGCCTTTTTGAAGAAGATATACAAAACCAGCATCTTCCTGTGATGAAAGCGATGGATGCCATGAACAGAAAATTCGGAAAGGATAAAGTCCGTCTTGGAAGCATGAGTGGAGAAAATACTTTTGGACGAGCAAAACTGTCTCCCGAATATGAAGCCTTCCTGAAACAGAATACCTTATCGGAAGCAAACTTCAGATTTCATTAAGAATAAAAATTTTCTTCAAAAAACAAAAATTCTTTAAAAATTTCCAATAAAATAGCATAAGGGTTTTATTTTAAGTAGTAAAATTCCGTATTTTGATAATGTAAAATAAAGTGTTATTTTGCTTGTTTTCAATGTTTTAAGTGTTTGTGGTTTAAATAGTGCTATTGTATGAGATGGGCTTTTGCATTTATCTTTGGCCAAGAATTGCACACGATTTAAAAACCACAAATTACATGAAAAATCTAAGTATTTTGATGAAGGGAATCCTGATTCTCTTATGCTTTACCATAAGCCACTCAAAAGCTCAAGTAGGTATTAATACTTCAAACCCTCAAACCACTTTCCATGTGGATGGGGCAAAAGATAATCCCTCATCCGGAGCTCCATCCTCTACTCAAATAGCTAATGACGTTGCCATCACTTCTGCCGGAGAAATAGGAATTGGAACTTTAACACCAGCCGTTAAGATAGATACTCGTTCAGTAACAAATACGGACAACTCAATCGGAATAGGAGAGACCAGCCAGACCGCCTCAGCAGCAGGTGGAGGTGCTGTAAGATATAACCCGCTGAATGGAGGTAAGATACAGTATTCAGACGGGGTTGTATGGCAGGATCTTATTTCTTCTCCTACCAAAGCGGTAGTAGTAGCTAATCTTCAGGCAGCGAACTTTGCCGTTAAAATTCCTTATCAGGTTTCTACAGGTATTGCAGGATGGACGGAAGTTTCTGACCCAACAGGAAACTTTACTCCCGGAACAGGTATTTTTACAGCCCCAAGAACCGGAGTATATCTTGTTTCTTTTACGTATGATTTTGTAAGAATTCCTATAGTCTCGGGTTATTTTTCAGAAGCGAGATATGTTGTAAATGGAAACAGTACCATAAAAAAATGCGTAAAATCTTACTCAAATATTTCAAAACAGGCACAGGTAGCAGGCTCGTGCGTTGCCGGAGTTCAGCTGAATAAAGGAGATACTCTTCAGCCTTATATCTATCAGTCTGTTTATAATGGCAGCCTGAGTTTGAGAACAGATACATCTTCTGCAAGTAATGAATATGGCTTTGTAAATCTTTCTATTTTAGAACAATAACACATTTTGATATGAGAAAAAAATTAGGACTGGCTTTACTCATTTGCTCTGGCTTATGGATGAATGCTCAGATAGGAATCAATATGTCTTCTCCGGAGGGAGCGGTACACATTGACGGACAGAAGAATACAAGTGTTTCAATACCCTCCACTTATTATGATGATGTAGTTATTACCCCTTCCGGAAATGTAGGGATAGGAACAAAATCTCCGAAAACAAGACTGGATCTCCGATCAGGAGAACGTTTAAATGCAATAGGAATTGGAGGTACTTCACAATCTGCTGCTGCAGCAAAGACCGGAGCGCTGAGGTATAATTCCGGAACTCAGGATCTGAGCTATTCTAACGGAACTTCTTGGGTAGCACTGGCTCATAAAGCTCCCAATGATTTTGTGGATGCAGAAAATGCTTCTACACAAAGTTTCAGTGACGGAATACAAGCTACCGTTATAGACTGGACTAAAAAAACTGATGTAAATAGCAGCTTTAATGCAGGGACAGGAATTTTTACCGCTTCAAAAACGGGAGTATACATCGTATCCTTTACCTTTTCACTGACTTCAGGAAGCATTGCGGATGATTCAAGGTATGAAACGCTGATTCAAACCAATTCCACATCTTCGGCAACAGGTAAGGTTTTCAAATGTGTAGGAAGTTATCCCGGAAACAATACGATTGGGAACCGTGTTGCAGGGAACTGTTCCGGAATTTTTAACCTGAACCAGGGAGATAATATTACCGTAAGCCTGAATCAGAAACTGGGAAGTTCAAAAACACTGGATACAGATTCTACACTTACTTCTTTAAGTATTTTCGGATTATAAAAAAATAGATGATGAAAAAGAATTGTTTACTGATTTTAATGACCTTAAGCTTCCAATATGCATTTTCACAGATTGGAATCAATACTCCAAATCCACAAGGAATTCTGCATATTGACGGGCAAAAAGATAATCCTTCGTCAGGATCGACATTTACTCCGGCCCAGCAGGCCAATGATGTGCTTGTGAGCAGTGCGGGAAAAATAGGAGTAGGAACTTTGAGCCCGGCGGCAAAAGTAGATGCCAGAAATTCCGGAAACGGAGCTATTGGTTTTGGAACTTCTACACTCACAGCGGTTGCGGCAGATGAGGGGGCAGTACGCTATAACAGCGGAGTGGAATATTCCAACGGAAGCGAGTGGCTTCCTTTGCTTACAGCACAACCCGCCAGTAATAAGGTGATTGTTATTGCAGCCAAAACGACTAATAACGTAAAGCTGGCAACTCCCTCTATACCTACTGTAACAAATGGCTTGCAGAACAGAGCCAGTAATTATCTTGTAGACTGGAGTAAGACCTTTGAAAGTAATTCAGGGACGACTTTTAATGCGGGTACAGGTATTTTTACAGCCCCCAGAAATGGAATTTATGTTGCTACTTTCACCACAGATCTGGCTCCGTTAGCCATTAATTATACTACAGATCCTTTAAATCCTATTCAGATAGAAGCGATCTGGCAGCTTTATGATAATACAACAGGATTGGCTGCCATCAATATTGTCAATACTGTAAAATGTGCCAATACCATGTCCTCAAACAGTGTAGGAAATATTGATGCAGGAAGTAACTGTACAGCTTCATTCTACATGACGGCAGGGCAGAGGCTGATGCCTTACATCTGGTTTAATTTAAATAACTCAAACGTTGCGAATTTTTCGCTCAATAATACGGGAGGTTATAATAACCTTACCATAGCAGAACAGTAATCAGGAGATTTCATCAAGGGTTTTAATAAAAGCAGACGGATGCAGTCCTGTGATCTTTTTGAACTCAAGAGAAAAAGCACTGTGAGATGAATATCCTGTGATTTCAGCAAGGTGATTGATCTTGTACTTTCTGTATTGTGGCTCATTTTTCAACTGATTGACAATATAATTGATCCTCAGGTGATTAATGTATTGGTTAAAATTGAATTTTTTATGTTTCTTAATAACCGTTGAAAGGTATTTTGTATTGATATTCAGCGTGTTTGCAAGATTATAACGAGAAATGTTTTTGTTGTTAAACTCAAGGTTTTCTTCAAAAATTTTTAATCCATCTAGTATGTTTTCCTCTACTTCAGGCGAAATTTTTATTTCAATCGGAGTAGAGGTGTTTTTTGTCTGAATATCTTCAGAAGCTTCCTGTGGATCTTCTTCATAAACAACGGGAGAAATCCCTTCTCTGTAAATTTTAGCAACAGTTTCTTTATGCTTTTTACGGAGACGGATGGTATTGAAAATCGCAGCTCCTAAAACAAGAATCAGTGCAAGACATGCTATAATAAGCCCTTTTGAAGTGCTGTGGCTTTCATTAAGCTGTTGATGAAAACTTTCCTCTTTTTTGGATAATGTTTTGTTGACGGCCATGGCTTTATTGTAAGCAATGCTGTCTTTTAATGTAAGATTTTCAATTTTATATTTCTCGGTATTGGAATCATCGTGAAGCAAGGCATACGCTTCTTCAAGATTTTTGGTAACCTCAATCTTTTTTTCATTGAAACCATACCGGTCTACAATCGCCAGAGATTTCTGATAGTAAAGCACAGCACTGTCCGGTTTATTCTGTTTTGAAAATGAAAATCCTATATCATTAAGAATGTTGGCCTGGAGATAATAATTGCTTTCCCCTACCAATGAAAGAGCATTTACGAAATAATATTTGGCTTCCTTGAATTTTTTTACTTCAGATAAATTATACCCCATATTGGTATAAGCTGAAATCAGCAATTCATTTCGTCTGGTTACATTTTTAAGTTTCTTAAATTCCTGAATGGCACCTGTAGAATAGTACTCTTTCTCTTTATACTGGTTCTTATTGAGAAGGATCAGAAAAGAATTAAAGATCATACCTTTCAGCTCATGTCCTTCTTCCGTATTATTGTTTTTTACTTCTGCCAGAGCATTTCGAAGGCTTTTCGAAGATTCTTTAAGCAGCCCAAGCTTTGCATATTGAGTTCCCTGCATCCTGTACGCCAGTGCTTTCCCGATGCTGTAGTCACTTTGGATAGATACTTTAAGCGCTTTGTCTGCAAAATCAAGGCTTTTCTCGGCATCAGATTTCAAATAGCTGTTGAAAGACTTTAAATAATATGCCTTTGCAAGAAATTCCGGCAGATTTCTTCTCTGCGCAGAATCAATAATCTTATTCAGAACAATTTCCGAGCTGTCCGGATTTTTGGATGAAAGCATTCGGGCATACCTATATTGCCCTTCAAAATCAAATTTTTGAGCAAATGTAAAAATTGAAATAATAAGGAAGAAAAAGTGAATAATTTTTTTCTTCATTGGATATGTGTTTTTATTTTCTCTCATACTTCCAGTTACGGCCTTTACCTTCAGCGATCCATTCCAGAGCCTGTTCCATTCTCTTATTTCTGGTCACCTCTGTTTTAGCATCAACAATCCAGGAGATATATTCTTTTCTGAATGATGGTGAAGCTTTTTCAAAAACTTCCAGAGCCTTTGGTTGAGTATCTAAAGCTGATTGAAAGTAATCCGGAACTTCCATTTCCGTTTTGGAAGGGGCCGATTTCTTCATGGCAACTCCCATATCTGTAAGTTCCATGGCTTCTGTAATGGCACTTTTAAGCTGAGGTTTAGATGGAAGGTCTTCCATACTGGTGATTTTTCCTAAGCTGAACATTGAGTTTTTTTCAATATCCTGAGTGATTTCCTGCATGGTTTTCATTTCTTTTTCCAGCCAGAACCCAAATGTACAGTGCTGTTTAAAAGAAGCCATGGCACAAAGATTTTTTCCTTTGTAGATAAAATGGGGAAAACTCCATTTCATGGTTTCTTCTGCTTCTGGACAGAACTCATGCACGGTTTCACGGATATAATGCAGTATCGGTTTGGCAAAATCCTGGGATTTTTCAATATAAGCATCTATTTTTGAGCTGTATTTTTCCATCATTTCTATTGGAATAAAGATACAATTTCATTTACAAAGAATCTAACCTGATCAGGTCTTCCTCTATCGTTTTTAGGGTTGTTGGAATAACTTCCGGTTTTTACAATCACCATATGGTGCTCCGGAACCATAATAATATATTGTCCCTGCAATCCCAGGAAATAATAATGTTTGATAGGATTATCATGATTGATCCAAAGTCCCATCCCATAGATGTTTTCGGATTTTTCTGTAGGAGTTCTCATCTGTTCAATAAAATCAAGGTTGAGAATTTGCTGATCCTCAACTTTTCCATCATCCAGAAATAATTGTCCCAGTTTGGCAAAATCTCTTGCATTGGAATGAATACAGCAGTAGGTTTTTTCCATTCCATAATCGTCTGTACTCCATTTCGCATTTTGTTCCATTCCCAAAGGAACCCAGAATTTTTCTGATAAGTATCCAGCCAGTGGCTTATCGATTGCTTTTCTAAGGGCAAAACCAAGAAGCTGTGTAGAACCGCTTTGATATTCAAATCGGGTTCCCGGCTCTTCTTTGAAATTTCTTGGGAATACGGCTTTTACAAGGCTCTTTCCGTAATAGGCTTTGGCATTAGGAAAAAAGGGATTGTTGTAATTTTCATTCCAGTCCAATCCGGCTTCCATTTGAGCTAAGTTTTTAAGGGTAACTAGGTTTCCTAATGGCTTATTTTTAAATTCAGGATAAAAATCAGAGAACTTTTCATCAATAGAGGGAATAATACCTTCTTCCAGTGCTTTTCCCAAAAGCATGACAGTGACCGCCTTTGCCATAGAAAAAGAATTGGTTTGCGACAGTTGATTGTACCCGTCCCAATATTGCTCATGAAGAATTTTCCCATTCCGTATCACTACAAAAGATGCTGTTTTGGAGTGCTCTAAATTTTCAACTAAATGTTTCGGTAATTCTTTTTTATTGTAATCAGAATCTTCTTCCCACAGCCTGGGTTCTTCTGTAGCAATAGGATTGCTCGGGAAAAGATTTCCGTCATCAATATAGGCACTTGATTTTCCTTTAAGATAGGTTTTGGAGATACCACTAAATAAATAATCATATCCCAGAAAATAAGCTGCTGCAGCACCTGCTACGGCTCCGCCTATCATATACTTTAGTATTCTCATTTTTTCATGAATGGGTCTCTAACAAATTTAGAATAATTTGGCTATAAAAATTAAAATGAATCATCAAATACGTTATTTTTGTTCTTATTGATGAAAACTATGACCAGAAAACTAATTGTATTGGGCTGCTTCCTATTTTCTATAATGGGAATGTCACAGATTTACAAGCCTATAGATACTGCAGATTACATACAGAGAAAAGCATTTTTAAATAATTTTGAAGCGAATAATGAAGCGACTGTAAAGAAATTAAGGTCCCAATATTCCGGGAAAACAGGTTCTCAACTCTCCAAAATTTACAAAGAATTTGGAACTGACTTTGAAAAGCAGGTGAAAAATAAGGATTTTATCTTTAAATCTGAATTTGAAACCAGTATACACTCTATGATTCAACGTCTTAAAAAGAATAATCCTAAAATTCCTCAGGATCTGAAAATTCTGATTGCAAAAGACAATACTCCCAATGCTTATTGTCTTGCTGACGGAACTTTTGTAATCAATATGGGGCTTTACAGCTGGCTCAACAATGAGGAACAGATTGCTGCCGTTATTTCTCATGAGCTGGGACATAAAATGGAAGAACATTCCCTGAAAACCTTTTTAAAAATTATAGAACAGGACAAGCTGGATAAAGTACTGGTTGAGAATATAAAATCTACTACAACGAACCGAAGTCAGAGCCAGAATCAAAAAGCTTTTGATATTGTAAAAAATACCGTGTATAAAAAAAGCGTGGAAAGGAGACAGAGTGAAATGCAGGCAGATTCTTTGGGCTATGTTATTTTTAAAAACAGCGATTTTAAGAAAGCAGAATTTGTGAATGCTCTTCAGAGGCTGCAGGATTTTGATACGATTTCACCCAGAGAATTGAAGGTAGAAACGTATAAAAAACTTTTTAATCTTCCCAAACAGGCTTTCAATGAAAAGTGGATGAAGAAGGAGGATTTTTCATTATACAATTATAATTTCTACAAAGAAAAGCTGAATAAAGATTCTCTGGCTTCTCATCCTGAGGTGTCCAGAAGAATTGAGATGCTTAAAAAAACATTTGCAGAACTTAAAACACCTGTTGCTCCAGATAAACCCTCAGATCTGTTTGTAACATTAAAGAAAGCAGCAAGAATGGAGATTTTACCCAATTATTTCCACTCAGAAGACTATGGACTGGGAATTTACACCGCCATGCAGTTTTTACAGGATGAAGAGGAAGAAAAATATTATAAAAGCTGGTTAGGAAGATGTTTTTCCAAAATATATGAAGCGAGAAAAAACTACAACCTAAACCGATATCTGGATAGGATAGAATCCAAAAATCAAAGTGAAAGTTATCAGCAGTTCCTGAATTTTATGTGGAACCTGAGTTTGGATGAAATAAAGAATATTGCAGAGTATTATCAGACGAATGAGACATTGGCAAAAGTAAATTGATAGTAATTAAGAGATCAATAGGAACGGCTTTAGCCCGTTTTAAAATAATAAAAAATCCACTGGCCTTTAGCCAAAACATACAAAAAAGAACCCTGATGAAAATTCAGGGTTCTTTTTTGTATTAGTAATTTAATTTCTCCAAACGGATCTTATTAAATTTTTCTTTCTCATTATACTCACGAAGCAGTATATAGCCTTCTTTTCCTACGTAAGGTGTTACTGTATAATTGTCTTTTTCAGAAATAGGAACAATTTCCTGTTTGAATTTCCCGTCAATAATGGTATTGATGAATAAATTCCATCTTTTTTGCCTAGTCACTTCATCTTTCTGGTAGTCACGATAGAAAAATACCACATCTTTTCCTCCATTGAGGTATTGTGAGAACAGATAATCACTGTTTACCCATTTTGATTTTTCCTTTTCAAAAACCTGAACATTTTTTACTTTGAAATCTTTATCGGTGTAAATGTAAACAAGATCAGTGGTTTTAGGAGCCGAATATTGGCCTGCCGGTTTATATTTTTCAGATAGAATCCCTACACTTCCGTCATTCATAAAATACATGTCCTTAGTCTGAAGCATATAGCCGCTTTCTACCATACCATTCCTATTGACTTTTGGAAGAAATGCAGAAATATTAGGTTCATAATTAATCGCTTTGGTATCTACTGAAAAATTAGATTTATTGACGATCATTCTTGCAAATCCTACTGATTCAGAATCATCATAGTTTCTTCCCAATAGAACTACTTTATCATCAAAGGTTTTATCATTGTCAATCTTTCTGTAATTAGAGTAGAAGGATTCAATATTGTCTATGGTGTCATCTGATAATCCGGTAACTGGCTTATTGGAAGTTTCTTTTCCGGTTTTCATATCAAGAACAAGAAGACTGAATGTTTTCTGCTTCTCATTGACTTTTTTCATGATGCAGTACATGTAGTTTTCGTCTCTTTCCAGAACAGACAAGGTGGTATAAATTTTCTTGCTTCCGTCTGTATTATACCTGTACCTCCAAACCTCCTTTTTGTTTGGATCAAACTTTATAAGGCTGTTGCTGTTCTCGTACTTTCCATAATCTTTGTATTCAACAGCAAAATACCCTCCTTCTTTCAGTTCTCCTACAGCAGAAACGTAGTTGTAACCTTTGTCTTTTTTCTCATCACGGTTTTCTTTACGTTGTTCTTTCCAGCTCTTAGGTTCATTGATCTCTTTGAAAGTCCCATTTTCCAGATAGTCATAATATATTTTTCTGGTAATAGAGTTGGTTTTTGGATCGATTACCATAGAGACGGGAGTAAATACTTCTCTGCTTTTTACCAGAGAATAATCCATCATGGAAGGTTTTAAGATAATCTGACCCTTAAAATCAACATATCCTACATAAGATGCTGCGGTGATATCTCCTTCAAACTCTTTGTTGGCAACAGGGTTGAGGTTTTTGTCTAATACAACGTATTCAAATTTTTTGGTCTTATCACCGGATTTTCCGTAAGAATATAGAGAAACGTAACCGTAAAGATTGTCCTTATCATCGAATAGAGCATTCATTCCCACATGATCCCCGGCAGCTAGTGTTGTCAAGTCCTGGGTTTGGGCAAATGCCAATGTCTGGATCACTCCAAACATTATGAGTGTTATTTTTTTCATGGTTAAAATTTGAGGGATAAAAATAATAAATTAACCCATATGTTGATAAAAATAAAAAAGCCCTGCGAACAGGGCTTTTAAATTATAATTTAGAGAGTAAATTTCTGAAGTTGGTTTTCTCATCAATGATTCTTCTCAACTCTGAAACAGGAACTCTTTCCTGCTGCATCGTATCTCTGTCTCTGATGGTTACTGTATGATCTACAAGAGAGTCGTGGTCTACAGTGATACAGTAAGGAGTACCGATGGCATCCTGTCTTCTGTAACGTTTTCCGATCGCATCTTTTTCTTCGTAGAATAGGTTGAAATCATATTTCAGATCGTTGAAGATTGTTTCTGCGTATTCTGCCAAACCATCTTTCTTCATCAAAGGAAGAATAGCTGCTTTGATTGGAGCAATCGCTGGAGGTAAAGATAAAACAGTTCTTTCAGAACCATCTTCCAATACTTCATCTCTTAGACAATGTGAGAAAATTGACAGGAATAATCGGTCTAAACCTACTGAAGTTTCCACTACATAAGGAACATAGTTTTCATTTCTTTCAGGATCGAAGAACTGAAGTTTTCTTCCAGAGAATTCTTCATGCGCTTTTAAATCGAAATCCGTTCTTGAGTGAATACCTTCTAGTTCCTTAAATCCGAATGGGAAGTTAAACTCAATATCAGCAGCAGCATTCGCATAGTGAGCCAATTTTTCATGGTCATGGAATCTGTAGTTGTCGTTTCCTAACCCTAGAGCCAAGTGCCAGTTCAGACGCTTTTGCTTCCATTGCTCGTAGAATTCCAGTTCCGTTCCCGGAGCTACGAAGAACTGCATTTCCATCTGTTCGAATTCACGCATTCTGAAGATAAACTGTCTTGCAACAATCTCATTTCTGAATGCCTTACCGATCTGTGCGATACCGAAAGGAAGTTTATGACGTGAAGTTTTCTGTACATTCAGGAAGTTCACAAAGATACCCTGTGCTGTTTCAGGTCTTAAATAAAGATCCATTGCAGAGTCTGCAGAAGCACCAAGCTTTGTTCCGAACATCAGGTTGAATTGTCTTACTTCCGTCCAGTTTCTGGAACCTGTATCAGGATCTGCAATTTCAAGCTCTTCAATCAATGCTTTTACATCAGCAAGATCTTCATTTTCCAGAGATTTTGCCAGTCTTGAAAGAATAGCTTCTCTTTTTGCTCTGTATTCCAAAATTTTTGGATTCGTTGCAACAAACTGATCTTTATCGAAAGCCTCCCCGAATCTTTTCGCAGCTTTTTCGATTTCTTTATTCTCTTTATCTTCAATTTTAGCACAGTAGTCTTCCACCAAAACGTCTGCTCTGAAACGTTTCTTAGAATCTTTATTGTCAATCAATGGATCGTTGAAAGCGTCTACGTGGCCTGATGCCTTCCATGTTGTAGGGTGCATAAGGATCGCCGAATCAATACCCACAATATTCTCGTTAAGCTGTACCATAGCTTTCCACCAGTATTGTTTGATATTATTTTTAAGTTCGGCCCCGTTCTGTCCATAATCATAAACAGCGGATAAACCATCATAGATCTCACTCGATGGGAAAATAAAACCATATTCTTTAGCGTGAGAAATCACTTTCTTGAAAACATCTTCTTGCTTTGCCATAATTTTTACGTCTGATGTGCAAAAATAATGTTTTTTATTGGGAAAATATTAATACCTGTAAGATCCTACATTAGAGATGGTCATCAAAAAGCATCCTCCCGCACCAATGATAAATAAAATACCGGCAATAATGAACAGTAATATCTTTGCTATTCTGTATTTTTTTAATGGGACAAAAATAATTGTAGCGATCGTTATAACAACAGCGATCACAATCAATTTTACAAAAAAACCAAAATAGTCTGTCATTTTTTTTTAATTATGGTAAAACCTTATACCAATATAGAGATTTTATTTGAAGTTTAATGATCATCCTATTAAGGAGCCGGGAACCTGCTTTCGCTGCTCGCTTTTTCTGGTATTTGGCGGCG